>JAKMFX010000042.1 GCA_022425195.1 Flavobacteriales bacterium | reverse complement strand
ATTTTGCAGGTGATTTTGATACTAAATGTTTTAAAAATTATGGTTTTGCGTCATTTGGAAATAGACTAGTTGCGATGTTTATTGATTTTTTTATATTGAGTTCGGTTTTATCATTTTTATGGTGGTTTTTACAAATCGATATTCAAGATGATTTAATAGTAAAAAAGTTTGATTATTGGGTTTTGTTTAAAGATCCTAGAGCTTACCTTATTTCAATGTTATATTTCAGCTTCCTTGAGAGTAGTTCCTGGCAAGCCACTATTGGGAAAAAAGTGATGAGTATAAAAGTTGTTAATCCATTAGGTCAGCGAATATTTTTTGCTGTGGCTTTTGCTAGATGGATAGATAAATTATTTTCAGTTTTATTGTTATGTCTTGGTTTTTTATTAATGTTGTTTACAAAAAATAGACAGTGTTTGCATGATATCATGGCTCAAACTTATGTTGTAAATAAAGACAAAATTACTACAGATTAAGATGGGATATGTACAACTTTCCATATGCATACCTCTTTATAATGAGGCAGAATCTCTCCCTGAATTACACAGTTGGATAACTCAAGTCATGCAGGTGAATGATTTCACTTATGAGATCATTTTTGTAGATGATGGAAGTACCGACAACTCCTGGCCAATCATTGATGATTTAGCAAAATATGACCCTGCGGTAAAAGCCATAAAATTTCGAAGAAATTATGGAAAGTCAGCGGGTTTATATGTCGCTTTTGAAGCGGCACAAGGGGATGTCGTGATTACCATGGATGCTGATCTTCAAGACAGTCCTGAGGAAATCCCTGAGCTTTACAATATGATTAAAAGAGATGGCTTTCATTTGGTTTCTGGATACAAAGAAAAAAGATACGATCCACTCTCAAAAACAATACCCACAAAGTTGTTCAATTGGGCCACTCGAAAAATGTCTGGCATAGAGCTGAAAGATTTTAATTGTGGACTAAAAGCTTATGATCACAAAGTCATCAAGACCATAGAAGTATATGGAGAAATGCACCGCTACATTCCCGTATTGGCGAAATGGGCGGGCTTCGATAAGATCGGGCAAAAGGTCGTTAAGCATCAGGAGCGAAAGTACGGGGTTACGAAGTTTGGTATGGAGCGATTCATCAACGGTTTCCTTGATCTCTTTACCGTGATGTTTATTTCAAAATTTCGAAAGAAACCCATGCACTTGTTTGGTTTTTTTGGCGTCTTATATTTCGTGCTTGGTTTTGGTATTGCCGCTTACTTAGCCTATGCTAAGTTGATGTGGCAGGCTTACAACATGACCGATCGACCTTTGTTTTACTTTGGTATTTTAGCAATGATTGTTGGAGCACAATTGTTCTTAACCGGTTTTGTTGCTGAATTAATTGCGCGTTCAAATTCTGAGCGCAACCACTACATCATTGAAGATCGACTGAATAAAGATTCTTGAAAAGAAAGAAAGTCATAATTATTGGTCCCGCATACCCACTCAGAGGTGGTATTGCAGACAGTAATCACGCTTTAGGATTGGCCCTAAAGAAAATGGGCCATGAAGTGTTGATGCTTTCCTTTTCTTTGCAATATCCGAGTCTGCTATTTCCGGGAAAGACACAATTTGAACAAGACGGATCCTCTCCGGATTTAGAGATTCATACAAAGATCAATTCTATAAATCCTTTTTCATGGATTAAAACAGCATTTTGGTTAAAACGTCAAAATCCGGACATAGTGCTTACTCGCTTTTGGATTCCCTTTATAGGCTTAGCACTTGGAGCTGTTTTGAGGCTTTCAGGCTTGAGAAAAACAGCCAAGCTCATTGCCTTATGCGATAATGTAATCCCTCATGAAAAAAGATTAGGCGATTCAATGTTGACGGGTTTTTTTTTAAATGCCAATGCGCAATTTTTAGTGATGTCAAAGTCCGTAGGGAAAGACTTGTCAAAATTTGTGATGAACCCTGTTGTTGATGATCACCCACATCCTGTTTACGATCAGTTTGGAATTCTTTTGGATAAACAAATGGCCATAGAACGTTTAGGTCTTGATTCTTCTAAAAAATATTTATTGTTTTTTGGTTTTATCAGAAAATACAAAGGTTTGGATCTACTATTGGATGCTTTGCCACAACTCCCAGACGATGTGGAATTGATTGTTGCTGGTGAGTTTTATGATGATGCTGAATTCTATAAAAAGAAGGTACTTGATTTGAAGCGATCGGATCGGGTTCATTTCTATCCAGATTTTATCCCTCAGGATCAGGTGAATCTATACTTCTCCGCTTCGGATATGGTTGTTCAGCCCTATCGCTCTGCTACGCAGAGTGGAGTGGCTCAAATAGCTTATCATTTCAACAAGCCTATATTGGTTACTCGTGTGGGAGGTTTAGGAGAAGTGGTTGCTCATAAAAAAGTGGGTTATGTGGTCGATGTGAATCCAGATGCCATTGCAGAGGCTATTCATGATTTTTATGATGAAAATAGAGAAGCTCAGTTTGCTGAGAATGTCTCAGAAGAAAAGAAAAAATATTCTTGGTCAAATATGGCAAAAATAATCATTGAGAATTCTTGATGATTCATGCAAAGGGAATTCATTTTTGTACATGAGAACAGAATCGTTATTTTTAATGGATTAAATTTTTTTTATGAAAAGAATAGGTATACCACTGGTATTATTAATGAGCTCCTGTTTGCTTTCGGCTCAAAATGTAACGGATGCAAACGGCTTGAAACAAGGAGTTTGGTCTAAAATGTATCCATGGGGTTCCCTGCGTTATGAGGGGGCCTTTGAAGACGATAAAGAAGTGGGCGTTTTTCGTTTCTATGACCAAAATGGAAAGGTGATTTCAGAGCGACAATATGAAAGCCCAGGAGGAATCTCAAATGCCGTAATGTATATGCCCAACGGGAATTTGGAAGCACTTGGTCAATTTGACGGAAAGCAAAAGATAGGACGGTGGAAGTATTTTAGTACTCGTGGTCATTTGGTTTCCACTGAAGATTATACATTGGGGCTCAAAGAAGGAGAAGAACGTATCTTTTATGCCGATAGTACCCTAGCTGAAGTCATCCACTGGGCATCCGACAAGAAAGAAGGAGCATGGTTGAAATATGGGGCGACAGGCAATGTACTTTTGAAAGCCTTCTATGCTCTTGATCAACTTCATGGTACTTACATCAGTTATTACCCTTCATCAAAGAAAAAAACGGAGGGCCAATACAAAAAGGGATTAAAACATGGAAAGTGGTTTTATTATTCCGAGAAGGGAGTTCAGGAGAAAATGGAGGTCTATGAATACGGAGATCTCTACAAAACAGTTTTGAGAGAAGGAGATAAACTCACCACAATCAATCATCGAAAAGGTGATAGGTAATATCTGTAATCCAATATGATCCAATTGATTAAGTGAGTTAACTTTAGTAGAACTTAAAGAGGAATTTAAGCTTGAAAACCCATAAATTTAATAACAGGTTAACGGATTTGTTTGGAATAAAATACCCCCTTATTCAAGCGGGTATGGTTTGGTGCAGTGGCTGGGAGTTGGCATCGGCAGTTAGTGAATCTGGAGGACTGGGTATCATTGGTGCGGGTTCTATGTACCCTGAGGTTTTAAAGCAGCATATTCAAAAATGTAAAAAGGCCACCCACCGACCTTTTGCTGTAAACCTACCCCTATTATACCCCAGTATAGAAGCGCATGTTCAGACGATTTTGGATGAAAAAGTCCCCATTGTGTTTACTTCTGCTGGCAGTCCAAAAAAATGGACACCTCTGTTTAAAAAGCACGGCGTTAAGGTGGCTCATGTCGTTTCCAATGTCATTTTCGCTCAAAAATCTGAGGCGGCTGGTGTAGATGCTGTTGTTGCCGAAGGCTTCGAAGCGGGTGGGCATAACGGTAGGGAGGAGACCACAACGCTGTGTTTGGTGCCTTTGATTGCAGAAGCGGTCAATATTCCTGTGATTGCTGCAGGTGGTATAGGTTCTGGGAAAAGTATGGCTGCAGCATTTGCTCTAGGGGCAGAAGGCGTTCAAATTGGTTCTCGATTTGTTGCCACTCCAGAATCCTCTGCACATATCGATTTTAAGAATGCCATTGTCAATGCGAAAGAGGATTCGACAAGGTTGACCCTAAAAGAACTTACTCCTGTTCGCTTGTTGAAAAATAAGTTTTACAATGACATTCAAAAGGCCTATGTAAATCAGGCTTCTAATGAGGAATTGAAAGCACTTTTGGGCAAAGGTCGAGCAAAAAAAGGAATGTTTGAAGGAGATATGAATGAGGGCGAGCTTGAAATTGGACAAGTTTCTTCTTCCATACAAGAGATTAAGCCTGCCCAAGAGATTGTCATGGAAATCATGGAAGATTTCTACAAAACCTTATCCAAATTACATCACAACTACGATCAGTAAAGACTTATCTACATGTTTACCAAGAGATTTTTAAAAACACTGGGCCCCGGAATTTTATTCGCTACCACAGCCATAGGGGTATCCCACCTTGTTCAATCGACCAGAGCGGGAGCAGAATACGGTTTTGCTTTGATAGGATTTGCTTTGATGGCCAATGTTTTAAAGTATCCTTTTTTTGAGTTTGGATCTCGTTATGCCAACGCCACGGGGAAAAGTTTAATTTATGGGTATCATAAGTTGGGCAGAGGCATGCTCATTTTATACTTAGCCATTACTTTAATTTCTATGTTTACCGTAGCAGCGGCGGTTACCTATGTATGTGTAGGTTTAATGATTAATCTTTTCCAATTGCCATTAGACCCATCAGAGGCTTCTATTTTACTAATGGCGGTATGTATGGCCGTCCTTCTAAGTGGCAAGTTCAGTCTATTGGACGGTTTGATTAAATTGATTGGTTCGGTCTTGTTAATATCTACGCTCATTGCTTTCCTAATGACGCTCTGGCATGGACCAGTAGCCACATGGGATCAATTGGTTTTACCTCTTGAATTGGACAAGGAAAATGTGTTTTTTGTGATTGCCTTAATGGGTTGGATGCCGACAGCAGTAGATCTCTCAACTTGGAATTCCATTTGGACGCTGGAACGGATTAAGCAAACGGATTATTTGCCCACTTTGAAGGAAACCCTAAAAGAGTTCAACATCGGTTATTGGATCACTGCGGGTTTGTCCATTTGTTTCATTACGTTGGGTGCCTTTTTAATTTACGGAACCGAGACAGAGCTCTCTAACAGTTCAGCTGTCTTTGCCAATCAAGTAGTGGGAATGTTTACGCGGACAATGGGGGAGGGTGCTTATTATTTTATAGCCATCTCTTCATTTTCCGTCATGTTTAGTACCTGTATTACTGTTTTTGATGGTTATTCTAGAGCCATGTCTGAAACGACGGCATTACTCTTGGATGCGAGTCGTAAAGAAATTAAAACCTACAAGTTGTGGCTAACCATCGTCTTGGTGGGTGCTTTTATTGTCATCAATAATTTTTTGGGGAATTTTAAAGCCTTGGTAGATTTAGCGACGATCATATCTTTTGTCATCGCCCCCTTGATTGCCATTGTCAATTTCAAATTGGTGCTTTCAGATGATTTAACCAAACAAGAAAAACCGAATTTAATCATGCGCATTTTATCGGTTTTGGGAATTATTTATTTGTTGAGTTTTAGCTTGTTATTTGTGGCGCTAAAATTAGAATGGATACATTTGTAGGATGATAAATTTTGAAAAGTTTGAATTGGAAAATGGCTTGAAAGTCATTGTCCATCAAGATAAAAGCACCCCCATTGTTGCCTTCAACTTATTGTATGATGTAGGTGCCCGTGATGAAAATCCTCTTCGTACCGGTTTTGCGCATCTCTTTGAACATTTAATGTTTGGGGGCTCTGTAAACATCTCTGATTATGATGAAGTTGTAGAGAAAGCAGGTGGGCAGAACAATGCTTTTACCTCCAATGATATTACCAATTACTACATAACGTTACCTAAAGAAAATTTAGAACACGCTTTTCGCTTAGAGTCCGATCGAATGCTGAGTTTGGCTTTTACTCCAAAAAGTCTGGAAGTACAAAGACAAGTGGTGATAGAAGAGTTTAAGCAGAATTATTTAAATCAGCCTTATGGTGACATTCACCTACTGCTAAGGCCACTTGCTTACCAAAAACACCCTTACCAATGGCCTACCATTGGTAAAGAAGTTTCGCATATAGAAGAGGCCACTATGGAGGAGGTAAAAGACTTTTTTTACACACATTACGCGCCTAATAATGCCATATTAGTTGTTGCTGGAGATGTAGCGCTCAATCAAGTCAAAGCACTTTCACAAAAGTGGTTTGGTCCCATATCTTCAAGAGATACCCCAAAAAGAAGTCTTCCTAAAGAGCCACGTCAAGAAAAGGCACGTACACTCAAGGTAGAAAGAGAAGTGCCTGTTGATGTGATATACAAGGCTTTTCACATGTGTGCCCGAACCCATCCAGATTTTTATGCCACGGATTTAATTTCTGATATTTTGTCGAGAGGAAACTCCTCACGATTGTACAATAGTTTGGTGAAAGAACACAAACTTTTTAGTGATGTTGACGCATTTATTGGAGGTGAATTGGATGAAGGCTTATTTTATTTTGCCGGTAAGCTTACTCCTGGCGTGTCTATGAAAGATGCAGAAGCAGGTATTGATGCCGAAATAGAAAAGTTAAGTTCTGTTCTGGTTGGTGAAAAAGAACTCCGAAAAGTGAAAAATAAAGCCATCTCAGCACACAAGTTTTCAGAGTTAAATGTATTGAATAAGGCCATTAATCTAGCTACCTCAGAATTGATGGGGGATGCAGAGTTGGTGAATCAACAGATCGAACGCTATGAAGAAGTCACCTCAGATAAGATTAAAGCAGTGGCTCAGTCTGTTTTTAGAAAAGCGAATTCCAATACTTTGTATTATCATGCCAAATAGATGAAGATGTTAGATCGAAAAAAAGAAATGCATTTTCAGGAAATCAATATGCCTGATTTCATTACCCCTAAGACTTTTCAATTGTCAAACGGCTTGCAGGGATTTACTGTAGAAGGAGGTGATCAAGATTTGTGTCGCTTAGACCTGGTGTTTGAGGCCGGGAGTAAAGCTCAAAATAAAGTCTTACAGGCCAGTTTATGCAACGCATTACTTCTTGAGGGTACAGCTCATAAAAAAGGAGAAGAGATTCACGAAAGCTTAGATTTTTATGGTGCTTATACGCAGCTAGATGTCAATGCTGACCGTGCAGTTGTTTCGCTGTTTACCCTCAATAAATACTTTGATGAAGTACTTCCCATTTTCGTTGATGCGATTAAAAATCCCATCTTCCCAGAAGATGAATTTCAGGTTGCTCTCGCCCAAAAAAAACAGAGTTTTAGGATTAATTCTGAGAAGGTTGAGTTCATTGCGAGAAATACTTTTTTCAACTGCTTGTTCGAATCTCATCCCTATGGAGTTTCTGTATCACTTGAAGATTTTGAGTCGATTTCTAGGCAAGACCTTATAGATTTTCACACTGCGAATTATAAAAATGCTGTTCTCAAAATATATATTGCGGGAACCATGCCTACTGGTGTAATAGCGATGTTAGAAGAATGTTTGGGCGCGTGGGAATTGAGAAAGCCAAAAGTTGTTGAGACCTTCTCGGCACCCATTAAAAAGGAAAAAATACATCTTTCGAGAGAGGGGGCTATGCAATCCGCCATTCGTATTGGAAGAGTTTGTTTTACAAGTCATCATCAAGATTACCAGCCCTTAAAGTTTTTGTCTGTGGTCTTGGGGGGATATTTTGGTTCTCGTTTGATGAGCAATATTCGTGAAGATAAAGGTTTAACCTATGGGATAGGTGCGATGTGTGTTCAGCAAGAGGAGAGTGGTTATTTCAGTATTTCTACAGAAGTGAAAGGAGAGTCAACGGCTTTGGCATTGCAAGAAATATACAAAGAACTCAAGCGGCTTAGAGAAGAATTGATTCCCGAAGAAGAACTTAGCCTGGTGAAAAATTACATTATGGGCCAGATTTTGAAGTCAGCAGATGGTCCCTTTGCTCAAGTAAGCTTATTGAAAAATATGCATATTCAGGGTATGGACTATGCGTTTTATGACGATTATCAAAACTTCCTTGATCATTTGGATGCTGAAAATTTGAGAGCTTTGACCCATCAATACCTAAAGGAAGATGATCTTTGCGAAATCGTAGTGGGTAATCCTGGTACATAGAAACTCATCTTAACTATCTTTTTTCATTAAAATGACCTCCTAAAACGCGATTATCGATACTCCATTGACTTGCCCTTATTGATTTTGGAAGCCTTTTATCTTTTCAGAATGATAGTGATATACACCGCGATTTTTAGTATATTTGCTCGCAATTATTATCTAAAATTGCGACCTAATGGACATTCATTCTACAGAGAAATTCATCGGTGAAGGACTAACTTACGACGATGTATTGTTAATACCTGCTTACTCTGAAGTATTACCTAGAGATGTAAACATCTCATCCAAATTTTCAAGAAACATTAGCTTAAACACACCTATTGTCTCTGCGGCGATGGATACCGTATCTGAGTCGGATATGGCAATTGCTATTGCTCGTGAAGGAGGAATTGCAGTTTTGCATAAAAATATGAGTATTGAAGCTCAGGCCAAGGAAGTGCGAACTGTTAAGCGCTCTGAGTCCGGTATGATACTTGATCCAGTAACGCTGTCTAATAACTGTAAAGTTGCCGATGCAAAACGAATGATGAAAGAGTTTCGTATTGGTGGGATTCCTATTATTGATGACAATTCTAAATTATTGGGAATTGTCACGAATCGCGATTTACGATTTATTAAAAATGACAAGCTTTCTATCGAAGATGTCATGACCAAAGAAGGTTTGATTGTTACAAAGGAAAATACAACGCTAGCGCAAGCGGAAGATATCCTTCAAAAACATAAGATTGAAAAGCTTCCTGTGGTAGATGATGATCATGTTTTAATCGGATTAATTACCTACAGAGATATTATTAAGGTACGCGTGCAGCCCAATGCCAATAAAGATAAATACGGTAGGTTGAGAGTGGCTGCTGGTGTGGGTGTTACCCCTGATGTGATGGATCGAGTAGATGCATTGGTTGAGGCAGGTGTAGACGCGGTTATCGTTGATACCGCCCATGGCCATACCAAAGGAGTGGTTGATACTTTGAGATTGATTAAGTCCAAACATGCAGATTTGGATGTTGTTGTTGGAAACATTGCTACAGCAGAAGCTGCCAAGTACTTGGTAGAAGCGGGTGCTGATGGTTTAAAGGTTGGTATTGGTCCAGGATCTATATGTACCACAAGAGTTGTCGCTGGAGTTGGTGTGCCTCAATTGTCTGCTGTGATGATGGTGGCAGATGCCGTTAAAGGTTCTGGAGTTCCCGTTATCGCAGATGGTGGGATTCGATATACAGGAGATATTGTTAAAGCAATTTCTGCAGGTGCAGACTCAGTGATGTTGGGATCTTTACTCGCAGGTACAGAAGAGTCGCCAGGAGAAACGATTATCTATGAGGGGCGAAAGTATAAGTCCTACAGAGGAATGGGATCTATTGACGCTATGAAAGCAGGTTCTAAGGATCGATACTTCCAAGATGTTGAAGATGATGTTCAAAAATTGGTTCCTGAGGGGATTGTTGGACGAGTTGACTACAAAGGAAGTTTAGCAGAAGTCATGTACCAGTTTGTGGGGGGATTACGCGCCGGGATGGGCTACTGTGGTTCTGAAAGTATTTCAGCCCTAAAAGAAAAGGCACAATTTGTGCGTATCACAAGTGCTGGTGTTACGGAATCTCATCCTCACGATGTGACCATCACAAGAGAGGCTCCTAATTACAGCAGGAAATAGATTTAGTAAATAAATAAATGCAATGAAAAATTTAATGGGTTTACTGCTTCTAGCGGTAATAAATTTTCACGCATTAGCACAAAATTTCGATAGAACCCTCATGACGATCGGAAATGAAGAGGTTAGTGTTGATGACTTTTTAAGTATCTACAATAAAAATAGACAAGTTGGTGAGCAACTCGATCCTAAAACTTTAGACGAGTACATCGATTTGTTTGTTAATTTTAAGCTTAAAGTAAAAGAAGCCGAGTCTCTGGGAATGGATACCGTACCTGCCTTTGTCAAAGAGCTCTCTGGTTATCGCAAACAACTGGCAAATCCTTATTTGGTGGATACTGAAGTTGGCGCACAACTCATAGAAGAGGTTTACAATCGATTGCAAACAGAAGTTAGAGCGAGTCATCTTTTAATCTCTGTAGCTGAGAATGCATCACCTCAAGACACCTTAAATGCTTATAAAAAGATTTTAAATCTGAGAAATGAAATTCTCAAAGGTGCTGATTTTGGTAACGCAGCAAGATTGTATTCACAAGACCCTTCAGCAAAAGATAATTCAGGAGATTTGGGGTATTTTTCCGCATTATATATGGTGTATCCTTTTGAAAATGCTGCTTTTACGACTCCTCAAGGAGAAATCTCAGAGATCATCAGAACCCGTTTTGGCTATCACATTCTTAAAGTAACTGACAAGCGCACTTCTCGTGGAGAAGTGAAGACGGCTCACATCATGGTGAAGTTTGATAAGAAGTCTGGACATACTGCATCTTTGGATAAGAAAATTGCCAAGCAAAAAATTGATGACATCTATCACAAGCTGGTTGATGAAGATGCTGATTTCAGCGAAATGGCTAAGCAATATTCTGACGACAAAAAATCCGCATTGAATGGTGGACAACTCCCGTGGTTTGGTTCCAACAAGATGGTTGCTTCTTATGAAAATGCAGCCTTTTCCTTAACTACTGTTGGATCCATTTCGGAACCAGTTCAAACGCCTTATGGATGGCACATCATCAAGATGTTAGATCGCAGAACACTAGGTACTTTCGACGAGGAAAAAGAAGAGATAAAAAAGAGGGTTGAAAAAGATTCAAGAGCCCAGCTTAAAAGAGCGTATTTGGTTAACAGACTTAAAAAAGAGTACGGCTTTGAGGTGAATGAATCCTTATTTACGGCACTTAAAGTAAATGCAGAAGTTAATCTTACTACGGGTAAATTATCCTTCAAAAAACCCATCAAGAGTCCCCAACAAATCATTTTCAGCTTAAGGGACACGCATTATTATTTAGATGATTTCTTGGTTTACCTTATGGGGATGCCAGCTGTGCAAGGGAAAAGCAAAGATGCTGAACTTTATATTGATGACGCCTTTGCAACTTGGTCTGAAGATCAAATCATTGCCTATGAAGATGCACATCTTGAATCCAAATACAACGATTTTCGGTTGTTGATGAAAGAATACAGAGATGGAATATTGCTGTATGAATTGACGGACGAGAAAATATGGAGCAAAGCCATCAAAGACACTACTGGTTTAAGGGCTTTTTATGATGAAAATAAAGACAATTATATGTGGGATGTTCGAGTAAGGGCTAAAATCATCAATTGCTTGAATGATAAAATTGCCAGGAAAGTACAGAGACGTCTTCGTAATACTGAGTTTGATTTTGAAAAAATAAAAACTAAAATAAACAAAAAGTCCTCCCTAAATATGGTGGTAGAAGAAGGGGTGTTCTCAAAAGGTGACAACACTTTCGTTGATGGTGTGACATGGAGTCAAGGCGTTTCGGAGCTTATTAATGACCACAATCATGTCAAGATGGTTTTCATAGAAGAATTACTCCCAGCTCAACCCAAAGCATTGAGTCAAATAAAAGGTTTAATTATTTCAGACTATCAGGAGTCTTTGCAAACGAAATGGATAGATGAGTTAAAAAGTAAGTATATTGTAAGGATGCACGATGATGTACTAAAACTTCTTAGGGAAGACCGTTTGAATGAATTGGTTTCTGAGCCTCAAATACCAGAAATACCTGTTTATACCGGAAGTTTTTCTGTAGCCTTTCACAAAGCGTTAAAAGATTTAGGCTCCTCACGAGAAACTCTTTTTGAGTGGAGCGGTAAACGTTATACAACCGAATTAAAGTAGTCGAGTGATGAAGTACATCTGCCATATCCTCCTTTTGTGCATCTTGTCTTCGTGTTCATTCTTTCAGAGTCGCTCCGGTGACACCTTATTGGCTAGAGTTGGTGATTCTCATTTGTACGAATCAGAAATTAATTCACTACAGTCGAACGAATTTTCATCTGCTGACAGTCTTATGTTTAAGCAGCAATACATTAATTCATGGGCCAAACAGGAGTTGCTATTGCAAAAGGCTGTATTGAATATCAATCAAGAGGGATTAGAGATTGAAAAGCGTTTAGAAGCTTACCGCCGATCTCTTATGATTCATGCCTATGAGCAAAAACTCATACAACAAGGTATGGATACCCTTGTTCTTGATGAGCAATTGCAAAATTATTACGAACAACATACAGAAGATTACTTGCTCTCAGAGAAAATTCTCAAAGTGATGTTTTTAAAAGCCAGTCAAATGGCGCCCAAATTGGATTCTATCTCGGACTGGTTTTTTGATAAAGACACCTTGCGACTTGATCTAATTGAAGCGTATAGTCACCAATATGCAAAGCGTTTCTACAACAACCCCAAAGAATGGTTGACTTGGGAAGATTTTGAGGATACATTTCCTTCAGAACTTGATATATCAAGATTGTCTGCGAAAAAAAATACGATGTTGATCAAAGATTCGTTGGATGTATACTTAGTAAGACTTCATCATCTAAAAGAACAAGGACAAATAGCCCCCTTAGAATACGTTTCGGATGAAATAAAAAGTATCTTGCTCAACCAAAGGAAATTGAAAACATTAGAGGTAATTCAATCTAAATTATTAGAAGATGCCAAGAAGTCTAAACAATTTGAAATTTACTAAGATGATAAGAGTATTTAGTGTCGCTGTTTTTATGTTTGCACAATGTGTGTTTGCCCAAGTAAATGTAGACGGCATCATTGCAGTAGTAGGTAATAACATTGTATTAAAATCCGATGTTGAGCAGCAAATTCTTCAATATCAAGCACAGGGTCTTGAAGTTGACTCTTCGATGCGAACGCAAGTTTTTGAAGAATTATTATTTCAGAAATTAATGCTTCACAAAGCTGAAATTGATAGTGTTGAAGTGACCGAAAATGAGGTTTCAAACGAGGTAGAGTCTAGGGTTAATACTTTTGTTACGCAGTTGGGTAGTGAGGAGCAATTGGAAGCGTACTTCGGGAAAAAAATCTATGAGATAAGAACAGAAATGTTTGAACCTATTCGAGAGTCTTTAATAATTAAAAGAGTGCGTTACGGCATTACCTCATCGGTGGATGTCACTCCCGGTCAGGTTAGAGATTATTTTACAAGTTTCGATAAAGATGTTTTGCCCGAAATCAATGAAACAGTAGAGGTAGCTCAACTTTTGAAATTACCTCCAGCCAATGAATCTGCCATAAGAGAAACAAACAGCAAATTAAATAAACTTAAGGAACGTGTACTCAAAGGGGAAAGTTTTGCCACCCTAGCCATTCTGTATTCTGAGGACCCGGGTTCTTCACGTAATGGAGGCTTGTATACGGGGATTCGTAGAGGAATGTTTGTCAAAGAATTCGAAGCTGTGATGTTCAGTCTCGAAGATAATGAAGTTTCTGAGGTGTTTGAGACAGATTATGGTTATCACATAGCTCAAATGGTTGAGCGTAGAACTGATGAGGTGGACATTCGACATATTTTAATGTCTCCAAAGATTTCACCTATTGATTTAAATGATGCCAAAGATCTATTGTTTTCAGTACGTGATTCAATACTTGATGGGAATTTGACCTTTGAGACAGCCACTGCACAGCATTCGGATGATAAGAACACAAAGTATAATGGAGGGAAACTAATCAACAACAATACAGGGGCCACTACTTTTGAACTGCATGAGCTAGAAAATGCCATTAAAATTGCTGTTGAGGATCTCGAAGTGGGAGCAATTTCTGAACCTGCATATGTGAAAATGGAAGATGGTAAAGAAGCTTACAGAGTTTTTAAGCTGTTGCGAAGAACTCCAGCACATCAGGTAAATTTTAAGGATGATTACAAAATGATTCGTGATATGGCTTTGGAGCAAAAGAAGGAAGAAGCTGTTGAAAAGTGGATAGAGAATACGCTTTTAAAGTCTTATGTTTATATTGCTGATTCTTACCGATCAGAATATTTCCAATACCAATGGTAACTCTAAAGAAGTAGGATGGAACAAAATTCAGATGTACAAGCATTAAATCATTTAAAAGTTCAGTTTGCGGACTTAAAGTCAGAAATTGCTAAGGTCATTGTCGGACAAGATAAGGTTGTAGAAGAACTTATTTTATCCATATTTTGCCGTGGACATGTACTTCTAGTGGGGGTGCCTGGATTGGCGAAAACATTATTGGTAAAGACCATTAGTGATGCTCTAGGTTTGGGCTTTTCTCGTATTCAATTTACACCTGACTTAATGCCCTCTGACATCATTGGTGCAGAGATTTTGGATGAAAATAGAAATTTTAAATTCATCAAGGGACCCCTATTTTCTAATGTGATCCTTGCCGATGAGATCAACAGAACACCACCAAAAACACAAGCCGCCCTCCTAGAGGCTATGCAAGAGCAATCGGTGACTGCCGCTGGTGAAGTTCATACTTTGGACAAACCGTTTTTCGTCTTGGCAACTCAAAACCCGATTGAACAAGAGGGTACTTATCCGCTTCCAGAAGCACAACTTGATCGATTTATGTTCAATTTACAAGTCGATTATCCCTCTTTCGATGAAGAGGTGCAGATTGTTAAGAATACGACTTCAGACATCAAGTCAGAAATAAAAGAGGTTTTATCAACCCAAGACATTCTAAAGATTCAAGAATTGGTTCGAAAGATACCCGTAGCTGACAACGTGGTTGAGTATGCAGTTAGATTAGTGGCTAAAACGAGACCCGATAGTGATCTTGCTCCAGATCAGATAAAGAAATATCTTTCTTGGGGAGCTGGACCACGTGCTTCTCAGTTTTTAGTTCTCGCCGCGAAGGCCTATGCTGCTGTCCATGGGAAGTTTTCGCCAGACATTGAAGATGTTAGAGCCGTTTCATACCCAATTTTACGTCACCGCATTGTTAGAAATTATAAGGCAGAAGCGGAAGGGATGAGTTTGGAGAAGTTGATTCAGTCTTTATTCTAATCATCGGGTAATGCAGCTTCTCAAAAATCATTCTTTAAAAGATTACAACACCTTCGGAGTAGATGCAAAAGCAGATTTTTTTGTTCATGTAAAGTCTATATCCGATTTAAAAAACCTTCTGTCTAATCCTCAGTTTACGAGCCTACCTAAATTATTTTTAGGAGGTGGGAGTAATATATTGTTGTGTTCTGATTTCAAAGGACTTGTCATACATTTAGGCTTAAAAGGAATTGAAGAGCTAGGAAATGGTCTTATTCGCATTCAGGCTGGAGAGGGTTGGCACAATTTCGTCATGTGGTCTTTGGAACAGGGGTATAATGGTATTGAAAATTTGTCACTAATCCCAGGTAATGTAGGTGCAGCACCGATGCAAAATATCGGAGCGTATGGAGTAGAGTTAAGGCAGGTTTTTGTTGAGCTTGAAGCTTTACACATCTCCTCAGGAAAAACTCTTGTTTTTTCTAATGAGGCATGTCTTTTTGGATACAGAGAATCGATCTTTAAGAATAAGCAAAAAGGTAATTACGTTATATTGTCTGTAACTTTGAAGTTGCAAACCAATGGAATTGTTAATACTTCTTACGGCGCGATTTCAGAAGTTTTGAGAGAAAAAGGAATTGAAAACCCCACTCCCATACAAGTGAGTGATGCGATTGTTTCCATTCGAAAATCCAAACTTCCCGATCCTGTAGAGATTGGTAATTCAGGCTCTTTTTTCAAGAATCCTGTTGTTTCTAGTCCTGATTATGATCATATCAAAAAGCAATATCCCGAAGTACCTTCTTATCCTTCAGGTGAGGGACGTGTGAAAATTCCAGCTGCATGGTTGATCGAAAAAGCGGGATGGAAAGGAAAGTGTTTTGGGAATTACGGAGTCCATAAGAATCAAGCTCTGGTGTTGGTGAACTATGGTGGTGCCAGGGGTGAAGATATTTACCAACTGGCTCAAGAGATTCAGGCTTCAGTTAAAGAAAAGTTTGATATTCATCTGAAGATGGAAGTGAATATTATCCCTTAACTTCTTCTACAGCTATATCTTCAGACTTACATTGCTCATCGGGTTCTGCTCCACAGTAGCTGCAAGCTTCTCCTTCTTTAGTGATTAGGGGATTGTTACTGGCACATGTTCCTTCGAACTTACCGTCTTTTTTTGCCCATATCTTAATGGCAATTCCGGCAAATCCAATGGCCAAAAGGACAATCGCTAAGATGGCTGTTTTCATATCAACTTGTTTTGTGCAAATTTAGAATAAAGTATCCAAAATATAGGCGACAGTACTTAGAACTTCATCAATGATTCGTAAGACCTCTATGAAACAATGAATAGAAGGGTTCGCTGCAAGTAGGTCTTTTATTTTACTTTCCAATTAAATCCTAAAGCAATGGTTTTGGTTTTGAAGTCATAGCCTAGGTGAGTCATGAATGGCAGTTGTTGAAAGGATAAATTGGTACCCACATTCACGTTGACACCATGGTCATTGTGATCAATTACATAATACTTACCCAGGGGGGGGGATGGACTTTGGTTCTCACCTTTTTCAATTCCACGATCATCTTCATAAAATCGGTATTTGAAGTTTTGAATGTATCCGATACCCAGGCAAAAATCAATATCTATCCAATCCAAAACCAGGATGTCTAATTCTTGCGGATTGAATACCGCTCCTATTGTAATCATTTTCAATAGGTTTTTATCGCCATGATATTGAGGGTTTCTGAGTGTATCTGAAGGTACGGAGATATTTTTGAAATGATAAGCACTGTTAAAATTCAATCGGTTGAATTTCAATTCTGTAAAAAGACCAATGGCTTGATCTTTTTTAACATGGTAAAAGCCCATCCCAAAAGGTATGGCCTCAAAACTCGTTAGTATACCTATGGATGAATAGCTATCATTACGAGGGCTTTGAGCATTCGATTGAAAAAGTGTGACTAAGGCAATAATAATAAGGCACTTTTTCATGGACACTCCTTCATCATTACATTTAGTATTTCTGAAGCCGCATCAGCAATTACTGTTCCCGGTCCGAAGATTCCAGAGACACCCATATCAAACAATTGCTCATAGTCTCTCGATGGAATCACCCCTCCAGCTACAATGAAGATGTCTTCTCTCCCCATGGCTTTCAGTTCTTCAATAACTTTCGGAATAAGGGTTTTATGACCTGCCGCTAAGGAAGAAATCCCCAATATATGAACATCGTTTTCTACAGCTTGCTTGGCGGCTTCTTTGGGGCTTTGAAATAAGGGACCAATATCTACGTCAAACCCCAAGTCAGCGAAAGACGTAGCCACGACTTTTGCCCCTCTGTCATGACCGTCTTGCCCCATTTTAGCAATCATAATTCTTGGTCTTCGCCCTTCCATCTCAGCAAATTTGTCGGCTAATTTTCGTGCTTTTATAAACGCTTTATTGTCTGTCATCTCCTTAGAGTATACGCCACCTATTGAGCGAATTTTCGCTTGATATCTTCCAAATACTTTTTCGCATGCACTCGATATCTCTCCGAGTGTAGCCCTATTCCTTGCAGCAACAATAGCCAAAGCTAATAAATTTTCATTTTGGTTTCGACAGGCTTCACTGAGCTTGTCTAATGCTTTTTGAACGGCTGCTTCATCTCTTGAATTTCGTGCTTTATTTAAACGTTTTATTTGTGACTCTAGTACCTGAGTGTTGTCAATTTCTCGTGTTTCTATAGGTTCTTCTTTCTTCAATCGATATGCATTGACTCCAATTATTTTATCCGTACCAGAGTCGATGCGTGCTTGTTTTCTGGCGGCAGCTTCTTCGATACGCATCTTTGGAATTCCGGTTTCTATGGCTTTAGCCATCCCGCCCAAGGCCTCAATTTCTTCGATTCGTTTCCAAGCTTTCTGGGTGATTTCTTCAGTGAGCTTTTCAACATAGTAAGCGCCTCCCCAGGGGTCTACAACTCTTGTTATCTCTGTTTCTTTTTGAAGATATATTTGTGTATTTCGGGCAATCCGAGCTGAGAACTCTGTAGGCAAGGCAATGGCTTCATCTAATGCATTGGTGTGAAGGGATTGTGTACCACCAAATACAGCTGCCATTCCTTCTATGCAGGTTCGGGTTACATTGTTGAATGGGTCTTGTTCGGTTAAGCTCCATCCGGATGTTTGACAATGTGTTCTTAAGCTTAATGATTTGGGATTTTTGGGATGGAACGATTTGACAAGCTTTGCCCAAATCATTCGAGCAGCACGCATTTTAGCCATTTCCATAAAGTGATTCATACCTATCCCCCAAAAGAAGGACAATCGTGGAGCAAAAGCATCTATATCCATTCCTGCTTCTATCCCTTTTCGAAGGTATTCCAATCCGTCGGCCAAAGTATAAGCCAATTCTATATCTGCAGTGGCACCTGCTTCTTGCATGTGATATCCTGAAATGCTTATGGAATTGAATTTTGGCATGTGAAGAGCCGTGTATTCAAAAATATCAGCAATAATCTTCATGGACTGTTCTGGAGGATAGATATAGGTGTTTCGAACCATAAACTCTTTCAAGATATCGTTTTGTATGGTCCCACTGAGTTGCTTTGTCTCAATGCCTTGTTCTTCTGCAGCAACAATGTAGAAAGCCATGATTGGGAGAACGGCTCCGTTCATGGTCATGGATACCGACATTTCATCGAGAGGAATACGATCAAATAGCGTCTTCATATCTTCAACACTATCTATGGCAACTCCTGCCTTACCTACATCTCCAATCACGCGCTCATGATCGGAGTCGTATCCGCGATGTGTTGCCAAGTCAAAGGCTACAGAAAGACCCTTTTGACCCGCCGCAAGATTCTTTCGGTAAAAGGCATTAGAAGCTTCAGCTGTAGAAAAGCCTGCATATTGTCGTATCGTCCATGGTCGTTTCACATACATCGTTGTATAAGGCCCTCTGAGGTTGGGCGCTATTCCGGATACAAAATCGATGTGCTCTGTATCTTTTATGTCATGTGCTTCGTAATGGCTTTTGATTTGTATGTGTTCAGGACTCATCCAAACAGGCTGGGCCTCAGAAGTTTTCACACTTCTTATATCGAGATTAAGAGTTGAAAAATCCGGTCTAGACATGGTTTTCTTCTTTTGATTGTCTTTGAAGTTCCATTTGCTCCGATAGCCGATAGGTGTTTAATGGCTTAAAGTCTTTTTCTGTTTTTCGGTTTTTTGATGGTGTACTTACACTTTTTGTATCCCATTTTTCTTCATCGTTAGTGTAAAGATTTGTGCCTAAGAGCACCTTAGCTCCAGAATGAAGATCTTTTTCTTGTTGCTCTGCATTGTCTTGAATCATCTTTTGTATGACATTCGTCTTTACATTTTCCAACCAGCCGCCTTTTGCTTCTATTTCCTGAAACAGTTTCCAAGCATTTTCACTCAGTTTATGGGTAAGGTGTTCAATATAATAGGAGCCTGCCGAAGGGTCACTCACCTTGTTGACATGAGCTTCTTCTTTTAATATAAGCGAAATATTTCTTGACATTCGCTGTCCAAAGTCATCCTCTTTTGCATGAAGTGCATTAAAACTATTGATGTTAATGGTGTTTGCTCCCCCTATAGCTGCCGACATACATTGGCTGGTGTTCCTCAGCATATTGGTATGTGGGTCGTATAGGGTAGTGGTTCTCAAGCTGCTTTGTGCTCTAACAGATAAGGTGACGTATTCTTTGTTGTAGGCTTTCAGAAGTTGAGCCCATAAAATTCTTAAAGCTCTGTATTTTGCGATTTCAAAAAAGTAATGGGTAGAAACCCCCATACTGATTTGAATATTTTGAGGATTGAGTTTGGGTGATTTGGCTAAATACTCACTCAGTTGAGCAGAAGTAAAGGCCAACTCTTGCGTGATACTAGCCCCAGCATCAGAGTATTCATGAGCTTGAATGGTTAGACTCTTGTAGCTGGTAAGGGAATCTATTTTTTCCTGAATGGATTCAAATTTCTCCCATAGTTTGTTTTCAAATGCGCCATTTTTTAGGCCTTTCATAAGAGGGTCATAATGCAGACTCCCTTGAATGGATTTGACGTCAAGATCCCTTTTTTTTATCAGTGATATAAAGTTACTTAAAAGACGGTTTGGTGAATCCGTAATAAAGGAAGTTTGTATGTGCTGAAACCATACATTTTCAAGGACAGTATCTAAATGTTCTGAAGAAATGTTTTTAAGAAGTAGAGCAGTGGCGCCAGAATTTAAACAGGCCAGTACTTTTTTATTGTTTGGCGTATTTAGTGTTTGTTCTATTTCCCAATCAGAATGTTCAAAGATCAGCCCACGCTCTTTGTCGGGATTAGATTCACGATGGTAAATGGGCGCAATTTTTATGTTTTCTGATTGATTCCAAATAAGTGATTCGAAAGACGCTCCTTTAAGGTCTGCAATGACTCTATCATTCCAGTCTTTTAGTGTTTTAGGATTGAACTCTTCAAATAACTTTTTCATAATTCAAGAATCATTCAACAATGAGGAAGATTTCTTCATTTTCTTTCTTCATGTGGTATTTTTCTCTTGCAAATTTCTCCAAGCCTTTAGAATTGGATAACTCATCAAGCGCAATAGAATCTTTTTTAATTTCTTCCTTGTAATGTTGACGGTCTTTTTCCAGTTGGTCTATCGTCTTTGATAACTGACTTTGGTTGACATAGGAATTGGTGTCAAAAAAAAGCATCCACAAGCCAAAAAATAACCCGGTAATGACAAAAGGATTTCTAAGTTTCTTGAAGTGTTGTTTTAAAATAAATGTGTGATTTGACATGATGTTTCGATGCAAGTGAATCTATTCAAATATACAATTTAAAGCGTCTATATTCACTAATTACATGTTAATGTCATGAATACAATGGTCACTAGAGTCTTTAGTTTTTTTGTGGTAGATGCATTATGCAAGCCTTAAAAAGCTATGTACTATCAAAAGTAAAAGCTAAATTGCCACAAATTTTAACGGATGAAAAAAGTAGCTTTATTAATTCTTGACGGTTGGGGTCATGGAAATGATTCTAAATCTAATGCCATGCAAAATGCGGATACTTCTTTTGTAGATTCACTCTACAAAAATTACCCAAATGCGGAATTACTTACTGATGGAGAACAGGTAGGGCTTCCTGCGGGTCAAATGGGAAATTCTGAAGTTGGTCATCTTAATATAGGTGCCGGAAGAGTTGTTTATCAAGATTTGGTGAAAATCAATCATGCTGTTAAAAATGACACCTTTAAGGACAACAAGACATTGAATGAAGCTTTTGCTTATGCAAAAGACAATAATAAATCCGTTCATTTCATGGGTTTGGTCTCAGATGGAGGTATTCATGCCCATGAGACCCATTTACATCATTTGTGTGAATTGGCGGATACCGCTGGTTTGAGTGATGTATTTGTGCATGCCTTTACCGATGGTAGAGATACGGATCCTAAAAGTGGTAAGGGTTTTATACAGACTTTAGAGTCTAAGCTTTCGAATTTATCTGCAGAACTTGTCAGTGTAATTGGTCGTTACTACGCCATGGATAGAGATACCCGCTGGGAACGTGTTAAGCTGGCTTATGATTTGTTGGTTCACGCTGAAGGTGAAAAAAGTAAAGACCTAGTCAATTCTATTCAAGCTTCTTATGATTCGGGTGTTACCGATGAGTTTGTAAAACCGATTGTTAAGGTGGACGCTAATGGAACTGCCAAAGCAAAAATTGAAGAAGGTGATTTGGTCATATGTTTTAACTTCCGAACAGATCGCTGTAGAGAAATCAGTAGAGTACTTACTCAAGAAGATTTTCCAGAATACCATATGGCTAAGCTTGATTTGAACTACGTGACCATGACTATGTATGACGAATCCTACAAAAATGTGTCTGTTTTATTTCACAAAGACAATCTTCAGAATACCTTAGGTGAGGTATTATCTGCCCATGGTAAAACTCAGATTAGAATTGCTGAAACAGAAAAATATCCACATGTATCTTTCTTCTTTTCTGGTGGGCGTGAACAAAGTTTTGAGGGAGAGAAAAGAATCATGATTCCTTCACCGAAGGTGGCTACTTACGATTTACAACCCTCAATGAGTGCTCAAGAAATCACAAATGCGATTGTTTCTGAAATGGAGGATGCTCCTGTAGACTTCATTTGTTTGAATTTCGCCAATCCAGACATGGTGGGCCATACAGGAGTTTACGATGCAGTGGTAGAGGCGCTTGAGACTGTGGACCAATGTGCAAAACAAGTCGTAGAAGCGGGGTTAAAACAAGATTATACATTCCTGATCATTGCCGATCATGGTAATGCGGACTATATGATTAACGATGATGGCACTCCAAATACGGCACATACCACAAATCCAGTTCCTTGTTTCTTATTGAATTCTGGCTATTCTGACATTAAAAACGGTAAACTAGCTGATGTAGCTCCGAGCATATTGAAAATGATGGGTATCGATATTCCTAAAGAAATGAACGGTAATGTACTGGTGGGTTAGTTTAAAGCGATAAACTTTTTACTGACAAATACGAGTTAGGTTGTCAGCGCTAATTCTTCTAACTTTTCTTCCCGTCAACAAAATCTTTTAGGTAATAAGGTTCAAAGTAAGCTACATCTTCAAAATCTTCGTTTTCAAAAGCATTTTGTGCCAGTTTTGATACGGCAGATGCAGATGGGTATACCAAAGGCTTAAATACTGATTTTTCACCTTTGTAAAGCTCTTCTGATTTCTCGGCTCCATCACCAATAAAATGGCATGTATATTTCCTTAGGTAAGCTTCAAAAGAGTCTTCTTTTAAAATCAGTGCTTCGGTATTTTTGACTTTGTTATACTTGGTATCATATACAGCGGTATAAACCTCCATCCTTCGGGCATCAATCATTGGAATGATTAAATCATTTTCAGCTATTTCATTTGTAGATGCATAAGTCCTTGAAAGTATTTCGAGTGTTTCGAAACTTATAAGAGGGATGTTTAGTCCATAGCAGAGGCCCTTTGCTGAGGAGACGCCTATTCTTAGGCCGGTATAGGATCCCGGACCTTTACTTACTGCAATGGCATCAAGTTCCTTAAGTTTCCTCCCAGATTTTAAACAAAGATCTTCTATGAATACGTGTAGCTTCTCTGAATGGGAGAAGTTACCATCATTAAAGTCTATTGATTCAATGACATTTCCATTTTCTGATAAGGCTACAGAACAATTTTTTGTTGCGGTTTCAAGCGTCAATATCAAAGCCATATTATTTGTTTTCTATCTCAACATCGCGGTCGTTAAACAACTTTTTCGAAACAGCGCTGTAAGGGGCTGTAATCACCTCTTCACCCTCATCAAGTCCAGTTATGATTTCAATATTCTGATCATTCTGTATGCCCGTTTCAACGCGTTTTATTTTAGCTTTACCATCCACATGAACAAATACACATTCAAAGGCTTCTTTTTCTAATAGATCTTGCGATTCTTTATCTAAAGAATCGAGGTCCTTGGAAATGCTGTCTTTTCGTGTGGTAACCGATTGTATGGACAGGAGTTTAATATTGTTTTTCGTTTCTGTGAAGATGTCTACCGATGCTGTCATTCCCGGTCTGAATGGATGTTTGTAGGTGTCAGACTGTTCTTTATATGATGACTCTAGAATTCTAATTTTCACTTCAAAGTTTGTTACTTGGTCTGCTGAAGTGCCTATCAGATTTGCGGAGTTTGCTATTTCAGTAACCTCACCTTCAAACACATCTTTAGGGTAGGCATCTACATTGACTTCCGTACGGTCTCCGAGATGAACACGTAATATGTCATTTTCACTGACGTCAACGACCACTTCCATGCCACTAAAGTCGGCAATACGCAGCAATTCTGTACCCGTCATTTGTGCCGTACCTACTACGCGTTCACCCAACTCAACGTTAAGCCGAGATATGATGCCCGAGATCGGGGCGTAAATCGAGGTTCTATTTAAGTTATTTTCAACCTCTTTTACTGCAGCTTCCGAGCTCTTTACATTGTATTGAGATGCTTCAACGGCCAACAGAGCCAATTCGTATCTGTTTTGACTCGTTTCGTATTCCGATGGTGAAATAGCTCCTTTCTCGTAGAGGTTTGTATTTCTTTTGTGTTTGGTTTCGGTATCTTTTAATTGCGCTTTCTGCTGCGCTAAAATAGATTTTATATTGTTCAAGCTGGCTTGCATACGATCTAGATTCGCGGCGTAAATTTCTGGGTTAATGCGAAGCAATAAATCATTTTGGTTTACCCAATTTCCTTCTTTGATGTTGAGTTCAATGATTTCACCGGAGACGTCGGGCGAAATTTTCACTTCTATTTCAGGTTGGATCTTACCATTGGCAGGAACCGTCTCAGTGATTGATCCGATGGAGACTTGTTCTGTTCTGACAACTAAAGGTTTTTCTCCACCGATGAGGCCCTTTTTCTTGGCGAATAGGATAAGGGTGAAAAGAACAATTATGGTTAGGATGATGATTGATCTTCGGGTCATAGTTCAAAGGTTTGACGGGTATAGAATTCATATAATTTCACCTTAAATATCAAGTCGTATTTTGCTTGTAATTCGTCCGACTCTGACTGAATCAGTTTGTTTTTAGATTCATTAAACTCATAACTATTTACCATACCTAACTCATAGCGCTCACTTGTGTAGGCAAAAGATTCTTTAGATGCTTCTACTGATTTTTGTGCAGCGCGATGCCGTTTGTATGCAGCGACTTGATCGGAATGGGCTTGCTCCATATTTTTACGCAATTCATTTTTGGCTTGCTGAGCGATGATTCGGCTATTTTTAACTTGTATTTCACCTTGGTTTACTGCTGTATGTGCTGTCCATTGATTAAAGATAGGAATACTAAGGCTTAAAAAGGTTCCCGTTTGCTTATTGTTTCTCAATTGCTCTTCAAAAGAGAAGTCTCCAATCGCATTATCTGAATGAATACTGCTAATCCTGTATCCAAGTGTTAGGTTGGGGGCATATCTAGACTTCGCGATTTTAAGGTCATAAATAGCACTATTTACCAGTAAGTCAGCTGACTTTATACTGCTTTGGATGTTTAAAGCTTTTTCATAATCACGTTGAACATGATCTTTTAGATTGAAGTCAGGAACTTTTAAATCGAGCTTAAGGACTTCTATATTTTGATGATTTTCTAATTCTAGTAATTGAGAGAGTTGCAGCTTAGATAGATTTAATTGGTTTTCGGCTTGCGTTAACCGTTGTTCTTCTAGCGCTAATTGAGATTGAATATTTAGTAACTCCCCCTTGGCTAAGGATCCTGCATCCACAAGCGTTGCAATTCTATTTTCTTGATTTACAGTTAAATCATATTGCTTGGATGCAGTTTGATACAATTCGTCGTTAAACAGAATTTGAAGGTAACTGAGCGCAATGCTTGTGATTAAGTTATTTTTTGCTGTCTCAAGATCATAAGTGCTCTTTAAATACTCGTTGGCATCTTTTTTTAACTGGTTGATGTTTTTAAAACCACTAAAGAGCGTGATATTGGAAGAGATAGATAGATTTAGAGAATGGCTAATTTCTTCGACAAACTCATTCGTAACGGGGTTGATATAGCGTCCTTCGTTTTTGTTAAAAGAACCATTTGTATTGAGTGTGGGCAGCATTTGCATTTTAGATTGCATTTGCTGAGTTTTTTTTAGTTCAATATTTAATTCATTCTGTTTGAGAGAGAGATTGTTTTGTAGGGCATAATCCACACAATCGTTTAAGCTCCAAATCTGTTGAGCTTGGAGGTTTGAAAGAGATAAAATAAAAATGAAAAAACTTAATGTTCTCATAATAGGTAAGTTATGTCTTCATCCAAAATGAATTAATTAGATCAGTGAATTTGTGTGATGACTTTAGGAATCTAATTGCAGATAAACAAATCACCTAAGTAAAGTGTAGGTCATTGACAATTGTTTTCACTAGCTGCGATTGATTCTTTTATCACAAATTTATCATTCCTTTTTCCATCAGGAGTATAATCAGCATAAATGGAATGATGAGAGCTGAAGGAAATATCATGGCAGATATAAATCTCTTCTTTTTTCGCTTCAAGTAGATGAAATAAGAAATGGTGTAAATTATCTTTGCAGAAATTAGCGCAATAATAGCCCATTTCATGGTAACCTCTTGTAAGGGTTTGTAGGTGCTAAGTCCAATTTCAAGCGTTGTAAATGTGAGGAGTGCGGTAAATACGAACCACATTTTTTTCACTTCATTCCGGTTGATTTTTGCCATCGTTCATCTATTGTTTAACTCATTTATTGATTCTCTTTTTTAAAGAGAAGTACTTCATATTCTTGGACCTTTCTTGAATGCTGGCGGCATAGTTGGCTATTGCTTCCATCCGCCATAATGACAGCATCGTAATTCTTATTTCAATTAGGATGTTTTATTGGTTTTGTTGACCTCGCTAATTTCATTGCTTAATCCAGGGCAGTCACATGTTTTGAGTGCCGAACAGGAGCTCAGTAGCAATAAGCTGAAAATCGCAATCATGTGAGTGCAGTATGGTTTGATTTTGGTAAATTTCATTTCAAAAAGTATAAAAGTGCTCTTTTACTTAAAGATTCGATAAATTTACGCTTATTTTAGAAAAAAATCTGTCATGGGTCTAATTACTTCTTTAGGAAGGTTTGTGCTTTTCATTGCTGCCGTTTTCAGTAAACCTGAAAAGCGCTCTGTGATGTATCGTCTCACTCTCAAAGAAATCTCAGAGTTGGGATTAAAGTCGGTTTTATTCGTGATTTTTGTTTCCCTTTTTGTGGGTGCTGTTGTATCGCTTCAAACTGCCGCAAATATGGAAGGAGGGTGGATGCCACGCTACTTGATTGGATACGCTACCAGAGATGCCATTATATTAGAATTTTCCCCAACCATCATCAGCCTTCTGTTGGCCGGTAAGATTGGGTCTAATATAGCTTCAAGCATTGGTACAATGAGGGTGACAGAGCAGATAGATGCTCTTGAGGTAATGGGTGTTAATCCTATTACTTATCTGGTGCGTCCTAAGATTTTTGCGCTTATGTTTTTTAATCCCCTGCTGATTTGTATGAGTATGTTTGTAGGGGTTCTAGGGGGGCTTTTAGCAGTGGTTTTTTCAGGTGAATCTACAGCCGCGCAATATGTTGCTGGTATTCAGTATGATTTCATTCCGTTTAAAACCTTGTATGCACTCATCAAAACAACCTTGTTTGCGTTCATCATTGCCACCATTTCTTCCTTCCATGGGTATTATACTGAGGGTGGTGCTTTAGAAGTGGGTAAGTCCAGTACTAAAGCCGTGGTTTACAGTTCCGTTATTATTATTGTTTGTAATTATTTGTTAACTCAATTATTACTGAGGTCATGATTGAGCTTAAAAATATATCAAAGTCTTTTTCCGATAAGGAAGTGATTAAGGATTTATCTTTTGTCTATGAAGAAGGGCGTACAAACTTAATTATTGGACAGAGTGGTTCTGGGAAGACCGTTTTGCTCAAATGTCTTTTAGGTCTTCACAAACCTGAAAAAGGTGCCATTTTATTTGATGGAAATAACATTGTAGACATGTCAGCCAAAAATTTAAAAAGATTACGCAATCAAGTGGGTATGGTCTTTCAAGGCGGTGCATTGTTTGACTCTATGAATATTGAACAAAATGTTCTATTTCCTTTGCAGCTGTTCTCCGACATGAACAAAAGTGATATGCTAGATCGCGTAAACTTTTGTTTAAAACGCGTGAATTTAGAAAATGTGAATCGTTTGTACCCTTCAGAGATAAGTGGAGGTATGAAAAAGCGAGTTGCCATAGCCAGAGCGATTGTTTTGAACCCTAAATATTTGTTTTGTGACGAACCCAATTCGGGTTTAGATCCTTATACGGCTATTCTCATTGATAATCTTTTGCAGGAGTTGACATATGAGTACGGTATGACTACAGTGATTAATACTCATGATATGAACTCAGTGATGGAAATTGGGGATCGCATACTTTTTATAAAAGATGGGCAGAGGGCTTGGCAAGGAACCAAGGCAGCAATTTTAAATGCTGACAATCAAGATTTACATGACTTTGTCTTTTCTTCGGAGTTGTTTAAGACCATTAAGGAGAAAAGTAAGTAGTGATTTTACGACATGAAAAAAGGCTCCAATTGGAGCCTTTTTTACTTACTAAAAGAAAATCACTTTAGAATGATTTTTTTTGTGCTTTGCGCCTTTTCATTAAAGACTTTAACAAAATATAGACCTGGATTGTAATCTCTCATATCTAGCATTTTATTTTGATTTTTTACTTCCTCAACAGATAATGTCTCTCCGAGAGCATTAATTATTTGAACTGTGTACCCTTCATTTCCTGTATGGCTTAGGGTAAACATTCCGTTGGATGGGTTTGGATATATTGAGAAGTTGATGGCTGTTTTTTCTTCAGTAGTTAAATTGTATTGATCAAGTCCTAATCGGATGGCAAATGCATTTCCGTTATTGTAGAGGCCCTTATTATCAAGTTCACTGTTGTTGGGTAGGTAGACGACACTAGCGTCGGTTAACTGTGGTATAGAAATGTCGTCAAGAATGAAGACATCATTTTGATTGTTATCAGAGAACAATTCAACGCCTGCGAAGTAAGTTCCTGGTTGAAGTGTTGTACTCGGTAGTGGGGCGAATACAAATCTTTTTAGAATGTCTGTCTCATTGACGACTTCCTGTGATAGACCTACTGCATCTTGACCATTCACCACGCGGTCATCAAATCGGTTATTACTAACAGATTCAAGGCTGATGACAAAAGGAAGAATTTCTCCATTAACTTTTGAACCCGGAGCAATACCAACTTCAAGACCTGAGATTTTAGTAGGTTCAGTAATGGTATATCTTGTCATTAGCATTAAACCATCAGCATTATTGGAAAAAAAGTCTGTACCAAAATTATATTTTAACATGGCGGATTGGTAAACACCGATACCATCCACAGAATATAAATCTTTAGAGATTTGAAAATTCCTTTCATAAATGTTGTTAGAGAAATTAGCACCACCTTCCTTATCCTCATCTGATGAAACTGTATAATTAAGCTTATAGTCCCCAGCAGGTAAAGAACTGAAGTTCGCAAGATTTGCTTGCATAATGTATGTACTGTCTTTTTTCATTAAATCCGTACTTACAGAGGTGCTTAATTTTTCGATGTTGTTTTGGTCTGTCACCTTCATTTTCATCTCTACATTACTTTGATTGTTAGCCCCAAAATTTTGTACGATTCCAGAAAGGAATTGTCTATCGTTTATTTGTGAGGTAGGCATTCTTCCGTATTCTATACCATCACTAGAAATAGATCCATTTTGTAAAACAATGTCATCACTAGGTTGGTTGATGACAGCAACATCATCGATTAACCATGCATAGGCTCTTCCTGTCCAATGAAATCGTATCCAAACATTTTCTTCACCTCCTGCAACTTTACTTATGTTTAGTCGGGTTAGCGTAGGATCTTTTTTAACACCCTCATACATTTCTACGCCTTCAAATAGTTCATACACTCTTTCGTCTGTTTCTGCATCAAAGTTTGGATTTAAGATGGGCCAATTCTCATTTGTTGAACTGACGACAACATAACACTTAGATTGAAAATTATAATGATAGGTTTCAAATTGTAGGACCAAATTTTCATTATTACTAAGGTTAATAGGTGAACCTGTAGTCATCCACGATGACTGTATCTCATCTCCATGATCCACAGAGTACTTGTAAGAGTCTAAGAAGGCATATCCATTGGATTTTGTCGTGGAGTTGATGCTTTTGAAAGGGTTTTCGCTATTAAATACCTCACCAATCTGCCAGTCAAGATTACTGCCATTCGCATGGCCCATTGTCCATGTATTTATATCTGAGAAATCATCTTTCCACAGCGAAGAACCATCAGTTTGAAATGATCTTTTCATTGGACTTGTGCTAACAATTTTTGAAATCTTTGTGTCTTCATGAAATACTTGTCTGTTTTCTACAGCTAAATTTTGAGCAATAGCAGAACAAATGATCATTGAGGATAAACTTAATAGGTTGAACTTTCTCATAATTAAATGGTTTTATTTGGTTGGGTTTTCACACGCAAAACACACTTAATAAACGATAATCACCATCAACTCATTTGAGCCTACGATCCCTGCTAATCAAGGATGAGTTACCCATAAAAAAAGCCCCTACAACATCAATTTTGAGGGGCTTTATGAGGTGTTTTTTTTGAGTTATTTAATGACAATTCGTTGTGTAAATTGTGCATTGTCATTAAATATTCTTGCAAGATATATGCCAGATTTTTGATCCGATAGGTCAAAGGTCACATTTTGCATTCCATCTGAGCTCTTCATAGAAACGACTTGTCCTAAGGCGTTGATGATTTCAACTTTAGAGAAAGTTGTTTGTGAACTAAGGTTAAACAAACCTGTTGATGGATTTGGAAATATAGAGAATAGTTCTTGAGGACTTTCTTCAAGGGCAACGTAATTGTTGAGTCCCAGTCGGATGGCAAATGCATTTCCGTTGGTGTAGATTTGGTCATCTTCAGGAGAATAAATGTTTGAAACTCCGTCGGGTTGAATTACAGTTTTATCATCGTAAATACTGATGTGGTTTGCGCCATATTCAGAGAAAAGTTCAACGCAGGCATAGTACACACCGGGGTAAAGTGTGGTCTCAGGGAGTGGGAGCCACATCTTGCCCGCATCAATATTCCATTGCTGCACGATGTTATCCTCCATATTTTGGGAAACCCGATCGTCATATACTTCTACTTCGAGTCGAGCTTCTCCATCAAGAATGAAAGGATATACGGTGGCCCCTGGTTCTGTATCAGGTGTGATGGCAATTTCGATTCCGGAGACTTGAGTTTCCTCACGGATTTCATAAAAAACCATCATGATCAGTCCGTCTTGATCTTCAATAAAACTGTTTGAACCCATGGAGGATAAGGACATCGTTTCCTCTTTATAGACACCGATTCCATCTACAGAATACAATTCATCTGTAATTTCAAAATTTTGGCTGTAGCTATTGTTCGAGTTGGTTGAGTCATTGTCCAATTTAGAGTTGGCCGTTGCCACCAGATTGTAGGAGCCTGAGATAAGGTTTGAGGCTGTGGGTAGCGTAAAGAGTACGATGCTGTCGTTTTTTAGTTCTGCCAGTGTGACTTCGTTAGAAACGACTTCTGTGTCACTTTCATTTCTAAGGGATACTTTTAAGCTTACATCTTCTTGGGTATCCATTCCAAAGTTGCTCACAAGTCCGCCAAGGATGATTGTATCGCTCATTTGAGAAACGGGAATTCTACCATATTCAACAACACTCCCATTGGTCATCCATGCAGAGTGTAAGACGATGTCATTTTTTGGCTGCTCAATAATGGAGATATCATCAATAAACCATGCGTAACCGAAGGTACCTGTCCAGTGGAAACGGATCCATACTTTCTCTTGATTACCGGCAGATTCACTGATGTTTATTTTGTAAGTCGTAGGATTGGCTCCCACATTTTCTCGAGCATCTCCTGAAATTCCAGGAAAGACTTCGTAAACATTTTTGTTGCTACTGGCATCGTAATCAGGACTCAGTTGTGGCCAATCGGTGTTGTTAGTGCTGGTGACTAGGAAACACTTTTCAGAGGTAAAGGATTGATACCAAGTTTCAAATTGAATGACAACATTTGCATAATCAGAGAGGCTAATAGAATCAGCTGTGGTAAACCAAGAATCTTCTACTTCAGCACCGCCATTTTCACCGCCATATTCATCTGAATCTATCATGGCATAGCCATTCTCATAGGTAGTTGAAGCTATTGTTTCAATGGGGTGAATTCCTTCGCAAGACAAGTCTGTGCCGATTTCCCAATCTAAATTGGTTTGCGATTTGTCATGATCAATGACCCAAGAACTTGGGTCAGAGAAGTCATCAGACCATATGAAATTTGTTTCTACAGCAAGATTTGATTTCGATATTTTGTTTTTAAAATCGACGCTCTTCCTCAAATCTACTTGAGAAAAGCTAAGTGTAGTGAGGCTAAGACAAAATGTCAAGAAAAGTATTCTCTTCATGGGGGCAGTTCTGTTAGATTCTCTTTAGGGAAAGATACTGATTTTAATGATTAAGAGACTTCACAAGCGTTATTTTCGTAGCTTTTGATGTCAGGACATGAGCAGATTAGGTTGCGATCTCCATAAGCTTGATCGATTCTTTTAACTGCAGGCCAAAATTTATTTTCACTTACCCAAGGCAATGGAAAGGCGGCTTGTTGACGAGAATATGAGTATTCCCATCGATCACTTGTGCTCTCAGCCAAAGTGTGAGGCGCGTTTTTAAGAAGGTTGTCTTCTGCGTCAATATCTCCGGAGATTACTTGATTAATCTCGGATTTTATGGCAATCAAAGCCTCACAAAAACGATCAATTTCTTCCTTACTTTCACTTTCGGTGGGCTCAATCATTAAGGTTCCTACAACTGGGAAGGATACGGTAGGAGCGTGGTAGCCATAGTCCATAAGACGCTTTGCAATATCTGTGACATCAATTCCACTAAGTGCTTTTAAATCCCTACACTCCAGAATCATTTCGTGGGCGACACAATCATTTTCCCCTGTGTAAAGTATTTTGTAATGCTTTTCGAGTAAAGCTTTCATGTAGTTTGCATTGAGAATGGCATATTCTGTGGCTTTTTTAAGTCCTGAAGCGCCAAGCATTTTTATGTATCCGTATGAGATTAGTAAGACCAAAGCGGATCCCCAAGGGGCTGCTGAAATTGGAGAAATGCTATTTTTACCACCACAAGGGACCACTGGATGTCCTGGAAGAAATTCGACCAATTGTTTAGCCACTCCAATTGGACCCATGCCTGGGCCCCCACCTCCATGAGGTATCGCAAAGGTTTTATGTAAATTGAGATGACATACGTCAGCACCAATTTCTCCAGGAGAAGTCAGTCCAACTTGGGCATTCATATTCGCACCGTCCATGTATACTTGTCCACCGTGTTTGTGGATAATGGAGGTAATTTCTTTTATTTCGGTCTCAAATACACCGTGGGTAGATGGGTAGGTAATCATCAATGCCGACAGTTCATCTGAATGTTTTTCGGCTTTTTCTTTTAAGTCATTAAGGTCAATATTACCCATTTCATCGCACTTTACAACCACAACTTTCATCCCAGCCATCACCGCTGATGCAGGATTTGTTCCGTGAGCAGAGGATGGAATTAAGGTTATCTTTCTTTGGTCGTCTCCTCTTGATCTGTGATATGCTCTGATGACCATCAAACCGGCATATTCACCTTGAGCACCTGAATTTGGCTGTAGTGACATTCCCGCAAAGCCAGTGATTTCACAAAGATCTTTTTCAAGCTCAGTAAAAATTTCTTGGTAACCTTCAGCTTGGTTTTTAGGAATAAAGGGGTGCAAGGCACTGAAATTGCTTTCATTCAGTGGGAGCATTTCACTTGCAGCATTAAGCTTCATAGTACATGAGCCCAAGGCAATCATGGAATGGGTGAGTGATAGATCCTTACGTTCTAACTTCTTGATGTACCGCATCATTTCAGTCTCCGAGTGGTAAGAATTGAAGATTTTATGTTGCATAAAATCCGTTTTCCTCAGATTTTGGTCAGAAATACTTAATGGACCCTCTGTTTCACTGATTCTCTCAAATACACTTCCTTTTGCCGCTGCGAGTACTGCTAATATATCATTGATATCGTCTGTACTTGTTGTTTCATTAAGGCTAATTCCCAGCGTGTGTTTGTCGACGTATAGGAAGTTAATTTCGGCTCCGATTGCCAATTTGTTGACCTCCTCGGCCTGAACCTCATTTAAGTCAATCAAAAGCGTATCGAAATACTGTTTGTTTTTTTGAGTATACCCCATGTTGTTTAGGGCAGTACTCAAGGCATTTGTTTTCTTGTGGATTCGCTTGGCTATATTTGTGATTCCCTTTGGTCCGTGATACACTGCGTACATTCCCGCCATGATGGCCAATAGTACCTGTGCAGTACAGATATTTGAAGTGGCTTTTTCTCTCTTTATGTGCTGCTCTCGGGTTTGAAGAGCCATTCTAAGGGCAGGTTGATTGTTTTCATCTTTGGAGAGTCCAATCATTCGTCCTGGAACACTTCTTTTAAAAGATTCTTTGGTTGCAAAATAAGCTGCATGTGGTCCTCCATAGCCCATGGGAATTCCGAATCGTTGTGATGAGCCTACTACCACGTCAGCCCCCCAGGAGCCGGGCGATTCTATTAAGCTGAGGGATAATAGATCCGCTGCTACCGAAACAAATGCATCGGCCTGATGGGCCTGATCTGTAATTTTTCTATAGTTATAAATTTCACCAGTTGCTGCAGGGTACTGGAGAAGGACCCCAAAAGTTTTGTCGTTACATACGTAGTTGCGATGGTCACCAACAACAAGTTCAATCCCTAGGGGCTCAGATCGTGTTTCTAAAAGGCTTATGGTTTGAGGTAGACAATCTTCGGAAACGAAAAATTCTTTGGCATCTGTTTTCCTCTTGGATCTCGATCGGCTGTTGTATAACATGATCATAGCCTCAGAAGCTGCTGTAGCTTCATCCAGAAGAGAAGCGTTCGCAATTTCCATTCCTGTAAGGTCAATGACCATAGTTTGGAAGTTCAAGAGTGCCTCGAGTCTACCCTGAGAAATTTCTGGTTGATAAGGAGTGTAAGCTGTATACCACCCTGGATTTTCCAATATGTTTCTTTGGATGACACTTGGGAGTACGGTTGCATTGTATCCCAATCCAATATAGGTATTGAATGGTTTATTTTTTGAGGAAATATTTTTTATGTGAGCAAGGAATTCTTGTTCACTCATGGCTTCATTTAAATTCAATTCATTTGATAGCCTTATGTTTGAGGGAATTGTTTTTTTTATTAATTCCTCCATGTTATTGAGCCCAATGGTTGCCAACATTTCTTTGGCAGCTTCTTTTCCTGGACCGATGTGGCGAAGTGCAAATGAGTTTGTATTCATGCTTTGTGTACTATGTAGTTTTTGTGTGCTTAAAATTACTAAATTAAGATGTCTAGAATCCATTACCATCGAGGAAAATATAAGTATTTTTGAACATTATGAAATTTGTCATCAAAGCTTTAGATTTATTAGTTTCAAGCAATGTTTATGTGTCATTTGGAGTACTGCTATTAACATGGGTAAGTCTTGATATTCGGCAAATTAGACATCTTGAATTGTTAGGTTTTGTTTTTTTCTCCACGCTTTTTATTTACAATTTTATTCGCTTGATTCGAGTACATCCTATGTTGCTTGAAGGAGACTCAACTCGTCATGAAATGATCTTCAGATATCGTTTTTTATTGTGGGTCATTTGCATTTTTTCTTGCTTATCAGCTTGCTATTTTTTTATGTTTATTTACAAGCCACTGTGGATGTACCTTCTTCCTATGGCTTTTGTTTCTTTGAGTTATGTGATTCCCGTTTTTAAAGCAGGATCGAAATGGATACCACTTAGGGATGTCCCCGGTCTGAAAATCGTTTTAATTGCTACCATATGGGCCATGGTTACCGAAGGATTACCGTCTTTATTACACGATGAAAAACTAAATTATTTGACACTTTTTGAACGTTTCTTATTCGTGTTGGCAATAACCATACCTTTCGATGTAAGAGATTTGCGATTTGATAAGATGAGTTTGAGAACCCTTCCCCAGCTATATGGAGTTCAAAAGGCAAAATGGATAGGGATAGTCGCTTTGTTATTTGCTGAATTGATACTTGCTTATCGATTCTTTTTTACCGGTACTATTGCCTTAGATACTTTTCTGGCTATTTATTTGACTTATGAGTTTTCTATGCTACTATTGTATAAATCTCATCCAAAGTTGCCCGAAAGATTTTTCACTTTTGGAGTCGAAGGAATGACGATACTTATGGGATTACTGATGTTATTAAAAAATGAATTTTAGTAGGAGATAAATACTTTAGTTGTATTTACATGTTTTAGCGAAGGTCTATGAGGTCAAATCCTGGATAATCCGTTTCCTGATAGGTAAAGGATGAGTCTTGAATGATAAGCGGTGAGAAGGTGCGAATGGTGTACTCAGAGTTTGTTCCATTTTCTCCAAACTGCTTTAGATTTTTCACTTGTTTAAGCTGAGTATCAACCAATAATTCGATTTTGGTGAAATCTATATCATTTTTGTTTTCTGGCAATAAATAGATGATCTGTAAGTTTTCACTTTCTCTCCCCATCTCATAGCTGAATCCCTTTTCATACATTTTAAGTAAGTTAGAAGGGGTAAGAGCTTCCTCATCTGCAGAGTCAATCTCAGAGATTTGAATCTCTTCATCTTCCTCTAAAATGGTCCAAACGGTTTCTCCATCACATATTTGTTGCAGTCCCATGAATGACAACAGGTATTGATTGTTTCTGATGGTTAATGATCCTTGAGAAGACTCACTGATATTTTCGCTTTCGTTGCTGAGTGTAAATTCAAAGTCTATGTGTATTACTTCCAGTGCATCTGTAGCAGCACTTACCTCATCAAGAATCAATTTTGCTCTAGAATCGCTTTGGGCTTGTGAGTTGTATCCTGCTAATATAAGGCTAAGGAGTAATAAAATGTTTTTCATGAAAGTAGATCTGAAATGAATAAAGCAAAATTAGCAATTTTATAATGTTAACGGGAAGTTTGTTCGGACAGATTTATTCTTCCGTTTCCGAGTCAAGAAGTTGTTCTAAACTGTATTCATCAGGAATGAGGACTTGTCTGGCTTTACTACCTTCAAAAGGACCAATGATACCTGCTGCCTCTAATTGATCTATGATTCTTCCAGCTCTGTTGTATCCCAATTTAAGTTTACGTTGTAAAAGGGAGGCAGAACCTTGTTGATGCATCACAATGACAGATGCTGCATCTCTAAACAAGGCATCTCTATCATTTAAATCAATCGATCCGATGGCTTTCGCTTCTTCTCCCACGTACTCAGGGAGTTCAAATGCCATTGGATAACCTTGTTGTGAGCCTATGAATTCGGTGAGTTTCTCTACTTCTGGTGTATCAATAAAAGCACATTGCAAGCGCGTGATTTCATTCCCATCAGAAATCAACATATCCCCGCGACCAATTAACTGATTGGCCCCTGCAGCATCCATTATGGTCCTAGAGTCGATGACAGAGGTTACTCTAAATGCGATACGTGCAGGGAAGTTAGCCTTTATGGTACCCGTGATGATATTGGTGGTCGGTCTTTGTGTTGCAACAATGAGGTGAATACCAATGGCACGTGCCAGTTGAGCCAATCGAGCTATGGGCGTTTCGATTTCTTTACCTGCCGTCATTATGAGGTCTGCAAACTCATCAATCACCAATACAATATAGGGAAGGTAGCGATGTCCGTTCTCTGGGTTTAGCTTCCTGTTTATAAACTTGTGATTGTATTCTTTGATGTTCCTCACTTGTGCTTTTTTGAGGAGGTCGTATCTGGAATCCATCTCAATACAGAGAGAGTTTACTGTATTTACTACTTTAGTTGTATCTGTTATGATCGCTTCTTCTGAATCTGGAAGTTTTGCTAAGAAATGGCGCTCAATTTTATTGTAGAGGGTGAGTTCTACCTTTTTCGGATCAACCAGGACAAATTTTAGTTGAGAGGGGTGCTTTTTGTACAATAAAGAGGCTAAAATGGCATTCAAGCCCACAGACTTTCCCTGACCTGTTGCACCTGCCATGAGTAGATGGGGCATCTTAGCCAAATCGGCAACAAAGGTTTCGTTCGAAATTGTTTTCCCCAAGCCTATTGGAAGTTCGTAGTCTGCATGTTGAAATTTTTCCGAGGCAAGAATAGATTTCATAGAAACAATGCTCGGCTTACTGTTGGGGACTTCTATACCTATAGTTCCTTTCCCAGGTAGCGGAGCAATAATTCGAATTCCCAATGCTGCCAAACTCAATGCGATGTCATTTTCTAAACCTTTGATCTTTGAAATACGGACACCGGGAGCCGGAACAATTTCATAGAGCGTAACAGTAGGACCTACTGTAGCCTTGATTTTAGAGATTTCAATTTTGTAATTATTTAAAGTCTCAACAATTTGATTTTTATTGGCTTCTAACTCTTCTTTGTCAACGGTAACTTGCGAGTTGGGGTACTCAATCATTAAGTCAATGGTGGGGTGTTTGTAACGACCTAAATCCAATTTTGGATCGTATTCTCCGAATTCTTCAAGTGCCTTATTGACTTCTTTATCAGAGAGGACTTCTTCGTCCTTAACCTCAACATCTAGTTCGACCTCATCGACAGAAGCGTCTATTGTTTCTTTCTTCTCAGGCAGTTCAATAGACATTTCTTCAGAGATGATTTCTGTTTCAGTATCATCATTATCTAAAGGCCTGGCTTCAGATCGATGCAACGGGATATCATTGGCTGGTTCTTCGATGATTGTGTTTGTATTCAAACCCTCAGAATCATCTTCTTTTTCTTTTCTTTTGAAGAATTCTTGAATTTTCTCAGGAGTCCATCGGTAATAAATACCCAAGAAAATAAGCATGGAGAAGCCCAAGACCAAACTTGTGCCTGTAGTTCCCAAAAGCCGAGATAAGAATGAAGAAATGATGGCTCCATAGTATCCACTTAAAATGGTTGCATGACTGAGAAATAATCCGAAAAAAGTGGTGATCCAAATCCCTATAAAAATTGAATTTCTGAATAGGCGAAATAACTTAATAATATGCTGGTTGGTAAATGTTTGTAGACCTGATATGAAAAGATAGAAGGGAATCAGAAAAGAGGCCACCCCAAAGAGTTTGTATATGAAAAATTGGCCCAGTGTTGCTCCGAGATTCCCCAGTGCATTATTAACGGTAATTTCGGAGTCTAATAAAAGTTCTAGAGAACTTAGTTGTAAGACATCAAAGTCTTTTTTCCAGTTGAAGATGAAGGAAACAAACGAAAGAAAAAATAGGAGGGATAGCCCTAAAAAAAAGAGACCGAAAACGACTTGTGTTGTTTTGTTTTCAAAGTTAAGACCAAATTGGGGGTATTTGTTTTTTTTCTTTTTTGCCATGTTTGAGATCTGAGTCTTTCCAAATGTAAATAAAATGCTTTTGAGAAAAGCCATATTGAATAGCTTTTATACACGAGGATATTCACATTTGGTGTCTGTTGAAGATGCTTACACAAGAACTGTAAAGTAAAATCTAATTTGGGTTTTATAAGGGGTCTCAATTTATTTTAATTCGTTTTACGATTTTTGAATAATTGGTTGACAGGTTGAAATAAATTGTACTTTTACTTCGTTAATTGATACGTATGCGATATTTATATTTGGTTTTATTTCTGTGTGTTCCCATCATGGTTCACGCTCAAAAACATAGCCCTCGCTGTCATTTTGATTCTATTCATGAAGAGCATTTTAAGTCTCAAGAGTACCTGAAGCTTTTAGAGAAAGAGGAAAAGGCTTTAGAGAGGTTCAAGAATCAAAAATCAAGAAGGTTTAACACTTCTTACACCATACCTGTGGTTGTTCACATTGTGAAAAATACTTCAGATAATGATATGGATATTACCGACGCAGACATTTATCAGCAAATAGAGCTGTTGAACACCTCCTATAATGCGACCAATGAGGATTTGAGTCAAACTCCAGAAACCTTTGAATCCTTTATTGGGAACCCTTCGATTGAGTTTTGTTTAGCCACCGTTGATCCCAATGGTTATTCGACCGGTGGAATTCTCAGACATACTACGGATGTCAGTTCTTTTTCTTCAGCCTTGGACAATGTGAAGCACGCTGTAGAGGGTGGAGCAGATGCATGGGATCCCAGTTCTTATTTAAACATTTGGGTGGCAAAATTATCCAGTAATGTATTGGGCTATTCGCATGCACCTCACAAAACAAGTTCAGCCTCACCTCATGGTCTTGTGCATGGTGTGGTTGTTGACTATAATTATTTTGGAGAGAACGAGCATCCCACCTTTAACATGGGGAAAACGCTCGTTCATGAGGTAGGACATTATTTCAATTTGAATCATACTTGGGGAAAAGGTTCTGGTGGTTGTGACCATGATGACGGAGTTGACGATACTCCTACTTCTGAGGAAGCCTATTACGAGATTCCTGTTCACCCGCAAGTTTCTTGCGGAAGTGTTGATATGTTTATGAATTACATGGAGTATGTCAATGATTCAGTGATGGTCATGTTCAGTCAAGGTCAGGTGGAAAGAATGCACTTAGCATTGAACTATTATTCCAATCGAAAGACCTTGTTGGACTCCAAGGGCTGCGGTATTCCCGATTTAATTGCAGAACATCGAGTAAAACATACGAGTAGTCAGTTAGGGGATGACGGTGCCATCTATTTGGACATCGCTTCTGGAGTCTCTCCTTATCGTATTGAATGGGATAACGGAGAAACTACAGACAGTCTTGTTAATCTTTCAACAGGGAGCTATTCTGTGGTCATTACAGATTCATTAGAACGCGAGTTGAATTTGACTTTCAACCTTTCTTATTATGGTAATCTATACGATTCCGATAACTTTGAAAGTTATACCTCAGACTCTTTGTTGTATTTACAATCTAATTCATGGGCTGCCTTTTGCGCGGATACCTTTTCGGCAAATATATATTCTGTGAATGCCCCTGAAGGACTACAGTATTTAGAGATTGCTTCGAGTGATGGGTCTAATACATTTTCCAGAGATTTGGGGGGTTTTGACGAAAATGCCTTTGACCTGTCTTACAAGATCTTTGTCCCCGATGGAAAGAGTGCAGCTTTCACCATATACCATAAGTCTTCGTGCTCAACGGAGATGTCTGCCTATCAAATTCAGTTTAATGATGATGGTCAAGGATTTGTTAAGGCTGGTGGAGACACAATTGCGTTTGCATTTCCTCAACAGCAGTGGTTTGATATCAATCAGTTAATAGATTTAGACCGTGATCTTGTCGTACTTTCAATTAATAATGAGTCATTGGCAGATTGGAACTTTGATTGGACCATTGATGATAAATACGGAAGTTCTCAATTGGGTGCCATTGTATTTGATGATGAAGTTGACTCCTCGAGTCTTGTTCACTATTTCATCGATGATTTTAAATTTCAATTGGCCACGAATACGGATATTGGGATCTCAGAAGTAGATCAAGATTTAGAGGTTCTGTTGTATCCAAATCCTACACGAAATGAGCTAAATCTAACCTTGCCATATGATACTGGTGAGATGTATCAAGTTTCTGTGTTGAATACTTTAGGGCAGGTTCTCCAAATGAAAGAATGGAATCCTCTTAGTACTGGTACATTAAAATTATCTGTTGAATCCTATTCTGAGGGTGTATATTTTGTTGGACTTACCTCCAAAACTCATCATAAGATGCTTCGTTTCGTTGTTCATCGTTGATGGAATAATCCACAGATTGGGCTTCTGATCTGTATCTTTTTAGTTAAAATTGATTGCTATGAATGTTATTGTTTCTCATTTGGATTTTATTTTACCCGCTGTTTTGGTATTGTTATTGGCTGTATATATGCTGAGAAAAGTTCTAAATCATGACCATTCTCGTCGTGTTTTCGAATACAAAAAATCAGTGGCAAAAGAAGTGGTTTCACTAAGAATGCAAGCATACGAGCGGTTGGCGCTATTTTTAGAGCGAATGAAACCGATTCACTTAATACCTAGAGTACAACAAGCCCATATGAAATCCATGTCTCTACATGCGGCTTTGTTACAAACCATTCGTAGCGAATACGATCATAACATGTCACAGCAAGTATATGTTTCCGATGAGGCTTGGGATTTAATCAATCAAGCTAAAAATCAATTGTTGGGAGTTATTAATGATAAGGTAACTACTGTTTCTCCTCACTCAGATGCTACCGAACTTGGTAAGCAGATTCTAGAAGGCTCTTCAGAAGAACAGGAGTGGATGATTGACGAAGCATTGAGATTCTTAAAGAAAGAGCTTCGAGATAATTATTAAACTAAAAATGAAGATTAGATTCATGAAAGCTCTAGGAAGCTTTTAGGATTATATGTCTTCAAACTCAATATTGGTGAAAGAGGAGGTGTCTTTATCTTTTTTATCATCATCCGTATCCGGAATACTGGGATTGGGCTCGTAGTCTGAGATGATTTCTTCTCCCTTTTCGTCGATGATGAATTTCGTTACCTCATCAAAAATGTCTTTGAAGCGAAGGAAATCTTCTTTGTAGAGGTAGATTTTATGTTTTTTGTAATACGCAGAACCATCATCATTTGTATGCTTTTTACTTTCTGTGATGGTTAAGTAGTAGTCGTCTGCACGTGTCGATCTGACGTCGAAGAAATACGTTCTTCTCCCTGCTCTCAATATTTTCGAGAAGATTTCTTGCGATTTGCTATCGTGTCCTTCCATGATTTTTTTGTTTACCTCGCTTTGAGTTCTTCAAATCTTATAAAAATTATTCTGAAATAAAAGGAAAACCGTGAAAAGCTGTTTCAATGTTTCGCTTCAATGAGTTGTTTTTTATAAATGTGTGCATAATCCCCGCCCAAATCCATAAGTGTTTTGTGAACGCCTTGTTCTATGATTTCTCCATCTTTCAGAACAATAATTTGATCAGCATGTTTGATTGATGAGGCTCTATGAGAAATGATAATGCAAGACTTATTCTTGCTTTGTATTTTGATGTTTTGAAGAATTTGTTCTTCAGTTTCCACATCTACTGCAGACAAACAATCATCAAAGAGCATAAATTTAGGATCTCTTATCAGTGCTCTTGCAATCGATAGTCTTTGTTTTTGCCCTCCAGAAAGCGTAATCCCTCTTTCCCCTATGACCGTGTCAAACTGTTTTTTAAATTGTTGAATGTTCTGATAAATACCGGCTTGTTTGGCGGCTTTATGTACGGATTCATTGTCTGATACTTTATCTCCAAAAGCAATGTTATTATAAATAGAATCTGAGAATAAGAAGGTTTCCTGAGGAACATAGCCAACAGCCTCTCTTAAATCGAAGAGGTTTAGCTCTTTGATGTTTTGATTGCCGATACTTATGCTTCCTGAGTCGGGGTCATTAATTCGGCAGACTAACTCGGCTAATGTGCTTTTCCCAGAGCCAATTTTACCGATGATTCCCAAAGTTTCTCCTTCCTTTATCGAGAAGGATACATTTTTCAGTGCTTGAATTCCTGTGTCAGGATAGGTAAATGAGACATTTTTAAAATCAATATCACCTGCTACCGGGGTCCTTTTTTTAATTAGATTTTTAATCTCAGGCTCTTCAGTAAGGAATTCATTGATGCGTTCTTGTGATGCTGCTGCTCTTTGTACAATGGAAGTGACCCATCCCAATGAGGCAACTGGCCATGTCAGCATGTTTACATAAATGACAAAGGTTGCTATATGTCCTACTTGTATTCGACCCGCAATAGCTTCTAATCCTCCGATATATATAGTGAAGAGCGTACTTAGGCCGATGAGTAAAATCATTAAGGGGAAGAACAAAGCATTTACCTTTACAAGTGCAAGGTTTTTTGTTTTGTAATCCTCTGCTGCAGTCATGAATTGTTTTTGCGCAAAATTTTCTTGTATATATGATTTGATCACACGAATGCCCGAAAATGTTTCTTGACTTATGCTCGACAATTTTGAGAGTTGCTCCTGAACAATTTCACTTTTTTTATTCATGATGCTACTCACTTTGTAAATCGCTATGACTAACAAGGGGAGTGGACTCAAGACGTAAAGAGTAAGTTTTGGACTTATGCTAATCATTTTGGGTATGATCAAAGAAATACTGATCAGAAGATTTGCAGTATACAGTATGGCTGGACCTAAAAACATTCGAACACGACTCACATCTTCACTGATTCGATTCATAAGGTCACCCGTCTTATTCCTTTTGTAAAAAGAGATGCTCAGTTTTTGATAATGATTATAAATCTCATTTTTCAAGTCATACTCTATCATTCTTGACATGACGATGATGGTTTGTCGCATAAAAAACATAAACAAACCTTTACACACTGCGAATGCAAGTACCAGAAAAGCATAATATGCCAGTTGCCTTTTTAGGGTACTTCTTTCGGTGTCTTCTGGTAGGTTTTCCCCATTAAAAGAATCACTAATGATGTTAAATACCTCGCCGATGTAGATAGGAGGGTATAAGCCGAAAATATTAGAAGTAAGAATAAAGATTAAGCCTAAGATAAATCGATATCTATACTTCCAGAAGTATTTATTTAGATGTCTTAGCGCTTTCATTTGTTAATGTAATTTTCTGTCTTTAAAAAAAGAGTAATTTGCCTACATATATAGGTTTTCTAATTTGATTTTAAAAATACAGTTTTAATAATAAGAATATTCATAATGTATTGATAAAGTCACTAATGTTAAAATTATGATTAAAATAAATGATGTTCAGGACATTAGATCGTCCAACAATTCCATTATTTCTGAAATGAGCCGCCTTGGGCATGAGCAGGTTGTTTTTTGTCAGGATCAATTAACCGGGTTAAATGCTATTATTGCTGTACACAGTACTACTTTGGGTCCGGCATTGGGTGGAACCCGAATGTGGAATTATTCAAGTGAACTAGATGCATTGAATGATGTCTTGCGCTTGTCAAGGGGGATGACATTTAAAGCCGCTATATCTGGCTTAAATCTAGGTGGAGGAAAAGCTGTCATCATAGGTGATGCTAAAAAAGATAAGACAGACTGTTTAATGCGTCGGTTTGGTGAGTTTGTAGAAACGCTCAATGGCCATTATGTAACTGCTGAGGACGTTGGGATGACGCCTCATGACATGAAGATGATCCGCCAAAAAACATGTCATGTGTCGGGCATACCAAAATCAATGGGGGGCTCTGGCGATCCGTCACCGGTAACTGCCTATGGTGTTTTTATGGGTTTGAAAGCATGTGCAACCTACAAATGGGGTTCAGATGATTTATCAGGTAAAAAGATATGGGTAGAAGGAGTGGGGAATGTAGGTATGAATCTAGTGCGATTGCTTTCAAAAGAAGGGATGATTATCTATGCTACCGATATAAGTGAAGATCGTCTATCTGAAGCGGCTTCTAACTATGGAGTCATCACTCTTGATAAATACGCAGCTTATGATATGGATGTGGACATATACGCACCCTGTGCACTGGGGGCCTCCGTGAATGATTATTCATTAAGTCGATTAAGTTGTAGTATTATTGCTGGAGCCGCCAATAACCAGTTGGCAGATGAACAAAGACATGGGCAGATCATCTTGGAAAAAGGAATCGTATATGCCCCAGACTTTTTGATTAATTCAGGAGGATTGGTTAGTGTGTGTTCAGAGTTAAATGGGTACGATTCAAATGAGGTCATTTCAAAGACTGAGAGAATTTATGATACCACGCTTGACATATTTCGAAAATCAGAACTTGAAGGGATTACTTCCCATCAGGCAGCAAAACAAATTGCTCAAGCTCGATTAGACCGGGCTCTATATGAATAAGAAATCCTATATTTGTCGAAATTTATTTTAGAATCACCAATTCGTTCATTGAAACCCACATCTATGCTAAATAGAAGACACATTCGTATCAAAGTACTTCAACTGTTGTACGCATTTTTTCATTCCGAAAGTGATGATATAATGAAACTTGAACGAGAGTTGGAAAAGAGTTTTAAAAAAACTCACGATTTGTACATTCACTTATTGTTGCTGTTAGTGAATCTTAGGTCTTTAGCAGAACATAAAATAGAAATGGGGAAAAATAAGCTGCTTCCTAGCCGTGAAGATCTAGATCCCAATACAAAGTTTATTGACAATCAAGTATTGAACCTGTTGTCCCAAAACCTATTTCTACTTGAAAAAATAGAATCTGAACCCATCTATTGGGATGAAAATCCAGAAATTCAATCCAAATTATTGCGGCAAATTCAGGATTCAGACTTGTATATAGATTACATGGCCAATTCTCAATCTTCTTTCATTGATGATCGAAAATTTATTTCAGCTTTATTTGCTGAGTTTATTGCTCCTAATGAAGATTTACACGCTTACTTGCAAGAAAAGAGTATTTATTGGTCCGATGATTTTATCTCGGTAAACCTAGCGGTCGTTAAAACACTTAAATCTTTTAAAGCTGATAGTGATGAGTATACGAGAATGTTGCCTTTATTCAAAAGTGAAGACGACAAACAATATGCATTTGATTTACTTAAAAGAACTTTAGCGAATTCTTCGGATTACAAAAAATATGTTGTTGAAACAGCAAGCAATTGGGAGGAGGATCGAATTTCAGATATGGATCAACTGATCATGCAGATGGCCATTTCTGAATTGTTAAATTTCGAAACCATTCCTGTTAAAGTAACCCTGAATGAATATATAGAAGTTTCCAAGGACTATTCTAGCCAAAAAAGTAAAGTATTCATCAATGGTGTTATAGACAAGTTAGTGATCCGATTTAAGAAGGAAGGTAAGTTGAAAAAAATAGGTAGAGGCTTAGTTGAATAATTCTTTGAAGTATTTTAAATTTGCATCGATCAATAAGAGATTATGAGAATCCTTGCTTTCATTATATTATTCAGTATTTTCTCCTCATCATGTCAAGAGAGCGCTGTTTCAAAAATCAACCCATCCAAGCAAACGAAAGTTAGTTTGAGTCAGGTGGATAGACCTACAGATGTTCAAATGACTTTTGATGCGACAGAATGGGATTTTGGAGAAATTATTCAAGGAGATGTTGTTGCGCATGCTTTTGAATTCACCAATACGGGTAAAGACCCATTAATTATTACAGATGCGAAAGGTTCCTGTGGTTGTACAGTACCTGAATGGCCTAAAGCACCCATTGCTTCTGGAGAAAAGGCCTCGATCAATGTGAAGTTCGATAGCAAGGGAAAAAAAGGAAAACAAAATAAACGCGTTACTTTAATCACCAATATGGTTCCCAGCCAAAAGGTGTTAATCGTTAAAGGACAAATTAACTTAAAAGAAGATTAGATGTTGACAATTTTATTACAAGCACCCAATGCAGGTGGAGGGATTATGAGTTTTTTACCACTGATTTTGATTGTGGTAATTATGTATTTTTTCATGATTCGACCTCAAGTGAAAAAACAGAAAGCCGAGGCTAAGTATCGCGCAGAAATTCAGAAAGGCGATAAAGTGGTAACCATTGGAGGAATTCATGCCAAGGTATTAGAGGTAAATGAAGACTCACTTCTTATCCAAGCTGATGGAGGTACTTCAAAATTGAAAATCAATAAATCTGCGATTGCAAAAATTTAAGAATATTTTTCACACAAAAAAAAGGCCATTCATTTTATGAATGGCCTTTTTTTGTCTGAAGGATTAAATCCCTGTATAATTTTGAGGTGTAATTTGTTTTAACTCTATTTTCAAAGCATCACTAACGTCTAATGTATCTATGAAGTCAGCGATACTAGATTGTGTAATAGCACTATTGGTTCTCGTCAGACCTTTGAGTGCCTCATAAGGAGATGGATATGCTTCTCTTCGAAGAATGGTTTGAATGGCCTCAGCAACCACGGCCCAATTGTTCTCTAGGTCTCTCGTGATGTTGTCTTCTCTGATAATAAGTTTGTTTAAACCTCTCAGAAGAGCGCCAAAAGCAATACTTGTGTGTGCCAGTGGAACTCCAACGTTTCTCAATACGGTAGAGTCAGTAAGATCTCTTTGTAATCTGGATACAGGAAGTTTTGCTGATAAATGTTCAAACAGTGCATTGGCAATACCAATGTTACCCTCAGAGTTTTCAAAATCAATAGGGTTTACTTTGTGAGGCATCGCTGAAGAGCCTACTTCACCTGCTTTAATCTTTTGTTTGAAATAATCCATCGAGATATAAGTCCACACATCTCGATCTAAGTCTAAAAGGATGTTGTTGATGCGTTTCATCGCATCAAAAAGTGAGGCTAGATTGTCGTAGTGTTCAATTTGTGTGGTCGGATGTGAACGATCTAAACCTAATGTATTATTTACAAATCGGTTTCCGAAATCCAACCAATCATGCTCAGGGTAGGCAACTAGATGTGCGTTGAAATTACCCGTGGCACCTCCAAACTTTGCAGAAAAAGGAACAGCTTTTAGTTGTTCTAATTGTCGGTGTAATCGCGCAATAAACACTTCAATTTCTTTACCCATACGAGTAGGTGAGGCAGGTTGCCCGTGGGTTCTTGCCAGCAATGGGATGTCTTTCCATTCTGTGGCTAACTCTTTGAGTTTAGCGATTACCTCTTCTAATTGAGGTAAGTATTGCTCTAGAACGGCTTCTTTCAAAGAAAGGGGGACAGAAGTGTTGTTGATGTCTTGAGAAGTGAGTCCGAAATGAATAAATTCTTTGTATTCTGAAAGTTTGAGATCATCAAACTTTTCTTTGATAAAGTATTCTACGGCTTTTACGTCGTGGTTGGTTACCTTTTCAATGTCTTTTATTGCTTGTGCATCCTCTTCTGAGAAGTTCAAGTAAACCTCTCTTAAATCGGTAAAAACAGATTTGTCCACACTCTTTAATTGAGGTAAGGGAATTTCACACAAGGCAATGAAATATTCAACCTCTACTCTAACGCGGTACTTGATTAGAGCATATTCAGAGAAATAAGCGGCTAATTCTTTTCCAGCTCTACGATAACGGCCGTCCACCGGTGAGATTGCAGTAAGTGCATTTAAATTCATGATTTCGCGTTGAAAATTTAGCTGCTAAGGTAAGAAAACCCCTGTTTTAGAAAGGATATATTTTAATTAACTTTTGTCGTGATACAGCTTCTAGGTTCAACATTCGTCAGAGGTTTATTTGTCCGTGTTATAATTTGATTTATCCTATGTATTAAGCGCTTCAAGGGAATAAATTCTTATTTTTGCAAAGGTTGTATGGGCGTGAATTTTATGTTCATGCTAATTATAGCTTACACACATCTTGCGCCAATGATTTTAATACTCATACTTGCATTTATATTTTTACTGACGGGGATTCTTGGGAGTATCATTCCCGGTTTACCTGGTCCTCCGGTGTCCTACATAGGGATTATATTGATTCATTTTTTCACCAATACGGAATTTTCAATTTCCTTTTTGTGGCTTTGGGCTATTGTTGTGATCATTATATCAGTTCTTGATTATCTATTTCAAGCCTGGGGTGTTAAAAAGTTTGGTGGAGGTAAAAGCGCCACGATAGGGACTTTTATAGGGCTTTTTGCAGGTTTGATTTTCTCTCCTGTAGGACTTTTGGTGGGTCCTTTTTTAGGCGCTTATTTGGGTGCAATGACTGAAGTGAGTGGAGATAACAAGCGTGCATTTAAAGTAGCTTTGGGTTCCTTTGTTGGTTTCTTATCGGGGACTTTCCTGAAACTAGGAGTTAGTATTTCACTTCTTTATTATGCCATTTACCAAATTTGGTTTTTATGATAGAAAAGATCAAGATTGCTTTAGTTTCATACTATAACACTTTGCCTTTTCTCTATGGTATCCAAAGGGATGTAGACCTTATGAATACAGTTAGTTTGCGATTAGAATATCCTTCGAAGTGCGCTGATCTACTAAAAACTGGCGAGGTTGATCTGAGTCTGGTTCCTGTAATAGAAATCCCAAACATTCCTCAAGCGAATATCATTGGTGATTATTGTATCGGTTCGGTAGGCAAAGTGAACACCGTGATGCTTTACAGTGACAGTCCCATCGAAAATATACGGTCTATAGCACTGGATTATCAATCTCGTACATCCATCATGCTCGTCAAAGTGCTGGCTAAGTATTTTTGGGGTATTGATGTTGAATACAAGGAAACTTCTGAAGGGTATATCGATGCTATTTCTGGGTCCGAAGCGGGGGTTGTTATTGGGGATAGGACTTTTGATCTAAATAATACATTTGCTTACCAGTATGACCTCTCTGAAGAATGGCAAAAGTTCACAGGACTCCCATTTGTCTTTGCCTGTTGGGTGTCTTCGAATCCTCAGACTGAGTACTTTCAAAAGCAATTTAATTCAGCTTTAGAATTTGGTTTGAGTCAAAAGGAAAGTTCCATTGAAGCATTTTCAAATATTGAATCTAATAGAAATAGTTTGAAGGAATATTTAAATGAAAGTATTTCTTATCCATTTGATGCTCAGAAAAAAGAGGCGTTAAAAAAATTCTTATCACTTGCTCAGACGATATGATTATTTGTCTGGGTTAATCCTTAAAGTCAATCAATCAAGGTTTCGTGTAGGTCTTGTATGATGGCGTTTTAGGAGAAGAAATCATAAATAGTTTTGATTTCTTATGACAAGAAAGATACATTTCTGTCTCATCTTTAAGAACTATAAAGTCGTCTTTTTTGAGCTCCTTTCCGTTCATGTCAAGATGACCATTTATGAGGTATAATGAATGGACGTGATCAATGCTAAGCATGACGCTCTGAGAATTGTCAAGATCTATTTCTTGAATGCGGATGTCTTCAGTTTCAAGTTCAACAGGGCTGTTTTTACCGACAATATTTTTAACCCTTAGTGCATCGTTTTTTACGACAGGAAATACTTCCGAAGGGTAGTCTTTGTATTTTGCTTCTCGATGTAAGCTTTTGTTGATGTTTGGATCAAACCATATTTGAAAAATTTCGGAATTTTCACATAGTTCTTCAGAGTGGGAAATTCCATTTGCGGAATCAATGACTTGAAAACTCCCTTCTTTAAGAATGATCCAATCCTTTGTTTTTGTGTCATAATGCTTGATCTCTCCTTTAATGACATAGGTCACAATTTCAAAGCCTCTGTGTGGATGTAGTCCTATCGTACTTCCCGAAGATGAATGCGCGTGTGCCCAGTAAAACAGTGTGGAATAGGGCTTCAAAACACCTCGGTCTTGTGGGAATCCAATGGGTTTGTTTTCTAGAATGGCTCCACCGTTAAAACTACCCATGGCTTGTTCTTCTATTTTAAATCTTTGACTGCTCATGATTACTATGCTCTTTTATTACACAAAAAAGCCTCCCATAGATAGAGAGGCTTTTTATGTGTTTTCTATTTTGCGTAGTTGACAGCTCTTGTCTCTCTAATGACTGTAACTTTTACTTGACCTGGATAGGTCATTTCATTTTGAATCTTTTGAGATATTTCAAATGAGATGGCAGCAGCCTTTTCATCATTTACTTTTTCGCTTTCTACAATGACTCTAAGCTCTCTTCCTGCTTGAATGGCGTAAGATTTGATAACCCCAGGTTGTCCCAGAGCTAAGTTTTCAAGCTCTTTAATACGTTGTATGTAAGATTCAACAATTTCTCTTCGTGCCCCGGGACGTGCTCCAGAAATAGCATCACAAACTTGAATGATGGGAGCGTATATACTCGTCATCTCAACTTCATCATGGTGGGCGCCAATGGCATTACAGATGTCTGGTTTTTCACCGTATTTTTCTGCAATCTTCATCCCTAAAATTGCGTGTGGTAATTCCGGCTCATCATCGGGCACCTTACCAATATCGTGGAGCAATCCAGCACGTTTTGCTGCTTTTGGGTTAAGGCCTAACTCAGAAGCCATGGTTGCACAAATATTGGCTGTTTCTCGACTGTGTTGTAACAGGTTTTGACCGTATGAAGATCGGTAACGCATCCGCCCAACCATTCGAATTAATTCAGGGTGTAATCCATGTATTCCGAGGTCAATACAAGTACGCTTTCCAGTTTCTACAATCTCATTTTCCAATTGCTTTTTAGTTTTACCTACGACCTCTTCTATCCTTGCGGGATGTATTCTACCGTCAGTAACGAGTTTGTGAAGTGCAAGTCTGGCGATTTCTCTACGAACAGGGTCAAAACATGATAAGATGATGGCTTCTGGAGTGTCGTCAACCACAATTTCTACTCCTGTAGCTGCTTCTAAAGCGCGTATGTTTCTACCTTCTCGTCCTATAATACGACCCTTAATGTCATCGCTTTCGATGTTGAAAATAGAAACTGCATTTTCTACAGTATGTTCAGTAGCAACCCTCTGAATGGTTTGTATTACTATTTTTTTGGCCTCATTATTTGCTGTAAGCTTAGCCTCTTCGATGGTGTTTTGAATAAGGGACATTGCTTCGGTTTTAGCTTCCGATTTTAAGGCGTCTACAAGCTGTTCTTTCGCATCTTCAGCACTCATGCCAGAGATGGTTTCCAAGGCCTTAACTTGTCTTGAATGCGCTTTTTCAAGTTCTTGCTCTTTACGCTCAAGAACCTCCATTTGGTTGGAGAGATTCTCACGCTTGGAATCAAGGTCTTTAGATTTTCTTTTTGATTCTTCGAGACGTTGGTTGAGCTTAGTATCTTTCTCTTTAGCTTTTGCCTCAAGATCAGAGATTTTCTGATTTCGACTGTTGATTAATTTCTCATGCTCGCTTTTAAGTTCTAGAAACTTCTCCTTTGCTTGTAAGATTTTATCTTTCTTGAGTTGTTCAGAAGCTTTTTGAGCATCTTTTAGAATCGACTTAGATTTCCGCTCAATCGATTTACGTAAAAGAGTAGAGGCGATTGTGTACCCTATGATTAAGGCCACAACACCCACGATTACTATGGTTATGATGTCTGTGTTCATTTTTTGTTGAGTTTATATAAAAAGAAACCCGTATTAATCCTGTTAATTAAACTCCGAGAAAACACGGATGGACCGACCACCTATCATCAAACTTCCACTGACACCCGAAGGACCCTAAGGTTGAGGCTTGTTTTTAAAAAGACGAATCTAATCCAATTAAATATTACGTTGAGTTTAACAACTTATTGAATTAATACGGGAAACTATATTTTACTAGTTTTTATGTTAAAGAACGATTCAGCATGGCTGATATATCTGCTTCAATAGCATCAATGTTTGCATCAATTTCAGTAGTGTCAATTAAGGTTTTACCTTCAGAACTTTCTACTTTAGACGACAATTGTAAAGCACACATGGCCAACAAATCTTGTTTGTCTTTCACGGCATAATTTGATTCAAATTGCTTTACAATAGCTTCAATTTTTGCAGCGGCCTTTCGGATGTCTTCTTCTTCATCTCGTTTGATGGTGAGAGGGTACACTCTCCCGGCTATAGAGACTTTGATTTTGAGTTTATCCATTTGGGCGCTATCATTGATTCAGTTGAGCTATACACTTGTCAATTCCCCGTATAAGCTCGTTAATCTTGTGCCTCGCATCTTTACTACTCATCCCTGCATCAGTTAGCGATTTGGCATTAAGGATTAACGCTCTTTCTTCTTTGAGTGCTTTAATTCTGTCTCCTTTGAGTAACAACTGTTCTCGAAGCTCTTGGTTCTCTCTGCTCAAAGCTTCATTTTGTGTTCCAAGGTGGCTAAAAGCCAAATTCAACTTTTGAACTTGATGCCGAAGCTTTTCGAGTCTCTCACTTAAATGATCCATGATTAAAACATCAACTATACAACAAATATAGTTATTCCGATGACAAAAAACCATTTATGCAACACGAAATACCATTGCTATTCGTTGTTTCTAATATGTTTTTTAAAATGGACTAAAAAATTAAATTTGCACATACATTATAAATGGATGAGCCGGAATGAATTACCTACGCATGATTGTACTTTTTTTAGGGTTTACCCTACTTTTTTCTAGCTTATCTAAAGCTCAGGTACCTTATTCAGAAACCAATTTTAGATCACCTCTAGACATCCCCTTGGTTTTGGCCGGAACTTTTGGTGAATTAAGATCCAACCATTTTCATTCGGGGATTGATATAAAGACAAAAGGTGTTGAGGGATTCCCAATATTGGCTATCGAAGATGGTTATGTTTCACGAGTTAAAACAAATTCCGGAGGCTATGGTAAAGCTCTGTATTTAACACATTACAATGGTTACGTCTCAGTATATGCTCATTTACAAAGCTTTCATTCTGATATCTCCGCCTACTTACTTGAGGCTCAGTATGAGGAGAAAAGTTTTTCCATTGACCTTTTCCCAGATGCAAATACGTTTAATTTCAGCAAAGGGGATACCATCGCTTGGACCGGAAACACGGGAAGTTCTACAGCTCCACATCTTCATTTTGAGATTCGTGATGCGAAAACTCAAGAGGTGATTAATCCTTTGTTGTTTGGCTTTAAAGCTAAGGATACCACACCGCCAACAATCAATAGTCTTCATGTGTACCCTCTCGATGACCATGCCGTGGTAAATATTCCTGGCGATACCCTTAGGATTGTTACCACAAAGACATCACGAAATTCTTTTGGGATTGACTCGATGAACTTCAAGGTTAATGGATGGGTTGGATTTGGCATTGATGTTTTCGATCAACTGGATCATGCCCCAAATAAAAATGGTGTTTATAGTGTAGAATTATTTATCGATTCTTCTTTGATATACCATCATGACATGGAACGGTTTTCTTTTTCTGAAACCAGATATATCAATTCATTTATGGACTTTCATGCCAAGAAAAAACATGGATATAAACCTCAAAAATCGTTTATCGATCCTCACAATAATTTAAGTGTTTATGAACAGGTGAAGGATAGAGGAGGTGTATGTTTCGATTCACATGATTCTCACACAGGAGCTTATGTCATTAAAGACATACAAGGAAATACCTCGAGTTTGTTCTTTGATTTCAGCAGTGATACCAGTCTTCATGCGCCTGAAAAAAATCAGGGAAATCATGTTTTTTTGTACGATGAGGACAATACTTATGAAGGACAAGGTCTCCAATTGAGTTTGAAGTCCAACAGTCTCTACAATGATATTAGTTTCACCCATAAAAAGAGAAAATCTACAGGAGGGTTCTCCGGTGACATTCACTGTATCCATAATGAAGAAACCCCAGTTCATCTCCCGTACTCAATTGCTCTTGTCGTCGATTCAACCCTAGAAGTTGATAAGGAGAAATCCCTTATATGTTCTCTGACGGACAAGAATGAGTATTCCTGCTTACCCTCTGAATGGCATGGTGACACCTTAAGAGCTAAGGCTAGAGAATTTGGAGACTTTGGAATTGTCGTTGACACCATTGCCCCAACCTTAAGAACAAAACATTTTAAGGAAGACATGACTAATGAAACCTTTATGAGTTTTTTATTTGAAGACACCTTAAGTGGTGAAAGTTCATATAATGCTTTTGTTGATGGTGAATGGGTGTTGCTAGAGTACGACCCTAAGAACAAAACGCTCATACATTATTTTGATGGTAAAATTAGTCCTGGGCAACATGAATTATTAATTGTCGTTAAAGACTTGGTGAACAATGAAAAACGCATGAAACTTGAATTTGTCCGCTAAAAATATCTTTATATTCGCAGGATTATGATTCGTACAAAATATTTATCACTAATTGTTTTTGGGTTTTTTCTCTCCCTGACGACTTTGAGTTTTGCTCAACAGGCCTCAGTCTATGGAGTTTTGAAAAATATCGATGGCATTCCTGTTGAGGGATTTAGTGTAGAATATAAAAATATGGGTACCATATCTGACTCGATTGGGATTTACCGAATTGAACTTCCTGCAAATGAAAAACTATCACTTGTGTTTTCTCATTTGTCCTACAAGAGTCAGGTTCATGAGATCATCTTGAAAGAAGGTGAAGAAAGAAATTTTGATTTGGTTTTCTCTCCCAATCTGAATGTTATTTCTGAAGTTGAATTGGTAGAAGATGCTCTCAGAGAACAGATTATTACACGTATCGATAAGAAAAACTTAGGGTTTGTTTCAGGTCCTACAGGAGGTGTAGAGGGCTTAATCGCAACGCTCGGAGGTGTAAGCACTAAAAATGAAATGAGTTCAGAGTATTCCGTTCGAGGAGGTAATTACGATGAAAACCTTGTTTATGTTAATGGCTTTGAAATATACAAACCTTTCCTAGTAAGGAGCGGTGAACAAGAAGGTTTGAGTTTTATCAATTCGGATATGGTTGATGATATTCATTTTTCTGCCGGTGGTTTTGATGCTCGTTACGGGGATAAACTCTCTTCTGTCTTAGACATTAAATATAAAGACCCTAAGGAGTGGAAGCGTCATTTAACCCTCAGTTTTATGGGCTTAAATGCGACTGTCGAGGGTATCAATAAATCAAAGAGATGGTCACACATAACGAGTTATCGTGTCAAGTCCAATAAGTTCTTATTGTCAAGCCTAGACACCAAATCTACTTACAAGCCAAAATTTTCAGACTTTCAGACGCTTAACACGTATCATATCAATTCACAGATGAAGTTGAGCCTTTTGGCACATTATGCATCCAATGAATACCATTCTGTTCCAGACTCTCGTGAAAGTGATTTTGGGACCATAGATCGCCCCCTTCGTTTGTACATTTATTTTGACGGTCAGGAAAAAGATATTTATGAAAGTGGAATGGCAGCTTTGAGGTATGATTATCAGATTCATGATCGCTTAAAGATGAGTCTATCAGCTTCTTTATTTCAAACAAGTGAGCAGGAGTTCTACGATGTGGAAGGGCAGTATTGGTTGGGGCAGTTAGACAATAGTTTAGGTTCAGAAAATTTCGGTCAAGTGGTTTTAAACCGTGGGGTAGGTGGTTATTTTCGTCATGCAAGAAACGAGTTGTTTGCCCGAGTTTATAATATAGCGTATCGCGGCAAGCATTACAAGAATCAAAGGACTACAGATTGGGGCCTTAAATATCAGAATGAATTGATTGATGATCGCATGAAAGAATGGCAACTCATCGATTCTTCAGGTTTTTCAGTTCCGCAAAGTACAGATTCCTTATTAGAATTATTTGAGTTTGTTCAGGCTGAACATGAATTAACATCACACAAGCTTAGTGCTTATCTTCAGAACAGTGGCTCTGTTGTAATCGACAGCACGAGGCTGACCTATACTTTTGGTCTCAGGTCGCTCTATAGATCCATGAATGAAGAGTTCTTTGTGTCACCTAGATTGGGGCTGAGCTACCGTCCAAATTGGAAAAGAGACTTTCTTTTCAAGGCGGCAATAGGATCCTACAATCAAGCGCCTTTTTACAGAGAGCTACGTGATAAAAATGGAGTTCTATACCCAAATTTGAAATCTCAAAAGTCCACACAGTACGTCTTTTCAACCGATTATAATTTTAAAGCTTGGTCACGCCCCTTTAAATTTGTTGGAGAGCTGTATTATAAATCCCTAAATGATGTCATTCCCTACGAAATTGACAACTTAAGGATTCGATATTTACCAGAACAAATGGCAAAGGGTTATACTACGGGGATAGACCTCAGAGTTAATGGGGAATTTGTTCCAGGAGTTGAATCATGGGCAAGTCTTTCTTTAATGAAAGCGGAAGAAGATATTTTAGGGGATGGACATGGATTTATTCCGCGTCCTACAGATCAAAGATTTTCATTTTCCATGTTTTTCCAGGACTACCTCCCAAGAAATCCCAGTTATAAGATGAATCTAAAGTTACATTATAGCTCTGGATTGCCGGTTGGAGCTGTGAATTCTGAGCGACACGAACAAACGTTTAGAATTCCTTCTTATCGAAGGTTAGATATAGGTTTCACGAAAATAATTAAAGAGGGAGATGTAGGGGTAAATTCGAAGTATTTAAAGCATTTTGAAAGCCTTTGGTTGAGTGCTGAAATATTTAATCTTTTGGGAATAAGAAATACGATATCATACTTGTGGGTTGCAGATGTTGCACAAAACCAGTACGCCGTTCCCAATTATCTGACATCCCGATTACTCAACATCAAATTACAAGCAAAATTTTAGCAGGAAATGGCGATAGATTTAAAAGTCAAGCTTTAATTCTTTACTGATGCTTTCCTGATTTTCATCGGCTAAAAACTCCAGTACATAAGCTTGGTGTTTCCGCATGTTTAGCACTTGTCCATTCTCAAAGAGCAGATATTGCCCTTTGATGCCCATCAAACGTCCTTCAATGACAGGGGTCTTATCAAAGCTAAGACTCTTTACCTTTGTGGGGTATTCATTAACAGGGTATTCTATATTCAGAATTTCTTCATCTCTGAGCAAGTACTCATGATATTCTTCTGGAATTAAGTCTAAGACCTCGTCACGTTTCGACTTTAGATCTACATGCGCAATTTCATTTTTTAACATCCGTTGCCAAGCAGTTCGATCTGAAAGGTGTTTTTTCAAGGAGACTTCGATCATACCACACAGATAACGATTGGGTGTTTTTGCAATAGGGACCGCATAACTAGCTCCTTGATCGATCCATCGAGTGGGGACCTGAGTATCTCTTGTGATACCTACTTTTATGCCGCTAGAAACCGCCAAATAGACAAAATGATCTTTGAGGTGGTGTTCGCGTTCCCATTCCATATCTCGTCCCTCTCCCAGGTGAGCCCTGCACAACTCTGGTTTTATGATGCACTCAGAAGCCATTGGGCTGTTTTGAAAACAAGGATAACAAAACCCTTGATTGAATGATTTTTTTGTTCGTGCATCACAATCCAAACAATAGATTTCTCCTTCGTAGCGAAACTGTATATGCTTTCCAATCCATTGATTCATGTCAAGGTAACCATGATCCATAGGTAATTTGTATTGCACCGGATTTCCCAGTTGAGTTTTCATTTTAAGAATTCTACCACGCATCTGCATATTGAAGGATTTTTTGTAGTTTCGAACCTAAGAAAAAATATAAAATTTATTAGATCCGTTTTAAATGAAAATTTATAATTCTATAGTAAGTTGGATTATAA
>JAKMFX010000027.1 GCA_022425195.1 Flavobacteriales bacterium | reverse complement strand
TACCTGAAGAGTTTTTGAAGCGATGGATGCAGACGGTTTCTGAAAAGCCTGTTACTATTGATGAGATTGAAAAAGATTTCGAAGGATATAAAAAGTCTTTGAAATGGCAGATCATCGAAAACAAGATTGCTAAAGAAAATGAAATTAGCGTTTCTCGTGAGGAAGCTGTTGCTGAGACCAAGAAGTTGATTACAGCTCAGATGGCTCAATACGGACAGTTGTCTCCAGAAGAAGAGCAATTAGAACAATATGCGCAACAAGTGCTTGCCAATAAAGAAGAAGAGAAAAACATTTACGACCGTTTGTTTTCATCAAAAATGACTGCGTTTTTTAAGGAGTCATTTAAAGTAAATGAAAAAGAGATTTCTTACGAGAAGTTCGTCAAATTAGTACAAGCATAAATGCTTAGATAATAACTCAAAAAAAGGCTCGTGTTTCACGAGCCTTTTTTTATTTTAGCTATTCAATAATCCAAAAATACTTCAAAGATGTTCTCAAAAGACGAGTTTCGCAAATACGCAGTAAAGCATCAAGGAATTAGCAGTACCACTGTAGATTCATTTACATCAATGATGAATAACTATATTTCTCCAACCATTATCGAAGAGCGTCAAATGAATGTGGCTTCTATGGATGTTTTCTCCAGGTTGATGATGGATCGCATCATTTTTTTGGGCGTACCTATTAATGATTATGTAGCAAATATTATTCAGGCGCAACTCTTGTTTTTGGAGTCTGTTGATGCTAAAAAAGACATACAGATTTATTTAAACTCTCCTGGAGGAGGGGTTTATGCTGGTTTAGGGATTTACGACACCATGCAATACATCGCTCCGGATGTCGCGACGATATGTACAGGAATGGCCGCAAGTATGGGTGCTGTTTTACTTTGTGCAGGCGCCAAAGGAAAGCGTACTGCTTTGAAGCATTCTAGAGTGATGATTCACCAACCTCTTGGTGGAGCGCAAGGACAGGCATCAGATATAGAAATCACCGCTCGTGAGATTCAAAAACTTAAAAAGGAGTTGTATACCATCATTTCTGATCATTCAGGGAAACCATACGATGAGGTATGGAAGGATGGTGATCGAGATTATTGGATGACTTCTTCCGAGGCGAAAGACTACGGAATGATTGATGAAGTTCTGATAAGAGCAAAATAAAACATCTCAAAAGCCTTCCCAACGGAAGGCTTTTTTAGTCGTAAAAATTCCATATCAAGCTCATTCTGAAGAAAGGCTTGGTCATTGGGTAAGGCTTTAAAACATACTGATTGCCTTGTCCCAGCCCGTTGATGTGCTCGTAGGTAAGATGGATTTTTAAAGTTTTGATTTGGAAATTTGCAAAGAGATCACATCTTAAGCTTGCTTCTGTTTCATCAAGAGGGCTTACGTAAAAATCTCCAATCATAGGCGAATACCTCATGCCCGGGTGACTGGACTTGTACCTTATTCTGGTTCCAAGCTGTGCCCATGTTGCTTTTTTGAGGATGCTTCCTTGCCAATATATTTTTTGATGGGTCAAGAATTCAACCATAGGGATTTCCGTGTTAGAGCAGTTTTGGTATCCTACTTGCCCTTTCCAGTTCCATTTTTTGTAGTGGATCTTATATTTTAGCCGGCTTTGAAAAATTTGTATGGTTTCTTCAGATTGGGTGGCCATTGCAGATGCATTGTAGTAATGATGGTCATCGATCTTGTGGTAAGAACTGTACAGAGAAATGGCTTCATTCAGATTCATGTTCCACTCAAGGTAACGGTGCGTAGATGGTTTGTTGACGTCTGTTATCTCTATAGGCTCATAAAAGATGATGTCGTTTTGTACCTTCCAAGAGGGATGTGTTTTCTCGAATCCGAGTTCAAACTGATGGTTGAGGCCCAAAAAGAAGATCTTTTGTTGGTAGTTTGCTAGTAGATTGAATCGTCTGTGGGCATCTGTGCCGGCAGCTAGTGAAATGCGATTCTTGTGCGATACTGAGCTCAAGCTAGAGTGAATGTTGTATTGCTTTATATTTGAAGTTTCAAAATCAAAATTGTGATAACTCAATCCGAGCATTCCATCCTTGTCGGTGTCAATCTTTTTGTTCCATCTCAAAGCATGGTTTGTGCTTGTGAAAACTCTGATGATACTGTTAGCAGAGTCTGTTCTTGTGGGATAAAATAGCCCATCCTCTTGAAGGTCTTTGTAAAATAAGGAGTCTCTGGAGACCTTTAGTTCGTAGTCTATCTCTGCGCTGTTAGAATAGCGATAGGTATGTTTCCAGTCCAGGCCTTTTTGTTTGGTTTCAGTATTCAGACTTGTCCATTGGGTGGGTAAAAGTTCCCAGTTGCTCTCTGAATTGGATGAAAATAGTTCGTCGTCTGTTATACCCCCATTCCAGTTGGATTCATTCTTAAAGGAGTGAAATCTCCATTCTGAGCTGTAGGGAATGTTCGGGTGGCTGAAGTTTCCTTGAAAAGCAAAACGGGTGGTTTTGAGTTTTTCATGAACCAGATTGCCTTCAGAAACAATACGGTCATAGTCAATCAATACAGATCCATATTTGTAGGGCCTTTGGTGAATGACATTCATTTTCTGACCTTCGACGAGCGTTGGTGCATATATGATTTTTGTATGCGGGAAGCTTTCTTTGAATACAGCGGTGTAGATGGCCTTTTTAGAAAGGTGATCAAGGCGTCGGTCACCAATGGTCATATTCAAATGATTGTTGGGTTTCCACCAAAGAGGAACTCGTGGTGAGCCCAAGTTGCTTAGTGTTGTCTCTTCAAAGGGATGGTGGCCAAGTAACAGGAGGTCATCTTCCTCTAGAAACGAGTTTTGTGCCTTTTGAAATAAGCTCGGATCGTATACTGAAATGGAGTCAAGGCTCAGCGTGTCGGTCAATAAGTCTTCAGGCTGTACTTCTTGAGCACACAACGCAAGCGTTGAAAAAATAGGAATCCATTTTAATATATTCATGCCTCAAAGATAAGTGTAAATGACCATTAGAAAAATATAATTCGCCAAGGATGGTTTTCAGCTTAGCTGGATCCATTTCTATTCATCGCTGTCTTGTTTTTTTAGCTTTGTATAGTGTTTGTAAAATTGCGGGATGGTTTCTATTCCTTTAAAGTAGTTGAACAGCCCAAAATGTTCATTGGGTGAATGAATGGCATCAGAATCTAGTCCAAAGCCCAATAAGATCGATTTGACATTCAGTTCTTGTTCAAAAAGTGCAACGATGGGAATGCTTCCGCCACTTCGAACGGGGACCGGTCTTTTCCCAAAAGTATCTTCCATGGCTAGGCTTGCAGCTTTATAACCATGATCATCGATAGGAGAAACGTACGGAGTACCCCCGTGGTGTGGTGTAATCTTTACTTTTACGGACTTAGGGGCAATGCTCTTAAAGTGCTGGCTGAATAGCTTGGTAATCTTTTCAGAGCTTTGCCCTGGAACCAAGCGCATGGAGATTTTGGCATAAGCCTTGGAAGCGATCACTGTTTTTGCTCCTTCCCCCATATAGCCTCCCCAGATACCGTTAACATCAAGTGTTGGGCGAATGGAGTTTCTTTCCATCGTTGAGTATCCTTCTTCTCCATGGACATCCTCCAGGTCAAGTGCCGCTTTATATGCTTTGAGGTCAAAGGGCGCCTTCGCCATTTCTGCTCTTTCATCCATAGAGAGTTCTTCTACTTCATCATAGAAGCCTGGAATGGTAATTTTATTTTGCTGGTCATGAAGAGAAGCAATCATTTGAGTGAGGATATTGATAGGGTTTGCAACAGCACCCCCGTAGAGCCCTGAATGTAAGTCGCGATTGGGGCCTGTCATTTCAACTTCTACATAACTCAATCCCCGAAGACCGGTGGTTATGGAAGGAATGTCATTGGCAATCATTCCAGTGTCAGAAATTAAAATGACATCTGCAGCTAGTTTTCCTTTGTTTTGTATTACAAAATCTTCCAGTGACTCAGAACCCACTTCTTCCTCTCCTTCAATCATAAATTTCACATTACAAGGCAGGGTGTTTGTTCTCATCATGAGCTCAAAAGCCTTGATGTGCATATACATCTGCCCTTTGTCATCGCAGGCGCCACGAGCAAAAATAGCCCCTTCAGGATGTGATTCAGTAGTTTTTATGATGGGCTCAAAAGGACCACTGGTCCACAAGTCTATAGGGTCTGCCGGTTGAACGTCATAATGGCCATAAACCAAAACGGTAGGCAATGAGGCATCTATAATTTTTTCCGCATATACAATAGGGTACCCCTCAGTTGTACATATTTCAGCGACATCAACTCCCGCCTCTATAAGTCGCGTTTTGACAATTTCGGAAGTTTTTATAACATCATCTTTGTATTGAGGGTCAGCAGAAATTGAGGGGATCTTTAACAGATCAATGAGCTCATCTATAAATCGGTTCTTATGTTCTTCAATGTATGCTTTTATATTTTCCATCTATTTATATTTAATGAAATCAAAGATACATTATGTAGGTAATATTATCTAATGTAATTTGTTTCTTATGGCAATGATTTATTGTTAATTTAGGGGTCTATGAATTTAAATTTTCTCGCTTTATTTCTGGTGCTTACCCATGGGGTTCTTTTTGCTCAAGAGCATATTCTTGATGCCCCACATAGAATTTCTTCGCTCAATTTTAATGCGCATTTCATCTGCCGGGAGGAGATTTGAAAGATCGTTTTGGCTCGAGTTTCATGTTTGGAATGGGTTATCAATTGAAGGGTGAGGCCAATTGCTATTGGGGTGCAGAAGTGTCGGCCCTTGTGGGGTCGGATGTCAGAGCGCCAAATATAATTGAGATGGTAGCGGTTGATGATGGGGATGTTATCAATGTTAACGGAAATATTGCAGAGGTTCGTCTTTGGGAGCGAGGCGCTCAGGGTCAAATGTTTGTGGGGAAAATATTTCCTGTCATTGGTCCCAACAAAAATTCAGGTATTTTTCTACAAGCAGGAATGGGATATGTGTATCACAAAATTCGAATTGAAACCATTGGAGAAGCAGTGCCGCAGTTGAATGAAGATTTAAAAAAAGGCTACGATCGATTGTGCATGGGTTTCGCCACGAGTCAGGTGATGGGTTACCGTCATTTTTCGAATCATCAACGTATAAATTTTTATATTGGCCTTGAGTTCATTCAAGCTTTTACAGAGGATGTTCGAGCTTATGATTACAATACGAGATCGGCTAATCAAGATAAAAGGTTAGATTTGCTGAGCGGATTGAAATTCGGATGGACACTTCCTTTGTTTCAAAAAACACATAACCAATATTACTACCATTGATTCTTAAGCTCTACAATATCGCCATCCAATGGTATGCGAAAATCGTACAACTTGCAGCCTTCCGAAATAAAAAAGCCAAACTCTGGGTGCTGGGAAGAAGCCGCAGCTTTGCCTATTTAGAAGAAAGATGTGCTCATGTGAATGATATTGTGTGGATTCATTGTCCTTCTTTAGGTGAGTTCGAACAAGCCAGGCCGCTTATAGAAACGATCAAAAAAGATTTTAGCACGTTTAAGGTGCTCGTGACCTTTTATTCTCCTTCTGGCTATGAAATACGTAAAGATGACCCCATGCTCGACTATGTTTGCTATCTCCCTCTTGATACTCGCGAGAACGCTCGGAGATTTTTAGATTTGGTCAAGCCTGTTTTTACTTTTTTCGTTAAGTATGATTTTTGGGCCAATTATTTAAAGGAGTTGCAGGGTAGAGGTCACAAGCATTATGTCATCTCAGCAATTTTTAGAAATAACCATTATTTTTTCAAAAAGAAAGGCGCTTGGATGTTAGAGATTCTCTCTAATATTGACCATTTCTTTGTCCAGAATGAAGATTCGAAATACATGCTTCTCACTAAAAATATAACTCAGGTGAGTCAGGTGGGAGATACTCGTTTTGATAGAGTTTTAGACATCACAAAAAATGTCAAAACCCTGCCCATCCTGGAATCCTTTAAACAGGATACCCCTCTGTTTATAGGAGGTAGTACATGGCCAAAGGGTGAAGAGATATTGATTGAGTTTATGAAGCATTACGGCCAGCGTTTTAAGTATGTTGTTGCTTCTCATGAAATTCATGAATCCTCCCTTCGTAAGTTTGAGTCTTTATCAGATTTTGAAGTCCTTCGCTACAGTAAGGCGAATGCACAAAATGCAAAATCAGCCAATCTTCTGGTCATTGATAATATTGGATTGTTAAGTTCTTTGTATTCCTATGCAGATATCGCCTATATTGGGGGTGGTTTTGGAAAAGGGATTCACAATACTTTGGAAGCTGCCACTTTTGGGATGCCGATTTTTATAGGACCAAAAAATCAAAAGTTTCAGGAGGCAGTAGACCTGATGAACCTTGGTGTTGCCATAGAAATAAAATCTGCACAAGAATTAATCGCTCATTGTGATCGGCTCCTGGTGCACCCTACGAAATGGGATGACTTAAAAGTGAAAAGCAGCAACTATGTAAAAGGTAATGCAGGAGCTACAGAGAAGATTGTTAAGCACGTTTTTTCCTGAGGTCTATTGTTGGATCCTAGTCTCTACCGCACCAAGAAAATTAATTTGTTGTTTTTAATCACGGTGCCATCGAAACCGGTCAATTCGTAGTGGAAAAAATACCTACCATTTGCACAAATTTCTCCTGTTTTTTGATGCTTACCATCCCACTTAAATTCCACGTCTTCACTTTCGTAAACTAAGGTACCCCATCGGGAGTATATTTTAGTTTTTAACGCTTTGGCAAAACTTCCTTGATAGCTATATGTTTCATTTACACCGTCTTTGTTTGGTGTGAATGCGTTGGGGAAGTAGTCTTTCGGTGCCGGAGTGAAGCAAATGGCATTTGAAATACTCTTTGTCATGGTGTTTTCAGCCTTTGTCGCCACGACTCTGAAACAATATTTTTCTTCAAGTCCCTTTTTGTTGAGTTGATGGTCTATATATTGGGTATCTGTAATATGGGTGATGTCTTCAAATTTATTTTTTGAGACGTTGAAATATTGAATGGTATATTTTTCTACGCCGGATTCCCATTCCCCATAGGGGTTCCAATTGAGTTCAAAGTGGCTTGGGTGTTGTACTCCGGTCAGAACTATGTTTTCACCGTAGTTGCTCAATGGGCCAATATTTCCACATTTATCGGTGTATTTTACCCGGTACCTGTAGTTTGCGTGATTTACCCCCACATTTTGGTCTATAAAGGGAGGTTCTGTTCGCTCGCCATAGTGTGTGATCCAGCCAAAATAAGAATCCCAGCGATCGATGAGGTAAGAGCTGGAAGAACTTTTGTAATCAGAATGCGTTTCCCAATTCGAAATGATGCTTGAGTCGAGGTAGACGGATGAGTTTATGAGTTCTAGAGGTGTGGAATATTCAACGTACTTAGGTTTTATTAAAGAAGAATTCGACCTGGATTTGTAATCCTTTGATGGATGATTTGCAAAGATGTAATATCCGTAATTGACATCGCACAAGAAGTTATCGGTGTATTTCAACTGATTTCCGGGAAGTTCCTTTAACAATTCATAATCCCCTCCATCTACAGATCTGAAGATGGTATAAGATTTAACTTGTTCCCAGCCTGTATATGGTGTCCAATTCAATTCTATCGTTTCAAAAGAAGCGGTTTTTGTTTCCAGTAATATTGTTGCGTGTTTCGTGGAGTAATTTGAGACTCTTTTACAGGTGTCCTCAAGCGATATGCTATAGTGGTTAACAGTGTTTGTTGGTGTTTGGTGTGTGAAATGGTTGCGGTTGATTTGGGGTGATGATTCTATCAAGTTAGGTGCGTTGTCACTTGTGTGATGAGACAGTAGTGTCGCATTAAAGTTATCTCCTAGGTTTGGCGAAGACCACTGAATATGTACTTTGTCATTTGACCTTACGCTCACATACCTGATTTCTGGTGCCTCAGTACTTGAGGGTTGCTCCATTTTTACAGTGTATTTGAAACTGTCTATGCACGATGCGTAATCTCCGATTAAAGAAATCTCAAATTCGACTGTGGGTTCTTTTTCTCCTTCAGGATAGGTGTATGATACTTTGTTTGTTTGATTTAATATGTAATTTGTTTGGGTGTTATTTCCATAGTCGATGTAGAAGTCATCTATAAATTTTGACTCGTCGTTTAACTCCAGCTCCAGCGTGTCACACACCATTTTTTCTGTTACCGTAAAGTAGGGTCTTGGAGAAATTAAATTGATATAATCCTCAACTTTAGCGGTGTCCATACAACCATGAGTAGATCCAATGATGAGCTCTACATCGTAGTCAGCAATTTCATTCAATAAGGTTTCTAGGTTGGGTTCAAGGGTATTGAATGTAGTACTTGATTCTACTCCCTGAAAATTAGTTTCATGTAGGTTCCAGATGTACGAGTTGATGTATTCATTGTTTTCGCTATTGAGATTGACAATGACTGGCTTGCACTGTTCTCCGGCGTTAGGGCTCGAAAATAAAGCGTCTAACTCGTAAGCTTCAATATAAAGTGATGTGCTGCCAGTACAGCCAAAATCATTCTGAACCGTCAACTCTAGTAAGTAGTTTCCCGCTTTGCTGGCACTAATCATAGCTTGACTTTCATGAGGATTAGAAATCTTAAGTTCTTCATCGGGACTGCTCCAAGTAAATATTGTATTTGTTCCAACAGCCATGTAAGGATTGTCTTCCATAGGAAACATTTTATCTAAACAAATGACAGGAGGTGTGCTTATTTGGGCAGTTGCACCTACTGCAAAGTTGAGTGTTCTGGAGAATATACAGTCACTGTTTTCAATATATGTAGAATACGTTACTGTGTAATTGCCTGCCTCTGTCAGCGCTAATTTTAGGCTGTCAGAAGTGCTGGTTAAGATTTGTACTCCAGAAGAAGAATTAATTTCCCAAATGTGATTTGTAATTAGGCTTGGCGGGGCATTAAATCTTGCGTAAAATGTTTTTTCAATGGGATTATTGCCTTCATCAAAACAAATCGAACTTTCCAAAACACCAATTTTTAGGTCGTAAGAATAGACGCTAACAAAATCATCTAATTTGACCTGATCAAAACAGCTTCCATCTTCGTTTGAGAGACTGAGTCTCAAGTCATAGACACCAGCCTCTTCTACTACAAAATCTCCATCTGTGTCCATTCTAGTTTGGTATATTTCACCCTTAGAATTTATCAATTCCCATTTGTATGTATAGTGGCCATTTAAGGTTTCGGTTTGATTTATTGTTTTTGGGTCAAACTCAAAAGGGATACAATGACTCACAAAAGGTTCTGAGTCATCAAGATCGATTTGGAGATCATCTAAATGAATTAACACTTCTTGTACCGTTCTACATTCCGTTGTTGTATTCTCATTTGACCAACGCAAACGATACGCACCTGGATTATTAAATGTGTAGGAAAACTCTTTGTTTCTTCCAGAACTCAGCAAATCCGTATCATCTAGCAATATCCATGAGTAGTCGTCATCAAATGTTGAGAGGTCTTCAATGGTTGCTAGATAAGGAAATGTACACACATCAAGTTTTTCTGTCGAGAGTTTTAGTTCTGGGTTTTTGTTTATGGTTATGAGTTTTTTCTCGGAAATCGTTTTCTCACAATTCCGATTTATGGTGGAATAAAGATTTAGTGATAGGTCATGTACGCCAGGCTCTTCCAAGATAAAAGTGGGCGATTCTAATGCAGAATTTTCTATGACAGATGCATCACTGATCATTTCCCAATTATAAATTACAGACTCGTCCAGCTGATTTGTAGCAAAATCCATAGGTTTGAATTCATAGCCGGAACATTCAGAGCTTGCAGTAAACTGTAAATCTAAATTCAGATGATCTACCGAGATAAAAATGGTGTCTTTTGCCGTGCAGATCAAAGCATCATTTGTCGCTATTACAATGAGTTGATAATTGCCGGGTTTTTCAATCTGATATTCAAAAGTTTCGGTATTTAGGTGGGTTGCGTTTCCCTGTACTTTGTTTAACGACCAATGGTACGATAAGTTCCCTGCTGTAGGGAAATCATTGCTTGTGTTTAGGTATAAATCGAAGGGTGTTTGACATGCACTTAAGTCATCAGAGTTAATGCTTATTTGGGGATGCTGATTGCGGTCAGCAAGGTTAATCTTTAGAGTCTTTTTGGCGTTTGAAGGGCATTCGCCATTGTAATTTAGTTGCCAATTGTATGTGCCTGGTCTATCGTAAAAGAAAGTGATTTTCTCTGGGCTTTCAGAAATGATTTGTGCATCTTCTATGGACCATGTGAAATCATTAAGTCCTTCAGCAAAGGGTGTACTATTTTCAAGGGTGATGCTTTCACCTTTACACAATTCACTTCCTTGATACGGATTTGAGAAATTCGTTGGATAGGTTAAAGAGTAGGAGTGGTCAATGTCAATATCTACCTGACATTCGTCATAAATTAGCGTGAGGGGGTATTTGAGCTTCTGGTTAGGGTTTACGGTAACTTCAAAAGAGCGGTCTGTCCCTGAAATCATGTCTAAATCGCGCCAATAAACGGACTTTACCGGATCTATAGATGTTATTTCTGTTGTTAATGTGTACTTGCTTCCTATTTCTAAACAATTAAGGTCATTGATAGATGCATTTAATTCGGCCTTTACATTATTAGCGTTTGGTCCGTCGACTATTTCGATATCTTTCTGGTAGCGAACAAAACATCCCGTGGTGTCTGTGGCTTGTATGATCACCCTTTTGGTCCCCACCTCATCAAAATCTATTTTTAGATCTGTTTGCCTGTAGTATTTGTTTTCGATAATCCAAGCCATCGACTTAAATTCTTCAGGATTAATAATTGATAATACGCTGGAATTAAAGCCATTGCAAAGCTTGTACTCGCTTTTAATGTTTGTTTTTAGCTCAGGCTGTCTCAGCACCTCTTTTTTATAGGATTTTGTGCATTGTTCTCCATTGGGGAGTGTCACATTCATGGAAATTTCATACTCCCCTGCGGTTTTAATTCTAGCGACGGCAACTAAATTGTTGTCAGTAATGCTCAGGCTGATTCCTTCGCTGTTCGATAAAGACCAGTTGACCTCAGATTCACTTGGAACGGTGCCTTTAAGTTTACATTTAACAATTGGCAAGCATTCGTTTGCACTAATTAAGTTTAGCTTAACCTCGTTACAGTCTTGAGCAAATAAGGGAATGTATAGGAATAGGCATGCGATAGAAAAAGTTATATTTTTCATTATTCATTTTCATTATCAATTATAAAATGGTATTCTATTATATTTAAGGCTAATATTTAGCTTATCAAATATAGCTTAAAAAGCTGATTTATCGAAATCAGCAAAGGGGCGCTATTGATCACATACAAGTATACATTCGCCCAATTTAGATTTTATTAACACCTCATTTAGGAGCCATAAAAAAACTAACTTTGAGCTTGTAATTATGAAGATTTCTAAGGAACTGTTATGAGTGATTATTTGAGTCATTTGAACCCCTCTCAACTCAAGGCTGTAGAACAAACTAAAGGCCCTGTGATGGTGATTGCTGGTGCTGGCTCGGGCAAGACGCGTGTGCTAACCTATCGGATTGTACATTTGCTCAAGCAAGGCGTTGATGCTTTCAATATTTTATCCTTAACCTTTACCAACAAAGCGGCAAAGGAGATGAAGGAGCGAATCGAGAAAATTGTCGGATTAGAGGCTAAAAATATATGGATGGGAACCTTCCACTCCGTATTTGCTAAAATTTTGCGGTTCGAGGCCGACAAAATTGGCTATCCATCGAACTTTACGATTTATGATTCTGATGATTCCAAGGCATTACTACGACGAATCATAAAAGAGATGAATCTAGATACTGACATCTATAAGGTCAACATTGTTCAGTCGCGGATTTCCTCATTCAAGAACAATCTAATTACCGTTAAAGCCTACAATAACAATGCAGAACTGAAGACTCAGGATGATGCTGCACATCGCCCACAAATGGGAGTGCTATATGAAAAGTACGTCAAGGAGTGTTTTAAGTCTGCGGCGATGGATTTTGATGATTTACTGTTGAAGACCAATGAGTTGCTGTTTCGACATCCGGATGTGTTGCATAAATACCAACACAGATTTCACTACGTGCTTGTCGATGAGTATCAAGATACCAACCATTCTCAATACCTTATCGTGAAAGCTTTGGCTTCGCTAAATGAAAATATCTGTGTTGTTGGTGATGATGCCCAAAGTATATATTCTTTTCGTGGGGCAAACATCAGAAATATACTCAATTTTAGGAAGGACTATTCCGATGCAAAGGTCATTAAGTTGGAGCAAAATTATCGATCCACACAGAACATCGTCAACGCAGCCAATAGTGTCATCAGTAATAATAAAGATCAGCTCGATAAAAAAGTATGGACTTCGAACCCTCTTGGGGAAGCTATAAAAGTCAACCGAGCGACTACAGATAGCGAAGAAGCCATTTCTGTAGCCTCCAACATTCAGGACACGAAATTTCGTGAACAAGCATTAAGTCAGGATTTTGCCATCCTTTACAGAACAAATGCACAGTCTCGAACGATGGAAGAAGCTTTGCGCAAAAGAAACATACCTTATCGGATATACGGGGGCTTGTCTTTCTATCAAAGAAAGGAAATTAAAGACATGATGGCTTATTTCCGAATGGCTTCCAATTTGCGCGATGAGGAGGCTTTGCGGAGAGTGATTAATTACCCCAAAAGAGGAATTGGAAACAGTTCTATCGATCGAATGACGCTTGCTGCAGGTGAACAGGAAAAGAGCTTATGGGCGATCGTAGCGAATGTTAAAAATGATGCCGTGGGCTTAAATAGCGGTAGCGCAACGAAGGTAGATAATTTTGCGACCCTGATTAAAAGTTTCCAGCTGATGGTTGCTGAGAAGGATGCCTTTGAAGTTGCTTCATATATCGCCAAACAATCCGGTATTTTACGAGAGATGCAAGTCGATAAGACGCCCGAGGGGATCAGTAAGTTTGAAAACTTACAAGAGCTTCTCAATGGGATTCAAGATTTTGTGAATCAAGAAAATGAAAAACCGGAGGAGGAAAGAAATACCAGTCTATCTTTTTATCTTGAAGACATTGCTTTGTTAACCGATGCAGAGAAGGCTGATGAGGATGATGGTGATCATGTTTCACTCATGACCATACATCAGTCAAAAGGTTTAGAGTTCCCCTATGTGTATGTGGTAGGTTTAGAGGAGAATTTATTTCCCTCGCAAATGTCCCTCACTGCGCGTATAGATCTTGAGGAAGAGCGACGATTGTTTTATGTTGCACTTACCAGAGCAGAAAAAAGAGCAACTTTAAGTTATGCCCTAACGCGATATCGTTGGGGAAACTTGATTGATTGTGAACCCAGTCGTTTCATTGAAGAAATCAATGAGAAATATCTCGACATGAATTTTCTAAACGTCAAGTCTTCACCCAGAAGCTCCGGGGCCAGAAATTTTGGATCTAACTACAAAACAAAGGTTCCCTCTCGATACAATACTTCGAAGAAAAAGGAAGCCCCAAATCAAGAGAGTGCCCCCAGGTTTGTTCCAAAGAATTTGAAAAAAATCAATCCGAATGTGCAAGCTCGAAATTATAAGGAGCAATCGTATTCAACGGGAATGAAAGTAGAGCACGAACGCTTCGGTATGGGGGTGATCTCTAAATTAGAAGGCTCGGGGGCCAATAAAAAAATTAGCGTTAACTTTACGGATGTAGGGGAGAAAACACTCCTTGCGAAATTCGCAAAACTCAACATCCTCAAATAATTGAATGAATGGAATACAACACCAGTTTGTCAAAATTAATTATTCCTGAATACGGAAGGAATGTTCAAAAAATGGTCCACTCGATCATTGATATTGAAAGCAAAGAAAAAAGAAATCATCAGGCGAAGTCCATCATTGAAGTGATGGGGAATTTAAACCCTCACCTCAGAGACGTCCCTGATTTTAAGCATAAACTTTGGGACCACCTTTTTATCATGTCAGAATTCAACTTAGATGTTGACTCTCCCTACGAAAAGCCTTCCAAAGAAAGTTTTGAGGAAAAGCCAGAGCCTCTAAAGTATTCAGACAATAATATTAAACTGCGTCACTACGGAAAAATCTTACCGCTAATCATTAAGCGAACGATAGATTTAGAGGAAGGTGAGTACAAAGATTTACTTGTTCACACCATAGCAAATCACATGAAAAAGTGCTATTTGACATGGAATAAGTCTACGGTTGAAGATGAAGTTATTCTGAAACATCTCAGTCAGATGTCAGGCGATCAATTGAAAATGAAAGAAGGCTTCAAACTTTCTTCGTTTTCAGAGGTCAAAGTTCAGAGAACCCACAAGAAAAATAACCGAGGAAGAAATCACGGAAAAAGAAAATAGGTTAACATGGCTTCATTTAAGATTAATGGTGGAAAAAAACTCCATGGTGAAATAACACCACAAGGAGCTAAAAATGAAGCGCTCCAAATTTTGAGTGCTGTCTTGTTGACTCCAGAAAAAGTAATCATCAATAACATTCCAAATATTGTTGATGTGAATAAGCTCATTGAAATTCTCGGTGACCTTGGCGTGAAAATTCAACAATTAGGCAAGGGCTCATATAGCTTTCAGGCAGACGAGATTGATTTAGACCACTTGGCTAGTGAGGATTTTAAGGTGAAAGGGGGGCGCTTGAGAGGGTCTATCATGATTGTTGGGCCTCTACTTGCCCGTTTTGGAAAGGCTGCCATCCCTAGGCCTGGAGGTGATAAGATTGGTCGCAGAAGATTAGATACACATTTTATAGGATTTGAAAAGTTAGGGGCCAAATTTAATTACGACGACAAAAAAGGATTTTTTCAGATTTATGCTGAGCAGCTCAAGGGTACATTTATGCTCTTGGAGGAGGCTTCAGTTACTGGTACCGCTAACATTGTCATGGCTGCCTGTCTGGCAAAGGGGGAAACAAAAATATACAACGCGGCATGCGAACCTTACCTGCAACAGCTTTGTAAGATGATCAATCGAATGGGGGGTAAAATCTCAGGCATTGGTTCTAACCTTTTGGTCATTGAAGGTGTTGAATCGCTAGGAGGATGCGAACATAGAGTGCTGCCTGACATGATTGAAATAGGATCTTGGATTGGCCTGGCAGCCATGACCCAATCCGATTTGACGATCAAAGATGTAGCTTATGATGAACTGGGCGTGATACCGGGTACCTTTAAAAAGCTCGGAATAAAACTTGAAAGAGTAGGCGATGATATCTATGTGCCTTCTCAAGAGCATTATGAAATTGAAAGTTTTATTGATGGCTCCATAATGAACATTTCAGATGCTCCATGGCCCGGGTTTACTCCGGATTTATTGAGTATTGTTCTCGTGGTAGCGACTCAGGCTAGAGGTTCAGTCTTGATTCATCAGAAAATGTTTGAGAGTCGATTGTTCTTTACGGATAAGCTCATTGATATGGGGGCTCAAATTATTCTTTGTGACCCTCACAGGGCTACGGTAATCGGATTAGACCGTAAGAGCATGTTGAAGCCAACGGTGATGACTTCTCCTGATATTCGTGCTGGGGTGTCCTTGCTGATTGCAGCCTTATCAGCCGATGGAGAGAGCACCATACACAACATCGAGCAGATTGATCGCGGATATGAAGACATTGAAAATCGATTGAAAGCGATTGGTGCTGACATCACGCGTTTGAATTAAAAAAAGAGTTTCAATATAGTTGATGAAACGTATTTCCATACTTCTGTTTGTAGTTTCCATTTGCCTGTGTTTAGGCTTTGTAAAAACTGAGCATGTTGATGTCTCAGCAAATGATGAGCAATTAAACATAGGTGACCTTGCCCCTGATTTTTCTATTTCTTCACCCGACGGAAACATTTTTCACTTATCGGATTATAGAGGAAAGGTTGTTTTACTTGACTTTTGGGCTTCATGGTGCGGTCCTTGTCGCAGGGGGCATCCAAATATAGTTTCCATCTACAATAAATTTCATCAAGCTTCATTCGCTATGGCAGAGGGTTTTGAAGTCATCAGTATTTCTCTGGATGGACTTAAGGATCGACAAGGCAATTCCAAACAGCAAAATGCCAAACAAGACTGGATGCTGGCGATAGAAGAGGACGGCTTGATTTGGGATGCACACGGGAGCGAATTAAGCGGTTGGGATTCTGAAATCAGCAAGAGATATGAGGTCAATAGTCTTCCGACAAATTTTTTGATTGATGAAAAAGGGTTCATCATCGCTAAGAACCTTAAAGGGCCAGCACTCTACGCGACCATAAAAAGATTGACCCCCTAGTTTGGACATCATGTAGTCTTTAATAAACACCTCTTTGATGAGGTTTTTTTTGTCGAAAAGACATCCTTTCAGTTTTCCTATTTCAAGCAACAAAAACCCGTCAATTCTGCCTGAATTTCGTTATTTTTGCGTCATAATGTCAGAAGAAGGCTATTGGCAAACAATTTGCTTAGTATGTTCTACATTTTAATACGATAAAGATGCCAGAGAAAGAGCTTAAAAAAGAACAAGAAGAAGTACAAGATTCAAATGAAACCCTTGAGGCTTCTGAAGATCAATCGGTTGAAAAAGAGCCTGTTATTGAGCTGAGTAGAGAGGAGCAGTTGGAGAGCGAAGTTGCTGAATTAAAGAATAAACAATTGAGGATGTTCGCCGAGTTCGAAAACTTTAAGAAAAGAACGGCGAAAGAACGAATTGATTTGTTCAGAAATGCAGGTTTGGAATTTTTTGAGTCCATGCTCCCAGTTTTGGATGATTTTGACCGTGCGGCAAAACATCGAGATGATGACCAAGATGCTGAGGCCTTGACCCAAGGAATTGACCTGATTCATTCCAAGCTTGTAGGTATTCTTGAGCAAAAAGGTTTGAAAGAGATGGAGTCATCCATTGGATCAGATTTTGATACTGATTTTCATGAAGCAATCACTCAAATTCCAGCCCCATCTGATGAGCTGAAAGGAAAGGTAATTGATCAGACTGAGAAAGGATATATGTTAAATGATAAAGTAATACGCTACGCGAAAGTTGTCGTCGGGCAGTAACCAATAACCATGGCTAAAAGAGATTATTACGAAGTATTGGGAGTCGGCAAAGGTGCTACTGACAAAGAGCTTAAAAAATCGTATCGCAAACTAGCGATTAAGTATCACCCGGATAAAAATCCGGATGACAAAGGTGCTGAGGCCAAATTTAAAGAAGCGGCCGAGGCCTACGAAGTCCTCAACAATCCCGACAAGAGAGCTCGTTACGACCAGTACGGTCATGCAGGTCTTGAGGGCGGTGGATTCGGTGGCGGATTTGGCGGTGGCGGAATGAACATGGATGACATCTTTAGTCAGTTTGGTGACATTTTCGGGTCGGCCTTCGGTGGTGGCTTTGGTGGCTCTCGTGGAGGTCGTCGAAGATCTAGAGGCTCAAATCTGAGAGTTCGTGTGAAACTTACTTTAGACGAAATTGCCAATGGTGTAGAGAAAAAAATCAAAGTCAAAAGACTCATCAATGCCGAGGGTGTTACTCACAAGACATGTACACATTGTAATGGCTCTGGTCAAACGGTACAGATTGTAAACACGCCTTTGGGAAGAATGCAAACCTCTTCAACATGTCCTGCCTGTAATGGCGCAGGAAGGATTATAGACAATCGACCTGCTGGTTCTGATGCCAATGGGATGATTCACAAAGATGATACGGTAAGCATTAAAATACCTGCGGGTGTTGAAGATGGTATGCAGTTGTCCGTTTCAGGTAAAGGAAATTACGCTCCCCTAGACGGTATTGCTGGAGACCTCATCGTACTCATTGAAGAAATTCCTCATGAATCTCTCAAAAGAGATGGTAAGAATTTACACCACGATTTATTCATCAGTTATCCCGACGCTGTTTTGGGGGCAAACCCTGAAATACAAACCCTATCCTCTAAAGTAAAGATTAAGTTAGAGCCAGGAATTCAATCGGGAAAGCTCTTAAGGCTAAGAGGGAAAGGACTTCCGAGTGTTGAGAGTTATGGTACTGGAGATTTGTTAATCCACGTAAATGTATGGACGCCACAATCTCTTGATAAGGACCAAAGAAAATTCTTTGAGGCCAATAGAGATGAGAGTAATTTTAATCCTGACCCTGACAAGAATGATAAATCATTCTTTGACAGAGTTAAAGAAATGTTTCAATAGCCAAAGGCACTCATTAGGTTTCGGAGATTTATGATCAAAGATCATAAGCTGTTGTTGAATAGATGCGCGAGTTGTAAGCGTCGTGAGTGAAAAGCTCAATATTTATAAGTTTAGTTGTTTGAATTAATGTCTTTACAGTGCTAAAGCTTCAAACGCTTTTTGACTGTTTTGACCAGTACTCATCTTTGATATTATCTTTATTATGGGTTACAAAAGTTTAGAAGCATGTATTCGAGATCTCGATAAAACAGGACAACTCATTCGAATTAAGGAAGAAGTAGATCCTTATCTGGAGATGTCTTCTATACAACTAAGAGCCTATGAAAAAGGCGCTCCTGCTATTCTTTTTGAAAAGATAAAGGGCTGCGAGTTTCGTGCCTTATCAAATCTTTTTGGTGATGTAAATCGCTCCAAGTTTTTATTCAGAGATACCATGGATATGGTACAACGTATAGCCCTGCTTAAAAAGGATCCTATTCTGGCGCTTAAAAACCCAACAAAATATTTCTCTACACCCAAACATCTGCTGAATGCATTGCCAAGAAAAATTTCAAAGCGCAGCGCTGGTTTGGTAGAGACTACTATTGATAAACTTCCGCAGATTACATGTTGGAAAAACGATGGGGGTCCCTACGTAACTCTTCCCATTGTGTACACTGAAGATGCAGATCAACCTGGATGGATGAAGTCCAATATGGGTATGTATCGTATTCAGTTGGGTGGAAATGATTTTATACAAAACGAAGAAATCGGACTCCATTACCAAATTCATAGAGGTATTGGTGTACATCAATCCAAGGCAAACGCCAAAGGCTTACCTCTTAAGGTAAGTATATTTGTTGGAGGTCCACCATCGCTAAGTTTTTCTGCCGTTATGCCTTTGCCTGAAGGCCTTCCTGAATTCGCTTTTGCAGGAATGTTAGGAGGTAAGCGAATGCGTTATTTTGTCGAAGATGGATATACTGTTTGCGCGGATGCAGACTTTGTGATTACCGGAGAAGTGATGCCACATGACGTGAAGCCAGAAGGTCCTTTTGGGGATCATCTAGGGTATTACAGCTTGACGCATGACTTTCCATTGATGAAAGTTCACAAGGTATATCATAAAAAAGAAGCCATATGGCCATTTACTGTTGTGGGGAGACCTCCGCAAGAGGATACGAGTTTTGGGGCAATGATTCACGAGTTGGCCGGAGAGACCGTTAAGCTCGAGTTGCCTGGCGTTAAAGCTGTACATGCCGTTGATGCATCAGGAGTACATCCTTTGCTTTTTGCCATCGGTTCTGAACGCTACACGCCTTATGTAAAGCATCGAGAGCCTGCAGAAATTTTAACTCAGGCCAATCATATTTTGGGCTTTGGACAGATGTCTTTGGCAAAGTTTTTATTTATCGCTGCCGAAGAGGACAATAAAGATTTGAATATTCACGAAGAAAGTGCCTTTTTACACCATATTCTCGAACGCGTGGATTGGGAAAGAGATTTACATTTCTACACCAAAACGAGCATGGATACACTAGACTATTCTGGAGAAGGATTAAATACGGGGTCCAAAGTTGTTGTGGCTGCTGCTGGAGATAAGCGAAGAGATCTCTTGGATGATTTTCAAGCCAAAGTTGAATTCCCTGAGGGAGTTACAAAAGGGAAGTTAGTGGCGCCAGGGATTTTGGCCCTTTCGTGTAGTGCTTTTGAGTCCTATGAAAGTGCTGAAAAGGAAATGGCTAAATGGTCAATAGCGATCAAAGAAATACTTGGTGATCAGATGGATTCCCTGCCTTTGTTATTGATGTGTGACGATGCTGACTTTGTCTCAGAAACGTATAGTAATTTCCTGTGGACTACTTTTACTCGAGCAAATCCATCACATGACATCTATGGGATAGACTCGTATACGCACAAAAAACACTGGGCTTGTAAAGGGAGTTTGATGATTGACACTCGTATAAAACCTCACCATGCTCCACCATTAATTTTAGATGATCAGGTAGAGAAGCGTGTGGATGAGATTTTTAAAAATCATCCTGATTTGGCTAAACTTTAATGACGAATGATTGCTAGTGAGTACTTTGTTTTATCCCTTTGTACGATCTTGAAGTCTTAAAATTTATATTTTTACTCAGTAATGACAGAACCGACCCTCAGAGAAAAAGCAAAATCATATTTAACCTTGTGTTATCGCGAATTGAACAAACAAGATTTGTTTGATAAGCGCTGGGAAGAAGTTGAACAATCCATTCGTGACCGAGGAATGTATGAGCTTTTAGATTTTGAATTGGATTATGGAACCAAGGTAGCGTGGCGGAACTCCAATAAATGTATTGGTCGCCTTTTTTGGCGATCTATGGAGGTCATGGATCAGCGTTCTGTAGATTCAATGGAGGCTATATTTACGGCCCTATTTGAGCATATTGACTTTGCCTACAATGGAGGGAATATTCGATCTACCATCAGCGTTTTTAATGCTCACAAAGGCATTCGAATCATGAATCCACAACTTTTAGGTTTTGCTGCTTACGAACAGGAAGATGGCTCTATTATTGGCGACCCTAAGCATCTTAGGTTCACAAAAGAGTGCGTTAAGCTGGGTTGGGCGCCTAAGAATGGTGCTTTTGATCTGTTGCCTATTGTCATCAAGAAGGAAGGGGAAGCTCCCGCATGGAAGGAAATCCCAGATGACATAATCACCTTAGTGTCCATTGAACATCCGAACATAAAAGCCATTAGTGATTTAAAGCTAAAATGGTATTCTACGCCCATCATATCGAACATGACTCTAGAGGTTGGTGGTATTGAATTCATGGCCTCACCATTTAACGGATGGTATATGGGAACAGAAATAGGATCTCGCAATCTTGCTGATGAGGATCGATATAACCTATTGCCAGTTGTGGCAAAACAAATGGGCTTGGACATAAGAGATAAAAATTCCTTGTGGAAGGACCGTGCTTTGGTAGAATTGAATCAGGCTGTTCTATATTCTTTCCGAAAAGCAGGCGTTAAAATCATCGATCATCATTCTGCATCAAAACAGTTTATGCAGTTTATGCGTCAGGAAGCTAAAGAAGGAAGAGATGTGACTGCAGATTGGTCTTGGATTGTACCTCCAACTTCGGGCTCAACGACGCAAGTGTTTCATACAGAAATGGAAGATGTAACCCATAGTCCTAACTATTTCTATCAAGAAAATACTTGGGGTTAATCTTCCAGTTGTCTCTGACGTATAGCCTCGTAGAGAATGACAGCACTGGCTACCGAAACATTAAGAGACTCTGTTTTTCCAAACATAGGGATACGTGTTCTGGCGTCAGCTAGCTCCAAGATTTCCTCAGAAATACCATCTTCCTCAGAGCCCATAACAATGACCACAGGATCCACAAAAGGAACATCGTAAAGATTCGTGTCCGATTTTTCGGTACAAGCGATTACTTTGAGTCCGCTCTTTTTTAAGTATTTCAGACTGTGATGAAGATTTTGTTCCCTACAGATGGGGATGTGCATTAATGCCCCGGTAGAAGTTTTCATGGCGTCAGAATTTAACTGGGCACCCCCTACTTTAGGTAATATGATTGCGTTCACCCCACAGGATTCGGCCGTTCGAGCAATCGCTCCAAAGTTACGCACATCGGTAATTCGGTCGAGCATTAAAAAAATCGGAGATTTTCCATCTTCATAAGTTTGCATCAATACATCACCTAATTGATAGAAGTTTACAGGAGATACAAATGCAAAAACACCTTGGTGATCCTTAGGGGTAAGTCGGTTCAGCTTTTCAATTGGAACGGCTTTAAACATGATGTGATGTTCCTTTAAAAGCGCTCTCAGCTCCATGGCTAAACCCGTATTCAGGCCTTTCTCCATGAAAATCTTGTCAAACTCTTTCCCTTCGTGGACGGCATCTATAACGGCTTGTAGGCCGAAGATTTCCAAACTTTTCTGTAAACGATCTTTCTTCATAGCAGGCAAAAATACAACTATTCACCTTCGGGCAAGTATTCCATGTCCGATTTGTCGAGTAAATCTTGAGAAATACTTTTATTCGTTTTGGCGCCTAATTTTTTTATCTTTTCGACGCTTTTTATCAAATTCCCACGACCGTTTACCAGTTTATTCTGTGCGGCCTCGTATTTTTTATTGGCTTGCTCAATTGCTTTCCCTACCCCTTCTAGATCTGAGGTGAAGCCAATAAACTTTTCATACAAAGCACCGGACTGACGGGCAATTTCAAGTACATTTTTCTTTTGATTTTCTTGTTGCCAGATGAAAGAAACGGTTCGCATAGTAGCCATTAGGGTAGAGGTGCTCACCAAAATAATGTTTTTATTGAGGCCAAGATTGAAGATCTCGGGATCTTCTTGAAGTGCCGTGCTGAGCGCAGCCTCAACGGGAATAAACATCAATACGTAGTCTGGTGCATTGATACTGTATAAGTTAGGGTAGTCTTTACTGGCCAAATCCTTGATGTGCTTTTTTAGACTCTCAAGGTGTTGTTTTAGATGGGCTTGCTGTTGTAGGTCATCCGCAGCATTTACGTACCTCTCATATGCGGTTAGCGAGACTTTGGAGTCAATAATTAAATTCTTGTTATCGGGTAAATCTATGATGCAGTCAGGGCGTTTCTCATTCCCCTCTTCGTCTTTCATTGAGTTTTGTGTTCGAAAGTGGATTCCTTTGTTCAATCCAGACTTCTCTAAAAGCACCTCCAGTTGTAACTCGCCCCAGTCGCCTTGAATTTTGGAGTCTCCTTTTAATGCGTTTGTGAGGTTTAGAGCTTCCTGACTGATTTTTTGATTGGCCTCTTGTAGCATTTTTATTTGTGTGGCAAGCCCTGCTCTGCTGGTTTGGTCTTTTTCGTATTTGTCGTTTACACTTTTTTCAAAACTTTTTATTTTCTCACCCAGGGGTTTTAAAATTTGATCAATGCTCTTTTGATTTTGCTCAGCAAACTTTTCGGACTTCTTTTCTAAAATTTGATTGGCCCTATTTTCGAACTGCGTTTGCAAATGTTCTTGTTGCTCAACCAGACGCTTACGCTCTTCTTCAATTTTTAATTGTAAAGTTTCAATGAGGGTGTTTTTTGAAGAAACGTCTGCTTTTAAATTTCCGATTCGCTCTTCTTGATCGCGATTTGTTAATTCTACTTTTTCAGATCGTTCTTTTTCAGAGTCGTAAAGGTCTTTGGAGACGAAATTGATGAGGTCTGTTGGACTGCTGTTTTTTGACGCTTTGTTTTTGCTGTATAAAACACCAATACTAGCCCCCGTAAGCAGTCCGATGAGTAAATAGAGTATTTCCATAATTATCTTTTGTTCAAATATCTAATCTAGGATTGACAATTGCTGACCCTCGTCAATTAAATTCCAATCGATGTTTTTTTTGTTCACCGAAGTTAAGTATTCATTGCATTTTGAAAAAGGTTTGGAACCAAAGAATCCATTTCGAGCTGAAAAAGGTGATGGGTGAACAGATTTGATGATGAAATGTTTTTTCTCATCAATGAGGGTTATTTTTTTTTGAGCAAAATTTCCCCAAAGGATGAACACCACATGTTTGCAGTTTTCGGAAATCAGTTCAATGATTTTATCCGTGAATGTTTCCCATCCTTTTTTTTGATGTGAGCCAGGTTCATGAGCTCTCACTGTTAGCGTTGCATTCAGGAGTAAAACCCCTTGTTCTGCCCAGGCATTTAAATCACCACTGCTAGGAATGGAAGAATTTGTATCACTTTGCCATTCTTTGAATATGTTTTTTAGCGAAGGAGGGAGCTTCATGCCTTTGGCTACTGAAAAACTTAAACCATTTGCTTGTCCATGATTGTGGTACGGATCTTGACCTATGATCACTACTTTGGTTTCTTCAAGTTCGGTTTTGTTGAGCGCAGCAAAAGTTAGTTTTTCGGGAGGGAAAATAGTGTGCACAGTTCTTTCCCTCTCTACAAGTGCTGTAAGTTTTTTGAAATAGTCTTTCTCGAATTCGCCCTTCAAATGGATTTTCCAAGAATTGGTTATGTCATCAAGCATGAATCAAAAATAAGGGATTTAATGTTTGAACAGTATAAATCAATAACATTTACTTATGTTTAACACTGTGGAGTCATTTTACAATGTATTTCATGGGTTAATTTTTAGTATTTTTGCAACTTAATAAAACGTATACTATGAAAAAGATTTTATTCATCATCGCTTTGTTTGTTATGGCTGTTTCAGTTCAATCATGTTGTATTACAGCTAGTTGTCCGGGCGTAGCAGAGGTAGAAACTCCACAAACAAATTCTTAAATGAATTGGACTGAACTCGAAGAGTATTCTCAAATAAATAATGCTTTACAAGCATCAAAGCCTTTTGTGGTGTTTAAGCACAGTACACGTTGCTCTATTTCGAGTATGGTCAAAAGTCGCTTTGAAAGAAATTATGATTTAGATGATGTGCAAGCTTTTCATTTAGATCTCATTCAATTTAGGTCTATTTCCAATCAACTTGCTACAGATTTTAATGTGGTTCATCAATCCCCTCAGTTGATGTTGATTCAAGATGGGGAATGTAAATACCACGCTTCTCATAATGCGATTGATTTTAGTGACTTAAAAGTAAATATATAAGTGTTAGAATTTGGGTTTCCCCAAAATGAATGCTAAAAAATGGCTACAGAGACTACGATAGAGAAAAAGGAAAAGTACCAAAGTAAACCTAAGTGGTTAAGGGTAAAACTCCCTACGGGAAAGAGTTATAAGAAAGTCCGTAAGTTGGTTTCAGATCATAAGCTTCATACGATTTGTGAGAGTGGTAACTGTCCGAATATGGGGGAGTGCTGGGGAGCGGGAACTGCTACCTTTATGATTTTGGGAAATATATGTACACGCTCTTGTGGTTTTTGTGCTGTAGCTACCGGTAAACCTCTCGCTGTAGATTGGTCTGAGCCTGAGAGGGTTGCCCGATCGGTGAAGTTAATGGAAGTAAAGCATGCCGTTATTACTTCTGTAGATAGAGATGATTTAAAAGACGGGGGTTCTATTATATGGGCAGACACCGTTAAAGCCGTTCGCAGAGTCAGTCCTAGTACGACTATGGAAACACTCATTCCCGACTTTAAGGGAAATGAGTCTCAAATACAACGCATCATAGATGTTGCACCAGAAGTAGTTTCTCACAATATGGAAACGGTGAAGCGATTGACTCGTTCTGTCCGAATACAAGCGCGTTATGAAAGGTCTTTAGAAGTTCTTAAAACCTTAAAAAAGGGGGGTATGCGAACCAAAACAGGAATTATGCTTGGCTTGGGGGAGACAGAGGGTGAGGTCATTGAAGCGATGAAAGATTTGGTGGCTGTTGGCCTGGATGTGTTGACACTCGGTCAGTACTTACAGCCGACACCTAAACACCTTCCTGTAAAAGAGTTTGTGAGCCCTGAGCAGTTCGAAAAGTACAAGGAGATAGGCTTAGAGTTAGGCATTCAGTATGTTGAAAGCGGCCCATTAGTTAGGTCTTCTTACAAGGCAGAAAAACATTTAAAGTAATAAAGAGGCAAGCGCCTCTTTTTTTAGCTTGTCATTATGAAGAATATTCGAATTGGTATAAACGGTTTTGGAAGAATAGGTAGGACTGTTTTTCGTGTGATTCATCAACGAAAGGGGATGGAGGTTGTGGCGATAAATGATGTAGCCGATCCTCAATCACTGGCTCACCTGCTGAAGTATGACTCTGTTCACGGGACTTTTGATGCAGATATAAGATCATCTGATGCGTCGATTGCTGTTGATGATGTGCCGATTCGTTTATCACATGAGTCTGATTTGGAGCGTTTGTCCTGGAAGGATTGTGATGTCGTAATTGAGGCAACAGGGAAATTTTTGACAAAGGCAGATTTACAGAAGCATATTGAAGCAGGGGCTAAAAAGGTGATTTTGTCTGCTTCTTCACAAAGCGATGATTTAAAAATGGTTGTTTTAGGTGTTAACGACGCCATCATTACTAAAGATGATGTGTTACTTTCTAATGCATCGTGTACCACCAATTGTGCCGCTCCTATGGTTCAGCTCATTGATGAAAACTTTGGGGTAGAACAGTCTTATATTACCACGATTCACTCATATACCAAAGATCAAAACTTGCAAGACACGCCCCACAAAGATCTGCGGAGAGCACGTGCGGGTGCCTTATCAATTATTCCCACAACAACAGGTGCTGCAAAGGCCATTACCAAGATATTTCCCCATCTGGAAATCGGAGGTTGTGGGATGCGAGTTCCCGTTCCCAATGGTTCACTTACCGATATTACATTTACGGTAAAAAAAGATTGCTCTATTGAAGAGGTGAATCGCATCTTTTTTGAAGCCTCGAGAACTTCCCATCAGGGCATTGTCGCTTACACTGAAGATCCTATTGTATCCGCTGATGTATTGGGCAGTTCTGCCTCATGCCTTTTTGATGCTCAGTTGACTTCTGTGCTTGGAAAGATGGTTAAAATCGTTTCTTGGTACGATAATGAGATGGGCTATTCAAATCGTCTGGCGGATTTGATAAAAAGAGTTCACGTTTAAGTGATTGTCTTTTGCGATAAGCAGACGAACTTGAGGGGGTAAATTATTTGTTGATGGCCTTTGTCCACGATGAGTCGTAGAATTTAAGGTCGAGAAGACCATTTTCCAATACCGCATAGGCATTGTGATTTACCCATTCCCCGAGGTTGATATACCGACTCTTTTTTGACAATTCAATATCTAAAGGAAGGTGTCTGTGTCCAAAGATCAAGTAGTCAAAGTGCTCCGCGTTTAGTATTTCTTTTGAGTACTGAACAAGCCACTCCTGATCTTCGCCTTTGAATTGTTCATCGCTATCTTTCTTCGTTATCCTGCTAGTGCTTGAGAAGTAGTTGGCCAGCGAAAAAGAAGTGTTTGGATGAATTCTCGAGAACAGCCATTGACATAGACGATTTGTAAATATTTTCTTGAGGAATTTGTAACTCCTGTCTCCAGGTCCCAAGCCATCACCATGACCTATGTATAGCTTCTTTCCTTGATGCTCGACTTGAATCGGGTGTCTGTGAACTTGCAGTCCAATTTCTTTTTCAAGATAACCAAAGGTCCACAGGTCATGATTCCCTGTAAAGAAATGTACCGGAGTCCCCGAATCACATATCTCTGCCAGTTTTCCTAGCAAACGTACATGCCCTTTTGGAACGGCGTGCTTCCATTCATACCATACGTCAAATATATCTCCAACCAAATAGATCGCTTTGGCATCCTGTTCAATTTTGTTGAGCCAAGAAACAATTTTCTTTTCCCTCTCGAGGCTTTCGGAGTGATTTGGAGCGCCTAAATGAAAGTCTGAGGCGAAATATATATTTGTTTTTGTAGACATTTATGGATTCAGTCTTTCTGAGATTTTACGATCTAAAATTTCGAAACTAAGGTTTTCTCCCAGAATACGTCTGTTGGCGTCTAACAAGACGGTGTGAGGGATGCTTCTAAAATCATAGCTATTTCGAATCTCCGTTTCCCATCCTTTCAGATCACTGACATGTGTCCACGGTAATTGATCTTCTTTTACAGCATTAACCCAGTCTTCTGCTGGATTTTTTTGTCGAGGGTTTCCATCCAGAGAGATCCCTACAATTTCTAATCCTTTAGCGTGGTATTTGTGATACAATTCAACAACTTTTGGATTGGCTAAACGACAAGGTCTACACCAAGATGCCCAAAAATCCAAGAGGACTACCTTTCCATCGAATTGGCTAAGTGAAAATGAGTCACCATTAATGTCATTCATGGTGAAGTTAGGAGCAAAAGCTGTTTTTGTAATTTCGCTGAGAATTTTACTATGAGAAGACTCGGGCCATTTCAATTGAAATTGCTTTTCCACTTTTTCGTAATAATCAAAATCCTCGTAAATGTTAAGTATGGTTTCTCCTTTTAACGTTTGGAAGAGTGCCAATACTGAGATTTTTGATTCTGGGTTCGAATCTATGACTGACTTTAAGTAGTCTGTATGTTCTTTGAGGTCCGTGTTGAATCGATTTTGAAGGGAAGTAAAATCTTCTTTTTGTGCGTATTTAGCTTCTTCGTAAATCAGGTCAATTTTCGTTTCAAAATCAATAAGTTTTTTTTGAAGTTCTGAAGTCAGAGCAGAACCTATAGAACCCTTAATCTGGTTGTTTTCGACCCAATCTGTTGAGTCGCCAGCAATGCTTACCGCTTCACCCTTTTCAATCAAAAGGTTGATGCCATCTCCCTGAGGTGTTCGCAAGAGGAAAAATCCGGAGCCGTTTAGGGTATCAGTCGCTGTAAATTCACCCTCTTCTGTAAATAAGGTGTCCACCAATCGCAAATCTTCTGCTTCAATTCGTTCAAATATGAGGGTGTCAACTCCTTTGAGATTCACCTGAACGGTAAAGTCTCCTTGGTATTTTTCACTCTTAGGTTCACAGGCCACTACTAAGGTTAAGATACATAAAGCTGGAAATAATCCTCTCATCACTTATTTTTCGAGTTCTTCTCGAATCATTTGGTTGGTAACTTTAGGGTCTGCTTTACCTCTTGAAAGCTTCATTACTTCTCCCATGAACAGCCCTAATAAATTCTTTTTCCCCTTTTTATAGGCCTCTGCTTTGTCAGGGAATTTAGCAATGGCTTGCTGAACGAATCCAAGGAGCGCATCTGAATCAGACTCTTGAATCAATTGGTTCTCTTCTGCCAATTTTTGAACCGTTACTTCTGGATTTTCAATCATCAGAGGAAAAAGTTCTTGATTGGCTTTCGAGTTCGCTATTTTACCCTCTTTGATCAGCTGTATCATTTCTGAAATACGTGAAGCGGATAAATGGAATTCTTCGATTTCAATGGCTTTGTCGTTCAGGTAAGACTTCAAAGGCCCCATGACAATGTTAGCGGCCATTTTGTATTCTTGGGTGTGTTTCGAAATCTGATTAAAATAGAGGGCTATGCCTTTGGTGTCTGTAAGATTGCTAGCATCATAGTCGGATAAACCAAATTCTTTGGTGTATTTGCTAAATAATTCTTCAGGTAAAGCGGGTAGCGTTGCTCTGATTTTTTCGATATAATCTTCTCTGATTAATACCGGAGATAGATCGGGTTCAGGGAAGTATCTGTAGTCGTGAGCATCTTCCTTGGAACGCAATACAGAGGTCACATTTTTTACAGGATTAAAGCTTCGAGTCTCCTGATCAACTTCACCTCCAGACTCATAAACTTCGATTTGTCTTTTAGATTCTAGTTCAATCGCTTTTTGAACGTTTCGGATGGAGTTCATGTTTTTGACTTCTACACGATTCCATAATTCATTACTTCCTTTTGGACGAACCGAAATGTTTGCATCACATCTCATAGATCCTTCTTCCATATTACCATCACAGATGTCAAGGTACCGAACCAACTTCCTAACTTCAGTAATAAAGCTGTATGCCTCTTCTCCGGAGCGTAAAACAGGCTCGCTGACAATTTCCAGTAGAGGAACTCCTGCTCGGTTTAAGTCGATGAGAGAGTCAAATGGATCGATGTCATGAATACTTTTCCCCGCATCTTCTTCCATGTGAACACGGGTCAATTCAATCTTTTTGGGATTCCCTTCTTTATCTGTTACTTGGACAAAACCTCCATTGCAGATGGGTGTTTTATCTTGTGTGATTTGATAGCCTTTGGGTAGATCGGCATAGAAATAGTTTTTACGGGCATATTCATTTCGCTCTCTAATGTCACAATTCAAGGCAATTCCTAGACGTACCGCGTATTCTATTACCTTTTCGTTGGCAACGGGAAGGGTTCCGGGATGGCCGAGTGATATAGGACTGATGTTTGTGTTGGGAGCGGCGCCGAATTTTGTGGCGTCGGAACAGTATGTTTTACTTAAGGTGTTGAGTTGGACGTGTATCTCCAAGCCAATTACCGTTTCATATTTGTTGTAATCTATAGACATAAGTCGTGAAAATTTAGCGCCAAAGATACAAAAAGGGAATCATCATCACATTTCTTCGGCTGTGATAATTTAGGGTCTTGAATGTTGGTTAAACTCAAAATCAATATTTTACTCTATGCGTTGCTATTGGTTTTGTATTTAGGTGTTTTCCTAAGTTCTAGTTTTGTTTTTTACGAGGTAGAAGTATTGAATGTAAATGCTCATTAAATTCTTTAGATTGCTCGGCATTTATAAATTCTACGCCAATTTTTAATCTAAAAATGGGTTTTGATTTTCCGAGAATCTCTGACGACTCTCGCAAGCGCATCCAATCTTTTTCGGTGGTAATGATGCCCTCAAAGTCCTTGGACTTTTCTGTAATCTCTTTCAAATCTTTTATAGAGAAGCTATGATGGTCAGGGAATTTCATAGGTACATATGAAATGTTTGTATCATCAAGGTGTTTGTATAGGGGTTTTGGATTCGCAATGCCTGTAACAAGCAGGTAGTTTTTGTGTCTGTTTAATTCGATTTCTTCATTCGCTCGATTCAAATAACCTTGGTGGTTAATCTTAGTAAATAAAACAGTCGCGGAGCTGTATGGAGTAATTTTGCTAATGATTTCTTCCCGATCGCTTATTGATATGTTTTCAGGGCATTTTGTAACAATGATGATGTCAGCTCTTTTGGCTCCGTTTCTGTGCTCACGAAGCGTCCCCATTGGGAAGACAAAGTCTTTGTAAAAGGGTTTGTTGTGTTCTGTCAAAAGTACGTTCAGGTCTCTGTGAGCATATTGGTGTTGTAGCCCATCGTCAAGGATGACCAGGTCTGTAGGGATGTCATGACTTTCTAAGTATTGAAGGGCTTTTGCTCTTTTACCTTCTACAATCATTTTAAAATGATTGCCCTCAAATCTTTCCAGCAACTCCATAGGTTCATCTCCCATGTCTTTGCTGGTGTGGATATCACTGTTCCCCTCTATGAGTTTTTTGTTTTTACGACCATACCCTCTGCTGATGACGGCTCTTTTGAGGTGTTGTGTGTTTTCCAGTACAAATGCAACATGTGGTGTTTTTCCGGTCCCTCCCATGCTTAGATTTCCAATACTAAGAACGGGAAGACTGGATTTGTATTGGGTCAATACACCCCATTTAAAAAGTGAATTTCTAAAGGAGGTAATGATGAAATAAATAACCGCGAGAGGGCTTAGGATGATTTTTAACCTATTCATTTTTCGAAAATACACAATCTATTGATGATTGCTATTGAAAAAAAACCATTATTTTGCTTAAAAATTAAATATGAAACTGAGGGAATTGTGTGATAAATTGGAAGCTTGGGCTCCTTTGGCTTACCAGGAGGGTTACGACAATAGCGGGTTAATTGTAGGAGATCCAAACCGAGATGTAACCGGTGTTTTGGTCAGTTTGGACGCAATTGAAGATGTGGTGGAAGAAGCGATTCAAAACCAATGTAATGTAATTGTTTCACATCATCCCATTGTATTTAAGGGATTGAAAAGCCTTACGGGAAAAAATTATGTAGAGCGTACGGTTCTTAAAGCCATTAAAAACGATATAGCCCTGTATGCACTGCATACAAATTTAGACAACATTCACACTGGCGTTAGTAAGAAGATGGCTGATCGATTGGGGCTGGTTAATACTCGAGTGCTTGCGCCAAAAAGGGGTTTCTTGAAGAAGTTAATTACCTACGTGCCCAAACAAGATGCCGAAATGGTCAGAAATGCCCTGTTCGATGCCGGTGCCGGAAAGCTTGGAGCATACAGTGAGTGTGCTTTTTCGGCAGAGGGTATAGGTACTTTTAAAGGTTCTGAAGCTTCGAATCCAGTAATCGGTGAAAAAGAAGTTCGTGAGCATGTCACAGAAGAACGTATAGAATTGATATTTCCCTCATGTATTGAAACTAAGTTGTTGTCTACTCTAAAATCTGCTCATCCTTATGAGGAAGTCGCCTATCAAGTGATCTCTTTGGAGAACACAAATCCATTCGTCGGTTCTGGAATGATTGGAGCGCTTAAAGAACCGATTCTAGACGTAGATTTCTTGAATTTGACCAAAGAAAGCCTCAAAACCGACTGTATTCGGCATACCAAACTACCCAACAAAAAAATTAAAAAGGTGGCTTTATGTGGTGGATCAGGAAGTTTCCTTCTTGGCGATGCAAAGCAGGCAGGCGCTGATATTTTCATTACATCAGATTTTAAATACCATGAGTTTTTCGATGCTGAAAAATCCATTGTAATTGCCGATATAGGACATTATGAAAGTGAACAATACACTATAGACCTAATTGCTGATTTTCTTCGCAAAAATTTTCCTAGATTTGCAGTTCATTTGTCAAAGGTAAATACCAATCCAATCAACTATTTGTAAGAGATGGCAAAAGCAAAACAAGCTACCGTTGAAGATAAGCTAATCGCTTTATATAAACTTCAAACCATAGACACGCAAATCGATAAAATAAAGATTTTACGTGGAGAACTGCCTTTAGAGGTACAAGATTTAGAAGATGAAATTGCAGGTTTGCAAACTCGTGTTTCTAATATCAACGATGAGATTGCAGACTTCGATGCATCTGTAAAAGAGAAAGAATCTATGATTTTAGATTCAAAAGCTTTGATCGCGAAGTATGAAGAGCAGTTAAAGAACATTCGTAACAACAGAGAGTTTGATTCTTTGAACAAAGAAATTGAATTTCAAAACCTTGAAATTGAATTAGCAGAAAAGAGAATTAAAGAAGCTAAGTCTTCTATTGTTGGTAAAATGGATGTTATTTCTACGGCTAAGACTCGTCTTGAGGAACGCCAAGAGGATCTGAAAACTAAAAACTCTGAGCTTGAGAGTATCATTTCTGAAACTCAAAAAGATGAGGAGAAATTATCAAAAGAATCCGTAACTGCCGAAAAAGTGATCGATGAACGATTGCTGAATGCTTACAAAAGGCTTAGAGGTAACGTGAGAAACGGTTTGGCTGTTGTTCCTGTTCTCAGAGATGCTTGTGGTGGCTGTTTCAACACCGTACCCCCTCAAAGACAGATGGATATTGCTGCACGAAAGAAAGTGACGGTTTGTGAACACTGTGGACGCATACTAGTAGATAAAGTGATGGCTGGCGTTGAATAAACAAAAACCCATCTACCCCATAAAGGCATCCATCATGGATGCCTTTTTTTGTGAGTAATGGTTTAGAATTTGAATCCGGCGGAGAACAAGAGTTGGCTGTTGTTTGATTCTATACTCGCTGTGGAAGCCCCATCATAGATGTATAAGTCTTCTTTGCTCAGTGAGCTGACATGAGTCAGATCAAAAAAGTATTGTTTTACTTTTAAGCCCAATCCTAAAGTCAAATATTCCTTGCTCGCATCATTTAGGTTGTTGGCAAAAGGACTGCCATATAATGCATACCCACCTCTTAGACTGAGTTGCGGATGTATTCTGAATTCACCACCTATCTTTATATTGGATGTGCTCTTGTAGTAATTCTTTACGTCTTTATTGGTCTCTGTAAAATTGTAGAAATCTGAAGTAATTTTAGAAGTTCCATAGTCTAGATACTCATGATCAATACTGATGACGGCTTTTTTCTTTATGATGACGGCCAGGCTGTTCATCATTTTAAAGGGTGTGTAGAGTCCGTAATCGAAAATGCCTACTGTAGATTCATCATACCTAAGTTGCTCTTCATCGACAAAGTCTGAAGTCATGCTTGCCCAATATTCTTCTTGAAGTTCGTAATAGGTAGGTGTGTGAAGTGCAAATCCGTAGCGGATATTTTCATCCAATTTATAGATAAGTCCGAGTTTGAGGTTGACCCCAGAGCCTGAAACTGAGAGGTTTGTTTTGTAGTTAAAGGATCTCAATAGGGTAGTGTCTCCAGGGCTGGGATTGTAGTTGCTTTCGGTAGTTGTGGTCACTTGTTTGAACTCAATACTCGGGAATCCAATGGTTAGGCCAAGAAAGAGTCTGTTTTGGTAAGCCGCTCCCAGACTGAAGTAAAACTCATTTTTACTTCCTGATTGATTGGATTTGTAGCTTTGCATTGTGTTCGAAAAATTAGCATTTGATTTGTAGTTTCCAATGCCTCCTATGCTGTCAATTACGTAGGTGTTGAAAGCTAATTTTTCCCTAAAATCATGTAAATCATAGTGTGGTTTCCCACTGGCATTTCTCAAGAACAGTTCGCTCAGTGGGAATTGGCTTTGATCAGAAGAAGAAAAGTTCTGTTCCAAATATATGTCTTGATTATAGTCGTCAAGTCTGTTGAAGCCTAGGCCGAAATTCCATCGATTCCAATCTCCAAAATCCTCAGGGTCAAAGACAGTAGCATTTACATAGTTTATGTTGGGTATGGATAGCGTTCTGTTTTTATTGAATTTATTGGAAGAGTGCTGAAACATAGATTGTGATTCTAGGTCACTGAAATTGATGCTCCCGGAAAGCTCGTTTGTGGTGTGTGTCGCAATTCCTGCTGGGTTGTAGCTTGTTGAGCTGGCATTAGCGCCAAGTGCTCCAAAAGCACCTCCCATAGAAACATATCGAGCAGTACCCCATAGGTTCTCATTAGAGAAGCGAAGTACATCAACATGATTCTGTGCTTGCATGGAGTATCCCAATAAAAGGAATAAGCATAAATGATTAAAATGCTTCATAGTTTGACTTATCTTGGTTTTCTAGTATTTGATGATGGTCTGTTTGTTCTAGAGTTCCCTGTATTATTTGATTTGGAGCTCCTTAGGGGTCGATATGCAGGAGAGTTTCCAGAGTTAGATTCCTGTGAATCTGTATTTGTACGAATTTCTTTTTTGAGCCATTCAGATACATTTTTTGTCACCTTGGGTTTTACCTGACTTGAATAATTATTCCTGTTAGGTCTGGTATTCGATGTTGAATGGCTCTTACTGGTGTCATAGCGATAGTCATCGCTCTGCTGAGAAATTCTCATTTCTGAGTTTCTCAGGTGACTTTGGTTGGACAAGCGCGAAGAGTTGCTTGTCCGAGTGGTATAAGATGGTTTGCTTTTGCCAGGTACATTTGAACTAAGCCCCTCTCTTGGACCATAATGTATATTTTTAGTTGTATGCTCATTTTTATGATGACCGTAGAAGGGGTATTCGTAATAATAGGGATGGTGCCAATTGTGGTAAGTATTGGGGTAATGCCATGCGCTATGCCATCGATAATTAGAGTACGGAGCATTCCATCCATAATGAATGGAGCTCCATCCGTAATCATAAAATGGGTCGTACCTGTAGCTGTGATATCCCCAAAGATCATTATGAAAAGGTTCGTGAAAATATCCATAGTTAAAACTCAGAGAAGACCCATAGTAGTTCCTGTGAAACCTATTGATTCGAGTAGAGTAGGACATTCTATCTTCAAAAGATTCTCTTGGTGATTCTTCAGATTCAATTTCTGTATAACTGGTAAAAGTAATTTCAAAGTAGTTGATCTCTTTTTCAGAAACATCATAGTAGATGTCATCTGCATACCATTTCTGATGATCTTGTGCAGATGCAGGAGCGATGTAGAAGGCAATTAATAGTGTTGTAATCCAAGAAATAATTTTCATAAATAATTCCCTTATCAGTTAATAGATCTACTTGCCTAAGGATTTATTCCATGTGTGGATTTTTTGTAACCCTTAATTTAGTAGCTTTGCGAGGCTAATTTACTAACAATTGGCAAATATTATTCCATAAACTTCGCAATATACAAATGGCAAAGAAGCTTACTAATAGAACGGAAGATTATTCAAAATGGTATAACGAGTTGGTTGTAATGGCCGATTTAGCAGAGAATTCAGGTGTTCGTGGCTGTATGGTGATTAAGCCTTACGGCTATGCGATCTGGGAAAAGATGCAGGCTGAACTCGATAAAAAGTTTAAAGAGACTGGGCATGTAAACGCTTATTTTCCTTTGTTTATCCCAAAATCCTATTTTAGTAAGGAGGCTTCCCATGTAGATGGTTTTGCCAAAGAATGTGCTGTAGTAACTCACTACCGGCTAAAGAATGATCCTGACGGCAATGGGATTATAGTCGATGAAGAAGCGAAGCTTGAGGAAGAATTGATCGTAAGACCTACTTCTGAAACGATCATTTGGGATACCTACAGAAAGTGGATTCAATCTTACCGTGATCTTCCTGTCTTGGTCAACCAGTGGGCAAATGTCGTTCGATGGGAGATGCGTACGCGCTTATTTTTGAGAACGGCTGAGTTTTTGTGGCAAGAGGGCCATACAGCCCATGCGACGAAACAAGAAGCTCTAAATGAAGCGGAACAAATGTGTCATTTATATGCCGATTTTGTTCAGGATTTTATGGCCATTCCCGTGATCAAAGGGGTGAAGTCTGAATCAGAACGATTTGCGGGTGCCTTGGAAACCTATTGTATTGAGGCTTTAATGCAGGATGGTAAGGCCTTACAAGCGGGTACTTCTCATTTTTTAGGGCAAAATTTCGCCAAAGCTTTTGATGTAAAATTTCAATCGAAAGAAGGGGCCCTAGAGCATGTTTGGGCGACTTCATGGGGGGTTTCAACTCGATTAATGGGTGCTTTGGTCATGACGCACTCTGATGATCATGGTCTTGTTTTACCTCCAAACTTAGCCCCATGGCAGGTTGTTATTGTTCCTATTCATCGTAACGATGAGCAATTGGCTCAGATTGACGAAAAAGCAAACGCAATCACCAAGGCATTAAGAGCTAAAGGGATTGGTGTGAAGTACGACAATCGAACAACGCACAAGCCCGGTTGGAAATTCAATGAATATGAGTTAAAGGGTGTTCCTGTTCGTATCGCAATAGGTCCTAAAGATCTAGAAAAAGGAACGGTAGAGGTAGCGCGAAGAGATACCTTGGAAAAGCAGTTTATGGCTATGGATCAAGTTGAAAACAAGGTCCCTACCTTGTTGGAAGAAATTCAAGCCAACCTTTACAATAAAGCACTTGAGTACAGAAATGATCACATCACTGAAGTTGACGATTTTGATTCTTTCAAAGAATTGTTGAATTCTAAGACAGGATTTCTTTCTTGCCATTGGGATGGAACGAAAGCGACTGAAGATAAAATTAAAGACCTGACCAAAGCAACCATTCGTTGTATTCCTTTTGATGTTAAAGAGGAGAAAGGGAAATGTATTCTCACGGGTGCACCTTCCAAAAGAAGGGTACTGTTCGCAAAGGCTTATTAAACAGCTCACTTTGAAGAAACCTTTAGTGAATTAATCGTCTTATTTTAAGTTTTAATCAAAGCACTTTTGTCTAAGTTTAGCCTACTTGAGCATAGATGTATTGAAATTTTCCAAGATTTTCATATATTCATAAGGGTCTGCTTTTACTAAATCTTTTGTTACTTTTTTTACCTCATCAACCCATTCAACAACTATTTTCTCGTCTAAACATCTAGTGTAATGCCTCCTTAGTACTTTAGCGTGCCAAGTTTTCACTTCCAAGTCAAAATTAAGCATGGCCAATAATTCTCCGTCCAGGCTGTCGTACAAATGAGCTGTTGTCCCGCCATAATCTCGCCAATTTGGATTGTCAATAATCCCCTCTCCGAGAATCATCGTGGTAAATTTTTTGGCACGATCAAAGTCTTTAATTCGAATTTGTGGACTCAAATGCGTTTCACTATACTTTTTGTATAAACATATTTCCCATCTTTTTTTTTCTTTCAAGAAATGTGTTTTTGCCAATAGGTAGGTGTCTTCCATGTACAAAAGGTGCATGTTTCTTGAGCTTCTTTCCCAGTATGATTTTTCCCATTCAGATACATTCATATTGCTTTACTTTTTGGCGATTTTATTATTAAAATGATAAAACTCTTACCTTAAATATATAAATAATAATATAAATAATTTAATTTAAGCATAAGAAATATTTCAGTTATTTTCCGTTGATGCTTGGCAAGTAAATCTCAAAAATTAGGGGCCTCGTTTATCATATGTCGATTGGCGGTAAAAAAATAGAATATTTTCACTGTATAGATTTCTGTGATTCTACAATTTTATTAGATTTGCACTCGCTAAAGTAAAAGCTTGGCTTCGGTCCGTTCGTCTAGGGGTTAGGACTCATGGTTTTCATCCATGCAACAGGGGTTCGAATCCCCTACGGACTACAAAAGAAACGTTCTTTTATTGTATTTCCTTTGTGGGTTAAAATTTTCTAATTAAATTTGCAGCCCTTAACAAAGATCAAGGTCCGTTCGTCTAGGGGTTAGGACTCATGGTTTTCATCCATGCAACAGGGGTTCGAATCCCCTACGGACTACTAAAAAAGTAAAAAGCTAAAAATTATGGCTAACCATAAATCAACATTAAGAAGAATTCGCTCAGATAAGCCGAAAGCTCTTAACAACAAGTATTACCACAAAACGATGCGTAACGCTCTTAGAGACGTTCGCTCCGAAGAAGACAAAGCTACTGCTTTAGCTGCTGTGCCAAAATTAGTTGCCCAAATCGACAAGCTGGCAAAACGTGGGACCATCCACAAAAACAAAGCGGCAAATCTAAAATCTAAATTAGCTAAGAAAATTGCGTCTCTATAGTTCGCAAACATCATAACTGTATAAAGCCTTTCCATTTGGAAAGGCTTTTTTTTTATCTTTATGATAAGATGTTATGATTCGTTATGTATAATAAAACCATTAAGGATTGGTCTGCAAATGATCGCCCTCGTGAGAAGTTTATAGGTAAAGGTGCTTTGGCTTTGAGCGATACAGAATTACTCGCTATTTTAATTAGATCTGGAACTCAAGATAGGTCAGCGCTTGTTGTCGCTAGAGATGTAATGGCCTTGGCTGATGATAATTTATCCTTACTCGCCAAGCTACAAATGAAAGATTTGTTAACCATTAAGGGGGTGGGGAACGCTAAAGCCATTACATTACTTTCGGCCCTGGAGCTGGGAAGAAGGCGGCGCTTGAGTGAGGCAGAAGGAAAGTCTGTGATTACCATGAGTTCCGATGTTTTCACCCTTATGAAGCCCCTTGTGGAAGACTTGCAAACAGAGCAGTTTTGGGTTGTCTATTTAAACAATGCAAATAAGGTGCTTGCGAAGCAAAAAGCCAGTGAGGGAGGGATGACGGCTACGATTGTTGATGTAAGGCTTGTACTCAAGCGAGCATTAGAGGTGAATGCTACCGCTATCATTCTTTGTCACAATCATCCCTCAGGTGTTTCCTCTCCAAGCCATGCAGATGTGTCTCTCACAAATAAAATAAAGAAAGCGGCTCAATGTATGGACATTCAGGTTTTAGATCACCTAATAATCACCGATCATTCGTATTTTAGTTTCGCGGACGAAGGGAGAATGTAGTGCTTTTCGTTACATTTGTATAAACTTTTGGTTGGCATGTTAAAAATACTCACGCTCATTGGAGCGCGTCCACAATTTATCAAGTCGGCGGCTATCAGTCGTGCAATTCGAGGTACCTTTTCAGATAGATTGGAGGAAGTCATTGTACACAGTGGTCAACATTACGACGAAAACATGTCTTCTGTTTTTTTTGAAGAATTAACCTTGCCGACGCCTAATCATCATTTCCAACTGTCGGCCCGAGGTCATTCTGACCAAACCGCTGAAATAATTCATCAGCTTGAAAAGATTATAGATCTTGAAAATCCAAAAGCCCTTCTTGTTTATGGAGACACCAATACCACCTTGGCAGGTGCATTGGTCGCGTCAAAAAATAACATTCCTTTAATACATGTTGAGGCTGGGCTTAGATCCTACAATAAAAAGATGCCGGAGGAGATCAATCGTATCCTTACCGATCACTGCTCCTCATTGTTGTTTTGCCCCAGTAAAACCGCTGTGGATAATCTGAAAAAAGAAGGGATTGTTCATCGGGATGGACCATGTAATTCAGACGATCCTGGGGTTTATTTGTGTGGAGATGTCATGTATGATAATTCGCTCTATTTCTCAGATAAAGTAAAAGAGGGTACTGCCGGTCATTTGGCTCAAGACAGTTACACCTTATTCACGCTTCATCGTCCTTCAAATACAGATGATCCAGATCGATTAAAGGCAATTTATTCGTGCTTGTGTGAGTTTTCTGAAACGTTTGAGAAACACATTATTTTCCCTATTCACCCAAGAACCAAAAAAGCCATGATGCATGCTTTAACAGAGGGTGAGTGGAATTCTTTTCGAAATCATAAATTTATAAATGTTGTGGATCCTGTTTCATTTCATGAGATGATTTCTCTAGAAAAGAATTGCGAGTTCATTATCACAGATTCAGGTGGGGTGCAAAAGGAAGCGTACTTCTTTAAAAAGCCCTGTTTAATACTGAGGTCTGAAACAGAATGGGTAGAAATCATTGATCAAGGTGTAGCACTACTCGTTGCTCCAGATTTTGATGATTTGAGTAAAAAATATCAACAATTAATATCAAAAAAATTATATTTCCCTGAATTGTTTGGTGACGGAAAAAGTGCAGAGTTCATCTGTGATAAAATTGTAAAAGAAATTCAATGATTCTAGTTTATACGCATCAAGTTAGCGCTCGGGTTCAGTATGTATTTCGAACTATTTTTGTCCAATTCTTGTCTTGTGAGGTGCGCTTTACAAATCAAGTTGAGGAGTTTATTGCTTATGACGGGGTTAAGATTTCTTATTCAAAAAATCCCTTAGGTAGTGAATTGTTCTTTCGGTCTCATCCTCTCTTATTCGAAAAGGGAATATCAAATCAAGATCTTCAGGTGAAGTCTTGGAATGGGCATAAAGTTTTTTTTGGACAGTCTGAAAATTCAGCCATGCCTTTTGATGTTTTTGCTGCGACCTTTTACTTGTTGAGTAGGTACGAGGAGTATTTGCCTCACATCAAGGATCGATTTCAGCGATTTCCAGCAAAAGAAAGTGTGGCCTATCAAAACGGTTTTTTAAGATTACCCATCATTGAATATTGGGTGAAGGATTTGGTGCATATTATACAGGACAAATTCCCTGAATTTACTCCGAAGCCTCGTTCTTTTAAATTTGTGAACACGGTGGATGTAGACAATGCATTTTGTTATTTAGAGAAAGGTTTCTTGAGAACTTCAGGAGCTGTGGTTCGCGCTCTATTGAACTTTGACTTGAACGATATTATGCAAAGGTTTAAGGTTCTACTTAACAAGGAGAAAGATCCTTACGACACTTTTGATTATCTGTTGTCTTTGCAAAAGAAGTACGACTTTGAATCGATTTATTTCTTTTTGCTCGCTGATTATGGTTACAATGACAAGAACATTTCGCATACGAGTAAAAAGTTTCAATCTTTGGTTAAGTCTATGAGTGATTATGCAAAGGTTGGAATCCATCCTTCATGGGCTTCAAACGCACAGCCCAGCAAATTGCTCACTGAGATAAAGCGTTTAGAGCATATCGTGAAGCGTGAGGTAATTCGAAGTCGGCAACATTTTTTAAGAATTGATTTACCTACGACCTATCGAAGATTGATTGATGTTGGGGTTACTGAGGATTTTAGCATGGGTTATGCCTCAGAGGTCGGTTTTAGGGCAGGTACTTCGCTTCCTTTTTATTTTTATGACTTAGACATGGAAGTTGAGACCAAATTATGGGTAAGACCTTTTGCGGTAATGGATGGCACACTCAATGAATACATGAGTCTTCCTGTAGATGATGCGCAGTATTTGATTAAAGATTTGATGGATCGGGTGAAAGAGGTTGATGGCATCTTTATGAGTTTGTGGCACAATGAAACGGTCAGCGATAACCGCCACTGGAAAGAATGGAAACAAGTGTATGAATTTACTTTAGAAGAAGCTTGCCTATGATACGTTTTGTAAAACACAGTGAGGTTGATACGGATAAGTGGGACGAGTGCATCAAGAGCTCCGTGAATACCATGCCCTATGCTTTTTCTTGGTATCTAGATATTGTTGTAGCGCATTGGAATGCATTAATCCTAAACGATTATGAGGCGGTCTTCCCTTTGCCCACTCGAAAAAAGTTTCTATTTACCTACGCCTACACTCCTTTTTGGGTGCAGCAGTTAGGTTTGTTTTCGAAAACCTACAAGGGCTTGCGTAGAATTAATGATTTCATTGCTAAAATCCCTCAGGAATATCGCTTTGTAGAGCTTAATATGAATCACCAAGCAGCCGTAAAAGAAGTTGATGGGATTCATCTTAAAAGCAATCACAATTTCGTTTTGAAACTCGACAAACCCTATCAAGATCAAATTTCATATTACTCTAAGAATCTGAGAAGAAATTTGAAAAAAGCCCATTCATTAGGTCTTGAGATTTTTAAGAACGATGCGCCTCAAAATTTAATTCAATTATTCAAATCGGATAAGGGGAGTTCTTTAAAGCACCTTTCGGCGAACGATTATAAAATTTTAGAGCAGGTTATGCATGTTGCTATATATAAGCATTGCGGACAGATATGGATGGTTTATGATGAGGGGAATAGACCTGTTGCCGGAATGTTTTTGTTGTTTGGTCTAAAGAGTATTGTGTTGTTGTTTACGGGAAACAGTCAGGAGGGAAGAGCTCGTGCTGCTATGCCTTTTTTGATAGATGAATTTATAAGATCATCGGCAAATAGTTCTTTTACTTTTGATTTTGAAGGTTCTAATGATCCAAACCTAATGCGATTTTACAGCGGTTTTGGTGCAGAGGATCAGGCATATCAATCTCTAAAGATAAATCGTTTGCCAGGGGTTATAAAATATTTAAAGTAAGAGCTTTTATGGAGTTTTGGTTCGAAGTGTTGAGTGTTTTTTTTCTGAGTTCAGTAAAGTTTTTTGCTGGGCCTATCTTAGCGAAGTCTTTAGGGTTTAGTTATTTGTCTACGGTATTTGTCAGCTCATTGGGGGGCGTTTTTGGTGTATTTTTATTTTATAATCTAGGAACTAGAATTGTTAGTTTTTTCCCAAACTTCTTTAAACCTATTAAAAAGAAGAAAAAGATTTTCACGAGGAAGAATAAATTTTTTGTGAACGTAATTCGTAACTACGGCTTATTTGGGCTGAGTATATTCTCTCCGGTATTGATCTCGATTCCGGTGGGTGCTTTTCTGGCAGCGCGTTTTTTCGATAATCAAAAATACGTGGCTTTGGCAGTGATGTCCATTTCTGTCGTTCTTTGGTCGGTTAGTATTTCTTCCTTTTTATTCCTCGATTAACGATTGCCAAAAAACCTGATTAAAATCCCTTCTTTAAATGGTCATTATACGATTGATTTAATGCGGATATGGCGCACCGTTTTACCCTGTTTTCAAAGGGATGATTTTTAATTGCTAGCTTGATAATCTCCGCTGCAGCGTCTTGTTTTTTATCAAAACAAAAACTCTTGGTAAATAAAAGGGAAACCCTATTTGTATACTAGCTTAAAAGTTATACATTTGCAATCCCTAAAAATTAGGGAATGTTGAAGTTAACGAATTATAAACAAAAAAAGCAATATGCCTACTATTCAGCAGTTGGTACGAAAAGGTCGTGAAAAGTTTACTAAGAAAAGTAAATCGGCCGCATTAGATGCTTGTCCTCAAAGAAGAGGTGTTTGTACTCGTGTATATACTACGACTCCGAAGAAACCTAACTCTGCGATGCGTAAAGTAGCAAGGGTGAGGTTGACCAATGGAAACGAAGTAAATGCATACATACCGGGTGAAGGACACAACTTACAAGAGCACTCAATCGTTTTGGTACGTGGTGGAAGAGTAAAAGATCTTCCAGGTGTGCGTTACCATATCGTTCGTGGTGCTTTGGATACAGCAGGTGTTGATGGGCGTACCCAAAGACGTTCTAAGTACGGAGCTAAAAAACCTAAAAAGTAATCAGAGTAATCTGAAGAAAAAGTAAAATGAGAAAAGCAAAAGCTAAAAAAAGAGTCTTGTTGCCAGATCCAAGGTTTAACGATACGGTAGTAACCCGTTTCGTGAACAACCTAATGTTGGACGGTAAGAAGAGTACTGCGTTCAGAATTTTTTACGATGCCATTGACATTGTAGAAGAAAAGAGCGGAGACGAAGAGACTGGATTGGAAATTTTCAAAAAAGCGTTGCAAAACGTTACCCCTCACGTAGAAGTACGTAGTAGAAGAGTGGGTGGAGCAACTTTCCAAATTCCAATGCAGATTCGTCCAGACAGGAAGTTGTCTTTAGGCATGAAATGGTTAATTTCTTTTACGCGTAAGCGAAACGAAAAAACCATGGCGCTGAGATTGGCTAATGAAGTTCTGGCAGCCTCTAGAGAAGAGGGCGCGTCTGTTAAGAAGAAAACTGATGTTCACCGTATGGCGGAAGCCAATAAGGCGTTCTCGCATTTTAGATTTTAATTGTTAAAGAGTTAAGAAAATGGCTAAAAGAGATCTAAAATTCACTCGTAACATTGGTATTATGGCACATATTGATGCCGGAAAAACCACTACGACAGAGCGTGTATTATATTATACAGGTGTTTCTCATAAAATTGGTGAGGTTCACGACGGTGCCGCTACAATGGACTGGATGGAGCAAGAGCAGGAGCGAGGTATTACCATTACTTCTGCTGCGACAACCTGTTTTTGGAAGTATCGCGATAGTGATTACCAAATGAATATTATTGACACCCCAGGTCACGTTGACTTTACCGTTGAGGTAGAGCGTTCATTACGTGTTTTGGATGGTGCTGTTGCTTTATTTTGTGCCGTTGGTGGGGTAGAACCTCAATCTGAAACGGTATGGCGTCAAGCGGATAAATACAATGTGCCGCGTATTGGGTTTGTAAATAAAATGGACCGTGCGGGTGCAGACTTCTTTAACGTGGTTGCCCAAGTTAAAGAGCGATTAGGAGCACACCCTGTGCCTCTTCAAGTACCTATTGGTGCTGAGGACACTTTTAAAGGAGTGGTTGATTTAATTTCGAACAAGGCAATTGTTTGGAATGACGACACACAAGGGATGACTTATGATGAAATCGAAATCCCTGAGGATTTGGTTGATGTGGTTGCAGAATGGAGAGAGAAGTTAATCGAATCCGTTGCTGAATACGATGACAACCTCATGGAGAAGTTCTTTGATGATCCAGATTCAATCACACAAGATGAGATTGAAGCGGCCATCAAAGCTGCTGTTCATGACATGAAGATTACACCAATGTTCTGTGGTTCTGCCTTCAAGAATAAAGGAGTTCAAGCAGTATTAGATGCCGTTATGGAATTCTTGCCTTCTCCTATGGACATTGATTCTATTGTAGGGACCAACCCTAAAACAGAAGAAGAAGAAGAGCGTAAGCCAGATGTAACGGAGCCTTTTGCGGCCTTAGCCTTTAAAATTGCGACGGATCCATTTGTAGGACGTCTTTGTTTCTTCAGAGTCTATTCAGGTAACTTAGATGCGGGTTCTTATGTATGGAACTCAAGAACAGGAAAGAAAGAGCGTATTTCTCGTATTTTCCAAATGCATTCTAACAAACAAAATGCGATCACCAATATTGGTGCCGGAGACATCGGTGCAGGTGTAGGTTTCAAAGACATTCGTACGGGTGATACACTTCACTCTGAGAAAGACCCTATCGTTCTTGAATCGATGTCTTTCCCTGAGCCGGTAATTGGTATTGCTGTTGAGCCTAAAACAAAGGCTGACATGGATAAAATGGGATTGGCTCTTGGTAAACTTTCTGAGGAAGATCCAACATTCCGTGTAGCGACCAACGAAGAAACAGGTCAGACGGTAATTTCGGGTATGGGTGAATTACACCTAGACATCCTAATTGATCGTATGAAGCGTGAGTTCAAGGTTGAGTGTAATCAAGGTGCGCCTCAAGTACAATACAAAGAGGCGATCCGTGGTACAGTTGATCACAGAGAAACGTACAAGAAACAATCCGGTGGTAAAGGTAAATTTGCCGATATCCAATTTACAATCGAACCTGTTGTTGCGGCAGAGGGAGAAGAAGTGAAAGAAGGATTGGAATTCGTAGATAAGATTAAAGGTGGAGCAATTCCTAGAGAATTCATTCCTTCTGTGCAAAAAGGTTTCGAACAAGCTATGGTAAATGGTCCTTTGGCTGGATACCCTATGGACAGTTTGAAAGTGACTCTTTTTGATGGTTCATTCCACGCTGTCGATTCAGATGCTTTGTCATTTGAACTTGCTGCTAAGATTGGATACAAAGGAGCTTGTAAGAAAGCTACACCAACATTGTTAGAACCTATCATGAAGCTTGAGGTGGTTACTCCTGAAGCAAATATGGGGGATGTAGTAGCCGACTTGAATCGTAGAAGAGGTCAGGTTGCAGGTATGGACTCACGTAATGGTGCACAAGTGATAAAAGCGACTGTACCGCTTTCTGAGATGTTTGGATACGTTACCGCATTACGTACGGTAACCTCTGGTAGAGCAACTTCAACCATGGAGTTTTCGCACTACGATGATTGTCCAAAGAACATTGCAGAAGATGTGATTTCTAAAGTTAACGGTAACTCTTAATTCGGATATAATGAGTCAAAAGATTAGAATCAAACTAAAGTCTTACGACCACAACTTAGTAGACAAGTCTGCTGAGAAGATCGTGAAAACTGTTAAGACTACAGGTGCTGTTGTTAATGGGCCGATCCCACTTCCAACACACAAAAGAATATATACAGTTCTTCGTTCACCACACGTGAACAAGAAGGCACGTGAGCAGTTCGAGTTGAGCTCTTACAAACGTTTACTAGACATCTACAACTCTTCATCAAAAACAGTTGATGCTTTGATGAGATTAGAGTTGCCAAGTGGTGTTGAAGTAGAAATCAAGGTTTAATTATTTATCCATTAAATAAACAAAAATGCCAGGTTTAATTGGAAAAAAAGTAGGAATGACCAGTATCTTCAACGACCAAGGGAAAAACATCCCTTGTACGGTCCTAGAAGTTGGTCCTTGTGTAGTGACACAGGTTAGAACCCTCGACACAGATGGTTACGAGGCTATTCAACTGGGTTATGGCGAAAAGAAAGTAAAGAATACAGGTAAGGCACTTACCGGTCACTTTGCTAAAGCTAAAACAACCCCTAAAGTAAAAGTTCAGGAATTCGATGGTTTCGATGCTGAATTGAATTTAGGAGATGTTGTTGATGTGGAGCTTTTCGTCGAAGGTGAATATGTCGATGTAACTGGTGTTTCAAAGGGTAAAGGTTTTCAAGGGGTTGTTAAACGTCATGGCTTCCGTGGTGTAGGTGATGCTACGCACGGTCAGCACAACCGTTTACGTGCTCCAGGTTCTATTGGTGCGGCTTCTTATCCGGCACGTGTATTCAAAGGAATGCGCATGGCTGGAAGAATGGGTGGTGATCAAGTTACGGTTGCCAACTTAGAGGTCTTAAAAGTGATCAAGGATAAAAACCTTTTAGTTGTTAAAGGTTCTGTACCAGGACCGAAAAACTCACTCTTAACGATCGAGAAATAATGGAAGCAGTAGTATTAGATATTTCAGGTAAAGATACGGGAAGAAAAGTATCTTTAAATGATGCGATTTACGCAATCGAACCTAACGATCACGCTGTTTATTTAGATGTGAAGCAGTATTTGGCCAATCAACGTCAAGGTACGCACAAGTCTAAAGAGAGAGCTGAGATTACAGGTAGTACGCGAAAAATCAAGAAGCAAAAAGGTACGGGTACAGCGCGTGCAGGTAGTATTAAGTCTCCTGTATTTCGTGGTGGTGGTCGTGCTTTTGGACCTCGTCCAAGAAGTTATTCTTTCAAATTGAATAAAAAGTTGAAGACTTTAGCTCGTAAATCTGCTTTTACCATTAAAGCAAAAGAAGAAGCTATTGTTGTTTTAGAGAATTTTAATTTTGAAGCTCCTAAAACTTCTGCTTATTCAAAAATGATTGGAGACCTTGGTTTGAACGGCAAAAAAACGTTGTTGGTTGTTGCGGATACAAATAAAAATGTATATTTGTCGTCGCGAAATTTACAACGCGCTCAGGTTGTAACAGCCACAGAATTAAGCACTTACAAGATACTTAACTCTGGGACCGTTTTATTGACTGAAGGTGCCGTAGAGAAAATTGAGAACATTTTAAGTTAAACAGACGATGAACATTCTTATTAAACCGGTTATTACCGAGAAGATGACAGATGATAGCGAAAAGTACAATCGCTTTGGTTTTATCGTTGATAGAAGAGCTAATAAGCTCGAAATCAAGGATGCTGTAGAGAAGATGTACGGCGTTTCTGTTGAAAAAGTTAGAACAATGGTTTACCCTGGTAAAGCAAAGTCACGTAACACGAAAGGTGGCGTTGTGAGTGGTAGAACCAATTCTTACAAAAAAGCTATTGTTGATATAGCTGAAGGAGAAAGTATTGATTTTTATAGCAATATTTAATTAAGTTATGGCAGTTAGAAAATTAAGACCAACAACACCAGGTCAAAGACATAAGGTGGTCAATACCTTCGATGGTATTTCGACAGCGACACCTGAAAAGTCTTTGCTTGCACCGATGAAGCGTTCTGGAGGTAGAAATAACTCTGGACGCATGACGATGCGTTACATCGGAGGTGGTCACAAGAAGCGTTACCGTATCGTTGACTTCAAAAGAGAGAAGTTTGGTATGGAAGCTACTGTGGCTACATTAGAATACGATCCAAACCGTTCGGCTCGTATTGCCTTGGTAGTTTACGCAGATGGTGAAAAACGGTATATCATTGCTCCGAATGGTCTAAACGTTGGAGACAAAATTGTATCTGGAAAAGATGCAGGTCCTGAAGTAGGTAATACACTTTTTTTAAGTGATATCCCTTTAGGTACGATTGTCCACAACATTGAACTTCGTCCGGGACAAGGTGCCGTAATGGCTCGTAGCGCAGGTGCATATGCACAATTAGTCGCAAGAGAAGGTAAGTATGCAATTCTTAGACTTCCTTCGGGAGAAACAAGAATGGTATTGATTACCTGTTTAGCAACGATTGGAGTTGTTTCCAACAGTGAGAGAGGCCTTGAGAGATCAGGTAAAGCAGGTCGTTCTAGGTGGCTTGGACGTCGTCCAAGAACTAGAGGGGTTGCTATGAACCCGGTTGATCACCCAATGGGTGGTGGTGAAGGTAAATCCTCTGGAGGACACCCACGTTCTAGAAATGGTATCCCAGCGAAGGGTTATAAGACCCGCGCGAAGAAGAAGGCTACCAATAAGTATATTGTTGAACGAAGAAAGAAATAGAAAGTTATGGCGCGTTCACTAAAAAAAGGACCTTACGTACACTTCAAGCTAGAAAAGAAAGTTCTAGCAAATGCTGCGGCTAACAAAAAATCGGTAATCAAAACATGGTCTAGAGCCTCGATGATTACGCCTGATTTTGTAGGTCAAACGATTGCTGTACACAACGGTCGTCAGTTCATACCTGTATTCGTAACTGAAAACATGGTAGGTCATAAGTTGGGCGAATTTGCCCTTACCCGAACCTACAGAGGTCATGGTGGTAAAAAAGATAAAGGTAAAAGATAACAGAATTAAGCCTTAATCATGGGAAAAAGAAAACATAATACGGCAGTAGCGTTGAAAGAAGCGCGTGCAAACGTGGCTTTTGCAAAGCTAAACAATTGCCCTACTTCCCCGAGAAAAATGCGTCTTGTGGCTGATTTAGTACGTGGAGTTGAGGTAAACAAAGCTCTCCAGATACTTAAATTCAACACCAAAGAGGCCTCCAATCGGTTAGAGAAACTTCTTCTTTCGGCTGTTGCCAATTGGCAAGCCAAGAATGAAGACGCTCGAATGGAAGATAGCGGTTTATTTGTAAAAGAAATTCAAGTCGACAGTGCTCGAGTATTGAAACGTTTACGTCCGGCTCCTCAAGGGAGAGCTCACAGAATTAGAAAGCGTTCAAATCACGTTACCATCGTGGTGGGAAGCAAATCAGAAAAAGAATAAGCTGATATGGGACAAAAGACTAATCCAATTGGAAACCGTTTGGGAATCATCAGAGGATGGGATTCGGCATGGTATGGCGGAAAAGACTTCGGTGATAAATTAGCTGAAGACAGTAAAATACGAAAGTATATTGATGCTCGTTTAGCTAAAGCAAGCGTGTCTAAAGTGATTATCGAGCGTACCTTAAAGCTCGTTACGATTACCATTTGTACGGCAAGACCCGGTATCATTATCGGTAAAGGTGGTTCAGAAGTAGATCGCTTGAAGGAAGAGCTGAAGAAGCTAACTCAAAAAGATGTTCAAGTGAATATCTATGAGATCAAAAGACCTGAAATTGATGCCAAATTAGTAGGTCAATCTATTGCTCGCCAAATTGAAGGACGTATCTCTTACCGTCGTGCGGTAAAGATGGCGATTGCTTCTGCGATGCGTATGGGTGCTGAAGGGATCAAAATTCAAGTTTCTGGTCGTTTGAATGGTGCAGAAATGGCTCGTTCAGAAATGTATAAAGACGGTAGAACGCCTTTACATACTTTCCGTGCAGATATTGATTATGCCCTTGTTGAATCTCACACGACCTATGGTGTATTAGGAGTGAAGGTTTGGATATGCAAAGGTGAATTGTATGGTAAACGTGACTTAACGCCTATCGAGACACTATCGAAAGGACCGAAGAAGTCAGGTCGTGGAGCCAGAGGTGGTTCACAACGTAGAAAAAGAAAGTAGTAATAAGCTCTACTAAAACGTAAGAAAGATGTTACAACCAAAAAGAACGAAGTTCCGTAAAATGCAAAAGGGCCGCATGAAGGGTAATGCCGGACGTGGTAACCAGATTGCTTTTGGATCTTTCGCTATCAAAGCTTTGGATGAATGTTGGATCACTTCTCGTCAAATTGAAGCTGCACGTATCGCTGCAACGCGTTACATGAAGCGTGAAGGACAAATGTGGATCCGTATTTTTCCAGACAAACCGATTACAAAGAAACCCGCAGAAGTACGTATGGGTAAAGGTAAAGGTGCTCCAGAATATTGGGCTGCCGTTGTAAGACCAGGACGAATCATGTTCGAGTTAGACGGTGTGCCTTTGGAAGTTGCTAAAGAAGCACTTCGCTTGGCTGCACAGAAGCTACCTATAACAACTAAGTTCGTAGTCAGAAGAGATTACGTTGAAGCTTAAGCGACAAAATATTAGCGATGAAACAAGCTGTAATAATTGAAATGTCAACTGAGGAGTTGGTAGGAAAACTCAAAGAGGAAAGAGCTACATTGAACAAGTTAAACTTGGCTCATGCAGTATCTCCTATTGAAAACCCTGTTCAAATCCGTGAAACAAAGAAAACAGTTGCGCGTATTCTAACAGAAGTTAGAAGAAGAGAACTAGAAGCATAAAACAACAATGGAAACTAGAAATCTTAGAAAAGAACGTGTTGGTGTTGTAAAAAGCAACAAAATGGACAAGTCCGTAACGGTATCTATCGAACGTAAAGAGAGACACCCGATGTACGGAAAGTTTGTAAAGAAAAGTTCTACGTTTGTTGCTCACGACGACAAAAATGACTGCAATATCGGTGATACCGTTCGCATCATGGAAACTCGTCCGTTGAGTAAGACCAAGAATTGGAGAGTAGTAGAAATCCTAGAAAGAGCAAAGTAAAATGGTACAACAGGAAAGTCGTTTAAAAGTAGCCGACAATACCGGAGCCAAAGAAGTACTTTGTATTCGTGTATTAGGTGGTACTCGCAGAAGATATGCCTCATTGGGAGACAAGATTGTCGTTACGGTTAAAGCAGCAATACCTGCTGGTACTGTAAAGAAAGGTCAAGTTTCTACTGCTGTGGTTGTTCGTACAAAAAAGGAAGTACGTCGTCAAGATGGATCGTATATTCGATTTGATGACAATGCTTGTGTATTGTTGAGCACTACTGGAGAAATGAGAGGTACACGTGTTTTTGGGCCCGTTGCCCGTGAATTACGTGATAAGCAGTACATGAAAATAGTTTCACTAGCACCAGAGGTGTTATAAAACCATTTAGGATGTCGAAATTACACATTAAAAAAGGAGATACAGTAAAAGTACTTGCAGGAACCGACAACGGTAAAACTGGAAAAGTAGTTTCTGTCGATCTCGAGAAAAAAAGAGCCTTCGTAGAAGGTATTAACATGGTATCGAAACATACAAAGCCTAGCGCTGCAAGTCCTCAAGGAGGAATTGTTAAGAGTGAAGCTTCTGTTCATGTTTCTAACCTTATGGTGGTTGATTCGAAAGGTCAAGCGAGCCGTATAGGAAGAAAATTGAACGAAGAGGGTAAGTTGGTGAGATACTCTAAAAAATCAGGGGAGGTTCTATAATGTCGTACACTCCAAGACTACAAGAGAAATATCGCAGCGAGATTGTTGCGGCTCTCACGGAGCGCATGGGTTACAAAAACATCATGCAAGTGCCAAAGCTAGAGAAAATTTGTATCAACCAAGGTGTTGGTGAAGCAACTACAGATAAGAAATTAGTTGATGTTGCTGTCGACGAAATGTCTCGTATTACGGGACAGAAGTCAGTGCCTACACTTTCTAAGAAGGATATCTCTAACTTTAAACTAAGAAAGGCGATGCCTGTAGGTGTTCGTGTTACGTTACGCGGTGAGCGAATGTATGAATTCTTAGATCGTTTAGTATCTACTGCTTTACCTGCGGTTCGTGACTTTCACGGTATCAATCCAAAAGGTTTTGACGGAAGAGGAAACTACAACTTAGGTATCAAAGAGCAAATCATATTTCCTGAAATCTTTATTGATCAGGTGAATAAGATTACTGGTATGGACATCACGATGGTAACATCAGCAAATACCGATAAAGAAGCTTTTGAATTGTTAAAGGAATTTGGTTTACCATTTAAAAAATAAGAAGGATGGCAAAAGAATCAATGAAAGCCAGAGAGCTTAAAAGACAAAAAATGGTTGACAAATACGCTGAAAAGCGTGCAGCGTTAAAAGCTGCTGGAGATTATGAGGGTTTGCAAAAACTCCCAAAGAATGCTTCTCCAGTTCGACTACACAATCGTTGTAAGTTGACAGGAAGACCTAAAGGATATATGCGTCAGTTTGGCGTTTCGCGTGTAACATTTCGTGAGATGGCTAACTTCGGATTAATTCCAGGTGTTAAAAAAGCAAGTTGGTAAACTGATAAAACTTACAAAATTATGTATACAGATCCAATAGCAGATTTCTTAACGCGACTTCGTAACGCCATCATGGCGAACCACAGAGTTGTTGAAGTACCTGCATCAAATCTAAAGAAAGAAATAACTAAGATCTTAAAAGATCAAGGTTACATCTTGAACTATAAGTTCGAAAGTAACAATGCACAAGGTAGTATTAAGATTGCTTTGAAATACAACGCAATTACAAAAATGCCTGCGATTACCTCTTTGAAAAGAGCTTCCAAACCTGGTCTACGTAAGTATTCTTCTTCGGCTTCCATGCCAAGAGTATTGAATGGTCTAGGTGTAGCCATCGTTTCAACTTCTAAAGGGGTGATGACGGATAAAGAAGCACGCTCACTGAATGTGGGTGGAGAAGTAATATGTTACGTTTATTAATCAACGGAAAACGTTAAGAAATGTCAAGAATAGGTAAACAACCGGTCGTAGTCCCTGAAGGAACTACCATAGCAGTATCTTCATCAAATGAAGTGACTGTTAAAGGTAAGCTTGGGGAATTATCTCTGCAGGTCACAGAACCCATCACCGTAAGAGTCGAGGATTCAGTTGTTACTCTCGAAAGACCTAATGATCAAAAAGAATCTAGAGCAAAACACGGTTTATACCGGGCTTTGATTTTTAATATGATTGAAGGAGTCTCAAAAGGGTATACAAAAGAACTCGAACTTGTCGGAGTAGGTTACCGTGCTTCTAATAGAGGTCAACAACTTGAACTCAGTTTAGGTTTCTCTCACAACATTGTGTTTGAAGTTTGTGCTGAAGTAAAAGTAGAAACTGTATCTGAAAAGGGTAAAAACCCAATTGTTAAATTAAGTTCTCATGACAAGCAACTCATAGGAATGGTCGCGGCAAAAATCCGATCAATGAGAAAGCCTGAACCTTACAAAGGAAAAGGTGTGAAGTTTGTTGGTGAAGAGATTAGAAGAAAAGCAGGTAAAACTGCAGGCTAAAAATAGAAGCTATGGCATTGTCAAAAGAATACAGAAGAAAGCGTATCAAAATGCGTGTTCGTAAGAACATCGATGGTACAGCTACGACTCCAAGACTTTCAGTTTTTAGAAGTAACAAATCGATTTACGCTCAGTTGATCGATGATTTGGCAGGAACTACATTGTTAGCTGCTGCATCTACTGATAAAGCTGTTAAGGCTGAGGGGACGAAAATAGAACAAGCCAACATTGTTGGTAAGGCCCTTGCTGAAAAAGCTGTTGCTGCAGGAATCACGCAATGTGTTTTCGACAGAAACGGTTATTTATACCACGGAAGAATTAAATCTTTGGCCGATGGAGCTAGAGAAGGCGGACTTAAATTCTAAGAAATTATGGCAAGTAAATATTACAACCTAGAAAAGGTAAAGCCATCTGGCTTAGAACTTAAAGAGCGTTTAGTAGGTATACAACGTGTTACTAAAGTGACTAAGGGTGGTAGAACATTCAGTTTTTCAGCGATTATGGTTGTTGGAAACGAAGATGGAGTGGTAGGACACGGAATGGGGAAAGCTCAGGAAGTTGTTTCTGCAATTACCAAAGGAACTGAAGATGCAAAGAAAAACTTATACCGTATTCCTGTAGTGAATGCAACCATTCCTCACGAACAAAACGGTAAATTTGGTGGTTCTCGTATCTTTATGCGACCTGCATCTCATGGTACAGGAGTTATCGCCGGTGGTGCGATGCGTGCAGTAATTGAATCTGTAGGTATTCACGACATCTTGGCAAAATCTAAAGGTTCTTCAAACCCTCATAACGTTGTGAAAGCAACGATGGATGCTTTATTGCAACTTAGAGATGCTCGTTCTGTAGCCGCTCAAAGAGGTATTTCGATGAGTAAGGTCTTTAACGCTAAATAAGTACAGAGATGGCCAAGATAAAAATCAAACAAGTCCGAAGTAAGATCGATAGACCAGAGCGTCAAAAGAGAACTTTAACGGCATTAGGTCTCAAGAAGATCAATCAAGTTGTTGAGCAAGAAGCTACTCCTCAGATTTTAGGAATGGTGAATGCGATAAAGCACTTGGTAGAAGTAGAAGAAGTTAAGTAAGAACTATTAAAGGAATCGTAAGATGAATTTAAGTAATTTGAAACCGGCTACGGGCTCGGTGAAAAATAAAAAACGTATTGCACGTGGACAAGGATCTGGTCACGGTGGTACTTCCACTCGTGGACATAAAGGACAAAAATCTAGATCGGGTTACTCGAGAAAGATTGGATTTGAAGGTGGTCAAATGCCTTTACAACGTCGTGTTCCTAAATTTGGATTTAAGAACATCAATCGTGTTGAATATAAGGGGATAAACCTTGATACACTTCAAGCTCTAGTTGACACGAAGAAAATTAAAGATGAGGTAACGCTAGAAGTTTTGGTGTCTAATGGTTTGGCACGTAAAAACGATTTAGTTAAAATTTTGGGTAGAGGGGCTTTGACAGCTAAGTTGTCCATTTCTGCTCATAAATTTACAGCTACAGCACAAGCAGCTATCGAAGCAGCAGGCGGTGCAGCTACAACCCTTTAATAGGCTCTCATTATCATGAAGAAATTGATCGAGACAATTAAGAACATCTGGAAGATAGAAGAACTAAGAAATAGAATCCTTACAACACTAGGGTTCTTGCTCATTTACCGATTGGGTTCTTTTGTCGCACTACCAGGTATTGATCCGCAGCAGCTTGATGCTTTACAGAATCAAACCTCTGACGGTCTATTAGGCTTATTAAATATGTTTACCGGTGGCGCATTTTCTCAAGCCTCTATTATGGCTTTGGGTATTATGCCTTACATCTCAGCATCTATTGTTATTCAGTTAATGACGATGGCTGTACCTTACTTGCAGAAATTGCAAAAAGACGGAGAAAGTGGTCGTACGAAAATCAGTCAGATTACCCGATATCTAACGGTTGTAATTACCTGTTTTCAAGCGCCCGGTTACATTGCTAACCTAAAAGCCACGCTTCCAGCTGAGGCGTTCTTGTTGTCTAGTGGTACTTTCTGGTTTTCTAGTATTATCATCTTGGTTACCGGAACTATGTTTGCGATGTGGTTAGGTGAGAAGATTACGGATCGAGGTATTGGTAATGGTATTTCACTACTTATTATGGTGGGTATTATTGCAGTCCTACCTCAGGCATTCTTGTTCGAAGTAGGTAGAGTGAATCCTTTAGTCATTCTCGTAGAACTGTTAATTTTATTGGTGGTAATCTTTGCTTCTGTGCTATTGGTGCAGGGGGTGAGAAGAATTCCGATTCAATATGCAAAACGAGGTGCTACAGCACAAGCTTCTGCCGCTAGACAATATCTTCCTTTGAAGGTAAATGCTTCCGGAGTGATGCCTATTATATTTGCACAAGCAATTATGTTTATACCCATTACTTTTGCTGGATTATCAGAGTCTGAAAGTGTACAAAATTTCGTAACTACTTTCTCTGATTTCTCAAGTTTTTGGTATAATTTTGCATTCGCACTTTTGATCATTCTGTTTACTTATTTCTATACAGCAATTACGGTGAATACGAACCAAATGGCTGATGATTTAAAACGTAATGGTGGTTTCGTTCCTGGGGTTAAGCCCGGTAAGGATACGGCTACTTTCTTAGATGGAGTGATGTCGAGAATTGTATTGCCAGGGTCTGTATTTTTAGCATTTATTGCTATTCTTCCGGCCTTTGCAATGAATGCTGGTATCAACCAGTCCTTCTCACAATTCTTTGGAGGGACCTCTCTTTTGATTATGGTAGGTGTTGTTTTAGATACACTACAACAAATTGAGGGTTACCTATTGAATCGTCATTATGATGGTTTGATGAAATCGGGACGTTTGACGGGTAGATCAGGAATGTAAAATTCTCCGATGATCTATTATAAGACTGAAGATGAAATTGAATTAATACGAGAAAGTTCTTTACTTGTTGCAAAAACACACGCTGAAGTAGCGAAACTAATCCAACCGGGTGTCACTACCCTTGAGTTAGATAAAGTTGCTGAAGAGTTTATCAGAGACCATGGTGGTATTCCAGGTTTCAAAGGATACAGTGGGTTCCCAAACACTTTATGTGTTTCTCCGAATGAAGAAGTCGTTCATGGAATCCCAAACAGTACGCCTTTAGAATCCGGAACCATTTTATCTTTAGATTGTGGTGTTAAAAAAAATGGTTTCTTTGGCGATTCTGCCTTCACTTATGAGGTAGGAGAAGTTGCTAAGGAGGTACAAGATTTACTTAAAGTTACTAGAGAGTCACTTTACAAAGGAATCGAAGTTGCAGTTGCTGGTCACCGAATTGGAGACATTGGTTACGCCATACAAAAACACGCAGAAGATAGTGGATACACTGTTGTTAGGGAGTTAGTAGGACACGGAGTTGGTGCAAACCTTCATGAAAGTCCAGAAGTTCCCAATTATGGTAAAAGAGGAAGAGGTGTTAAATTACAAGAAGGGCTGGTGATTGCTATTGAACCCATGATCAATATGGGAGTGAAAGAGATCATTCAGTTAAACGATGGTTGGACGATTAAAACGGCCGACTTAAAACCTTCGGCACATTTCGAACACACTGTTGTTGTTCGAAAGGGTAAAGCAGAAATATTATCGTCATTTGAATACATTGACGAGGTGTTAAAAAATAAAAATTAGTGTATGGCTAAACAAGCATCAATAGAGCAAGATGGAGTGATTACAGAATCACTTTCAAATGCAATGTTCCGAGTAGAACTGGAAAACGGTCACGTTCTAACAGCTCACATCTCAGGTAAGATGCGCATGCACTACATTAAATTGTTGCCAGGAGACAAGGTTAAATTAGCTATGTCTCCCTACGATTTAACCAAAGGAAGAATTACTTACAGATACTAAATAAGTCAAAAAGATGAAAGTAAGAGCATCAATTAAGAAAAGAAGTGCTGACTGCCAAATAGTGCGCAGAAAAGGGCGACTTTATGTAATCAACAAGAAGAACCCTAAATTTAAACAAAGACAAGGCTAGTCCTTGATCAAAAAAAAATTCTATGGCAAGAATTGCAGGGGTAGACATACCCACAAATAAAAGAGGAGAAATCGGGTTAACTTATATCTTTGGTATAGGTAGAACACGTGCACAGGAAGTCCTTACAAAAGCCGGTGTTGATCTAAACACTAAGGTAAAGGATTGGAATGATGACGAATTGAGTCAAATTCGTACCATCATATCAGACTACACTATCGAGGGTGAGTTGAGATCTGAAGTTCAATTGAACATCAAGCGATTGATGGATGTTGGATGTAACAGAGGGCAACGTCATCGTTCTGGGTTACCGTTGAGAGGTCAACGGACTAAAAATAACTCACGTACGAGAAAGGGTAGAAGAAAAACTGTTGCTAACAAAAAGAAAGCAACTAAATAGTAGGTAGCTATGGCTAAGACAAACAAAAAGAGAAACGTAAAAGTTGAGTCTGTAGGACAGGCTCATATACATGCGTCCTTTAACAACATCATTATCTCACTTACCAACAATGCAGGTCAAGTAATTTCATGGTCTTCTGCAGGTAAGCAAGGATTTAAAGGTTCTAAAAAGAATACTCCTTATGCTGCTCAAACAGCTGCTGAAGATTGTGCGAAAATCGCTTATGAAGCTGGTTTGAGAAAAGTTAAAGTTTACGTGAAGGGACCAGGTAATGGTCGTGAATCTGCAATCCGTACCTTACACAACAACGGAATTCAGGTTTCTGAAATTGTAGATGTTACTCCACAACCGCACAATGGTTGTAGACCCCCAAAACGTAGAAGAGTTTAATCCTTTTAAAACCTAAGAAATGGCAAGATATACAGGTCCTAAAACTAAAATTGCACGTAGATTCGGTGAGGCAATATTTGGTGCTGATAAATCCTTGGAGAAGAAAAGTTACCCTCCAGGACAACACGGAAACTCAAGAAGACGCTCAAAGCAGTCTGAATATGCAGTTCAGCTTTTAGAAAAGCAAAAAGCAAAATACACATACGGAATACTTGAAAAGCAATTCCGTAATTTATACAAGAAAGCATCTTCAAAAACAGGTGTAACGGGTGAGATTCTGTTGCAATTATGTGAAAGAAGACTAGACAATACAGTGTATAGAATGGGTATTTCCCCTACACGTAGTGGAGCTCGTCAATTGGTTTCTCACAGACACATCACGGTGAATGGTGGTATTGTAAACGTACCGTCTTACTCTTTACGTCCTGGCGATGTAATTGAAGTTCGTGAGAAGTCAAAAGCGCTTGAGGCGATTACAGATTCTTTAAAAGCGAATGCAGGAAGTTACGAGTGGTTGGAGTTTAGCTCTGATTCACTAAAAGGTACATTTGTTGCAATCCCAGAACGTGCTCAAATTCCTGAGGCGATCAAGGAACAGCTGATTGTAGAATTGTATTCTAAGTAAAATAATATAGACACGTTAAAGATTTAGCATATGGCAATATTAAATTTCCAAAAGCCGGATAGAGTATTTATGGTAAACTCGACTGATAGTTTTGGTCAATTTGAGTTTCGCCCATTGGAACCAGGTTATGGTTTAACAATTGGAAATGCTCTACGTAGAGTGCTACTTTCTTCATTAGAAGGATTCGCTATTTCCTCTGTTCGCATCGAAGGTGTTGAACATGAATTTTCAACCATTGAAGGTGTCGTAGAAGATGTTACAGAAATCATCTTGAACTTAAAACAAGTGCGTTTTAAGAAGCAAGTTGAGGATGTTGAAAACGAAACGGTTCACATATCCGTATCCAAGCAAGATCAATTGACTGCTGGAGATATTGGTAAGTACATTTCTGGTTTTCAAGTTTTAAATCCGGATTTGGTCATCTGTAACATGAATTCCAAGGTGTCTATCGATATGGTTCTTACCATCATCAAGGGACGTGGTTTTGTTACTGCCGAGGAACACAATATTGAAGAAGTACCTTTGGGGACGATTGCAACAGATTCAATCTTCACGCCGATAAAAAATGTAAAGTTTGAAATTGAAAACTTCCGTGTGGAGCAAAAAACCGATTACGAAAAATTGGTTTTAGAATTGAGTACGGACGGTTCTATCAATCCAAAAGATGCCTTGACTGAGGCTTCTAAGATTTTAATTCACCACTTCATGTTGTTTTCTGACGATCGTATTTCGTTGGAGGATGAAGAAACCGCATCTGAAAATCAGTATGACGAAGAGTCACTGAAGATGAGACAGCTACTTCATTCAAAATTAACGGAAATGGATCTTTCAGTAAGAGCATTAAACTGCTTGAAAGCTGCTGAAGTTGAGACTTTAGGAGATCTTGTCACCTTCAATAAAAGCGATTTAATGAAGTTTAGAAACTTTGGTAAAAAATCGCTTACTGAATTAGATGAATTAGTTGCTTTGAAAGGTTTATCCTTCGGAATGGACACTTCCAAGTACAAATTAGATAACGAATAGTAGTCATGAGACACGGAAAGAAAATCAATCACTTAGGAAGAAAAGCCGCACATCGTAAAGCGATGCTGTCAAACATGGCTTGTTCATTGATTGAATACAAAAGAATTAACACAACAGTGGCGAAAGCAAAAGCATTGAAAAGATATGTTGAGCCTTTAATCACAAAAGCAAAAGACGATTCTACACATTCACGTAGGGTTGTATTTAGTTACCTAAGACAAAAGGAAACCATCAAGGAGTTGTTTGGTGCTGTTTCATCTAAGGTGGGTGATCGTCCTGGAGGTTATACACGCATCATCAAAACAGGAAATCGTCCTGGTGATAATGCAGAGATGTGTATGATTGAGTTGGTAGACTTCAATGAGGTTTACACGAATGGAAAAGAGGTTAAGAAAACCAAAACGCGTAGACGTAAGAAAGCTACAGCTAAGGTGGAAGACGCTCCTGCTGTTGAAGACGCTCAAGTCGTTGAAGAAACACCAGCTGTAGAGTCCAAATCTGAAGAAGCTCCTGCTGCTGAAGAAAAAAAGTCTGACGATTCGAATGACGAAAATAAAGATGCATAAGGGAACTACTATATCATTCTTTAAATAAAACTAAAAGGGTGGAGCTTTGGCTCTATCCCTTTTTTTATAGGTTTAAACTTTAATGAAATACCAAGCAAAACAAAAGGCAATTTTACTTCTAGAAGATGGTGCTATCTTTTATGGAAGTGCAGCAGGACTCAGAGGTACTGCAACTGGAGAGGTATGTTTTAATACCGGAATGACAGGTTATCAAGAGATTTTTACCGATCCCTCATATACGGGTCAACTGATGTTGACGACCAATGCACATATTGGTAATTATGGGGTTCATGAAGAAGAAGTTGAGTCCTCTGGTGTTAAAATATCTGGTTTGATTTGTAAAGATTTTAATGATCACAATTCACGACCAAGTTCTAGTATGTCTCTTCAGGAATACTACGAGAAGGAAGGACTGGTCGCTATATGCGATGTTGACACACGTGCTCTTGTACGATACATACGTGACAAAGGTGCTATGAATGCGATTATTTCTTCAGAGAATACAGATGTAGAATCTTTGAAAGCAACGTTGGCCAAAGTTCCAAGTATGGAAGGTCTTGAGTTGTCTTCGTCGGTATCGACCAAAGAGCCCTACACTTTTGGTGACGAAAATTCCAAATACAGAGTAGCTGTTCTTGACTTAGGTGTCAAGACCAACATTTTACGATGTCTTGCTGATAGAGGTTGTTTGCTTAAAGTTTTCCCAATGCATACCACCATGGATGACATGCTGGCCTGGAATCCAGATGGTTTTTTCCTTTCGAATGGACCTGGAGACCCTAGTGCTATGCCAAACGTCATTGCTGAAGTCGCTAAGATCTTAGATGCGGGACTTCCTATCTTTGGAATTTGTCTTGGACATCAGATGATAGGCCTTTCTTCTGGTTTAACAACCTATAAGATGCATAATGGTCATCGTGGAATCAATCATCCTGTTCTCAATTTAGAATCTGGGCTTGGTGAAATTACTTCACAGAATCATGGATTTGCTATAGACATGAAAAGTCTAGAGGGACATGACAACATTATTCTCACACACAAAAATTTAAATGACAACACGGTTGAAGGTATTCGTCTGAAAGATCGAAACTGTTTTTCGGTGCAATTTCATCCAGAATCATCACCAGGGCCTCACGACTCACGTTATCTGTTTGACCAGTTTGTCGATCATCTCAAAACACACAAAAATTAGCTTAGAAAATGACTTTAATTACTGATATACACGCACGCCAAATCCTTGACTCAAGAGGTAATCCAACTGTAGAAGTTGATGTTGTTACTGAATCAGGTGCTTTCGGACGTGCTGCGGTTCCATCGGGAGCTTCAACCGGAAAATACGAGGCTGTTGAACTTAGAGATGGAGATAAGTCTACATACATGGGTAAAGGAGTTCTTAAAGCCGTTGATCACGTCAATGGTGTTTTATACGATTCTTTAGTAGGATTACCCGTTGAAGATCAAGCCGGTATTGATCAACAAATGATCAATATTGACGGAACCCCGAATAAGGCAATTATTGGAGCTAACGCTATGCTTGCTGTTTCTTTAGCAACCGCAAAAGCCGCGGCTGCATCTACAGGGCAGATGCTTTACAATTACATAGGAGGTGTGAATGCGAGAACGCTTCCTATTCCTATGATGAACATCTTAAATGGAGGTTCACATGCTGACAATGCCATCGATTTCCAAGAGTTCATGGTGATGCCTGTAGGTGCTGAAACTTTCTCACAGTCTTTGAAGATGGGGACAGAAATTTTCCATCATTTAAAGGCCGTTTTAAAATCCAAAGGTTTGGCTACAAACGTTGGTGACGAAGGTGGATTCGCTCCCAATTTACGTTCGAATGTAGAAGCGATGGAGATGGTTTTAACAGCCATTGAAAAAGCGGGTTACCGACCGGGTGAGGATGTTTATGTTTCTATGGATGCTGCATCTTCCGAATTCTACAATGCCGAAGAAGGTGTTTATCATTTTCATCAATCGACGGGTGATAAATTAACCTCTTCCGAGATGGTTGATTACTGGGCTGATTGGTGTAAGAAGTATCCAATTCTCTCTATTGAAGATGGATTAGATGAAGATGATTGGGCTGGTTGGAAGAGTTTGACTGATCGTTTGGGCGATAAAATCCAATTGGTAGGTGATGATTTATTTGTAACCAATGTAGATCGTTTGTCAAGAGGGATCAACGAGGGGATTGCGAATTCATTGTTGGTTAAAGTAAATCAAATCGGTACCTTAACAGAGACAATTAATGCTGTGCAAATGGCGCAAATTAATTCTTACACCTCAGTGATGAGTCACCGTTCCGGAGAAACTGAAGACAATACAATTGCCGACTTAGCGGTTGCTTTGAATACTGGGCAAATAAAAACCGGTTCTGCTTCTCGATCTGACCGTATGGCGAAATACAACCAATTACTGCGTATTGAGGAAGCACTTGGTGATTCTGCAATTTTCTTAGGAAAGAATTTTAGTTTTTTGAAGTAAAAAACAAACAACGTAGCGGATGCGATTTCTCGGCTACATCGATTACATAATGGATTAACGATCAATAAACGGATAGATGTCAAATTTTGCAGAATTAAATTATGAAGGTAAGGCCTACAAACTACCTGTTGTTGAGGGTAGTGAGGGAGAAAAGGCTATTGATATCAGTAAACTAAGGAGTACTTCTGGTCTTATTACTATTGATAAAGGGTTTAAAAACACCGGTTCTACTGAGAGTGCAATCACTTTTTTAGATGGAGAGAAAGGTATTCTACGTCACAGAGGTTACAGTATTGAAGAACTAGCTGACAAGTCCTCATTCATTGAAGTTGCTTATTTAGTAATTTATGGAGAGCTACCAACAGAAGAACAGCTGAACGATTTTCAATTAGAAATTACCCATCACACTTTAGTTCATGAAGATGTGAAAGCTATTTTAGAAGGTTTTCCATCACAAGCCCATCCAATGGGAGTTATTTCATCTTTGGTGTCATCACTAACGGCTTTCTATCCGAAGTCATTAGATCCAAATCGTTCTGCCGAAGAAGTCAATGGTACCATCATTAGAATCATTGCAAAGCTACCTACATTAGCTACATGGGCATTTAAAAATAGAATGCGTCAGCCGCTTGTTTATCCAGATAACAATTTAGATTACTGTTCAAACTTTCTAAGAATGATGTTTGGATTGCCTACTGAAGAATATAAAATAGATCCAGTTGTATCCAATGCATTAAACAAATTATTAATCCTTCATGTAGATCATGAGCAAAATTGTTCCGCATCTACAGTTCGTATTGTAGGATCATCACACGCCAGCTTGTATGCTTCAATTTCTGCAGGTATTGCCGCTCTTTGGGGTCCACTTCACGGTGGTGCAAATCAAGCTGTTATCGAAATGCTGGAAGCCATTAAGGCCGATGGTGGGGATGTGACTAAATACATCGCTAAAGCCAAGGACAAGTCAGACCCTTTCCGCCTGATGGGATTCGGGCACAGAGTTTATAAAAACTTTGACCCGCGTGCACGCATCATCAAGAAAGCTGCTGAAGATGTGTTGGGCGCTTTAGGAGTTAGTGACCCTGTATTAGACATTGCAAAAGAATTGGAAGGTGTCGCTTTGAAAGATCAATACTTTATCGATAGAGGATTGTATCCAAATGTCGACTTCTACTCGGGTATTATTTATCGTGCCCTGGGAATCCCAACCGATATGTTTACGGTAATGTTTGCGCTAGGTAGATTACCAGGATGGGTTGCTCAGTGGAAGGAGATGCGTGAGAACGGTGATCCTATCGGTCGTCCTCGTCAAGTATATACAGGTCATAATGACAGACCTTATATTCCAATTAACGAACGTTAAGAATTTATTCAGGCTGAGCAATTGCTCAGCCTTTTTATTTCCTGTTATTTATGAACACACTCTTTCGGGTTTACTGATTTTCCAGTTCATTGAAATCTCGATGGTTTTGTGAATTATTGGTTATCTTTACTATTGAGATATTTTTCTTTGAGTACCTAGAATTTTTTATCAAGAGTCTGATGGTCTTGATATCCCCGGTGGAATGAATTAGATATATTGAAAATGAAGAAAATAGGCATTATAGATTTGGGGACGAATACCTTTAATCTACTCATTGCAGAGCTGAATACATCGGGTTACACGATTTTAAAAAAGAAAAAAATTCCTGTGAAATTAGGTGAAGGCGGAATCACAAAAGATTTCATAACCTCCGAGGCTTACCAAAGAGGTCTAAGCGCCTTACAAGCCTATAAGAACACCCTAGAAAAGTTCGAGGTAGATGAGTTTTATGCGGTGGCAACTTCGGCCATTAGGTGTGCGAATAATGGACCTCAATTTGTGAAGGATGCAAAAGACAAATTGGGTATACACATTCATGTCATTGATGGAGATCAGGAGGCAGATTTAATTTATAAAGGGGTTCGGCAATCTATAAGCTTAGAAGAAAAGCCGAAATTGATAATTGATATAGGTGGGGGAAGTACAGAGTTTATCATAGCCAATCAAAAGCAATCTTTTTGGAGGAAAAGTTATCAGTTGGGTGCGGCTAGACTGCTAGAGACTTTTCAGCCTAAAGATCCCATTACCTCTGAAGATGTGAGCATACTTGAATCGCATTTTGAAGAGGTGTTACAGGAAATGTTTGAGATGACTGAGGCCTATGAGGTCAATTGTCTTATTGGTTCTTCGGGCTCTTTTGATACCTTAGCAGAAATGATATGTTGTAAAAATGGATCTCCTACGAATTGGAAAAAGAATAAATATTATAGATTTGACATGCATGACTACAACCAGATTCAAAGAATAATCTATGAATCAACATTGGACGAACGATTAAAAATGGATGGTTTAATCCCAATGCGTGCTGACATGATTGTTATTTGTATTGTCATGATTAATTATATATTAAATAGATTGACCCTTCACGATTTACGTGTTTCAAGTTATGCGCTTAAAGAAGGGCTTATTAATGAAATAATAATAAATCCAAAACAATGGCAAAAATCCTTATTATAGAAGATGAAGAATCCATAAGAAATGTGCTTTCGAATATCATCAAAGATGAAGATAAAACTTATGAGGTTGATCTGGCCGAAAATGGACTAGAAGGTTTAGAGAAAATCAAAGTCAATACATACGATCTTGTTCTGTGTGATATCAAGATGCCCAAGATGGATGGGATTGAATTACTTGAGAAAGCAATAGGCACTCACCCAGATCTGACCATCGTTATGATTTCTGGTCATGGTGATATTGATACGGCAGTAGATTCCATCAAAAAGGGAGCATTTGATTACATTTCAAAGCCTCCAGATTTGAATCGATTGCTCAGTACCATCCGAAATGGTCTCGATCGCAAAAAGCTCGTGACTCAAAATAAAGTTCTTAAGAAGAAAGTCCGAAAGAAATATGAAATGATTGGCAGCTCGCCGGAATTGTTAAAAATTCATGAGATGATCGATCGTGTAGCTCCTACAGGTGCACGAGTGCTAATTACAGGAGCAAATGGAACGGGAAAAGAGTTAATAGCTCATGCCATTCACGAGAAAAGTGAACGATGTAAGGCGCCTTTGATTGAAGTAAATTGTGCCGCCATTCCCTCAGAATTGATAGAGTCGGAACTCTTCGGACATGAAAAAGGTGCATTTACCTCTGCCGTAAAACAAAGAAAAGGGAAGTTTGAAACGGCAGATGGAGGAACACTTTTTTTAGACGAAGTCGGAGATATGAGTTTGAAGGCACAGGCAAAGGTGCTGAGAGCTCTTCAGGAGCATAAAATTTCAAGAGTAGGTAGCGATAAACAAATTAAAGTAAATGTTCGGGTGATTGCCGCCACCAATAAAGATTTGCAAAAGGAGATTAGAGATGGTAACTTTCGGGAAGATCTATACCATCGTCTGGGAGTCATATTGATAAAAACTCCATCTTTAGACCAAAGAAAAGAAGATATACCCAAGTTGGTTTCTTACTTTAGCAAGAAGATTTGTGGTGAACATGGTATTATAGAGAAGCAGTTTAGTGCAGGTGCTATGAACGCCTTAAAAAAATACAGTTGGTCTGGTAATATCAGAGAGTTGAGAAATGTCATTGAAAGACTCATAATTTTGTGTGCAGATCATATTGGTCAAGAAGATGTTAAATTACATGCTGGAAAATAAAAAAAACATGGAAATACCTAAATTTTTAGTTGGAGACAATACTGAATGTCATGATGCAGTTTTTATTATTCATACCGAGTCCCCTCGTTTTATCTTGAATTTAGATAACGACGATGTGATGTGGTTGGACGATGATTTGCCTGAATTGTTGGGCACTGACAATGATGCTGAGTTAACCACAGCGATAAGTAACCTTTTGGCAGAGGCTGATGAGTTTTACCAAAGAGAAATTGATCGTTATGAGGAACTAGAGGATTAATTCTATGTCGTCAAAAAAGAACATACTTATTACAGGTGCAGCCGGATTTATCGGTTCCCATGTTTTGCGATTAATGGTCTTAAAATACCCTGAGTCTAATTTTGTGAATTTGGATTTACTCACTTATGCGGGTAATCTAGATTCAATAAAAGATTTAGAGTCAGCCTCAAATTATACCTTCGTAAAGGGTGACATTACAGATAAGGACTTGGTGAAAGATATTTTCGAGAAACATCAAATTGATGGAGTGATACATTTGGCTGCAGAGTCTCACGTTGATCGTTCTATAGAAGATCCTATGGCCTTCATTCACACGAATGTATTGGGTACGGTAAATTTATTAAACGTAGCTAAAGAGGAGTGGGGAGGAGCCTTTGAGGGAAAATTATTCTATCACGTTTCTACCGATGAAGTATACGGTTCCCTTGGAGAGAGTGGATTGTTTACAGAAGCGACTGCCTACGATCCTCAATCTCCATATTCATCATCTAAAGCCAGCTCAGACCATTTTGTTAGGGCTTATGGAAACACTTATGGATTGCCTTTTGTGATATCCAATTGTTCTAACAATTACGGCCCAAATCAGTTTCCTGAAAAATTAATCCCACTGTTTATAAACAACATCATAGAAGAAAAAGAATTGCCCGTTTATGGAGATGGTCAGTATACCAGAGATTGGTTGTATGTTATAGATCATGCCATTGCTATAGATGCTATTTTTCATCACGGGAAACAAGGAGAGACCTATAACATTGGAGGTATTAACGAGTGGACAAATATTGATTTAATTCATCTCTTATGTGAGTTGATGGATGAAAAGTTGGGTCGCATGAAAGGAAGTTCGGCTACATTAATAAGCTTTGTTAAGGATCGACCTGGTCATGATAAGAGATATGCGATCGACGCGACGAAATTATGTAATGAGCTGAAGTGGAAACCTTCAGTAGATTTTAAGCAAGGACTGAGTAAAACCATTGACTGGTATTTGGATAACTCAGATTGGCTAGAGCGAGTAGCTTCAGGTGCTTATAAGGAGAATTAACAGAAGAGATAGGGTCTAATCTCCACAGTTGACTACTGTATCGATAAAAAAAAGAAGCTCCGAAGAGCTTCTTTTTAGATTTCAGCCGATTCTGTTGGCATTTTCCGATCTACTTTTTTTACCAGTCCTTGAAGTACTTTTCCGGGGCCGACTTCAGTGAAGCTAGAGACGCCGTCAGAGATCATTTGCTGCATGGTTTGCGTCCATCGAACAGGAGCTGTCAATTGAGCAACCAGATTTTTTTTAATATCATCAGGGCTTGTGATTGCAGAGGCTGTTACATTCTGATACACCGGACATATCGGAGTGTTAAAGGTTGTTGCCTCAATGGCATTTGCCAGTTCCGCTCGAGCGGGCTCCATTAAAGGGGAATGAAAAGCTCCTCCTACGGGAAGAACTAATGCTCTTCGCGCTCCAGCTTCAGTTAGTTGTTCACAGGCTTCATTTACTGCATCAACAGCACCTGAAATTACAAGTTGCCCCGGACAGTTGTAATTTGCAGCGACCACAATGCCATCAATTTTCCCACAGATGTCTTCAACGACTTCGTTTTCTAAGCCCAAAATAGCGGCCATGGTAGAGGGTTCAGCCTCACAAGCTGCTTGCATGGCCAGCGCTCTTTTAGAAACCAATTTTAAACCGTCTTCAAAGGCCAATACTCCGGCTGCTGTAAGTGCAGATATCTCGCCTAACGAATGACCAGCAACCATTTCTGGTTGAAAGTTGCTTCCCAATAGCTTAGCAAGGATGGTTGAATGCAAGAAAATCGCAGGTTGAGTTACTTTGGTTTGCTTGAGTTGTTCGGCTTCACCATCAAACATAATGTCAGTAATTCGGAAACCTAAAATTTTATTGGCTTGTTCGAATAATTCTTTTGCTTCTTGCGAAGCTTCGTAAAGGTCTTTGCCCATTCCTGTGAATTGAGCTCCTTGTCCAGGGAAAACGTATGCTTTCATAGTTGCTTTTTCAGCTTGGTTGTGTTCTTGTTACTTAGGCCTATTAAGGCGGAGTATTTGTCTAGATGATTCCTTGATTTATTCTCCAAAATATTCTGCGGAGTTGTTTTCCGTCTCTTGAATTTTGATACGGTGAAGCTCTACACCAATTGCTTTCACTGGAGCGTATAGCTGTTTCCAAATTTCCATGGCCAATACTTCTGTAGAGGCTCTTTTACCGTGCATAAAGTCCACATCTAAATTGATGTTTTTGTGGTCGAGCTTGTCGACTACTTTTTCTTTGATGAGTGGGCTCAGATCCTTCAGGTTAACCACAAATCCTGTGTCAGGATTCACTTTGCCTTTAACCGTAACGAAGAGTATGAAATTGTGTCCGTGCCAGTGCTCGTTAGAGCAGGGCCCAAATACTTCTTCATTTTTGGCAGCATCCCACTCGGGATTGTACAATTTATGTGCTGAGCAAAAGCGCTCTCTTCTTGTGATGTAAACCATCTTTATTTCTGAATTTAACCGTGCAAATATAATCAATTTTGCTTCTAAGAAAGCACATTATTCCAGTCGTTGAATCTATAATAAAGTGCTTTTTATGTTCAGGTGCAGGTTTTTATATCCTCTAAAACGAGGCGCATATGCTGTGATTTTCAAAACAAATAAAACTCGTGATCTAAAAAACGACAACCCGTAACTATTCTTTATCTTTGACTTATGAAAACACTTGTCGTATCCGCGACTCCAATGGAGTTAAATCCAATTTTAAAAAGAGCAGAAAAGCTCCGAATTATTGATTCTTTTTTGGAGACATATAAAATAGCCGGTCATACTTTTGACGTGTTATTTACTGGAGTAGGTATGGTAGCTACTTCATATCATTTAGGGAGGGTATTGGTTTCTGGAACTTATGATCGAGTTATCAATGTAGGCATTGCAGGCTCTTTTGATACCTCGATTCCTCTGGGTAAAGTTGTAGAAATTGTTGAAGACCAGTTTTCAGAGTTGGGTGTTCAGGACGGAAATGAATTCATTCCCCTTTCGGAATTAGGTTTTGATTTGAGTAATGATCTGTCAATGAAGAATGCTGTATTGAGGAATCGTCAGAATTTATTAGACTTACCCTATCCAAAGTTACGTGCAATAACGGTAAATACGGTTCATGGATCCGAAGATGAAATCGAAAAAATTAGACAACGCCTAAATCCACAGGTCGAAACTATGGAGGGTGCTGCATTTTTTTTCGCCTGTAAAATGGCTCAGGTACCATGCATTCAAATACGTGCTATTTCCAATTATGTGGAGCGAAGAAATAAAGCCAATTGGGATATTCCTTCTGCAGTGAAGAATTTAAATGATGAAATTGTGAAACTACTCTCCTCATGAAAAAGATGAAAATCGGATTTTCTCCTTGTCCTAACGACACCTTTATCTTCGATGCTTTAATTCATGATAAGATTGATACTGAGGGGCTCAAATTTGAAGTAATAATGGCAGATGTTGAAGAGCTCAACCAAAGAGCTTTTCGAGGTGATTTGGCCATTACAAAATTGAGCTATCACGCATTTTTTCATGTTTTGAAGACTTATGTTATGATGGATTCAGGATCGGCTTTAGGAAGGAACTGTGGGCCCTTGCTTATAAAAAATCAGGGCGATTCAAATCCTTTGTCAGAAGACTTAATCGCCATACCCGGAAAGTATACGACCGCAAATTTTCTTTTAAATTTTGCATTCCCTAGTCTTCAGCACAAAAAAGAAATGCTGTTCTCTGATATTGAATCTGCCGTTAGAGAGAATGAAGTAAAAGCGGGATTGATCATACATGAAAATCGGTTTACGTATTCGGATCGTGGCTTTGAAAAAGTGAGTGATTTAGGAGCTTATTGGGAACAAGAAACAAACACACCTATTCCTCTTGGAGGAATTGCTATAGATAGAAGTTTAGACAGAGACATTCAACATAAAGTGCAGAGACTCATTCGCAAAAGTATTTCTTATGCCTTTGAAAATCCTATGGATAGCTCTGCTTTTGTGCGTGCTAATGCTCAAGAAATGAATGAGGATGTCATGCGTAAGCATATTGATTTGTACGTTAATGATTACAGCTTATCTCTGGGCGAAAAAGGCAAAGAAGCTGTAGAAAAAATGTATGATTTTATGTTGGCTAAGGGTCATGTGAAATCTTCAGAAAACCTATTATTTATCTGATTAGGGCCTCCAGCCTTCATGCGTACAGTCACAATCAAAAAAATCATGAAGAAGAAACAAAGCAATCGATTAATAGACGAAACCTCTCCCTATTTACTTCAACATGCATACAATCCAGTAGATTGGTTTCCATGGGGTGATGAGGCATTTGTAAAAGCAAAGGCAGAGAATAAATTAGTTATTGTGAGTATTGGTTATTCTGCTTGTCATTGGTGTCATGTCATGGAACATGAGAGTTTTGAAGATGATTTGGCTTCCAAAGTGATGAATGGTCGTTTTGTAAATGTAAAAGTCGATAGAGAAGAACGGCCTGATGTAGATCAAATCTATATGAATGCGGTACAATTGATGACGGGTAGAGGGGGTTGGCCTTTAAATTGTATCGTATTGCCGGACGGAAAACCGATATGGGGGGGTACGTACTTTAGGAGAGATCAGTGGATAGAGCAGATCAATACCATTGCAGATTTTTATGAGCAAAACTTGGAGAAAGCCCTCGATTATGCTCAAAGGTTGACTCATGGCGTTCAGCAGAGTGAAAAGGTCGAATTGAATGAGCAAAAAAATCACTTTGGTAAATCTCATTTGGATGAGGTCTACCGCTCTTGGGCTAAAGAGTTTGATTTTGTAGATGGGGGACCTGATAGATCACCTAAATTCCCAATCCCGAATAATTATCAATGTTTACTAAGGTATGCACATTTAGGTGCTCATCAAGATGCACTAGACTATGTAAAGCTAAGCCTTGATAAAATTGCCTACGGGGGCATTTATGATCATTTGGGGGGTGGGATGACTCGTTATTCCACAGATCATCTATGGAAAGTGCCTCATTTTGAGAAGATGCTCTACGATAACGGACAAATAGTAAGCTTGTACTGTGAAGCCTATCAGAAGTTTAAAAATGAAGATTACAAGAATTTAGTCTACGGGACTCTTGCTTTTGTGGAGCGAGAATTACGCTCCGAGGAAGGGGCTTTTTACTCCGCTTTAGATGCCGATAGTGAAGGAGAGGAGGGGAAGTTTTATGTTTGGAAAAAAGAGGAGTTGACTTCTTTGTTGACTATTGATTATGACGTTTTTGCAGATTATTACAACGTCAACACTACAGGGTATTGGGAGCATGGTAATTACATCTTATTGAGATCCGATCCTGATGTTGTAGTGGCGGAGAGGCACCACCTTACTCCAAAAGAATTGAAATTAAAAATAGCCGCATGTGAGCGGGTGTTAATGGAAACGAGAGCTAAGAGAGTTCGACCTGGTTTGGATGATAAGACTTTAACCTCCTGGAATGGTTTGATGCTAAAAGGTTGTGTTGATGCTTATTTGACATTTGGTGAGCAACACTTTTTAGATTTGGCTTTAGCCAATGCTCAATTTATCCTTACCAAGCAACTTCGAAAAGATGGGGGTTTAAATCACTCATACAAAGAGGGGCGTTCTACCATTAATGGTTATTTGGAAGATTATGCCTTTGTCATTGAAGGATTTTTGAAACTATATGAGGCAACGTTTGATGCCTTATGGCTAAATCAAGCTGGGACACTGATGGAGTATTCCATTAAGCATTTTCAAGATGGAGTTTCGGGAATGTTCTTTTTTACTTCTGATGAAGATCCAGCATTGATCGCAAGAAAAATGGAAGTAAATGATAATGTGATTCCCGCTTCAAATTCTGTGATGGCAAATAATTTGTTTTTGTTAGGGCATCATTTTGGGAGAGAAGATTATCATGCAAAAGCCAATCAGATGTTGAACAATGTTATTGGAGATATTCATAATTATCCTTCTGGATACTCCAATTGGTTGAACTTATTAATGAATCAGATCTATCCATTTTATGAAGTGGCAATTGTTGGTGAAGAAGCTCTGAAAAAGTCATTAGAGTTCCACGCGGATTACCTTCCAAATAAGATGATTTGTGGAAGTAAAAGTCCGAGTAAACTTCCCCTACTAGAAAATCGTTTTAGCAAAGGTCAAACACGTATCTTTGTTTGTGAAAATAAGGTGTGCCAAATTCCCACTGAAGACACAGAAAAGGCATTTGAATTGATGAATAAAAAATTATGATCGTAGTTACAGGCGCTGCAGGCTTTATAGGTTCTTGTATGGTTTCCAAGTTGAACCAAGAGAACTTCAAAGACATCATTTTGGTTGATGACTTTTCAAGGGATGATAAGAACAAAAATCTCGAAGGGAAAATTTACTCAGAAAAAGTTCATCGAGATGATTTTTTCAACTGGTTAGATGAAAACGAGCATTTGGTTCAATTCATATTCCACCTGGGTGCTCGCACAGATACCAGTGAATTTGATGTAGAGATTTTTGATAAATTAAATCTTAATTATTCAAAGAAGATGTGGAATGCCTGTATCGATTATGGTATTCCACTATTATATGCTTCATCAGCCGCCACCTATGGGTTGGGAGAGTTAGGTTATGAAGACACTCATGAAGTCGTTGACCAACTGATACCTTTGAATCCCTATGGAGATTCAAAAAATGATTTTGATAAGTGGGCATTGGCTCAGGAACGACAGCCCTATTTTTGGGCAGGGATTAAATTCTTCAATGTATATGGCCCTAATGAGTATCATAAAAGTAGAATGGCTTCGGTGGTTTATCATACTTTTAAGCAGGTAGGGGAAACCGGTGCCATGAAATTATTTCGTTCACACAATCCTAACTTTGAAGATGGGATGCAATTGAGGGATTTCATTTATATAAAAGATGTGGTTTCCGTATTGTATTTCTTCTTACATCATCGTAAGGATTCTGGCTTGTACAACTTGGGAACTGGAGATGCTAGAGCCTTTTTGGATTTAGCAAAGGCTACCTTTAAGGGTATGGCAGTCAAAGAAGAGATAAGCTTTGTAGATACACCCATTGACATTAGAGATAAATATCAATACTTCACTCAGGCCAATATGAGTAAACTAAAAGGGGTCGGGTATGAAAATTCTTTTCACACTTTAGAAGAAGGGGTTGCTGACTATGTGGGGAATTACTTGTTAAAGGATGAGTATTATTAACACATTAGAAGCCTAGTGCTATTTACCGCACGCTACACACAATATGAATTATTTATCAGTACAAGATTTAGGGAAGTCATATGGGATTCAGACGCTTTTCAAGGGTTTGAACTTTGGAATCGATCAAGGTCAGAAAGTCGCATTGGTCGCTAGAAATGGTACGGGAAAAACAACCATATTAAGGGCCTTAGCAGGTGTGGAGCCAGCAGACACTGGAGAGATTGTTTACCGTAAAGGAGTTCAAATTGCTTTTTTACAACAAGAGTCTGATTTTGGAGAGGCAAAAACAGTATTTGAAGCTATCTATGAGTCTGAAAATCCTATGCTTTTAGCCATTAGATCCTATGAAGCGGCATTATTAAATCCTGACGATGCGAGTGCTTTCCAAAAGGCTTTTGACTCTATGGATCAGCTGGAAGCTTGGGATTATGAGGTTAAGGTGAAAACGATTTTGTCCAAATTGAAACTGGATGATTTGAAGCAAGAAGTATCAGTGCTCTCTGGAGGTCAGAGAAAAAGACTTTCTCTAGCTAAGATTTTAATTGAACAGCCCGACTTCTTAATCCTTGATGAACCTACCAATCATCTTGATCTAGAAATGATTGAATGGTTGCAGGAATATTTGACTAAAGAGCAAGTAACGCTCTTTATTGTGACTCACGATCGTTATTTCTTAGATGCCATTTGTAATGAAATCCTTGAACTGGAAGAAGGCGCTCTTTACCGTTATAAAGGGAATTATACCTATTACCTCGAAAAGAAAGAAGAGCGGCAGGCCATCTTACAAACCAATATTGATAAAGCCAAGAATCTATACTCTAAAGAGCTGGAGTGGATGCGAAGACAACCCAAGGCCAGAGGGACAAAATCCAAAGCCCGTATTGAAAGTTTTTATGAGGTAGAGAAATCTGCAAAACAGAGAATTAAAAACGACAAGGTTCAACTTGAGATACAGATGACGCGTTTGGGGTCTAAAATATTAGAACTGCACAAGGTGTCAAAAGCATACGGCGAACTAAAGATTCTCGATCAGTTTACCTACACTTTTAAAAAGCGAGACCGCATAGGTATAGTGGGTAAGAATGGTGTTGGAAAAACAACTGTGTTGAATATGTTAACGGGCTCTGAACCTATTGATGCAGGGAAAATTATACTTGGAGATACGGTTGTTATTGGTTATTACACACAGAGTGGAATGAACATGGATGAGGGAAAACGTGTTATAGAAATTGTGCGTGACATTGCAGAGTACATTCCCTTGGTGGGAGGTAGAAAGATGACCGCTGCACAATTGTTGGAGCGTTTTTTATTCTCTAAAGATGCACAATGGAAACACGTTTCGGTACTTAGTGGTGGTGAGAAAAAGAGATTGTACTTACTGACCATCTTGATGAAAAATCCAAATTTTTTAATCCTAGATGAGCCGACGAATGATTTGGACTTGATCACACTTAAGGTGTTAGAAGATTTTTTGGATGAATTTCAAGGATGTATGATAACGGTTTCTCACGACCGATATTTTATGGATCGCTTGGTCGACCACCTTTTTGTTTTTGAGGGAGAAGGCCAAGTCAAAGATTTCCCGGGTAACTATACTGATTACAGATCCAGTGTTTCTTCTAATGTGCGTTCCAACCAAGTAAAGGCTGAACAAACAGGAATTACTGTGGATAAAGCTCCCCAAGAGAAACGAAAATTGACCTACAACGAGAAAAAGGAGTATGACACCATTGAGTCGATGATTGATGACCTTGAACAAGAGAAAATAGAGATTGGTGAACAGTTCAATAACATGGAGCTAGATGCAGAAAAGGTGAAAGGTTTAGGGATACGTATCAAAGAAATTGATGATGAGATTGCGATTAAAACCAATCGTTGGATGGAGTTAGCCGAGTTTGTTTAGTTCTTGTTATGTTAACTCATCTTCTTTTTCAAATACGGGTCTATATCACTTATCATTGGAAGGCTAAAAACGCACACGGATTACATTCCCCTTTTCTTTTTGATCTCTACAACGAAGTCATTTCCAGTCAAAAAGAGTATTATTTTTTCAAACAATTTCGAGAGCTCATCTCCCCTTATTCATCTTTGATTTCGGAAAGGAATGCAGTTTTCCTGTATCGTTGGGCTGCATTTTATCAACCTCATTCCGTTTGTATTCCGTCTGCAAGTTTCCCTGTGTCTCTTGCTTTGTCTGTTCCCAGTTGTCAAAAGGAATTATCGGTTTTATCACTTCAACGTTTTTCAGAATATGAAAGAGGAATCTTTAAACAGTTAGATATTTCCGTATTGGAAAATCAAAAGACCGATTTAATTTATTTGGATGAAATTGATGCACATACCGCGGCTGAGATTTCTGATTACAAATGTGTAATTATTTACAAACCGCATGATGATAAGGATAAAGACTGCGTTTGGAGGGATTTATGTCGCTTAAATATGGTTTCTATTTCAATAGACTTATTTCAATTTGGTATCTTGCTGTTGAATAAAAATCAAGCCAAACAGCATTTTGTGGTGAAGATGCGTTGAGTTTGATGTAGAGATTTGTTCAAGGAGTCAAGATTAAAGTACCAGGTATCAAGTACCAAGAATGAAGTAGAAAGCACCAAGATTAGAGTGAAAATTAGCAAGTACAGCTACAAAGTACTCAATACCAAGTACCAAGTACCAGGTACAAAGTGCCTAATACCAAGTACCTAGCACACAATACCATTACCAAAAGTAAAGTACCCATTAAAGCATGATTGATATTTTAGGATTAAAAAGAGAATTTAAGGTAGGAAGTGAAACTGTAAGAGCTTTGAAGGGTTTAGATGTTTCTGTTTCGAAAAACGAATATCTCGCCATGATGGGCCCTTCTGGAAGTGGTAAGTCTACCCTAATGAATCTTTTGGGTTGTTTGGATACGCCTACTGCCGGTACTTATCATTTAAATGGGACGAATGTAAGTCTGTTGAATGATGATCGTTTGGCTCAAATTCGTAATAAAGAAATAGGGTTTGTGTTTCAAACCTTCAATTTATTACCCAGATTGACTGCCTTAGAAAATGTTGCATTACCACTTATATATGCCGGTTACGGAAAGAATGAACGCAATGCGAAAGCCAAAGATGTGCTCATGAAGGTTGGCTTGGAGAATCGCTTGGATCATCACCCAAATCAGCTTTCTGGAGGTCAGAGGCAGCGTGTCGCAGTAGCCAGAGCTATGGTGAATGATCCTTCAATCATATTGGCGGATGAGCCTACTGGAAATTTAGATTCTAAGACTTCAAAGGATATTATGCGTCTATTTGAAGAGATTCATCAGATGGGAAACACCCTTATCGTTGTAACTCATGAAGAAGAGGTGGCGGCTCATGCACACCGTATATTGCGATTAAAAGACGGTCTGATAGCGTCTGACAAGAAAAATAATAACATCATAAAATTAGTCGATTAGTATGAAGATTTACACGAAGACAGGCGATCAGGGTAAAACATCCTTATTTAGCGGTGCTAGAGTGTCTAAGGGACACCTGAGAATACACGCCTATGGAACTGTTGATGAATTGAATAGTTATATTGGCTTGTTGCGTGACTTATCTGGTGATGAAAAAATGAATTCAGAATTAATTCAAATTCAAGACCGATTATTTACGCTTGGCGCTCATTTGGCAACAGAAACAGAAGAATCGAGAAGTAAATTACCACTCATGACGAGGGGAGATGTTGAAGTTTTAGAGAATGCTATGGATCTTATGGAAGAAGAGCTGGAACCCATTCAAAGCTTTCTGCTACCCGGGGGGCATCCCACTGTATCTCATTGTCATATAGCGCGTTGTGTGTGTAGGAGGGCTGAGCGTTTGGTGGTTGAGCTTGCTGAGAACTTTACCATTGATGATTTGCTTGTTCAATACCTTAATAGGTTATCTGATTACCTATTTGTGCTGTCTCGAATTTTGATAAAAAATCTAAAGGCAACGGAAACTCCTTGGATGCCAAAGAAAGATTAATTTGAGAGAGTTCCTCAAACACTTGCTTGTTTTATTAAATAATTTATATTTGCAAAAAAATAGAACAAGATTATTATGTATTGGACTCTGGAATTAGCCTCTTATTTGAGTGACGCTCCCTGGCCGGCGACGAAGGATGAATTGATAGATTACTCCATTCGAACCGGTGCTCCCCTTGAGGTTGTAGAGAATCTACAGGCTATTGAAGATGAGGGAGACACTTATGAGTCAATTGAAGAAATTTGGCCCGACTATCCTACGGAAGAAGACTTCCTGTGGAATGAAGAAGAATATTAACAAAAACCCATCGCATTGCGATGGGTTTTTTTGTATCTATTTCATCCCAATAAGCAATTCTTTTACTCAAAAAATATTCATGGTATTGAATCTTCCACGAATGGATGTCGATCATTTGTGATTCACGACTTGTTAATGACGCTGACGAATTGTCAGAATTAGAATTTTGGTCCCTAATTTGCTCGTATAAAAAATGTGAATAGAGTCATTCATACATGCTTTTTATTTACATTTGTTATCGCTTGAAAAAATCATAAAATGAGTATCATAAAAAACATATTAGGGAGTTTTTTTGGAAGTAAATCGGATCGTGACCTAAAGGTGCTTAGGCCTGTGGTTGATAAGGTTCAGAAA
>JAKMFX010000022.1 GCA_022425195.1 Flavobacteriales bacterium | reverse complement strand
GTCGATTAAGTCTTTTGGAGTTAGACTTATGTTCGATATTTCAATAGGGTTATCTACAATCGAGTCATCAGATATGGTGACTCTTTTTTTGGGGTGATACAAACAGTCCGAATGATAAAATGATGAGCGCATAAAACGCAAATACAGCAATGTCTATTGTTGAAAAATCCATTTGGTTTTGTTTTTAATGGTTTTCTTTACGTTTTGTTGTTTGTGAATAGTGTTTGATTGCACAATCACGCAGACGCTTTGCGGCTTGCTCAGCGGAGATGTCACGCTGGGGATTGGCAAACATCTCATAGCCGACCATAAATTTCTTGACCTCGGCTGAGCGAAGTAAGGGCGGATAAAATGACATATGCATATGCCAGTGGCTGTTATCCTTGCCGTCTGTAGGCGCTTGGTGTATGCCTGCAGAGTAGGGAAATGAGGTCTCAAAAAGGTTGTCGTATCTAGTGGTGAGGGCTTTTATGATACTTGCATAATCAGATACCTCTTGCTGTGAGAGTTCTAAAATAGAAGTAACATGCCTTTTGGGCACAATCATCGCCTCAAACGGCCATACCGCCCAGTAAGGAACAAGTGCTACAAAGCTTTCGTTTTCCAATACAATCCGGTCTTTGGAATTGAGCTCTTTTTTGAGGTAATCGCCCAGTAAACTACTGTTGTTTTGATCCCAATAGCTTTTTTGGCGTACCACTTTTTTCTGAACCTCTTGCGGAATGGAGTGTTGTGCCCACACCTGTCCATGTGGGTGTGGGTTGGAGCAGCCCATAATCGCCCCTTTGTTCTCAAAAATCTGTACGTAGTTGATGTCTGGATCACTCCCAAGGTCAGTGTATTCCTTTTGCCAAAGGCTAATCACCTTTTCTATATCACGCTCTTCCATAAGTGGTAGCGTCAGACTGTGGTTAGGCGAATAGCAAATCACTTTACATATTCCAGATTCGCTCTCGGCCTCTAATAGGCCATCCTTAAAGGATTCTTCTGGGCCTTCAAGTAGGGCTGCAAAATCATTTTGGAAGCTATAGGTACCTGTGTAGTCTGGGTTTTTGGCGCCTCCTGCGCGTTCATTGCCCGGGCACAGATAACAGTTGGGATCGTACTCCAAAAGCTCCACTTCTTGCGGCTTGTCTTTTTTACCTTGCCATGGGCGTTTGGTGCGGTGTGGAGATACCAGTACCCATTCACCAGTGAGGATGTTTTTTCTTCTATGTGGGGTGTTGTTAAAATCCATCTAACTATTCAGATTTTATCGTTTCTACGCCATTGGACGTGGCAACTAATATAGAGGTAAGGTTAATATCAAACTGTTCTTTGTAGGCATTGCTTGCCAAATCCATAAACTCATTGACAAAGCCCTCTTCCACTAGGTTAATGGTACAACCACCAAAGCCACCACCCATCATACGGCTACCTACTACTTGTGGGAGGTCTTTTGATAGGTCCACTAAAAAATCGAGTTCAGGGCAACTGACTTCATAGTTTTTTGACAGTCCTTCGTGGGTTTGGTACATCAGTGCTCCAAATCCCTTAATTTCTCCGCTTTGGATAAGCTCTGCAGCTTTTAAGGTTCTGGCGTTTTCACGCGACACAAAAAGTGCACGCTGATAGACTTTTTCAGATAGTTTTTCCTTGTAAGTCTCAATGGTTGCTTCTGGAACATCGGCTAAAAATTGATACTCTGGGTAGTTTTTTTGAATGACAGCAAGAGCCTCCTCGCATTCTTCTCTTCGCGTGTTGTACTCACTCGATGCCAAGTTATGCGATACATTGGTGTTCAGTAGCAATATCTTATAAGGGGAAAACTCTGCATCGATCAGTTTATAATCTAAGGTCTCGCAGTTGAGAAGTAATAGTTTTTTTCGTTTGCCCATCGTCACTGCAAACTGATCCATCACCCCACATTTGGTACCAACAAAGTTGTGTTCTGCCATGCGAGAGATCTCGATCATTTCAAGGTTGGAAAGCCCCAGATCAAACAAATCATTTAAGCCTTTGGCAACCCCACACTCCAGCGCAGCCGATGAGCTGATACCAGCACCAATAGGCAACTCACTGGATATCACACAATCAAAACCTCTAAGCTTACCTGGGCGGGCTTTTACAATCCCATCGACAACACCAAGTACATAGTTCTCCCAATGGGTATCGCTGATTTGTAAGGGCTTGTTGATATCAAAAGTAAACGCACCTTCATCTTCAGAATTTACCCGACATAGGCTGTTGTCATTTTTTCTAAACAACATGGTGACTTTACGATCTATCGCTGCCGGCAGTACATGCCCGCCATTGTAATCAATGTGCTCGCCAATCAAGTTGATGCGGCCAGGGGATTTTACAATAAGGTTGTGTGATTTGATCATAAATTAAAATGACTTTATAAAGCTATGCTATTTAATCTAATTATTTTATTTAAAAGACCATTTGTAACACAACATGAAACATTTCTTCACTAATTTAAAGAGAGTGTGATTTAATTTTGTCTAAAAATGATAATCAAAATGAAATTTCTGTACAGTCTATTTGCTACTATTTTAACTTTTATAACCCCTTTATCTTCACAAAACATCAACGAATTTGCAATTCCATCGGAAAAAGTGGAGCGAATGCAATGGTGGAGCGAAGCGCGATTTGGCATGTTCATTCATTGGGGACTATATGCCTTACCTGCTCGGCATGAATGGGTTATGAGTAATGAGCAAATCTCTAAAAAAGATTATAAAAAATATGTAGAATTCTTTAATCCGGATCTATATGACCCCAGCGAATGGGCTAGCCTTGCAAAAAAGGCAGGAATGAAATATGTAGTATTTACTGCAAAGCATCACGATGGGTTTTCAATGTATGACACAGATTACTCTGATTATAAGGTAACCAATGCTCCAATAGGAAGAGATCTTCTAAAAGAATTGATTGAGGCATTTAGAGAAGAGGGTATCCGAATTGGTTTGTATTATTCGTTAATTGATTGGCATCATCCAGATTTTTTAGTTAACGAACACATACACCCAGAAAGGAATAACCAGCAGGAAATTGAAAATGATAAAAATCGAGACAAGAAAAAGTTTCAGCGTTTTCTTATGAATCAAATAACAGAACTCATGACAAACTATGGTCAAATTGACGTTTTGTTTGCTGACTTTTCATATCCACATAAAAAAAATGGAAAGGGTAAATCATATTGGGATTCAGAAGCACTATACAAGCAAATTCGAAAACTACAGCCAAATATAATCCTCAACGATCGAATGGACCTGGAAGAAGAAGGTGGTTGGGATTATAAAAGCCCTGAGCAATTTATGCCAAAGAATTGGGTGACTTTCGAAGGGAGAAAAGTTCCATGGGAGACGTGCCAAACATTTTCTGGCTCATGGGGCTATCATAGAGACCAATATACTTGGAAGAGTCCAAAACAGACTATAGTCATGCTAATTGAAACCGTTAGCAAGGGTGGTAATCTACTTTTGAATGTTGGCCCAACTGCTCGAGGAATTATTCAAGATGAAGCTGTTGACCGTTTGGAGGCGACACATGAATGGATGAAATACAATAGTCGTTCGATTTATGGTTGTACAGCTGCTCCAGATGATATAAAAGCACCTGATAACTGTTTACTAACTTATAATCCGAAGACAAATCGGCTTTATGTCCATGTGTTAAGTTGGCCATTTAAAACAATTTATCTTCCTAATTTAGCTGGAAAAGTAAAGTATGCACAGATTTTGAAAGATGCGTCAGAACTAAAAATGGGAACTAAAAAAGGGGCGTGGATGGATGATGTCAATAAAAATGACAAAGGCATAACTTTAAATATCCCTGTTCGTAAGCCAAATACAGAAATCCCTGTAATTGAACTTTTCTTGGAATAATGTAATATGACTTTTAGAAGTTCCTTGTATTTGATTTTACTATTCATTTCAGCATGTAGTTGTGACCAATATGTCAAAAAGGAACCATTTAAAGCTTTAAACAAGCAACCAAATATTATTTTGATTCTTACCGATGATTTAGGATATAAAGATGTCGGTTTCAATGGGTCTGATGACATCCTTACTCCCAACATAGATAAAATTTCAATGGAGGGGATTAACTTTACATCTGCTTATGTAACTCATCCCTATTGTAGCCCCTCAAGGGCTGGCCTTCTCACTGGTCGATATCAACAACGTTTTGGACATGAACACAATGTGCCTTATCAACCGAAAAATTCCGAATTAGGAACTTCTCTAGACGAGGTGACTTTATCTGATAAGTTAAAAAACGCTGGATACAATACGTATGCAATAGGCAAATGGCATCTTGGGGATCATAAATCTTTTCTTCCTCATAACAGAGGCTTTGATAAATGGTTTGGCTTTTCAGGTGGTAACATGAATTATTGGGGGATGCCTTCAAAAAATAGGCGAATGCATATCCAAAGAAATGACTCTATTATCAAACCTAGTAGCTTAACTTACCTTACTGATGATTTTACAAAAGAAGCTCTAAAAAACATCAAGGAAAATGGAGACAAACCTTTTTTTATGTT
>JAKMFX010000009.1 GCA_022425195.1 Flavobacteriales bacterium | reverse complement strand
TTTTTTATGCCATTAGCACAATTATTACAGGTCATTCCTTCAACATGAAGAACAATTTTTTCACCTATTTTTTTCATATAACAAATATAAATAAGTTTTTATGTTTAATGAATATTAATATATATTTGCAGACTTAAAATGGTGGTTGTAGCTCAGTTGGTTAGAGCACTGGTTTGTGGTGCCGGGGGTCGTGGGTTCGAATCCCATCATCCACCCATTAAAATGAAGACCAGTCCTTTTGGACTGGTTTTTTTTTGAATTTAATTTTAAATAGAGCTTGCTCAAGATTAAGGGTAGATTCAAAAAAAAGAGCATAGCGGTCTTCATTTTAATGAGGTCTTATTCAGAAGTTATAGGGAGCAAGAGCGAATCGACTTAATCCCATCTCCTACTATAAACTTGAGCTCTTCTTAATTTCAGGACATTTTTTTGTATAAATTTGAATTATGGAATTGAAGCGACAAGAATTACATCAGATGGGAATGAAAGTAGTTGGGAAGCATCTCGAAGAGAATGGTTTTGAATTCCTTGCGATCAAAAGCGAATTGGGGAACTCACCTCAATTTGTTTGTATTAAAGATGAGAAGGTGGTTTTTTTCGTATTGGTACGTACGGTCACTTTCCCTGAAGACCCGAGTAAATATGATGCAGGGTGGATGCAGAAAATGAAAAAGCACGCTCTCGAAAAGAAAGCGCGCCTTTTGTATGCGGGCGTCGGAGTTGCCGACGCTAATGATATGATGGCCGAGCCAAGAAAAGGACAAGAGTCCTTTATAAATTACAAAGGCTTGGTTGAAATCAATCTATCTGACTGATATTATTCTTCTGTTTTTAATTCAACTATCAAGTCGTCTTGTTCAACAATGACGCCACCTCTTAGGTGTATTTTCTGAACTTTTCCTGAGAATGGTGCTGTTACGGTAGATTCCATTTTCATCGCTTCGATGATGAATAGTGGCGCGTTCTTTTCAACTTCTTCTCCATTTTTCACCAATACCTTAGATAGCTTTCCTTGAAGTGGAGCGCCAATTTCGTTTTCTGTTTCAGCTTTTCGGTGGGCTACTTTTGTTGATTGGAATGATTTATCCTTCACATCAATCACACGCGTTTGTCCATTCAGCTTAAAGAACACCTGACGGATTCCATCTTCATCTGGTTCCGTTACGTATTGAAGACGAACAATTAATCGTTTACCTTGACCGATTTCAACAATGATCTCTTCGTTGATGTCTAACCCATAGAAAAAGGCTTTGGACGGCACGTAAGATACTTCTCCGAATTCTTCTCTGTGTTTGAAGAAGTCATTAAAAACTTTAGGATAGAATTGTTGAGAAATGAAATCTGTGAACGAGCTGTCCTTATCAAATTTACGTTTGAAGTCTTTGAATCCTTTTTCAAAGTCAACTGGTTCTAAGTGAACGTTAGGACGACCTTCTATAGGAGTTTCACCTTTCAGGATTTGCTTTTGAAGTTCCTTAGGGAAACCACCTTCTGGTTGACCTAAGTCTCCTTTGAAGAAGTTGATTACGGAATCTGGGTATGACAGCTCTTTTCCATTGGTCAAAACATCTTCCTTACTCAAGCCGTTTGAGGTCATGAATAAGGCCATATCTCCAACTACTTTTGAAGAAGGTGTTACCTTAACAATGTTACCGAACATTTCGTTAACCGTAGCGTAGTTTTCCTTAACGGTTTCAAATTGCTCTTCCAGTCCAAGTGCATTTGCTTGTGGACGTAAATTAGAATACTGTCCTCCTGGGATTTCATGATCAAATACTTCAGCAGTACTTGCTTTTAATCCCGACTCGAACGGATAGTAGTACTCTCGAACTCCTTCCCAGTAGTTGGAGTAGGAATTCAAGCTTTTAAGATTCAATTTGTTTTCTCTCTCATGACCTTCCATCATCGCTAACATGGAGTTGAAACTCGGTTGTGAGGTAAGACCTGACATGGAGCTAACGGCCAGATCGACTACATCTACTCCAGCTTCAACAGCTTTTAAATAGGTAGCCAATTGTAAACCTGAAGTGTCGTGCGTGTGTAAGTGAATTGGGATGTTCACATTTTCTTTCAGTGTGCTGATCAGCTCAGTTGCAGCGTAGGGCTTCAATAGTCCAGCCATGTCTTTGATGGCTAATATATGAGCACCTTCGTCTTCAATACGACGCGCCAAATCTACATAGTAGTTTAGGGTGTATTTATTTTCGTTTGGATTGTGAATGTCGCCCGTGTAGCATACACAAACTTCAGCTAGAGAGTTGGTTTGCTCTTTAACAGCTTTAATACTGGTCTTCATTCCCTCAAGCCAGTTGAGTGAGTCAAAGATTCTGAATACGTCAATTCCTTTGGCACCTGCCTCTGCAATGAATCGTTCAACTAAGTTGTCTGGGTATGCTTTGTATCCCACACCATTAGATCCACGAATTAACATTTGTAGCAAAACGTTTGGTATGGATTTCCTCAAATGCTCTAGGCGTGTCCATGGACATTCCTTCAAGAAGCGCATGGCAACATCAAAGGTGGCTCCACCCCAGACTTCCATGGAGAATACTTCAGGGACGTTTTTTGAGAAACTTTCAGCCACATTTAGCATATCGAAAGTTCGCATTCTTGTTGCCAAAAGAGACTGATGTGCATCTCTGAAAGTGGTATCCGTATAATGTACTTTCTTTTCGTTTTTCAACCATTGGCTGAATTGATCTGGACCAAGTTTATCAAGCATTTGCTTGGTTCCCGCAGGAGCTGCTTGAAATTGATCAAAATCAGGAACGGTAGGTAAAATGAATTTTTTACTTCGATCGATTTGTTTGACGTCAGGGTTCCCGTTAACAATTACTTCAGATAGGTATCTTAGAAGTTTTGTCCCACGATCTTTACGTTTTTTGAAATCAAAAAGTTCATCGTGCTCTTGAATGAAGTTTACGGTGCATTTTCCTTTGATGAAATCGTCGTGAGAGATTACATTTTCCAGGAAGGCAATGTTTGTTTTTACTCCACGTATTCTAAATTCTTGCAGAGTTCTATAAAGCCTATCGGCAGCTCCCCAAAGTGTTCTTCCCTTTGCTGAAACTTTTACCAGCATAGAATCAAAGAACGGAGATATTTTCACACCAGGGTAGGAACTTCCTTCGTCCAATCGAATTCCAAACCCACCTGCATTTCTATAGGCAATAATTTTCCCGAAATCTGGTTTGAAATCATTTTCAGGATCTTCAGTAGTTACACGACACTGAATCGCGTAGCCTTGACATTTGACATCTTCTTGACCGTTAATAAATATGCAACTGTCACTAAGTTGATGTCCGTTTGCAATCAGTATTTGAGAGCGAACGATGTCAACACCTGTAACTTCTTCTGTAATGGTATGTTCAACTTGAACTCTAGGATTCACTTCAATGAAGTAAATATTTTCATCTAGATCGACCAAGAATTCTACGGTACCTACGTTATTGTAATTTACATGTTTCGCTATGCGAAGGGCATATTGATAGAGATTGTTTTTTGTTGTGTCTGAAATAGATACACAAGGGGCTACTTCCACTACTTTTTGGAAACGACGTTGAACAGAACAGTCTCGCTCAAATAAATGAACGAGGTTTCCGTAGTTGTCTCCCATGATTTGAACCTCTATGTGTTTTGGTCGGTCCACAAATTTCTCCATAAACATGGTGCCATCACCGAAAGCACGAAGGGCTTCTCCTTTGGCTTCATTGAAAAGTAGTTCCAATTCATCGGCATGACGAACCACGCGCATACCACGACCACCACCACCGGCAACGGCTTTGATCATTACAGGGAAACCAATACGTTTGGCTTCGGCTTTAACGATCTTTATGTCACTCAATTCCTTTTGATTGTCTTCAATCAATGGAACCTCACAGGCACGTGCAATTTTTTTGGCACTTACTTTATCGCCCAATCGATCCATAACCTCAGGTTCTGGACCTACAAAGATGATGTCTTCTTCTTGACATCTTCTCACGAAGTTTACGTTTTCAGACAAGAAACCGTATCCTGGGTGAATGGCATCAGCACCTACTTTTTTGGCAAGCTTAATAATCTCCTCAATATCAAGATAGGGTTTCAGAGGTTCCTCATCAGGACCAATTTGGTAGGCTTCATCAGCTTTGTAGCGGTGTAATGAATAACGATCTTCGTAGGTATATATCGCAACAGTTCTAATTTTTAGTTCTGTTCCAGCACGCATGACCCGTATCGCAATCTCACCTCTGTTGGCAACCAATAATTTCTTGATGTTTTTGAGCTGCTTTTCCATAATCTTAGTAAGGACTTATTTTATATCATTTTTTCAACCAACCGCAAAGTTAATAATTTTGCGCTTATTTGCGATACATCCAGGAAACCTTTATGTTGAGGGTTTTTTTGATGAAAAACAAAGGGAATTTCTCCGTTTAAATGACCTAATTTTTTGTTGAAAAAACCAGAGGTAATTTTTAGGTTTTGTCACTTCGAATGACGGAGTGTGGAGCCCTAAATTAAACCAATGTGTAAGTTTGGGTGTTGTTAATGAGGCGGTTGCCTTTTTTATGATTGAGGCAGATATACTGGTTTAACTATAGTGGGTGGTTAGTTAACTAGGTGAAATGTAGGTTTGAAATCGGCCTGAAATTTTTGAAAATCTTCTTTAGATCTTACTTCCAAATAAATATTTTCAGCAAATAATTTCAGGTATAATTCAATTTGATCCGGTTTAAGGTAGCCTTTTATAGGCGCAATAACCTCCATGTTTTCATCCATGTAAATTACCGTTGGATAGGAGTTTACATTAAATGCTTGGGCCAGTTGATGTGTGCTTTTTCGGTATGCATTTGGGCTGTACCCTGGATTCGTGTAGAGATTGTCTTTAAAGGTCACCTCTTTGCCGCTTTCGGCGTCGAATTTTACAGCGTAATAGTGTTTGTTAACGTACTCAATTACATTTTTGTTGCTGAACGTATTTTTCATCATGAGCTTACAAGGTCCACACCAGGTCGTGTAAACGTCCATAAGTACTTTCCGTGCTTCTTTGAGTTGTAAAGCCTCAACTTCTTCTATCGTTCGCCACTGAATTTGATCATTTTGTGCAAAGGTGTTTGCAGAAAAAATACAGAGAATCAATAAGCTGTAAAGTGTTTTTTTCATGGTGTTCAGTTTCTACATTCCAAAACTACAATTTTATTTCATTGTTGCTCAAGTACTGTAGGATAAAATAATGCAGAGATACCTCTGCATTATTTTTGTTCATTTTTTAGTGTACTCCATGCATCCACTTTTTCAAAATAGGAGATATCAAGAAGGAAACAAGTGCCGTCCCGATCGCTACGATACCCACCTGGGTAAATACGTATGTGTAATTTAAAAGTGAGAGGACTCCTTCAGATGTAGAGCTTGTGGTGGCATTGGCAAATCCTGTTACAAGTTCAATCATATTTGTCATAAAGCCTGGCTCCGGTGCAACGCCTGACTCAGGAGAAGTAGTTAGCTTGGCGATGACTCCCGATATATAATGCGCATAGGATGAGGATAGGAAGTAGACCCCCATCATAAAGGCGGTCATACTTTTGGGAGATAATTCGGTGACCTTAGATAAACCAATAGGAGAGATGAATAATTCCCCGGTAGTTAGGAGTAAATAACCAATCATTAGGAACATGAAAGGGGTTCTACCTGCTTCATCCATGAATTGTGCACTCATTGCAAAAACAATGAATCCAAGTCCAAGTTGAAGGATCCCCAAGGCAAACTTAATGGGCGTAATCGGGTTTCTTTGCGTTTTAGATAAATATACCCACATCATAGAAAAGGGAATGGCTAAGAAAATTATATACCCTGGATTTATTGCATTGGTCTGCGAAGCATTCATAAGGCTAAGGTTGACATTTCTTTCAGCAAAAAGCGTAATGGCCGTTCCTGCGAGTTCGAAAAAAGACCAGAAAACCGTGATGAATAAAGTCAGTGCTAAAATACTGATCAAACGGAAAACCTCCATCTTAGAGAGTTCAGTCATTTTTTTAACGATAATACCTAAAATGACAATTCCCAATATCGAAAGGATGGAAGAGTGCAATTGGAAACCTTCAAATATTTCCATGGCATTGTACTTAACTAAAAACGCAGAAATAGGCACCATTAAAAGCGCTACGAGATAGAAAAAATAGTCCGTGCGAATGCCGTACATTTTTTTGTTCAGGTAGGCTTCTGGCTGATCTCCATTCGTCCCAAATACACCATCTTTCATTCCTTTGGCGAAGAATAATAGTCCGGCAATCATTCCGATTCCAGCTGCACCAAAACCGAAGTGCCATCCGTATGCGTATCCCAACCATCCACAGATAAGTGGAGCTAAAAAGGCTCCAGCATTTATTCCCATGTAGAATATGGTAAATCCTGAGTCACGCCTGTTGTCTCCCTCAGGGTACAACCGACCTACCATCGTGGATATATTCGGTTTAAAAAATCCGTTACCGACAATAAGTAGGGCTAGAGCTGCGTAGAAGAAAAAATTATTTACCGATACAAAACTGAAGCCCAACACATCTTTTTCGAAGTAAAAAGCCATGAAAAAATGTCCCAAGGCCATGAGAATCCCTCCGAGCATGATGGATTTTTTAAATCCAATATATCGATCAGCGATCATACCACCCAAAACAGGTGTGGCGTATACTAAAGATCCGTAGGCGGCAAAAATCCCAAAAGAAACTTCCTCTCTGTAGGCTTCATCAGTCATCCAAGAGAAGAATTCTTGGACCATATATAGGGTGAGCAGCGCTCGCATACCATAGTAGGAGAATCGTTCCCATAGTTCAGCGAAAAATAAATAGAATAAACCCTTTGGGTGTCCTAAGATTTGAGATTCTTGTGTCATGATTGTTATTTTTGAAATAATGAATCGATATAAATTAACAAAAAATAAATTTTAAAGTTTCTCTTTAATGAAATTCGTCATTTTGGTAAATAAGTGCAGGCGTGTATTTCCTCCGTAGATACCATGATTTCTATTGGGGTAGACAAATAGATCAAATTGTTTGTTTGCATGGATCAAAGCATTCGTCATTTCCATGGTGTTTTGATAATGCACATTGTCGTCGGCCGAACCGTGTATTAATAAATAATCGCCTTTAAGCTTTTCTACGTGATTTATAGGAGAGTTTTCGTCGTATCCAGCGGCATTTTCTTGAGGCGTTCGCATGTAACGTTCTGTATAAATAGAGTCATAGTAACGCCAGTTGGTAACGGGTGCAACGGCAATGGCCATTTTAAAGTACTCAGCACCTTTTAGTAAGCAAAGTGATGACATGTATCCGCCGTAACTCCAACCGAAAATACCGATCCTTGAGTCATCCACATAGGGGAGATCGGCTAGGTATCTGTTGGCTTCAATCTGATCTTGTGTTTCTAGCTTTCCGAGTTCTAGATAGGTCGATTTCTTGAATTTTGCCCCTCGAGCACCCGTGCCTCGATTGTCTACACAGGCAACTATATATCCCATTTGAGTAAGCATTTGGAACCACATGTAATTGGATCCTCCCCAGGCATCAGTGACTTGTTGTGAGCCAGGCCCCCCGTATACGTACATAAATAAGGGGTATTCTTTGTTTGTGTCGAAATGATTGGGCTTCATCAGCCAACCGTTCAGTTTGACACCTTCACTTGTTTTGAAATTGAAAAATTCTTTTCGACTCAAGCTATAATCTGATAATTCTCTTATTAGTTGAGCGTTGTCTTTTAGCGTTCGAATTTCATCTCCATTGCTATTGAATAAGCTGAAATGGTAGGGGGTGTTTGCACTGGAGTGTCTGTTGATGAAGTATTTATAATTGCTGCTAAAATTGGCTGAATTGGTCCCAGATTTAGGGCTTAATGTTTTTTTGTCTTTTCCATTTAACTGGATTGAGTAGATGTCTCTGTGGAGTGGGCTTCGCTCAGCGGATGCGAAGTATAATGTGTTGGTACTTTCATCAACTCCATAGAAGTCAGTTACATCGAAGTCTCCTTTGGTAATTTTACGTAGCTGTTTTCCTTTCAAGTTGAAGAGGTAGATGTGATTGTACCCCGATTTTTCACTCGTCCAAATGAAGTGTTTTCCATTTTTCAAGAACGTAAGATGGTCGCTGACGTCTAGGTAGGCGTCGTCAGTTTCGGTAAGTATGATGTCAGCAGATCCATCATTGGCATTGACAAAAATCAAGTCTATGTTGTTTTGATGACGATTCATTCTTTGTACGGAAAGCACATTTTCGTCAAGGGTCCATTTGATCCGTGGAACGTAAAATTCGGATGCTGTTTCTATATCAGCTTTAATCGTTGTATCCAATGTTATATCGTAGATATAAATGCCGATAGAGGCATTTCTTTCTCCTGCTTTTGGATACTTGAAACGATTTTGGTTTGGATATAATTCTTGGAATACATCCATGCTGAATTCAGATACGGCTTCTTCATTAAACTTGTAGTAAGCTATTTTCGTACCTGTAGCATTCCATTGGTAGGCTTGGTCAAATCCGAATTCTTCTTCATAGACCCAGTCTGTAGCGCCATTTATGATTTTGTTTATTTCGCCGTCATCGGTAATTGCCTTCTCGGATTGATCGACCAAATCTTTTAGGTAAAGGTTGTTTTGACGGACGAAAGCGACCTTGCTGGCGTCAGGAGAAAATTGAGCCAAACGTTGTTTTCCCTCCGATAGAACTTGTGTTGTCTCTAAAACTCGATCAAAGATGAAGTATTTTGACTGTGTAGAATGGCGGTAGATGGATTCGGTTTCCGTGGGTAAAAGAATTTTTTGCTCGTCAGAACTAAACGTGTAGGAGTTGAAAGATAGTCCATCTAAAAGTTCAGAATTTAACAGCGTAGAAATGGAGTCCCCCGATTCGTAGGCATATTTCGTAATGTATACTTCAGCCTCTCTACGGTTTAGTGATGTGTAGTGAATTCCATCATTCATAGAATTAATTCCCCATACCCATTCAGGAGAGAAGGTTCGATTTACCCAAATATCTTCGAGAAGAATATTTTTGTTTTGGGCAACAAGCACCATAGATACGTTAAGTGCTAAAATGACGCTGAAGATCGATTTAAGCTTCATTTGAAATCTGATCTAAGCGCTGTATTATTTGGCACCACATTAGCGTATCGGTTTTAATTTTTTGAGCTCGTTTTGATGAGGGGTTAATCTCTGTTTCCTAGGAACATCATCACATAGTATGCCAAATAGGTGATGGCAGCTATGGCACTTACCAAATAAGTTCTGGCCGCCCATTTCAGCGCATCATTAGCTCCTTCAAGTTCATGTTGTTGTGCGATTCCTGCATGTTCTAGCCAAACTACAGCTCTGTAAGAAGCGTCATATTCAACAGGTAGTGTGATCACACTGAAGATGGTAATCATCGCCTGGAAGAATATGACCGCAACGATTACCATTTCCATGGAGAAGAGGTGTAAAACTCCCATGCCAAATAAACCGGCTAGGAAGATAAAGTTTAACATTTTGGAGCTAATAGAGACTACAGGCACCATTTGAGAGCGCATTTCCAACCATTTGTAGGCTGTGGCATGTTGAACGGCATGGCCACATTCGTGTGCGGCAACTGCAGCAGCAGAGATGTTTCTTCCCGAGTAAACTTCGGGGCTTAAATTGATGGTGAGTTCCTTGGGGTTATAGTGGTCAGTTAATTTCCCGGGTGTATTGATGACACGTACCTTGGTGATGCCGTGATCCGCGAGCATTTTTTCAGCAACTTCTTTCCCCGATAAACCAGATGATAGAGGGGTTGCACTGTATTTTTTAAATTTTGATTTGAGTTTAGATTGTACGGCCCAGCCAACAATCATAAAGGCAATAAATAGAATTATCATAATCAATGTTAGTTTTTACAAATGTAACGATTGCGATTAAAATGAAAACGATAGTTTTGTAAAACTATTATTTACTCCTAAGATTTTCAAAGGGGTGATTTTAGTTTTATCAATCATGAATACCTTCGATTAATTTATAACCGATTATGGATACAAAAAGACCTCTGATACTTGTGGTAAATGATGATGGTGTAACCGCGCCTGGCATACGAACTTTGATTCGTCTTATGAAGACTTTGGGAGAGGTTGTTGTCGTGGCTCCTGATAGCCCGCAGTCGGGTAAGGGGCATGCCATAACACTGGATTCTATGCTTCAGGCAGAGCGAGTCTATATTGATGAGGGGGAACAGGTGGAATATGCCTGTTCAGGTACTCCTGTTGATTGTGTGAAGCTGGCTTTAAATAAGTTAGTGCCTCGCAAACCTGATTTGTGTGTGTCGGGAATTAATCACGGTTCCAATGCGTCCATTAATGTGTTGTATTCCGGAACGATGGCTGCAGCTTTAGAAGGCGCTATAGAAGGGATTCCCTCTATAGGCTTTTCTTTACTCGATTATGCTCAAGATGCTGACTTTTCTCAGTGCGAGGATTACGTTCTTAAAATTGCTGAACAAGTCCTAGCAAATCCAATTCCTAAGGGTACTTGCTTGAATGTTAATATACCAAAGGTGAAAAAAGATGCGATTAAAGGCATTCGAGTATGTCGACAAGCTCACGGAAATTGGAATGAAGAATTTGATGAACGTATAAACCCTTTAGGGAAAACCTATTATTGGTTGACGGGGAATTATGTGAATAACGACCCTAAAACCGACACGGATATTTGGGCCTTAGACAACAATTACATATCGGTAGTGCCTGTTATGTTTGATTTGACATCACATGATACGATTCAAGAATTAAAATCGCTCAACCATGGATAAATTGAAAGATCATATGTTGTTAGGTGTTTTCATAGGTGCCTTAGTACCTGTGTCAGCCTACTTTATTTTGGTTGCCATTCTGGGCTTAGTATCTGAAGATAGCCCCTTGAGAGATTCAACGATGCAGGTGATTGCACTGTTTATAAATTTCCCATTATTCCGGACTTTTTTGACGAAGTATAAAAAAGATCGTTTGGGAAGAGGGATGTTACTCAGTACTTTCCTGTTTGCGATTTGGTATATTGTTTCCCATGAAATGCTTGTTTTTTAATGCGTATCAATTGGAGTTCAAATAGTGAGTTAGAGGCAGCTTTTGATTCTTCTCGAGCTGTGCAGATTGATAATACCGTTGAAGTGTCGGGTACAACGGCCTATGAAAGTGGTCGAGTTATCGGTGTTGGAGATGTGACTTTGCAAACAGAGTATGTCATTAAGAAAATTGAACATATCCTTGTAGAGGCCAATCACAGTTTGACGGATGTAGTGAGAACACGTATTTTTATTACGGATATTTCTCTTTGGAGAGAAGTGGCAAAAGTGCATTCGTATTTATTTGAAGATGTTTCGCCGGCATCTACGATTGTTGAGGTTTCGAAATTGTTACACCCCGATCTACTCGTTGAAATTGAAGCAACATCGGTTAAAGAAAAATCATGAAGTATTACATCATATCTGGAGAAGCCTCAGGAGATTTACACGCTTCTAATTTGATGCGACACCTTAAAGAAATAGACACACAGATGGATGTGCGTGCTTGGGGTGGTGAATTAATGCAGACTCAAGGAGCTCATTTGGTAAAGCACTACAAAGACTTAGCTTTTATGGGCTTTTTGGAGGTGCTTATGAATTTAAGAGTGATACTTCGTAATATTAGATTTTGTAAAAAAGACATTTTACAATACCAGCCCGATGCCCTGATCCTCGTCGATTACCCAGGTTTCAATATGCGCATTGCCAAGTTTGCAAAAAAACACAACATCCCCGTCTATTACTACATCTCACCGCAAGTATGGGCTTGGAAAAAGAATCGTGTCTATGACATCAAGAAGTATGTGACAAAGTTATACACCATTCTTCCTTTTGAAAAAGACTTTTATGCCCAATATAACTTCGATGTGGAGTACCTAGGTCACCCTCTTTTAGATGCGGTGTCCAATTACAGGGCCAGTCGTCTGAAAGAAGTGGTGCGATGGAAGAGCTTGGGTAGGCCTTTGGTGGCCTTATTGCCGGGAAGTCGAGTTCAAGAATTGAATAAGATGTTACCGAAAATGATCGCTGTAGAAAAGCATTTTCCGGAATGCGATTTTGTCATTGCGGGCGTCGCCTCTTTAGGAGAGGATTTTTATCAAAATTTATTGAAAGGTTCCAAGATTAAGGTTGTTTTTAATCAAACCTACCCTCTTTTTGAAGAGGCTGATGCTGCTTTGGTGAGTTCAGGTACTGCAACTTTAGAAACCGCACTTTTTAATGTGCCCCAGGTCGTTTGTTATCAGGCCAGCTGGTTGTCTTTTGCCATTGCAAAGCTCTTGGTAGATATTAAATACATTTCATTAGTGAATCTCATTAGTGATCAAGAGGTTGTGAAAGAGTTGTTGCAAGATGACTTAACGGTTTCCAATATGGTTGATGAGCTGAGGAGGTTGCTGTCTGAGGAGGGCGCCCTAAAGATGCAAAATCAGTATGAAGCTTTACGTATTTCTTTGGGGGGTGAAGGAGCTTCAAGGCGTATTGCTGAATCTATTGGTGCTCGTGTAATGAAATAAGGGGTTTAAAGGATGTTGGGCGTTTTCATGTTTTCGAAATGTTTGGTTCTTTTTTTTAAGAAAAAGTCAAGATTATAAGGCGGGAAATAGCATTAACCTGCTTTCTTTGCATTCGATGTCAGTTAAAAAACAAAGATTACCCCCTTTTGGTTTGTGTACTAACAGAAATGTTTTAAATTTGCAGCCTTATAAAAAGTATAGAAATGGCAAAGAAAGGTAATAGAGTTCAGGTAATCTTGGAATGTACAGAGCACAGAAAATCTGGTCAGCCAGGTGCTTCTCGTTACATTACTACGAAGAACAAGAAGAATACTCCAGATCGTATGGAGTTGAAGAAATACAACCCCGTTTTGAAAAAAATGACGGTTCACCGTGAAATTAAATAAGTAGAGTTATGGCTAAGAAAGTAGTTGCATCCTTACAGAAAAGAGGTGCTAAAGATATTACAAAGGCGATTAAAATGGTGAAGTCAGAAAAAACCGGATCTTACATATTTCGTGAGGAAGTTGTAAACAAGGATAAGGTTAAAGATTTCTTTGCGAAAAAATAAATCGCTTTTTAACGTAAACAAAAGCTTCTTTCTATCTTTGAGAGAAGCTTTTTTTATACCTACAAACTGATACTATGGGAATCCTAAGTTTTTTCTCTAAAGAGAAGAAAGAAAAGTTGGATAAAGGCCTTGAGAAAACAAAAGACAGTGTTTTTTCAAAGTTGGCTCGTGTGGTTGTAGGTAAGTCAAAAGTTGATGATGAGGTTTTGGACCATCTCGAAGAAGTCTTAATCACCTCAGATGTTGGAGTACAGACTACGGTGAAGATTATAGAACGAATCGAAGACCGAGTTTCTAAAGATAAATTTTTAGGCACCTCTGAACTCAATAAAATTTTACGGGAAGAAATTTCTGAACTTCTCGCTGAAAACCACTCCGAAGACCCTTCTGATTTTTCGATACCCTCAGATCAAAAACCCCATGTAATTATGGTTGTCGGTGTTAATGGAGTTGGAAAAACAACTACCATTGGGAAACTCGCATATCAGCTTAAGAAGAGTGGGCAAAAAGTTGTTTTAGGGGCTGCAGATACTTTTAGAGCTGCAGCTATTGAGCAGTTAGAGGTTTGGTCTGACCGAGCCGATGTTTCTATCGTAAAGCAAAAAATGGGATCTGATCCTGCCTCGGTTGCTTTTGACACACTTCAATCAGCTCAAAAGCAAAATGCGGATGTCGTTATTGTGGATACAGCTGGAAGATTGCATAACAAGGTCAATTTGATGAGTGAATTAACTAAAGTTCGAAAAGTGATGCAGAAGATTGTTCCGGACGCACCTCATGAGGTCTTGTTGGTCTTAGATGCTTCTACCGGCCAAAATGCCATTGAGCAAGCCAAACAATTTACAAAGGCTACCGAAGTGAGTGCCCTAGCTCTCACAAAGCTTGACGGAACAGCCAAGGGAGGCGTTGTAATCGGCGTTTCAGATCAATTTAATATTCCCGTCAAATATATTGGTGTAGGCGAAGGGATAGAGGATTTACAGGTTTTCAATAAAGCAGAGTTTGTCGACTCTCTTTTCAAATAAGGAGTTAGAATACAAACCTCTTCAAATTTAATTTATGCGCACAAAATCACATAAAAAAAACAAGATCAATGTAGTTACTCTAGGTTGTTCTAAAAATGTTTATGATTCTGAGGTGCTCATGGGTCAGTTGAAAGCCAATGACATGGATGTTGAGCATGAGTCCGAGTCTAAAGAAAATAACATTGTGGTGATTAACACTTGTGGGTTCATCGACAATGCAAAAGAAGAGTCTGTCAATACGATTTTGGATTACGTGAAACGCAAAGAAGAGGGCAGCGTTGAAAAGGTTTTTGTTACAGGTTGCCTTTCAGAGCGTTACAAGCCCGACTTAGAGCAAGAGATTCCCAATGTTGATCAGTACTTTGGTACTACAGAACTACCTAAGTTGTTAAAAGCGCTTGGAGCAGATTACAAACATGAACTGATTGGTGAGCGTTTAACAACCACACCCAAGCACTATGCTTATTTAAAAATTGCAGAGGGTTGTGATCGTCCATGTTCATTTTGCGCCATTCCTTTGATGCGGGGAAAGCACGTTTCAAAAACCATTGAAGATTTGGTCTTAGAAGCTGAGAAACTCGCCAAAAATGGAGTTAAAGAGTTGATCCTTATCGCTCAAGATCTTACCTATTATGGTTTAGATATCTATAAGAAACGTCGTTTGGCGGATCTATTATTGGCTTTGAAAGATGTGGAGGGCGTCGAGTGGATTCGTTTGCATTACGCATTTCCTACGGGATTCCCTCAAGATGTATTAGATGTTATACGAGAAGAAGATAAGGTGTGTAATTATATAGACATTCCTTTACAGCATATTTCTGATAATATTCTGAAGTCTATGAAGCGGGGAACCACTTTTGAGAAAACGAATTCGCTTTTGAGAGATTTTCGAGAAAAAGTACCAGGAATGGCCATACGTACATCACTTATTGTAGGTTATCCTGGCGAAACGGAAGAAGACTTTGAGATATTGAAGAATTGGGTCAGATCGACTGAATTTGATCGTTTGGGAGTGTTTACTTACTCTCACGAAGAAAACACTTCAGCCCACGATTTGGAAGACGATGTTCCCGCTGAGGTAAAGGCTGCAAGAGCAGAAGAAATTATGGCCATTCAACAAGATGTATCTATGCGTCTTAACGGAGATAAGGTCGGAAAAGAGTTCAAGGTTCTCATTGATCGTAAAGAAGGAAACTTTTTTATTGGAAGAACTGAGTACGACTCTCCGGATGTAGATAATGAGGTTCTTATTGACGCCAATCAACATTTTGTTAGGCAAGGTGACTTTGTTAAAGTCAAAGTGTTTGAAGCCAGTGATTATGATTTGTATGCAGCGCCTGTAGCATGAGAGTAGAGAAGGTTTCATATGAGCAAACGAATTTTTTCTCTAAATTCATTCTTGATTATTTGTCCGGTGATCACAGTTTAACGCCTTTTTACCATAGAAGTCCAGAGCTTTCAAGTTTCAAAGCTCAACTAGAAGAGAAGCTTAAGCAAAATGTAAACAGATCAGCTCTTGTCGAAGCTCTTAATACCCAATACGCCTCATTAAAAACGAGCGATTTGGTAAGGAGTCATATTCAATTGCTTGAAAAGAAAAATACGTTTACCGTGACAACAGGCCACCAGCTGTGTTTGTTTTCGGGTCCCCTTTATTTTATTTATAAAATCATCACAACAATCAATTTATCGGAACGACTGAAGTTAGAGCATCCGGATTGTAATTTTGTCCCTATTTATTGGATGGCTTCTGAAGACCATGATTTTGAGGAAATTAATCATGTCCATCTTTTTGGAAGTAAATTATCATGGGAGCAACCACAGCAGGGAGCGGTTGGTGTAATCCCCACCGATTCATTGACTGTAGTTTTGGATGAGTTAAAGACGGTTTTAGGGACTTCTGAGGAAGCAGAAGCCTTGTTCGCTTTATTTTCTGATAGTTATTTGGATAATAAGGATTTAACGAGTGCGACGCGTAGCTTAGTCAATTCACTTTTTTCTAAATTTGGGCTCGTTGTTTTGGATGCTGGGGCTGTGAATTTGAAGAAAGAAGCTGTCTCGTTAATTAAGAAAGACGTCTTGGAGCAAAGTAATTACCCCCTTATTAAGGAAGTCAATAAGGACTTGGGTAGGGCTCAAGCTTTTGCTCGTCCAATCAACTTTTTTTATTTACAAGAAGGGTCAAGAAATAGGATTGAACAAGAGGGTGCAACTTATGTCGTTCTAAACACTGACCTCCGTTTTACCAGAGAAGAGCTGGAGTTGGAGATTGAAAATTATCCGGAGCGTTTTAGTCCAAATGTTCTTTTACGACCACTATTTAAGGAATTACTATTGCCTAATTTAGCAATGATAGGAGGCGGAGCAGAGGTGAATTACTGGATGCAACTGAAGTCGACATTTGCAGCGAATAAAATTACCTATCCTATTTTACTTCTTCGCAATTCGGCTCTAGTCGTAAATAGTACTCAAATAAAAAAAATACAGAAAACGGGATTCTCAGTAATGGACTTCTTTTCAACAGAGGAGGAGTTACATCGGCGTTTTATTGAACGCAACAAAGAGGGAGATATTGGTGTTGAAGACGAAAAAAGACAGATTGAATTGATTTTCGATTCATTAGCCAAAAGAGTTCAAGATTCGAGCCTGCAAGCGAGTATTTTTGCGGAAAAGAAGAAACAACTGAAGTCCTTGGGTAAAATGGAGCAGAAGTTGCGGAAATCTGAAAAGAGTAAGCATCAAAATTCACTTAACCAAATATCGAAAATCAAAGGGAAGTTATTTCCAAATAACACATTGCAGGAACGTTATGACAATATCATTCCCATGTATCTTAACTACGGTTCATCATTTATTGATGATCTCAAAGAGGCCTTTGACCCATTCGAACAAAAATTTACCCTATTTATTGACGATTAGACTCGTGAATCCCTTTTCACCTGCTTTGTCATAACTTTTTTGATTTAAAAGCTACTTACATTCAATTTTGTACATTTGAACACTTCTAACTTTAAACATTAGTATAGCATGCAACTGTACAATAAACTAAGTGCGAAAGAAAGATCTGCTTTAATCGATGAGGCGGGTAAAGATCGCTTGACCATTTCTTTTTACCAATATGCCAATATTGGAAATCCACAAGTTTTTAGAGATAGCCTTTTTTTAAATTGGAATGTCCTTGATGTTTTGGGACGTATTTATGTTGCTCAAGAGGGGATTAACGCTCAATTGTCTCTTCCTGCCGACAATTTTATGCGCTTTAAAGAACACTTAGACAGCATCGCTTTTTTAGAGGGTGTTCGCTTAAATATCGCTCGAGAACAAGATAATAAGTCTTTTTTAAAGCTAAAGATTAAGGTGAGGAATAAAATTGTCGCAGACGGTTTAGATGATGCCTCGTTTGACGCCACCGATATAGGGGTCCACCTGAATGCAGATCGATTTAATAAAATCATCGATCAATCAGATACTGTTCTCGTTGACATGCGCAATCATTATGAAACGGAAATAGGGCATTTCAAAAATGCCATTACACCAGATGTTGACACTTTTAGAGAATCTTTACCCATCATTGAAGATGATTTAAAAGCACATAAAGAAGACAAGAACTTGGTTATGTACTGCACGGGGGGTATTCGTTGTGAGAAGGCGAGTGCTTATTTTAAGCACAAAGGTTTTAAAAATGTTTACCAGCTTGAGGGTGGGATCATTGAATATGCTCGCCAGGTGGAGTCAGAAGGTCTGGAAAATAAGTTCAGGGGCAAAAATTTTGTTTTTGATGAGCGAAGAGGTGAGCGTATTTCAGATGAAGTAATTTCCAATTGTCATCAATGTGGCGCTCCTTGCGACACCCATTCGAATTGTGCTAATGTAGCTTGCAATCTTCTTTTCATCCAATGTGAATCGTGTAAAAAGAAAACCAATAATTGTTGCTCATCTGAATGTGAAGAGATTGTTGCCTTGCCTTTTGAGGAGCAAAAGGCGCTTAGGAAAGGGAATCCCGAAAGTAATAAGATATTCAATAAAGGTAGGTCTGAAACTTTATTGTTCAAGAAGTAATCCACTTCGTTAAAAAATCTCGTCTCTAATAACATGTTTTTCATTAAAATTATAGACCCATAAAATGGTTGGGTTTTAAATTGAGATATAAAAACTTGATTTTGAACCAGCTGGTTGTTTTAGATTATGTGGGTGCTCTTGTTGTGTTTTGAATCGATAATTCTTAATTTGTCATCTGATACAAAACTCTTAACCTGTGGATTTAGCTAAACAATTAAAAGGTAGATTGCCCTATCCGTTTGAGACGATAGCAGTAGCCGTTGCGACTTCGCCCAGATATAAGGCTGTTATCAGAGAAGCAGCTCGTATCGCATTATTGCATAGGTCTAAATTGATATTAATCTGTGTGGGCATTCTGGATGATCAACAAAAACAAAAAATACATACATGTGTAAAAGACTGTCATGTTAAAGATGAGTCATATACCATCATCAGTGAGGAAGGCCCCGTTGTTGAGACTCTATTAAACATTTGCAAAAACAATATGGTTGATTTGTTGGTCTTGGGAGCTTTGGGGAAAGAGTCTGTAATTAAGCATTATGTAGGGTCTGTTGCTAGAAAGATTTCTCGAAATGCCAAGTGTTCTGTTTTGTTGATGCCTCAACCCAATGATAAGCCTAAAAAGTTTAAAAAAATTGCCGTTTCTGCAATAGATTTGCCAAAGACTCCACTTACAATGACTACTGCTGTGTATATGGCGAATCTCGAAGATTCAGACACCTTACATGTGGTCAGCGAAGAGTATATTCCAATGTTTGAAAGTGCCTATGCGGATTGTTCTACAGATTTGGAACATGATCGTCTTAAGGAAGAGTTTGTTGACCAATGTAAATTGCGCATTAGAAATTTATTAGATCAAATACCGGGAGCTTCTTCTGTTAATATTAAAAAAAGAGTCATCTTCGGTAAGCCCGGACACTCTATTCATGTCTTTGCAAAATCTGTTCAACCAGATTTGCTTGTGGTGAATTCTCCCGAAAAACATTTGGGTCTGCTGGATCGGTTATTCCCTCACGATTTGGAGTATTTGCTAGAGGATTTACCTTGTAATTTATTAATTGTTCATTCCCGAGGATTTTAGTTATGGTAAAGTTACAACACCACGATATGATTGTTTTCTTAATTGCACTTGGAACAATCTTAATTATAGCGCGACTTTTTGCTGAGCTTTTCAAGCAGTTTAAGCTTCCTTCAGTACTAGGTGAGATTATAGCAGGGGTCATCCTTGGCCCCTCTGTTTTGGGTTTTTTATGGCCTGAAAGTTTTGAGTATTTATTTCCGTTTATTGCGCACCCTGAACATACGTCAACGATTCCGGTACAATATGCCATGGATTCGATGATTAATATTTCAGTCATCATGTTGCTTTTTATTGCGGGATTAGAAGTTCAATTGCCTTTGGTCATTGAACAAGGTAAAGTGGCTTTGTCAACGACATTTTTTTCCATGTTGATACCAATAGGAGTTGGTTATCTAGGGGTTCAGTTTTTACCGGATTTATTTATGGTGAGTACCGCTGATGTGGGCTTTGTAGGCTTTTTTATTGGTGTCGTTTTGTCGATTACCGCATTGCCTGTTATTGCGCGCATCCTGATTGATATGAAGCTCTTTAAAACTCGTATTGGTATGACGATTATCGCATCTGCCATGCTGATTGATTTGCTTGGATGGTTGATATTCTCAGTATTATTGAGTGTTATTGAGGATGCCGACAGTGGAGTAAATCTTACCTATACACTTGTATCTATCGTGTTGTTTGGAGGTTTTATGTTAACGATAGGATCCCGACTCATCGATAAAAGTTTGCCATGGGTGCAAACCAAGTTTTCTTGGCCAGGAGGGGTTCTTGCTTTGGCCTTCGGCTTGTGCTTTTTAGGTGCAGCCTTTACAGAATCTATTGGTATTCACTCCATTTTAGGTGCGTTTATTGTAGGTATTGCCTTTGGAGATTCCGCCAATTTAAGAGAAAGAACACGTGAAATCATTCACCAATTTATTACAAATGTCTTTGCGCCTATATTCTTTGTATCCATTGGTTTATATGTTGATTTTGTTGAGAATTTTAATCTACCTCTAATTCTTGTGTTACTTATTTTGGCTTATTCCAGTAAAATTCTCGGGGCGCATATTGGAGCCCGATTGGGAGGTTTAAAGAAGAATGATGCCTTAGCAGTAGGTGTTTCCATGAATACCCATGGTGTATTGGAAATCATCTTAGGTTCTTTAGCGATGGCTGTAGGGCTAATCAATGAAGAGGTTTTCGTTGCTATTGTTGTTCTCGTAGTGGTGAGTATTATCACTTCGGCTCCTATGATAAAGAAAGTAATTAATAGAAAATAAGGTGAATATAAAATTAGTCTGAATGAAATTATTTTATGAAAAATAAAAATACTTCTCTGTCTCATATTCATGAGCGTCTGGGAGCAAAGATGATTCCTTTTGCGGGCTTTAATATGCCCGTTCAATATTCAGGAGTTACTGTTGAACATGTCAATGTGAGGGAACATGTTGGTGTTTTTGATGTCTCCCACATGGGAGAGTTTATTATTCGTGGTGAAGGGGCTTTCGAATTGGTACAAAAAATCACGTCTAATGATGTGTCAAAACTCGTGGATGGAAAAGTTCAATACTCCTGTTTCCCCAATGGGAAAGGTGGAATCATTGATGACTTGCTAGTTTATAGAATCTCTAAAAAAGCCTATTTACTTGTTGTAAATGCTTCAAATATCAAAAAAGATTGGGATTGGATTTTAGCTCATAACTCCGCAGGAGTTGTGATGGAGAATATTTCTGATAGAACTTCATTGCTTGCCGTTCAAGGACCTAAAGCGGATTTAGTCCTTCAGTCACTTACCGATATGAATCTGTCTGACATGAGTTATTACACCTTCCAAAAAGGAGTGTTTGCAGGTAAAGAAAATGTCTTGATTTCCACAACGGGTTATACTGGTGCTGGAGGATTTGAAATTTACGTTAAAAATGAAGACGCAGAAGTGATTTGGAATGCTGTGATGAAATCAGGGGAAAAACATCATATTTTACCCACGGGATTGGCAGCTCGTGATACGCTTCGTTTGGAGATGGGTTTTTGCCTTTATGGAAATGATATTGATGACTCTACTTCTCCAATCGAAGCAGGGTTGGGGTGGATTACAAAGTTTACGAATGATTTTATTGATTCAGATGGGTTAAAAAAACAGAAAGAACTAGGTGTAGATCGATCTTTGGTTGGGTTCGAACTTCTTGATAAAGGGGTTCCACGACAAGGTTATGACGTTCTAAATGATGTTGGTCAAAAGATCGGTGTTGTCACTTCAGGTACGATGTCTCCCAGTTTAAAGAAAGCCATTGGTTTGGCTTATGTCCCTTTTTCTATGAAATCAGTGGGTACAGAAATATATATAACAGTACGTAAGAAAAAGTTGAAAGCAAAAGTGGTGTCATTACCCTTTTATAAAGGATAGTATGAAGAAGAGAAATATTCAGGTTTGTATGACCCCCAAGCTTTTTAGTCTTTATGCAGACAAAAAGAGTATTGTTGTGGTTGTTGATGTGCTTAGAGCTACATCTTCAATGTGCATTGCTTTTGAACAGGGTGTAAAAAGGATGATACCTGTAAGCACTGTTGAGGAAGCATTGGAGTACAGGAATAGTGATGAAGATTATATTTTGGCTGCTGAGCGAAATGGAAAGCCAGTCAAGAGTTTTGATTTTGGGAATTCTCCACAAGTCTATTTGGATATGGATGTAAAGGGGAGGACCGTTGTGATGACAACAACCAATGGAACTAAAGCCATAAACATTGCTAAAAAAGACCATGAAGTCATTGTTGGCTCATTCTTAAATTTAGATGCAATCACTCAATGGTTGAAAGAGAAAGACAGAGATGTCATTATATTTTGTGCGGGATGGAAGGATAAATTTAATCTAGAAGATACTCTTTTTGCAGGAGCATTAGTTTCTAGTTTGTTAGAAACAGACTTATATAATGATTCATGTGATGCTGCACAGGCTGCAAAGTTTTTATGGGATCGGTCTAAAGATGATTTGTATGGATTTCTTGAAAACTCATCCCACAGAAATAGATTGGCTAAGTTGAATATTGATTCTGATATACACTTTTGTTTAAAGATCAATCAAACAAAGAAAATACCTGTATTGAAAGGAGATTTTTTAGTTATTGATGATGTATGACTAATAGGGTAAGACACTTCGTTTTAACCCTCCTCATCTTTGTATTTTTTTCTTGGGGCTTTCATGCTCATAAAACCATTAATAGGACTGCGGTACACCTGCTACCTGCTCAGTTGAGCCCTTTTTTCATTCAACATATTGATGAGATTGAGGATCGTTCCGTATCTGCTGATAAGAGGCGATATGTAGACTCTACCGAGGCCATTAAGCATTATATAGACATTGATTTGTACGGAGAGAATCCCTTTGATTCAATCCCTGATCATTGGATGGATGCTAAGCAAAAATATACACAAGACACGCTTCTCGAGAGAGGGATTTTACCCTGGATTATTTTTTGGGAATATAAAAAATTAGTGAATGCCATGGATTCTGGAAGTCAGGCTTCAGTGATTAGACACGCCTCAGATCTAGGTCATTATGTGGCTGATGCCTGCGTACCATTGCATACCACCTCAAATTACAACGGTCAATTTACGCATCAGAAAGGGATACATGCATTATGGGAGACTCGCATACCTGAATCATTTTCAGGAGATTATGAATATTATATTGGAAATGTTGTACATTTGGCAAATCCTTTAAAATTCTCCTGGATTTTGGTGAAAGAAAGTCATGCACTTATTGATTCCACTTTATCACTAGAAAAGCGACTCTCGGATCATTATAAGGAGGATGGGAAATACCGATTTAAGATTAAAAATGGGCAAATAGGTCGTGAATATTCGGAGGAATATGTGAATGACTACAACTTATGCCTAGACGGTATGGTTGAGCGCAGGTTACAACGTGCCATAAGAGCCCTAGCATCTTTTTGGTATTCTGCGTGGGTTGAGGCAGGAATGCCTGATTTAACTAAAAATAAAGTAGCTGGAAGGGAAGATATGTCTGATAGACCAGCAGAAATCACTCCAAATAGAATTCATGAATAAGGCTTCGAAATATAAAAAACACATTACTAAAGAAGAAATTAGTTCTTTGGACTTAGGGAAATACTCTGGTGAAATTGTGCTGGTTGACTCTAATGATGCACTCGCTCAAGCTTGTGAAGAGATACGTGAATGTCCCCTGATTGGAATAGATACTGAAACCAAGCCATCTTTCAAAAAGGGGCAGACCAATTCTGTGGCACTTCTTCAAATAGCTACAGATATTAAGGCCTATATCATTCGTTTGAAGTTGGTTTCTATGACCAAAGAATTGGCTTCTATCTTCTCCGATGAATCCATCGTTAAAGTGGGTATTGCTGTAAGAGACGATCTGAAAGATCTGAAAAAATTACAGTTTTTCGAAGAAAAAAGCATTGTAGATTTGAATGTGTTTGCTCCTAAGCTTGGCTTTGAGAGCATCGGAGCCAAAAAATTGTCAGCACTGGTTTTAGGTTTTCGAATTTCTAAAAGGCAACAGGTTTCCAATTGGGAGTTGAAAAACCTCTCTCCTGCTCAGATTGTTTATGCTGCAACTGATGCTTGGATATGCAGAGAAATCTACTTGAAACTAGCCTAAAAGATCTTCTAATTCGTGCCTTTGGACATTGAATGCTTCTTTTAATTGCTTTACCTCATTATTTATTTTCTCTCGATCTTTTTTCGAATTCGTATGATGACCAATCATCATTACATTTTTTTGTGTGTGTTCATTGGAAATGAATTCAAACACCTTAGTATTAAATCCTTCTCTTTCCATCAATAGTGATCGTATGGTGTCGGTGAGCATTTCTGCTTGTCGTTCTTCAAAAATACCGTGTTTTGTCAGGGCTTTAAATTGAGACTTTTTGCCCATGTCTTTTCGAACTTGTTTATGACAGCAGGGTGCACAAACAATTAGTTTTGCTTCAGCTTTTATTCCTTGATATATTGCTAAGTCTGTAGCGGTATCGCAGGCGTGTAATGCAATGATCACATCAATTTCTTCTGCTGTAAAGTCCCGTATGTCTTTGCTGATGAATTTAAGATCTTTAAAATGACAGTCTGAGCTGATTTTTGTGCAAAGGTCAACTAGATTTTTACGAAGTTCAACCCCAGTAATAGATACGTTAATGCCTAGGTGATTTTTTAAGTAGTCATAGAGTGCAAAAGTTAGATAACCCTTGCCTGATCCCATGTCAACAATATTCAATTTTTTTGTGGGATCAATTTTTTCAAACCAGTGACTCAACAATTCGACATACCGGTTAATTTGTCGGAATTTGTCTTGCTGCTTATCTTTAACCCTTCCATTTGTATCACAAATACCCAGTTCCTTCAGGTAAATATTGTTTTCACTTTTAATCAGATAATTCTTCTCTTTATCATGATTTAGTGTTTTTAGAGCGATTTTGTGTTTTTTGGTAATGTGTTTTGCCTTCCCTTTTTTATTAATGAGAAGTTGATGTTCTTCCTCTGCTGTGTTTGCTACTATTTGAAGAAAAGAATTACCTATGAGTTCTTCCAGTAAATCCAAGGCCTCTTTTTTAGAGAAGTTTTTGACCTCATCTTTAGTTGCATGTCGGTATTTGAAAGATAATTTAAGCCCAGATTTTAATTCAACCGGATTGACATAAATCATTTTAAGGTCATCTGTGCGGTTAGCGACCTTGCTCATGCTGATTTTGATGAGGGTCCCCTTTTCAAATGAGCTTTTAATTAGATCAATAAATTCAATCAGTTGTGGATGTTTTGACATAACTCAAATATAAAGATTTCAGACTACAATAGAACAAATAGAATGGTAGACCATCAGTTCAGTAGGATTAAAGTCGCCATGTAATACCTAAAATAAATCTTCTACCTCGAGTAGGCCCATAAACATATGCGGTGTCGAAATTAGGGCTAAATCCAGCATTCCAAGAATCTTCGTCATTAGAGCCTTTATCTGCATCAATAAGAGGGCTTCCTTGCGTGTAGTCCCACAGATTTCGTATGCCTATGAAGGTGCTCAGACGATTGGAGAACTCTTTTTCTATCTTTAAATGTTGTAAGGTATACCATGGAGAAGTCTTGGCTCTTGAAAACTCATCAGCATAGGTAGGTAAATGCATTGGCCCTGTAATTCGCCCTGTGTAATCGATTTTTATTCTTCGAGTGGGCCACTCATAACCCAAAGAAAATACGCCTGAAAATTCGGGAGCAAATAACTCGTTTTCTTTCTTGCCTCCCTCTTTAGAATAGACATCAAGAAACGTCCCTCCCAAAGAGAGGTTCATAGGAATGCTAAAACTATGATTTATCTGGAATGAAGCACCTCTTGATATAGAATATCCCTCTAGATTTCCGTAAAATATTTTACTTGGATTGCTGTCGTAGTCCGGTACAATTTTATTGCTGAAGTGTGTGTGAAAAAGATCGATATCTATACTCGTGTTGTGTCCGTTTTTTTGAAACCAATGATGAAAATTGAAGTTGAAGTTGATTGATTCTTCTGGCTCAAGCTCTTCGGCAATAACAACATCCCTAGCCCCTGTAAGGGCAGCATGGTCTTCGGTGAACAAATGGACAACTCGAAATCCCGTCCCTGTATTCCATCGCAAAGAGGTGTTTTCCGAAGGATTCCACTTCAGGTTGATTCGTGGAGCAAAAATGGCTCCATGTTCAACGTGTTGATCCCATCGAATACCTGTAAGAACCTTCCATTGGTCTGAAATGGCCATTTCATCTTGAATGAATACTCCCGGAGTATGGGTTTCGTTAATTGTTTTTGTTGCCGGAGTATTGTCGTCGTAGCTATCGTACTTATAACTTATTCCTGAGGTAAATTGGTGTCTTAAGCCAATGTCTTTATACCATAGAAGTTGATTAAAGAAGGTGTTTTGTTTGGCTTCGTAGTTTGAATCTCCATAGTAGCTATCTTGGTGATGGTAGTTGAATGAGGATCGTAATTCCACATTTTCATTACTATTGAATTTGTAGCGTGAGCTTAATTCCCATCTGTCGGTGTAAATCGATTCACCATAGATTGAGTCTGAACCTCTATACTCTTTGCTCCATGACTCTAGACCTCCAAATCGGTCTTCGAGATAGTATTTACCTGTGAGGTCAAAAGCCTTTCCACTTTTGCGATGAAAACTCCATTTATTGAATAATGAAAGTCGGTTACTTAAAACTTCGTCTGCAAACCCATCTTTATTGTCATCCATGAAATGGTCCATTTCAAATAGGTTCGCACTGAATAGCATGTCTGCTTTTTTCCATTTTGGACTCCAAGAGATGTCTAAGTTTTTCTCTTGATGAGAGCTCCAATAACTTTCAATTTCAAGCTTAGAAATGTCTTTAGGGTCATTGGTGATAATGTTGATGACACCCGCTACAGCTTCTGTTCCGTAAAGTGTTGAACTGGGGCCTTTAATGATCTCTATTTGTTTTATCAATGAGCTTGGAATTCCATTAAGACCATATACCGTTGATAAGGAACTCATGATAGGCATCCCGTCAATCAAGATGAGTGAATAGGGACCTTCCATTCCGTTGATGTGAATGTCAGAAGTTCCACAAACACCACAGTTGATTTGCTTTTGGACACCATTTACCGTTTCGATGATTTCCATGATGTTGTTTGTGGGGGTCTTTCGTAAAAACGCAGAGGTAAGTACTTCTACTTTTACGGGAGAAACTTTTACAAACGATTCTTTTAGAGTTCCGGTAACTACAATAGGATCTATGGCATAAGTCGTTTCAGCTAAAATGGCATTCACTTTTAGGACAGCATCTTTTTCTACAGAAATATTTTTCTTGAATTTATGATATCCCATTGCAGTAACAATAAGGGTATGATTGCCTTCGGGAACAGACAGCCTAAAGTATCCGTTGGCATCTGAAGAGGTGCCAATCTGAGTGTCTTTTAATATGATGTTGGCAAAGGGTATGGCGTCGTTTTTGTCCTTGACATAGCCTTCTACAAAAGGATTTGCATAGACGAATTGTGACAAAATCGACAAAAGAATGAAGTAATATTTAATGGACATAAACCAAGAGTATTTATGCAAATTTAAATATTTATTTAGACTTGTCTAAAAATTATTACTGGTTAATTTAAAAATAGTATTTTTGCAAGTATAAATATTTAGTATGTTATCGCAGGCGGAAGAGAATTATCTCAAGGCAATATTGAAATTGTCACAAAAGAACGGCAAGAGTGTTTCAACCAATGCAATTGCTGAAGAGTTGAGCACCAAAGCATCTTCAGTATCTGACATGATGAAAAAGCTTTCTGAAAAGAGTTGGATTCATTATGTGAAATACCAAGGGGTTTCTCTAACGGAAAAGGGGCGTAGTTATGCTGTTCATATTGTTCGTAAGCATCGACTTTGGGAGGTTTTTTTGGTAAATCAGTTGAACTTCAAATGGGATGAGGTACATGATATTGCTGAGCAGTTAGAGCACATTAAGTCTTTGGAGCTTGTCAGTAAGTTAGATGCCTTTTTAAATTTTCCATCTTTTGATCCCCATGGCGATCCAATTCCGAATGCTGAAGGTATCTTTCCAAAATCTCTTGCGATTCCATTTAGTGAATTACCCATCAAATCAAGAGGTAAGGTAGTCGCTGTTGTTATGGATGAGCCTAGTTTCCTGAAATACTTAGATAAATTAAGCATCTCCATTGGCGCTCAGGTTGAAATCATTGAAGTAAATGAATTTGATGACTCCTTTGATGTTAAAATTAATGGTAAACAAAGTCATATCAGTCTTGATGTGGCTAAAAACATATTAATCAGTTTGTTATGATGGACCAAATTGTTCAATTTTTTGAAGGTATTGATCCTGTACTAGGCGCCTTATTAGCTACATTATTCACTTGGGGTTTGACTGCTTTGGGTGCTTCTATGGTGTTTTTCGTAAAGACCTTAAGACGACAATTGTTAGATGGCTTATTAGGTTTTACAGGGGGTGTAATGATTGCTGCTTCTTATTGGTCTTTGTTAGCCCCGGCTATTGAAATGACTCCTGATGTTGCTCCTAATTTACCCAACTGGTTCCCTGCAGCCGTAGGTTTTTTGATGGGTGCTTTCTTTTTGTATGGTATGGATAAATTTATGCCACACCTTCATATTAATTTCGATCGATCTAAAGCTGAAGGGGTCAAAACAGATTGGCAAAGATCTACTTTGTTGGTTTTAGCGATAACCCTGCATAATATACCTGAAGGTCTTGCTGTTGGAGTTCTCTTTGGAGCAGTTGCTCACGGAATGCCGGGTGCAGATATTGCTGGAGCCGTGGCTTTAGCCATTGGTATTGGCTTGCAGAATTTCCCGGAAGGGATTGCAGTATCGATGCCTTTACGTCGCCAAGGAGTTAGTAGGCTCAGAAGTTTTTGGTTTGGTCAACTTTCTGCAATTGTAGAGCCTATAGCCGCAGTCGCTGGTGCTTTAATGGTGGTTTATGCACTGCCTATATTGCCTTATGCACTGGCTTTTGCAGCTGGAGCAATGATCTATGTCGTTATCGAAGAGGTGGTCCCTGAAACTCAATTGGATAAGTATACCGATACCTCTACCATTGGTTTTATCATCGGCTTTGTCGTCATGATGATTTTAGATGTCTCATTAGGATAGTATATGAATCACTCTACTCGTTCGTAGGCCCCTATGTCAGGACCTTCATCGTTAGTTCTGTAGTTGCCATAAAAATCTTTCCGAAACCGATTGGCTGTGCTCAAGGCACCGGAATTTTGAGCAGGAGATAGAGCGTCTAATTCATAATTATATTCATAGGCATTCATAGTTTGAATGAACTTAGGGCTTTCGTTGATAATGTTATTTTCGAAATAAGAGGTGTTTGAAAGGTCGTAATTCGATTCTTTAAGCTTTATCAAACAGTTTTTGAATTTAAAATTGAAGGGGGCATTAAAGCTACTTTCGACAGCTATTTCACTTTCTATAGTCCCATAAATAATGCAATTTTCGAAATTAGCTCGAACCATGGGTCTTACTTCTTCGTTTCCATTTGCATCCTCATAGTAATTACTCATTCGAAGGGAAGGGTAGGCGTGTCCCGCATTATAGTTAGCAAAAGTACAATGACTAAAACGATAATCTCCCCCTGCAAATAAATACAAGTCGTGAATGCCGTTGTCGTTAATTTGGCAATTTGAGGCTTTAATCTTACTCGAGTAGGCACGAATACCATACATACTATGGTTTGAAATAATAGTATTTTTTAAAGTTAAATTAGGTTCATAACTGTTGGCTACTGTATCTACGTATAAACCGATGTTCCCATTTTTTATCGTTGCATTTTCAATGATGTTATTAGAGCTTCCTCCAGCCAGCCAGATTCTACCCCATTGCCCAGGGATGTCTTTGTAGTATTCATCCAGGCGATCGCTACTTACCAGTACAGGGTTTGAGATTTCTCCACGAATTTTTAAACTGGATTCTTCAAGTACAATGATGTTTGCATTATGATGAAGGTGTACTTGAGTTCCGGCAAGGATGTTGAGTTCTCCCCCAAGGTGAACAAAAAGATTCCCATAAATGACATGAGGTTTGTCATCGTTCCAATTTGTAGGCTGTGTTATGCTGTGAAAGTAAATGGTGTCATCGGGAAGGTTTGGGTCTTGATTTTCATACACCAGAAATGAGTTCCCGTAATAAAAGTGTGCATCTTGGCCCCAAGCAACTAAATCTAAATCTTGTTGTTTGCCATTGGTGAGAAAGGTAATAGAATCTGTATGAATGTGAGGCTGGTTACTGTCGTTGGGGTCAATGGTTACCTCCACGAATATGTGGAGGCTGTCTTTGGCGCGCAATACTACATCATTGGCAATATTTGCTTCGAGACCATCAATATTAAGACGATAAGGGCTGTCAGCTGTTCCCGCGAGTTTGATTTCATCAATCTTGAGGTCTTCGTCTAAGTCATTGTATACTTTAACGCGTTTGGTGATACTCCCTACGGTTGTAAATACCGTGTCAAATAACAAAGTGTCTGTAGAAAATCTTAAATTTGTAGATCCTTCGAAATACGTGTTCGATTTTCGACATGCAGAAAGTGAAATGAGTATCAGTAAGGATATCCTAAAAAATGCCTTCATAGTATTGTATTTGCGGGAGTAAAGATAGGAAACGAATCGAAAGTAAAATTATTTCGAAAAAAACAGCTTATGCTTTCTCGTTTTTATGAAAAACATTATATTTGCCTCCTGAAAAATACAGAACGAAAATGAAAAGCGGAATTCACCCAGAAGATTACAGATTAGTTGCAGTAAAAGATATGTCTAACGGCGAAACTTTTATAACTAAATCTTGTGCTGCCACCAAAGAGACAATTACCATTGATGGTGATGAATACCCATTAATCAAACGTGAAATCACCAATACTTCTCACCCTTTTTACACCGGTAAGATGAAGTTGGTAGATACAGCCGGTCGTATCGATAAGTTTAAAAATCGTTACGCGAAGTTTTCAAAATAACATTTACTTGCCCCATTTATATAAGAACTCTGTTTACAGAGTTCTTTTTTTTTGCGCATAATTTTCGATTTTGTTCAGCCGTTTTTCATGTTAAGGCCAAAGCACACATAGATTTCAGCTAAACGTCAGTTGTGCGTAAATGAATAGGGAAATAGTAGTATCTTTCTACTTTAAGAATTAAGACCGATGAACTATCTATTATTTGACGATGAAAACAGGGTAAACCTCTTGCCTTTAGCGTATACGAAACCTGTTGCTGAATTTAGAGTTGGAATACTTACCATTGCTGAAAAATGGAGGAAAAGGATGCCAGATGAGATCCTGTTTTCTGGATATAAAACAGTGGATTATTTGCAAGATAAGTACTCCTTTGAATCCGGTGAAGATACAATTTGGATCAATGGATCCGTTTGTCCTAATTCTCAATTGGTTCAAGAAATAGTCCAGTTAAAGAAGATGCAATGTTTGTCAGATGAGGCTGGAAATGTGATCGCTTTTAGAGCTCAAGAACATCATGAGATCTCCAGTTGTGAAAATTTGATTTCTCATATTGCATACACGCACATAAAGAATTTATGGAACATATTCTCGTGCAATGGTATCGAACTAACTCTTGATTTTGAATTGGTGACCAAGGGAAGGGTGTCTCAAAAAGCAAATGCTACCAATCAGATATTAGGTGAAGAGAATCTTTTTATTGAAGAGGGAGCTGAATTGAATTGTGCGATCATAAATGCTACATCTGGTCCTGTTTATATCGCAAAAGATGCCGAAGTCATGGAAGGTTCTATCATTAGAGGCCCATTTGCTCTGTGTGAATCTTCACAAACAAAATTAGGGGCTAAAATTTATGGCCCCACTACTGTAGGCCCTCATTCTAAAGTTGGGGGAGAGCTTAATAATGTCGTTATCTTTGGATATTCAAATAAAGGGCATGACGGTTTTCTTGGAAATGCTGTACTGGGAGATTGGTGTAATATAGGAGCTGACTCAAACACTTCAAATCTAAAGAATAATTACGCAGAGGTCCGTCTTTGGAATTATGCTACAGGTAGGTTTTCACCTACCGGATTACAGTTTTGTGGACTCATCATGGGAGATCACTCGAAATGTGGTATCAACACCATGTTTAATACAGGGACTGTTGTAGGCGTAAGTGCCAATATTTTTGGTTCTGGCTTCCCTCGAAATTTCATTCCTTCCTTTTCATGGGGTGGGGCTCAGGGTCAGTCGACCTATCAAACCAAAAAAGCCTTTGAAGTTGCTCAAAAAGTCATGCAGCGAAGAGGTGTAGTTTTCGATGACAGAGAACAATCTATACTGACAAAAGTTTTCGAATTGTCCGAAGATTACCGTCGATGAATTGATAAGTGCGACCTTTTGTCAGTTTTTCCTTTTGGCATAACCCTTGCCTATTAGTTTACCAACGAGTTTGTTAGCAAAATAAGCACACTCCTCAACAAAGACTATGGATACAAAAATAAAGATATTAGATCAGCTTTCACTTTCTAGTGTGATCGATCAGGAAGCAGAATTGATTCCATTAATGACCGAAGAAGACGAAGAAAGACTGAACGCGGAAGCAATGCCCGATGTCCTTGGTGTATTACCCCTTAGAAATACGGTACTTTTCCCAGGTGTTGTCATCCCTATCACTGTGGGTAGGGATAAATCCATCAAGTTGATCAAGGATGCGAATGAAGGGAATAAGATCATTGGTGTTGTCGCACAAAAAGATGCCAAAGTTGAGGATCCTAAAGTTGAGGACTTGAACATTACCGGAACCGTGGCTAAAATTTTGCGCATCTTCCGAATGCCTGATGGGAATACCACTGTTATTATCCAGGGTCAAAAACGATTTGACATTCAAGAATTCACCCAAGAAGACCCCTATTTTAAGGCGATTGTTTCCTCTTTTCACGAGACTAAGCCCAATAAAGGAGATAAAGAGTTTGCTGCACTTGTTGAAAGTGTTAAAGATGTAGCATTACAAATCATCAAAGACTCGCCCAACATCCCATCCGAAGCTTCTTTTGCCATCAAAAATATTGAGAGTGATTCCTTTCTGGTAAATTTTGTGGCTTCCAATATGAACATTGATGTCAAGGAGAAGCAAAAGTTATTAGAACAGCCAAACCTTGAAGAGCGAACCAAAACATCCCTGATTCATTTGAACCATGAAATAAACATGATTCAAATGAAGAATGAGATTCAGGATAAGGTGCGTGTAGATATTGATGAACAACAAAGAGAATATTTTTTAAATCAACAGCTCAAGCAAATTCAAGAAGAACTTGGTGGGAATTCTCATCATGAAGAAGTTGAGGAAATGCGAAAAAGAGCTCGGGCTAAAAAGTGGTCTAAAGAGGTGGGAGAGCAAGTAGAAAAAGACTTGAAAAAGCTCCAACGTCTCAACCCTCAAGTTCCCGATTATTCTATTCAGCGCAATTATATTGAGACGGTATTAGATCTACCCTGGGATCACTATTCTAAGGATCAATTTGACTTAAATAGAGCTGAAAAGGTGTTAGATAAAGACCACTATGGTCTTGAAAAAGTGAAAGAACGGATTCTTGAACATCTAGCCGTTTTAAAATTAAAAGGAGATATGAAATCTCCAATCTTGTGTTTGTATGGACCTCCTGGGGTCGGTAAAACTTCCCTGGGTAAGTCAATTGCCGAAGCTTTAGGAAGAGAATATGTGCGCATGAGTCTGGGTGGTTTGAGAGATGAATCTGAGATCCGTGGACACCGTAAAACATATATAGGGGCTATGCCAGGTAGAATTGTTCAGTCCATAAAGAAAGCAGGGACTTCTAATCCTGTATTTGTACTTGATGAGATTGATAAATTGGCCATCGGGAGTCAGGGAGACCCTTCTTCTGCGTTGTTGGAAGTTTTAGACCCCGAGCAAAATGGGTCATTTCATGATAATTATCTAGAAATGGGCTATGATTTGTCTAAAGTAATGTTTGTGGCTACCGCCAATTCTCTCAATACCATTCAACCTGCCTTGAGAGATCGTATGGAAATCATTGATATCAGTGGTTACACCATGGAGGAGAAGGTGCAAATATCAAAAAGACACTTGTTGCCTAAACAACTGAATGAGCACGGATTGGGCTTAGATGCTGTAAAGCTTGGTAAAAAGCTTTTTGAACAAGTTATTGAAGGTTACACAAGTGAGTCAGGCGTTCGAGGCTTAGATAAGAAATTGGCCAAACTCGTTCGTTTTGCAGCGAAGAGTATTGCCATGGAGAAATCGTATGAGCCAAAGTTTACTAGGGATACTATTGTTGAGATCCTTGGCGCGCACCGTTTTAGTAAGGATAAGTACCAAAGTAATGACGTTGCTGGAGTGGTGACGGGTTTGGCCTGGACCTCAGTAGGGGGAAGCATACTGTTTATTGAGTCCAGTTTGAGCCCTGGGAAAGGATCATTGACCCTTACGGGAAACCTGGGTAAAGTCATGAAAGAGTCTGCTCGTTTGGCTTTGGAGTTCATCAAATCCAATCATGATAAGTTTGGTTTAAAACCAGACGTTTTTCATAAATGTGACATTCATATTCATGTGCCTGAGGGTGCTGTCCCCAAAGACGGCCCTTCGGCTGGGATTACAATGCTAACGTCTTTAGCCTCTTTATTCTCTCAGAGAAAGGTGAAAAAGAGTTTGGCGATGAGTGGTGAGATTACCCTGAGAGGAAAGGTGCTTCCTGTTGGGGGAATTAAGGAAAAAATACTTGCGGCTAAGCGAGCAGGGATTAAAGAAATCATCCTTTGTCAGGATAATGAAAAAGATATATTGGAAATCAAACCTGATTATTTGAAAGGCTTAACCTTTAGTTATGTTAAAGATATGATGCAGGTTGTTGATCAAGCCCTGACAAATCAAAAGGTGAGGGGCGCGAAAAGTCTTTAGCTGAAGACTAACAATAGAAAAACAACCAGATATTGATCTGTTTTTTGAGCTTCTTATACTTGATCCTCTAAATAAAAAAAGGGTTCGTAAACAATTAAGTTTACGAACCCTTTTTTTATTTGTCGTTTAACACTTGTTAGTTGTTCAGCATGACGGGCATGACTAGCATGAGTATGTTTTCTGCATTTTCTGTGTTCCCTTCAGGGAGTAAGATACCTGCACGGTTTGGTGCTGACATTTCTAAGTGAATCTGCTCGGTTTCTAGGTTGGAAATCATTTCCATTAGAAAGCGTGAGTTGAAGCCGATTTCTATATCAGATCCTTCGTACTGACAAGATAAGCGTTCATCTGCTTTGTTTGAGAAGTCCAAATCTTCGGCAGAGATATGCATTTCGTTACCGGCAATCTTCAGTCTTATCTGATGTGTAGTTTTGTTTGAGAATATAGAAACTCGTTTTACAGAGTTTAAAAATGACAATCGATCAATCGTAAGTTTGTTTGGATTTTCTTGCGGTATCACGGCATTATAATTTGGGTATTTCCCATCGATAAGTCGGCAAGTAAGAACGATAGATCCAAAGCTAAACTTAGCATTTGTCTCGTTGTATTCAATCTTTACTTCTTCATCAGCCGAGGTCAAAATCCCCTTGAGAATGTTTAAAGGCTTTTTAGGAAGAATGAATTCAGCATTCTGATCACTGGTTACATCATGTCGCGTAAAACGAACCAATTTGTGTGCATCTGTAGAAACCAGCGTTAAGCCAGAATCACTAAATTGACAAAAGACACCAGACATTACTGGACGTAAATCATCATTTCCTGTGGCAAAAATTGTTTTGTGTATTCCCGAACCAATAATGTCTGAGTGAATGAGGGCAGTACTACCAGCTTCAATTCCTGGAGCCTTTGGGAATTCATTTCCATTTTGGAATGCAAGTGCATATTTCCCCTGATCGGAACTGATTTCTACAAGGTTTTTATCGACATCTAACAAGAAACTTAGCGGTTGTTCGGGGAAAGTTTTAAGGGTGTCCAAAAGTAATTTAGCTGGAATGGCAACACTTCCACTTTCGTTCGCTTCCACGTCTAAAGTGGTAGACATGGTTGTCTCTAAATCCGATGCGGACACGGTAAGGTTGTTGTCAGCAATCTCAAACAAAATATTGTCGAGAATAGGTAGGGTGTTACTAGAGTTAATCACACCACTGATGGTCTGTAATTGTTTTAAAAGCTTCGAACTGGAAACAATAAACTTCATTAGGTCTTGGTTTAAATTTCACTAAATCAAATATAGCCATATGACCAAATAGAGTTGTTAATGTCAACTCAGCTTTATTCACAATTCTAAAGTACTTTTTAACAAATTATGGGTTTAAATTGAGGGATTATAGATTTGTATGATTGCTTAATATATAATCAGTTGTTATTTAAAATCATTCAATTTTTTTATCACATTTTTGAATGAATGTTTTTGTATGATCATCCAATCTTTATCATTTACACAGGCGTACAATCTTTCTGGGTCATAGATTCTGTCCTCTTTCACCTGAGCTTTATCATCTGCTTTTTTGTGGAATACTTTAAGCTGCGTTTCGTGCGTACTTGCTTTCACTGTGAGATTAAAGATGGGCGCTATGTGGGTCAGGGAATCCCTTTCTATCTTTTCTTTCATAACAAATGTTTCGGCAAATAGGTTTTGGAATGAATTCCTGTAAGCTTTGACTTTAATGGGGTTGGAAAAAGCTTTTTCTTTCTTGTGAAGTGGTTTTAACACATAGCTTTCCTCATCAAAATCAATCTGGAATGAGTTGTCTTTTTCACCTGAGCTATAGAACTTCATTTTTATTGAGCTAATAGATGCTGCCTTGTAATTCATGACGGTTTTATCTCTCCACAGATATTCATTGGTAAAAAATCTGCTGGATAAAAAGCCTCTAAATCCGGGTATGTGAACAGCATAGGGGTCTGAAGCATCCTTTATCATCATATAGGTTGCTGTCAGCTCCTTATTATCCTCCCCTACATAAATAGTCTTTTCGGCCCCGTCTCTTAATAAGACATCCACTTTTAATCCTTTAACTGCGAGATTGCCTAATACGTTGTCTCGAAGAGATATAGGAACTGGGTATGCAACCTCCATCCGCTGTAAGGTCTTTAGTAGGTAAAAGATGGATGATTTACTGGCTTTGAATTTTTCATTGACAAGCCAGTTTTTTTCGTCAACTCTCTTTAAGTTTACGGTTTCGGGTTCTTTAGATGTAATATTAATTTCAGCAATTTGACTGGTGTCTGAAATGGAAAAATCTCTCAGTTCAAAACGAATTATTGAAGGCTCATTGTTGATGAATAAATATGCGATAAGGCTTAAGCAAAATATTATAGCAATAGATAAGGTATTTCTATTTTTCATATTTTTTTCTTCTGAGATATTGTTTCATTACTCCAAATATAATCATCATTAAGATGGGCATTCCAATATTCATTATTTGCCAAAATCTCTTTTGTCTGGCTATTTTTTGTGCGTTGAGTCCGCGTATGCTTAATTCTCTACTTCTAATATTAATCAGCGCATCTTCATTTAGTAGGAAATCTATGGCATTTAAGATAAACACTTTATTGCCATATTGGCGCTTTTCATATTTATCATATCCTAAAGGTAATGAAACTCCTCTAGAAATTTGATTTTTCACTAAATCTCCATCAGAAATAACAATCATCTTAGTAGGCTTACTGGTTTCTTCAAAAGGAAGCTTTGTGCTCAATTTGTTGATTCTGTTCTTAAATAGGGATTCAAAATTACCTTCAAGTAGTACAGCTAGGGTCTGCCTCCCATTATTATATTCTTCTTTTAGGGGCGCTTTTAATGCAGCTTTGAGATTTACCTTGTATGGGGTCTTTATTAATTTGGTGTATGAAGTCGTCTGAAGAAGAAGGGTTTTGTTGATTTTAGTTTGAGTTTTAAGTGTGTCGATACTACCAGCAAAGTCAAATTTAACAGCATTTAAATTCCTTGTTATTGGATGATTCGTGCCGGGGATTGCTACTGGGAAATAATTCCAGGGAACCAATTCCCATTTAGGTATGTTGTTTGTGAAACTTGTAGGGATTGGGATTTTAGAGGAGGACACGTCTTGAATTAAATTGCTATTAATTCGAACACCGTATTTGAAAAGTAGGTCTTCTAAATTTAAATCTCTGCTGAGGCTTTGAACTAAAAAGCTACCACTGTTGGATAATGAGTCCATATCAGCATTAGTTGCATCAATGAGCCAAATCATCTTTCCACCACTCATCACATATTGGTCAATAAAGTACTTGTCTAGGTTTTCAAATTTATTTTTAGGTTTTGCCAGAATTAAAAGGTCTTTTGATTTCAAATCCCTCAACTTCTTCATCAAATCGGGCTGCCCCGATGGACTTGTATCAAATTCTCGAAGATTTATTTGGTCTAAAATATACTGTTCTGAGAGTGTGTTGAATAAATCTTCAATTTCTAATTCTTCCAATTCTCCATGCCCCGATATGAAACCGATTTTTTGCTTTATAGGATCTGTGAGATGATTTATTGCATTTGTAAACTCATATTCAAGCTCTTGAATCGACTTTTCAATGTTTTGTTCTGGGGTATTTGCCAATTCATTTTTAAGGAGAGAAATTGGGAATTCTTGAGCTCCATATTTTACGATAGCCCCGGGGATTATGATCTTTTCGGAGTAGCCATTACCCTCTTTTATTTGAAGTGTGGTCGGGTTAAGCCCTTTTTCGAACAGCTGATTAATGATTTCATTTCGTGTGTTCTCGTCAGTATTTTCTGTAGGGTTGATGAAGCTATATTTTATCAGCGGATTCTGAGATCTAAACTCTTCTAAAAGATATTCAGTTTCAAGACTAAGGCGTTCAATTCCAGACGGGAAATCACCTTCTAAGTACACTTCTATATAAATGTAATCATCAATAACTGTTAAGAGCTCCTTTGTGGTTTCAGATAGAGAAAATCGCTTTTCTTTGGTTAGATCAAAACGATGAAACCATACAGAACTTAGGGTGTTAAGGAGTATTATGATGATTGTAATACTCAGGAACTGGATGGTGTGTTTTTGTCTATTTGACCTCATCCCTTTCTCTTTTGGAGCGTTAGTTTACTTGCGAATAGAAAGAGACCCATACAGCTGAGGAAGTAGATGACATCTCGAGTATCTAAAACACCTCTTCTGATGCTTTTGTAATGGTAGCTAAGCCCTAATTTTTCAATATTCAATTGTACAGCACTATTGGGGAATAGGTTTGAGATTTGTTCAAAACCTGAAAAGCAGATGAAACATAATAATGAAGAAAGAAGAAAGGCTACTACCTGATTTTTTGTGCTTATAGATGTGAAAATACCAATAGAAACATAAATACCCGAGAGAAAAATTAAGCCCACGTAGGAGCCAACTGTTGCACCTAGGTCTATGTTTCCTATGGGTTGCCCCAGGCTGTATATGCTGATTACATAAATTAAAGTTGGAGCTAGCGTAATTAGGCATAAAACGAGTCCTGCAAGGTATTTCCCCATGATCAATTGAAATTCGCTAATGGGCTTAGTCAATAACATTTCGATGGTTCCCGTTTTAAGTTCTTCCGAAAAAAAACGCATGGTAATCGCAGGGATTAAAAACAAGAAAATCCAAGGGGCTAGAGAAAAAAAGCCATCTAGACCAGCATAATTCGAGTCTAGTAAATTAAAAGAACCTGGGAATACCCATAGAAGTAGACCATTGAGCATTAAGAACACCAACACGACCAGATAGCCTGTTGAGGTGTTGAAAAAACTATTCAGTTCTTTTTTGAGAATACTAATCATTCTACGTCACTTATTTTTTTTGTACTCCAAGCTACTGGCTTTTCCTTGAATAGTAGTTTTGTTTTATTCCAAAGTTTTCTGAACCAATCCGATTCCCTGTAGGCATTCAGATTTTCTTCACAGTCCCACCAACTGTAGGTGAAAAAGATATTTTTATCGTTTAAATCTTGAAGAAGTTCCAAACGTTCGCAGCCTTTTTGTGCAAGGATGGTGCGCTTATTTTCTTCAAAAATCTTTTTAAAGCTAAGCGTTTGTTGCTCGTGAAAACTTAATTTGACAATTCTAATGATCATGTAAATTCAATACTAATTCGATCTTTTACTTTAATACCCAATAGTCCGCTGGCTCCATTTGCCAAATTTGCATCTCCTTTGTTGATGGCGATCTCTAGGTGACCTGCGGAGTTGAAGAGCGCTAGCATTTCGCCCTCCGGGACCTCAGTATAAGATTGGTGTAAGGCGTTAATATTATTTCTCCTTGGGAGTTTTATTTCAAATGTATTTCCTGAAACAGATTCTCTATAAAACTTTTCAGTGATATTGCTAATGACATTTCCGTAATGATCAATGTAAATCACTTGTCCGTTTATAATTTTTCGGTCTGATGAAAGCGTGGGTTGGAAATCTATCATTTCTCTCAGTTGATTGATTTGTCGACCAATAATACCTAAAGTTCCACCTCTGTTTACGTGACAAGCAGCTTTTACAAATACATCTTTCATTGGAAAGGGGATGCTGTCAGATTCTTGAGCAATATTCAACGCAATGATTTGTTCGGGCTTAATGATAGGAAACATCAGCGAAAAAATACCTGTATCAGCTCCAATGAAATAGTGTTCGTCAATTTTACAAGCTACATGAAGTTTGGTTTTTGTGGCTTCGGCATCAATGCCAATCATGTGGATGGTGCCCTTAGGGAAATGGTGATAAGCATTCTTTAAAATGTAAGCGGCTTCTTGAATGTTAAAGGGCGAAACTTGATGAGAAATGTCAACGATTTGTGCGGATGGAGATTCCGATAAAATCGCTCCTTTTATGGCCGCGGTAAAATAATCCTTGTTACCGTAATCGCTTGTTAATGTAATGATTGCCATATTGCTGAAAAACAGCTAATTTTACTTGAAATAATTTGACGAAATTTGTTATTTTGTGACTTTAAAATTAAGCAAATAATCTAAGTTGAAAAGAATTTTATTCGAATTCGTTCAACTCAATAACTATCAACTGTTTGGCAGAAAAAAAGTTTACTTTAACCGATATCGACCCCATAGAACTTTATGGCTCTCAAAACTCCAAGTTGGATTTAATTAAATCGTATTATCCGAAGTTGAAAATCATTGCTCGCGGAGGTACGCTAACCGTTTTGGGTGAAGAAGAAATAATTGAACAGTTTGAAACAAAGTTACAAGTATTAATTCAGCATTTTCATAAGTACAATCGACTGACTGAGAGTAACATTGACCGATTGATTATGGAAGACCACAATGTGGTTTTGGAATTAGACGATGATGTAATTGTTCACGGTACGCATGGTAAATTAGTCAAGGCTCGTACAGCCAATCAGCGTAAATTAGTTGATTTGTCTCATGATAACGACATGGTTTTTGCGATTGGTCCTGCAGGAACAGGTAAGACATATACGGCTGTAGCTCTTGCGGTTAGGGCACTAAAGAATAAAGAAGTAAAGCGTATCATTTTAACACGACCCGCTGTAGAAGCCGGAGAGAATCTTGGATTTTTACCGGGTGACATGAAGGATAAATTAGACCCTTATATGCAGCCCCTTTATGATGC
>JAKMFX010000045.1 GCA_022425195.1 Flavobacteriales bacterium | reverse complement strand
GCTTTGGTGGTTGTACCATTAACCTAGTGGAAGAGGGCTTTGTCAATGAGTTTATGGATTTGGCAAGCAAAGCCTACAAAGAACAGTTTGACATTAACCTCACCTCCATATTGGTAGCCACCTCTAATGGTGTAGAAACGATAAAATCTGAGTCATAGATGGATTTTAACAACACCCCACATAGAAGAAAAAACATCCTCACAGGCGAATGGGTACTGGTATCCCCACACCGCACCAAACGCCCATGGCAAGGCAAAAAAGACAAGCCGCAACAAACAGAGCTGTTAGATTACGATCCCAAATGCTATCTGTGCCCGGGCAATGAGCGCGCAGGAGGTGCCAAAAACCCAAACTATACAGGTACCTACAGCTTTCAAAACGATTTTGCAGCCCTACTTGAAGGCCCAGAAGAAACCTTTAAAGCGGGACTGCTAGAAGCCGAGAGCGAGTCAGGAAAGTGTAAGGTCATATGCTATTCCCCCAATCACAGTCTAACGCTGCCGCTTATGGAGGTTGGTGATATTATTGAGGTAATAAACCTTTGGCAAAAGGAATATACCGATCTTGGAAGTGACCCAAACATCAACCACGTACAGATCTTTGAGAACAAAGGGGCGATTATGGGTTGTTCCAACCCACACCCGCATGGGCAGATATGGGCACAACGCTCCATTCCTCAGGAAGTGCAGAAAAAGGTGGTACGCCAAAAAAGCTATTGGGAACAGAATAATAGCAGTTTACTGGGCGATTATCTCAAGCAAGAACTTAACTCCAAAGAACGCATTGTATTGGAAAATGAAAGCTTTGTAGCACTTGTTCCGTACTGGGCGGTATGGCCGTTTGAGGCGATGATTGTGCCCAAAAGGCATATTACTTCTATTTTAGAACTCTCACAGCAAGAAGTATCGGATTATGCGAGCATCCTAAAAGCCCTCACTATTCGCTATGACAACCTTTTTGAGACCTCGTTTCCGTATTCTGCAGGCATACACCAATCGCCTACAGACGGCAAGGACAACAGCCACTGGCACATGCATATGTCTTTTTATCCGCCCTTACTTCGCTCAGCTGAGGTTAAGAAATTTATGGTGGGTTATGAGATGTTTGCCAACCCCCAGCGTGACATCACCGCCGAGCAAGCTGCGCAACGATTGAGAGGATGTAATGATACACATTTTCTGAATTTGAAGACTTAAAATATTATTAAAAAAATAGAATCTAAATTTAAAATTATGAAATTAAAAACAACAACTTTTCTTATTGTAGTTTCTGGCTTAATGGCGTGCTGTAATTCAATTACAAAGGAGGAAAAATTCTTCTATCCGGGACAAGAATGGCTTGATGATAATGGAGTTCATATCAATGCACATGGTGGAGGTTTTCTCTTTTATGACAACAAATACTTTTGGTATGGAGAACATAAAGTTGAGGGAGAAATTGGCAACACAGCTCAAGTAGGAGTTCATTTGTATACTTCTGAAAACCTATACGATTGGAAAGATGAAGGTATTGTGTTAGCGGTTAATGAAAAAGACCCATCTTCTGATATTTATAAAGGCTGTATTATAGAACGACCTAAAGTAATTTTTAATAAAAAAACCAAAAAGTTTGTGATGTGGTTTCATTTAGAACCTGTACCCACTGGAGAATCTAGTGGTGCCTATGGTTCTGCAAAAAGTGGAATTGCCTATGCAGACAGTCCATATGGGCCATTTGAATATATTCAATCGGTTCGGCCTAACGCAGGAGTATGGCCATTAAATGTTCAAGATTTTCATAAAAAAGAGGTTTCAAGTGAAGTCAAAAGTATTTACGGCGGGGGACCTGAACACCTACCAAAACATGTCGATAGCCTAAATATTTTAGGAAGAGATTTTCAAAAAGGTCAAATGGCAAGAGATATGACACTTTTTGTGGATGATAATGATACTGCTTACCATATCTATTCATCTGAGGACAATAGTACCTTACACATCTCCCAACTTTCAGAGGATTATTTGTCTCATTCTGGAAAATATAAACGTTTTTTTCCGAGTAAATTTAATGAGGCACCAGCGATAATGAAAACTTCAGCTGGAAAGTATTTTATCATTGCATCAGGTTGTACGGGCTGGTCTCCTAACCCTGCAAGGTCAGCAGTTTCAGATCATAT
>JAKMFX010000010.1 GCA_022425195.1 Flavobacteriales bacterium | reverse complement strand
AATATATATGTCTAAATTTGTATCAACCCCTTTCGAGATAAAATGAAAAACAACAATCTTAAGCCCCTAAAAATCATCACTTTTGCGTGTTTGATTTTAGTAATATCTTCAGGATACGCTCAATCTTTATCCATAAATTTTGAAAATTCAGACCACACGCTTATCGACTATGACGATGGAGGTTACGGTTCTATCGTTGACAATCCTTTTCGTAGTGGGGCTAATCTAAGTTCAAAAATCGCGAAAATTATCAGAACAACTGGAAATCTTTTGGAAGATAACGATGCATGGGCAGGAAGTAAACTCGTTCTAGATGACAAGTTAAATTTCGAGGAATTGAAATTTATCACCATGAAAATCTACACCAGCGCCCCAGAAGGAACAAAGCTTACCATTAAATTAGAAAATGGTATGGGACCTTTTCAACAAGTAGATGCTTACACTCGTGTCAGCAATGATTGGCACACCGTGCAATGGGATTTTACGGGTACCCCACCAGATTTTAATGAATTGGTTTTTATGTTTGACCGAGATAATGTTGGTGATGGATCGGAGGAATCGACTTTTTATTTTGATGACATCAGACATGTTACCAAAAAACTCCAACTTCAAATTGATTTACCTGTGACTTTTGACGAGTCTAGATACGATTACACCATGGTATCATTTGAGGGCCTTGGTGTAGCCATTCGCACAAACGACCCTGATCCTGACAACGCCAACAACAAAGTCATTAAAGTTAAAAAACCTTTCGGTGCCGGAGAATATGCTGGGCTTCATATAGGTACCAGAGAAGGATTTGCATCTACCATACCCCTGAGCATGTCCAACTCAAGGATGTCGGTCAGAATTCACGCCCCTTTTCCAGGTATTCCCATCAATTTAAAAGTCGAAAATTCAGACAATCCAACGCTTAGTTGTGAAACCATGAAGGTGACAACCACACAAGGCTGGCAGACCCTAATCTTTGACTTTAAAGAAGAGAGAACTGGAACCCAACCTCTCGAAAATGCTCTAAACAATGGATTAAAAGCCAATCTAGCTGCATTATTTTTCGATTTTGGAAATCCAGGAAGAGACGAAGTGTATTATTTCGATGACGTAAAATTTCTAGATTAAAATCACCTTCCTGACCTTACCATACGTTAAATTGGTTAAAAGCCTCCAAAGCCCTATATTTGTAATCAAACCTATCGCCCCCTATGATGAATGTGTTTTCTGTGAAATTTATTGTAATCCTGTGTTTTTTGGCCAACACCACAGTCCTGGCTCAAAAATTGCCTATTCATTTTGAAAAACAAGAAATCACATTCACAGGCGGGAGAAACGAACTGGACAAACCAGGATTCAGTGGGGGAACTGGAGAAATACTTGACAACCCGGACCCAAGCGGAATCAACACCAGTAAAAAAGTAGGAAAAATCATTAGAGATGGTGGAGAACCATGGGCGGGAAGCAGAATTCCTGTATCACAACCCTTTGATTTCAGAACCTATAACGTAATTACATTTAAAGTCTACACATCAGCCCCAGCAGGGACTAAAGTCCAACTCAAACTTGAAGACAGAGAATATACTTCTGCTATAGAAAGCTACACCTTCACGACCACCTCAAACGAGTGGGAAACAATAAAAATATCTTACCCCCCAAGTGCTACAGCCTATAACTATTTGACTTTCATGTTCGATATAGGAAGAATTGGCAAGGGAGAGGAACGTGATGTATTTTACTTTGACAACATCACTCAAACTTCTCAAGACGATCTCGACAATCCTAGCGAGCCTGTCATCGATTACGGCGATCAGTTTAAGACCAATGAAGACCTCAGCATTGAGAACGAAGACGAGATTACTTTAAAGGTATACCCGAACCCATCTTCCTCTGCTTGGAACCTCGAATCGGAAGCGATAATTACACAGGTTGAGATTATCGACTTACAAGGCAAAAAAGTAATGAGTTTGAGTCCGAACCAAAATTCGGCTCGCATCTCTACAGACTTCCTAGCCAATGGTCTATACCTCTCTGAAATCACCACCCATTCGGGCGTAAAAAGAGTCAAGCTCATCAAGCACTAAGCCCTGCTTCGAAATCCAATCATCAGATTCACAGCACTTGCTGAACTGATCATTTTCTATGAGCTCCAAGAGCTCAAATCAAGATTGCCTATAATTCCCATGGGATTTATGAATTATTGCCTAAATTTGAAAAATTTATTTTCAACATTTCGAAAGCCTAAAATAAACTCCCATGAGTACACAAAAATTTGAAACGCTGCAGTTACACGCAGGACACAACGTTGATGCAAGTACCAATTCAAGAGCCGTACCTGTATACCAAACAACTTCTTACGTATTTAACAATACAGAACACGCAGCCAACCTTTTTGGCCTTAAAGAATTCGGGAATATCTACACTCGAATCATGAATCCGACCACGGACGTGTTAGAGCAAAGACTCGCTGCCCTAGAAGGTGGTGTTTCCGCTGTAGCGACTGCCTCAGGAATGTCTGCTCAGGTGCTTGCGCTTACCAACATTGTAGAAGCGGGAGAAAATTTTGTCTCTACGTCTTTCTTATATGGCGGTACTTACAATCAATTTAAAGTTCAATTCAAACGTCTTGGTATCAAAGTAAAGTTTGTTGCTGGAGATCAGCCTGAAGATTTCGCCTCGCAAATCGATGAGAACACCAAGGCCATATACCTAGAGACGATTGGAAATCCAGAATTAAACATTCCAGATTTTGAGGCCATTGCTGCCGTAGCGAAAGCGAATAACATTCCTTTGGTTGTCGACAACACCTTCGGTGCGGGTGGATATATTTTCAGACCTTTAGAGCACGGTGCCAACGTAGTAACATCTTCCGCTACTAAGTGGATCGGTGGTCACGGTACCTCCATTGGAGGTATTGTGGTTGACGGTGGAAACTTCAACTGGGGGAATGGGAAATTTAAACAATTCTCAGAACCAAGTGAAGGATACCACGGACTGAACTTCTGGGAGGTCTTCGGCGAAGGAAATCCTCTGGGACTTCCTAATGTAGCCTTTGCCATCAGAGCTCGAGTAGAAGGATTAAGAGATTTGGGTATGGCGATGAGTCCAATGAATGCCTTCCAAATCATTCAAGGGATTGAGACCCTTTCCTTAAGAATGGAAAGAACGGTAGAAAATACACTTGAAGTGGCTAAATTCCTTGAGGCACACCCGAATGTAGAAAAGGTAAACTACCCGGGTCTTCCTTCAAACAAATACTATGCTTTGGCACAGAAATACCTGACTAAGGGTGCCGGTGGTGTATTGAGTTTTGAAATCAAAGGGGGCCTTGAAAAAGGACAAGACTTCATCAACAATCTAGAATTGATTTCTCACCTAGCAAACGTAGGTGATTCCAAGAGTCTTGCCATTCACCCGGCTTCTACCACGCACGAACAATTGAGTGCTGAGGAGCAACTGACAAGTGGAGTAAAACCAAACATGATTCGATTATCTATTGGTATCGAGCACATTTCTGATATTCTTGCTGACATCAAGCAAGCGATAGAAAAATAAGACCATTTCAGTAATCATATAAAATAGGAAGCTCTCTAGAAGGGCTTCCTATTTTTTTTGTTTTTCAGTGGTGTTATCTTGAGATGGGATGAAGCTTACTTCACAAAAACAATTTCTTTGACATCAAAGCTTTGAAGGTCATGGTTTCCAAAATCGACTTGTAGAGAGCCATCGCGTAAGACATCTGTGATCATTCCCTCTCGAATACGTCCAGCTACTCCAAAAGAATGGGATTGATGAAGCCAATACAAATTTGACAAATACGTCTTTTTCAAATCCTCATAACCTCCAGAACGAAGTTGAAGATATCGGATTTCCAAGCACTCACAAATACGCTCTAAAACTTGCTGGTATGCAAAGTCTACTCCAATGATTTGCTTGAGAGAAACCGCCTGGGGGAGGTTTTCAAAGTGGGTTTGATTCAAATTCAAACCTATACCCACAACCGCGTGCTGATAAGTAGATTTACTGATCTGATTTTCGATGAGGATGCCCGCAATTTTCTGATCTTCAAAATAAATATCATTGGGCCACTTGATGGAAAACCCAGGACGCAACTCGCTGAGGCAATCGTGTAGAGCAAGCGCAACGCAGATGCTCATATCAAAGGCTTGTGCCAATTTCAAGAAATGGGGTTTGAATAAAATGCTAAACGTTAATGACTTGGAGGCTTCGGCTTCCCATGACGACCCTCGCTGGCCCTTGCCCTGTGTTTGATACTTTGCAAGCACGAGGGTTCCTTCTGTCAACTTCTGTTCTAACAGATGGTTCATCAACCAATCATTGGTGGATGGAATCTCATCAAACTTAAAGGTATTCTTTCCGACAAAAAGGGTTTCCATCATCAGGCGGTTAATCAACTTAAATTGAGAAGTCAAACTTAAGGTAATTTACTACCTTTAGTAGAATTATAATCCGTTTAAAAGCATTATTTTTGCAAACTAAACTAGTCTCAGCTGAATGAAGGAAAACCAAACCTTAAAAATTAAAGCACTTGTGGATGTCATCGTAAAGGGCATGCAAGAAAAAAAAGCCGAAAACATAACGGTTATAGATTTAAGAGAAATTGACAATTCCGTTTGTGACTACTTCGTCATCAGCAATGCAAACTCCAACACGCAGGTCAACGCGATAGCAGACTCCGTTCAAAAAGAAACCCTTGAAACGCTTGGCGACAAAGCTTGGAACAAAGAAGGAACCGACTCCGCTGAGTGGATCTTGATGGACTATGTAAATGTAGTCGCACACATCTTCCAAACTCCCGTTAGAGACTACTACGCACTAGAAGAGTTGTGGGGAGATGCAGAAATAACTGAAATAAACGCAGCATACTAAGATGGCAAAGAAAAATACTTCCAATAAAAAAGCCCCTAACAAAGGGAGAAAAAAGCCAAATAATAAGAAAGGACAGATCCCTAAATTCAATTTGTACTGGATTTACGGAATCATTGCCTTCTTCATGGTTTCCATGTTGTTCACCAACGACTTGAGCTCATCGAGCCAAGAGACCGATCGACGAACACTCATTTATGAGTACCTCAAAAACAAGGATGTCGATCGTATCGAAATCATCCAAAACAAAAGCATTGCTAACATATACATCAAAGAGTCTGCTCTAACGGAGCGAAGACATGAGGCGGTTAGCAAACCTGTTTTTGGTGAAGGCCTAAATAAAGGGCCACACTACATCATTAAAATTGGGACTTCTGAAGTATTTGAAGCAAAAATTGAAGAGGCACAAGAAGAGTTTCAGTTCACCAAGAGTGAAAACGTACAAATCTTTTACAACAACGAACAAAGTATTTGGGACAGCTTTTGGGCCTGGATGCCCTTCATCTTCCTAATACTTGTATGGCTCTTTTTCATGCGCCGAATGAGTGGTGGTGGTGCCGGTGGTGCCGGTTCTCAAATTTTCAACATTGGGAAATCACAAGCCAAATTGTTCGACAACGAGTCGGAAGTAAAAACCACGTTTAACGATGTCGCTGGCTTGGAAGGTGCCAAAGAAGAAGTTCAGGAAATTGTAAACTTCCTTAAAAATCCAGACAAGTACACCAAGCTCGGGGGTAAAATCCCAAGGGGTGCACTACTGGTAGGACCTCCAGGAACAGGGAAAACACTTTTGGCCAAAGCTGTAGCAGGAGAAGCCAAAGCCCCTTTCTTTTCACTTTCGGGATCCGACTTTGTGGAAATGTTTGTCGGAGTGGGTGCTTCCAGAGTACGAGATTTATTTAAAAAAGCCAAAGAAAAGGCCCCAGCCATTATATTCATCGATGAGATTGATGCCATTGGTAGAGCGCGGGGTAAAAACCAAGTGACCGGATCGAATGACGAGCGTGAAAATACACTCAACCAATTGCTCACTGAAATGGACGGTTTTGGCACCAATGATCACGTCATAGTCGTCGCTGCGACCAACCGGGCAGACATATTAGACAGAGCCCTCGTTCGTGCAGGACGTTTTGATCGACAGATATATGTAGACCTCCCAGAGCTGATGGAACGCAAAGAAATCTTCAGTGTGCATTTGAAGCCTCTGAAAACCAATAAAAACCTAGATGTTGATTTCCTCGCTTCGCAGACACCAGGCTTCTCAGGAGCAGACATCGCGAACATGTGTAATGAAGCCGCATTAATTGCAGCACGTCAGGACAAGAAATTCGTTGAGAAACAAGACTTCTTGGATGCTGTCGATCGTATCATTGGTGGTTTAGAAAAGAAAAACAAAATCATTTCTAAGAAAGAACGCGAGGTGATAGCTTTTCACGAGGCGGGTCACGCAACCGTAAGTTGGATGTTAGAACATGCAGCACCATTGGTAAAAGTAACCATCGTGCCGAGAGGAAAGTCACTGGGAGCTGCATGGTACCTTCCAGAAGAGCGTCAAATCACCACCAAAGAACAAATGATGGACGAGATGTGCGCTACCTTGGGTGGACGAGCTGCGGAGCAAATTATATTTGGAAAAGTCTCTACAGGGGCACTCAGTGATCTAGAAAAAGTAACGCGCCAAGCAACAGCCATGGTTACCGTTTACGGACTTAGCGAAAAAATTGGAAACATTTCTTATTACGATTCTTCCGGACAAAACTCAGGCTTTAACAAACCTTATAGTGAGCAAACAGCTCGCACCATTGACGAGGAAGTAAAAGCCCTCTCTGAGGACGCCTACGCAAAAGCTTTGGAAGTATTAGAGCAACATAAAGATTCTTTGACTAAATTAGCAGAGGAACTTCTGACCAAAGAAGTCATTTTTAAAGAAGATTTGGAAAAAATCTTTGGAAAAAGACCTTGGGATAAAGAAGAAAAAGTTACTTTGAATCCTAGTACGGATACCGAAAAAGTTTTGGCTAAAGACGAAGACCCTGAGCCGGCAAAAGAGAATGAAGAAAAACCTGTTCAATAAGTTTATACACAAAGTAATCCCCTCCTTATCTGAGTCAAAAAAGGAATTGAATAAGGAGGAACAAGAAGAAGCAGATAAGTTTGCGCCCAACCCGAACGACCCTGCCGACGTTACTTTTGCAAAGACATTTACCTCTCGAGGAGGAAAATTCTTTTATTGTGACGACCAACAAACATTCTTCACCCACTTAAAACATCTACTAAAAGAGAATCACTGGGACTTGCCTTATTGTGGAAATGATGAACTCAAAGAAATGCTTCAGCCCACACATCTGAACTTTGAGGGAGATTACCAAAAAGCAGATTCAAGCATCAGCAACTGCGAATTCTTAATCGCATTTAATGGGTCGGTGATGGTCTCCGGAGCGCAAACCCGAAATCTAAAAATTGAACACCTTCCTGAGGTTTTAATCATTGTGGCTTACACCTCACAGATTGTAAAAAACATCAGCGAGGGGCTTCGTGGCATCCAAAACAAATACGGCAAATCAAGACCTTCTCTAGTAACGACCATACGAACCAAAGATTCGATTACTACGATGAGTGACAGCGACCGGGCTAAAGATTTGTACATCTTCCTCATCGAGGACTACAAAGAACATCGATGAAAGATTTAACAAGACGTCTGCCCACGGGCTTTGCCTATGTTGTATTGATGCTTTCGGCCACATTACACCCCCTATCCATCGGTCTTTTGTTTGCATTGGTGGGCATACTTGGAACTTTTGAACTCAAAAAAATGATCGAAAAGCAAGGGCTTGATTTCGATCTTTGCCCGGCCCTAATCTTAGGACTATTGGCCTATACATCTATTATTTACCCAGTGCTTCAATTCCTACTATACACGGGAGTTTTCGCTTATTTCATCGTGCAACTGTATCAAAAATCAAAAAACCCTCTGCAGCAATTGGGCACTTCCCTTTTTGCCGTAGTATACCTTTTCATCCCCCTTGCACTGGCCATTTCTGTAGCAACTGAGAGCTCTAATTACCAATCCAACACCCTCATGGGGCTTTTCATCCTTATCTGGTCGTCAGACTCTTGGGCCTTTGTTTCTGGAAGCCTATTTGGAAAGCATAAATTATTTGAAAGACTCTCGCCTAAAAAAACTTGGGAAGGCTTTTGGGGCTCAGTAGTACTGACCGCTGCAACGGGATACTTACTGTCCATCACCGGATTTGGCCTGTCATCATTAGAATGGATAGGCCTGGGGATACTCACCGTATTTGTAGGAACCGCGGGCGATCTATTTCAATCCATGCTAAAGCGAGCATCTGGGCTCAAAGACTCAGGGGCTCTACTTCCGGGGCATGGTGGTATTTTAGATCGATTTGACTCCATCTTATTTTGTCTACCCGCATATTACATTTACTTTTACCGGCTGAGCCCATTATTTAATTAGCAAACAACATCATGTTTCACAAAGAAGGATTTGCCATCATTAGAAATACCCTTATCGGACTTCTAACCCTCAACACGGCTGTGTGGTACTTGGCGGGTGGATTTAACATTTGGGTCAACTTATTGATCTTTGCATCATCAGTTTTATTGGTTTTAATCTTGCAATTTTTCAGAAACCCAAAACGAAATACGCAAGAAAATGCCAACCACATCATTGCTCCAGCAGATGGTAAGGTTGTGGTGATTGAAGAAGTTGCCGAACACGAATACTTTAACGACAAAAGAATTCAAGTATCCATATTCATGTCGCCCCTAAACGTACACGTGAATAGATACCCGATCTCAGGGGAGGTGAAATACGCCAAATACCATCCAGGGAAATTCTTGGTGGCATGGCATCCGAAATCATCTATAGAAAACGAACGAACCACTGTAGTGGTGGAGAATACAACGACCGGCCCTATTTTGTTCCGACAGATTGCAGGTGCCGTAGCACGACGCATTGTGATGTACTCCAAGAAAGGCGATCAGGCGAAACAAGGAGAAGACATGGGCTTCATCAAATTTGGCTCTCGAATCGATCTATTCCTTCCTTTAGACGCGAAGATCAACACGAACCTTAATGATACCGTTCGAGGTGGGGAAACAGTCATTGCGACTTGTTAAACACTTTCAAGGCAATAGAACAAAAAAGCCCCCGCAGATGCGAGGGCTTTTTTAGTTGCGGGGACTGGACTCGAACCAGCGACCTTCGGGTTATGAGCCCGACGAGCTACCAACTGCTCCACCCCGCGGTGCAAATATAAGCTAAAGTAAAAGGAGTAAACAAGAATATAAGGCCTAATTTTAGTTCTCCTTGCAAGCAACTGTTTATCAAGGTGTGAAAGAGTGAAATAAGCAATAATCAACCGCTTACAAATGATAAATAATGATTTGTAGGGGTATAATTATTGTATATTTGCAGCCGAAATGGAAGAAAAAAAATACAAATCCGGTTTTGTGAACATCATTGGAAACCCCAATGTTGGGAAGTCTACTTTGATGAATAAGCTCATTGGAGAACGACTCTCAATCATTACCTCGAAGGCACAAACCACCAGGCATAGAATCCTGGGGATTGTCAATGACGAAAACCATCAAATTGTATTTTCTGACACACCGGGTATCATTCAGCCCAACTATAACCTGCAGAGCAGCATGATGAAATTTGTGCGCTCTGCATTTCAAGACGCTGATGTTTTTCTCTACATGGTCGAGATTGGAGAAAAATCTCTCAAAGACAAAAGCTTCTTCGAGCGTTTGAAAAATACCGAGGTTCCCATTCTATTGCTCATCAATAAAATTGATACCTCAAACCAAGAAGGTGTAGAAAATGCGGTAAATCATTGGCACAATGAATTGCCAAAGGCAAAGATCATCCCAATATCAGCCCTGGAAGGGTTTGGCGTAGAAAACATTATGAATGAGATTAAGGCCATGTTGCCCGAGGGCACCCCTTTCTTTCCAAAAGATGCATTGACCGACAAACCAGAACGCTTCTTCGTTTCCGAAATCATCCGAGAGAAGATTTTATTGAATTATCAAAAAGAGATTCCTTATTCAGTAGAGGTTGTTATTGAAACCTTTAAGGAAGAAGAGGCCATCATTCGCATAGGTGCAATCATTAATGTGGCTCGAGAGACACAAAAGGGAATCATCATCGGACACCAGGGGAAAGCCCTTAAAAAGGTAGGGACCCTCGCTCGAAAAGACTTAGAGACTTTCTTTGACAAGAAAGTTTTTTTAGAATTATTTGTAAAAGTAACGAAGAACTGGCGCGACAACGATCAAGATCTGAAGCGCTTCGGTTATTTCATATAAAATTAAGATGGGTAATATAGTAGCTATTGTAGGACGTCCGAATGTTGGGAAATCAACTTTTTTCAACCGACTCACGCAACGTCGTCAGGCGATTGTAGATTCCGTCAGTGGTGTTACACGTGACAGGCACTATGGGACATCAGACTGGAACGGGCGAGACTTTACCGTCATAGATACAGGAGGCTATGTAACAGGCTCTGAAGACGTTTTTGAAGGAGAAATTCGAAAACAAGTCAAAATTGCTATGGAAGAGGCCGATTCCATCATTTTTGTGGTGGACGTGGAAACCGGAACTACAGATTTGGACATGGATGTTGCTCAAATTCTAAGAAAGGCCAACAAGCCTGTATTCATTGCAGTCAACAAAGTAGACAATGCCATGAGAATGGACGATGCCATGGAGTTTTACAATCTGGGTCTGGGAGAGTATTTCGCGATTTCCTCTATCAATGGAAGTGGTACTGGAGACCTACTGGATGCTTTGGTCAACTCTTTTTCTAAAGAGGACGAAGAAGAAAAAGACGAACTTCCTAAGTTTGCGATTGTTGGAAGACCGAATGCGGGGAAATCTTCTTTAGTGAATGCCTTGATGGGGCAAAATAAAAACATCGTTACAGACATTGCAGGAACCACAAGAGATTCTATCGACACCCATTACAATCAATTCGGACACGAGTTTACGCTGGTGGATACCGCTGGGCTGAGAAAAAAGTCTAAGGTGCATGAAAATCTTGAATTCTACTCTGTCATGCGAACCATCAGAGCCATAGAACACAGCGACGTCTGTATTGTAATGGTCGATGCAACCGTTGGCTTCGACGCGCAAGACTTAAACATCTTTCATCTGGCCGAAAAAAATAATAAGGGAATTGTGGTCTTGGTGAACAAATGGGACTTGGTGGAAAATAAAGAAACCATGACCATGGAGCATTACCGAAAAATGATTGTTGCCAAAACAGCTCCTTTTACCGATTACCCCATCATTTTCATCTCTGCCGAAACCAAACAACGAATCTTCAAAGCCATTGAAATGGCTGTTGAAGTATACAACAGAAAGCAGATTAAAATTACAACCTCCGAATTGAACAATGTATTTTTACCCATAACGGAAGTAACGCCTCCTCCGTCATACAAGGGGAAGTATGTGAAAATAAAATACATCACACAAATCCCGACCATGGTTCCTTCGTTTGCCTTTTTCTGTAACCTACCCCAATACGTTAAAGACCCCTACAAGCGATTCATCGAAAACAAGCTTCGGGAAATGTACAACCTCAATGGGGTGCCTATTCGCATTTATTTTAGGAAAAAATAAGATTCTATTTGTATCTTAGAGAATCTCTCATCATGAAAGACTCAAAGATTTACAAATATGATGCAACATTTGCGTAGGGAAGAAATTTCTCAAATTCGGAAAAGACTATTCCTGCATCTGGATGGTTGGGTATTAATACCCACGCTTTACAACCTAAAAAGATTGAATGTCCTTCAACTTTTTTTAGAGAAAAAAAAGTGGGATCTAGCCGCTTTAAACTCGGAAGCCGAGACCAATGAAGGCTATTTGAATGTGGCGCTTCGCATCCTAGCATCTCAAGGCTATCTCCTTAGAACAGTAAATAATAATTCAGACGAGATTACGCTTCAGCTTACAGAACTGGGCACAGAAGCCTTCAAGAAAGCAGAACACTACCATGCCTTCTACAAGCTCATCACAGATGAAACCATTCGACCTAGGAATGTGATTTCGGAAAATGCGGATACGGATGCACTCAATGCAGCCTCAATACAATTAGAATCATTTCGAAAGCATCAGATAAGTGATCTTGACATACGAATGACTTACCATATGGAAGGCCTGCTTATGGGCTCCGTATTGGTAGGTTTAGGCATTAATGGAAAGTTGAAAAACCTAGATATCCAAACTGCCTTGAACGCTGAATTATTTGACATTACTCAGAAAACCTTCGACTGGTTTATGAAGATGCTGATCCATATTGAATATGTAAACATCAACTCCTCAAAATACCACTTCACTGCCAAGGGGCTATACCATAGCAAAAGAGCCAGCTCCTATGGCGTAACCCTGTCCTACCTCCCTACCTTTTCTAAGCTCCACACCTTACTAAAAGGCGACCCCAATGAAATCTGGAAAACCAATGAGGAAGGACACGAAAGTCACGTGTATCGTTACATGAATGTTTGGGGCAGCGGAGGAGCGCACAGTGGATATTTTAAGAAAGTAGATGAAATTATCATCGAATTGTTCAACAGACCTATTGAGGAACAACCTAAGGGCATCATTGACGTAGGCTGTGGTGATGGAACATTTATTTCGCATGTGTACGAAGTCATCTCCCAAAAAACCAGGAGAGGAAAGCTAATGGACAAGCACCCGCTCTTCATCATGGGAGTAGATTACAACAAGAAGGCTCGAATGGCTACAAGAGAGAAACTCAAGGCTAAAAACATAAGCGCTCATGTGGGTTTCGGAGACATCAGTAATCCTGATCGTTTGAATAACATGCTTATCAATGATTATCACATTAAATTATCGGAATTGCTAAACTGCCGAACTTTTCTAGATCATAATCGGATCTATCAAAAACCTGATGCCACCTCCCTATCCAGTATATCAGAAGGAGCATTTGCCTATCGGGGCCGAAGAATCCCTAATAATGAGCTGTTTCAAAACCTAAGTAATCACTTAAAAAGTTGGGAACCGTATGTGAAAAAATTCGGACTTCTCGTTGTAGAACTACATACCATAAGCTCCAAAGAGGCCGCTTCAAACATAGGCAAAACTCTAGCATCGCCCTATGAGGGGACGCACGGTTACAGTGACCAATACATCATTGAGCTACCTAGTTTCCTCAATGCTGCCAAACAAGCAGGCCTTGAGCCGGTTGATGGATACTCTTTTAAAATTCCAGATGCGAACAAACCGAGTATCAGCATTCAACTTTTAAAGGGTGTCTGTTAGCTTATAAGGACCTTTAGTTGTATTTTAAAGGAGCCAAAAACTAAAACGTGATAAAAAAGATACTATTGACTAATATTTTGTAAATTCGGAATCTTGTATTTTAGATTACTCATACTGCCCCTATTAGTAGTTTCGACTGCCCTAGCTCAAGTCGAGACTTACTTAATTTCCGACACGAATTTCAGAAGTTTTCTCTCAGAAAACCATCCTGAAGTTTTGGTCCAAGACTCTTTGTTGGACCTTAATTCCTGTAAAACAGTAACTGAAATAGATTGCTCCTCTAAACAAATTCTAAGTCTGGATGGACTTCAGTATTTTGAGAATTTGGAATCTCTCAATTGCAGCTACAATATGCTTACAGACCTTCTTAACATCCCATCTAAACTGACCTATTTAAACACGAGCTACTGCGTCAACCTAGACTCTATTGGCATACTCCCCAACGGTTTAACACACTTTGACTGCAGCTACAATCAAATTTATGACCTGCCAAACTTACCCCTAAATCTGGATAAGCTTATATGTGCAGTAAACAAGATTCAAGAAATTAATTACCTGCCTCCAAACTTAACTCATATTGATTGTAGTTTTAACAATCTTACGAAACTTCCTGAACTCCCTCTCAGTTTGGAAATTATAAATTGTAGTTACAATCAACTTACCTCCTTACCGGACCTCCCGCCTGAACTAGGATGGACCTACAACAATCCCTTAAACATTTTCAATAATAATATTAGCTGTGTAGGACAATACTCGAATCTATTCGATGAATTACTTAGCATATACCCTACCTGTATAGACTCCAACAACAGATTCACTCAGAACTTCTCATTTCCTAAAGGTTGGTCTATATTTTCTATCAATGGATTGAGCACTGAACAGAATCTCGCTGAGATTCTTGATCCGATTGCAGCTGAGTTAATTATGGCCAAAGACAATTACGGCTCGGTGTACTATACTGAGTGGGATTACAATGGTGTCGGTGATGTTGATCTTGGTGAAGCTTATCACATTAAAACAAAAACCGAGACTTCCCTAGATCTAGATCTAGAGTACATCCAACCGGAGGCTTATCCGGTTAACTTATCTGAAGGATGGAATCTTGTTGGCTACCTAAGGAATACTCCTGCCCCCGCAGACCTCGTATTAAAAGAGCTGATTGACTCTGGGAATTTAATCATTGCCAAAGATTATTTAGGAGCTGTAATCCTGCCTTCATGGGGCTTCAACGGCATCGGAGATATGGAAGTCGGGAAAGGCTATCAGGTCAAGGTTCAAGAAAACACCTTACTACACTTTTTACCAAACGAAGTCATTTACAAATAGATAGCTTCATTTCTGTTGCCCTAAATGATTTTTTTTAAATTTAAAAAAAATACCCCCCCAACTATGAAACATTTATACTTCGTTCTTGTTGCCGTTATCATGACAACAACAATCTTCGCACAAGGTATTCAAGAAAATCAGTTCTTCAGCCCCGTAAACACGGGTTCTAATATGACCTTAGGATTTAACACTTCTGATTTAGATTCTTTTGTCGGTGACTTAGTAGGAGCCTTCAATGCCGAAGGTACCTGTATTGGAATGGCATCTATTGAAGGTGAATTCTTTACCATGGCACTTTGGGGGAATGACCAGGGAACGCAAGCATTTGATGGGCTTGTTGATGGAGAAATACCGACATTTGCCCTACTTAAAAACAACGGGACAGTAATTTCAATCGCCTCGATAAATAATTATTCCGGTTATGAAACAAATTCTATGGTTGTAGCTACTTCTCTTGAGTTTTCTGGATGTACTTCTGCTACTTACCTAGAATACCACACACAAGGTTACCTGGCTGATGTAGATGATGGCTCTTGCCAGACGAAAACCTACACCTTAGACGTAACGCCTGAATTGTTTCAACCCATTTCATTTACAGATAATAACATGATTATCGGATTAAATGACCAAACCATCAATCTTTTTGAAGGTGGATCTGTGGGCGCATTTATGGATCTAAACGGAGATGGGACTCTTGAGTGTATCAGCGCTACAGAAATCCCGGGTGTAGAGAATGAATCCAATGGATTTTTCACCATCAGCTTATGGGGCGACGATCAGCTCACAGATGAAGTAGATGGTCTTGTCGATGGACAAACACCGATATTTGCGATTCTTACCCAGACCAATCACGTAATTGCCTTTGAATCGGCAACAGAATTTCAAGGCTATGCAGTAAACGCCTTCATCACTTTTGACGAAATCATCTTTGATTTGACCATATACGGATGTATGGATTCCAGTTATTGTAACTACAATGCAGATGCTGAAGAAGACGATGGCTCTTGTGAGGGTATTCCGGGATGTATTGATGATCACTTTGTCGAATACAATGAAAATGCTTCCTGTGACCTAGAAGGAGCTTGTAGCATCTTATGGAAAGATGCATACCAGGAGGCTAGCAGTGAGCTTTCTGTCCTATCTGCTGAAAACCTTATAAATCTCTCAAAGATCACCCAACTAGAAGATTCCATCGCGAATTTTTCATCTCCCATTTCAATAGATATTGTGAAGGGATGGAATATTATAGGATTTACACTCGATCAAGAGCAAGACGTAGTATTGACATTTGATGGTATTATAAATCAGATTGAGATTGTTAAAAATAATGATGCAAAAGTGTATTGGCCTGAATTTGGATTTAATGGTATTGGAAATCTTATCCCAGGACAAGGTTATCAAATTAAAGTACGCGAAGCGATTGAACAATTCATGTACCCAAAGATTGCGGCAGGGCAGAGAATTGCCCTTCAGCCTACCGTTCCTCAGTGGGTCATCGACATGCCGGTAGAAATGCATCCAAATGACATCAAGTCGTTAGTCAAGGTGGTGAATCTTTTGGGGCAAGAAGTAAATGTTAACGATACTCCAATAGGGTCTCCGCTCATTTATCTCTATAATGATGGAAGCGTAAAAAAAGAATTACGATAAAAAAAAAGCGCTCAATGAGCGCTTTTTTTTATCATCGTTTAGACAACAATTGATCCATTTGCATCTGGTATTTTTCCCAATCCAATAGGGCTTGATCCAAATCGTCTTTAGACTTCTGATATTGAGAGAAAAAATCAACATCCGAAACCAAGGCTTCGCTCTTTTCTGGATTCGCTAGATCAATGTCGCACTGGGCAATAAACTTTTCTAAATCGTCTATTCTTCGCTCCGCTTTGGAGAGTAAATTGTTTACTTTTTTCACTTCTTTCTCATGCGCCTTTCTCTCCTCCTTACCCAAATGAATTTTAACAGGCTTTTCAGCAGCTTTAGAACGCTTTTCAATCTCACGCATGGATTCAGCTTTCCTAAAGCTTAAATACTCATTGATGTCTCCCAAATGGGTTTTAATAAGTCCATCTCTAAATTCGACTACCTTTGTGGAAAGACCGGCAAGGAAATCTCTGTCGTGGGATACAATCACCAAAGTCCCCTGGTAAGACTTCAAAGCCTTTTTTAAAACTTCTTTGGATATAATATCTAAGTGATTGGTCGGCTCATCAAGAATGAGAAAGTTGGAGGACTGCAGGAGCATTTTACAAAGCGCCAATCTCGATCGCTCTCCCCCAGAAAGGACTTTTACCTTTTTCTCCACGTCGTCCCCGCTAAAAAGAAATGAACCCAGCATGTCTCTGGATCGAGGTCTCAATCGATCGTCAGCAATATCTTCTATAACGTCAATCACTCTTTTTTCAGCATCCAGTAACTCAGCTTGGTTTTGAGCAAAATAACTCATCTCTACGTTGTGTCCGGGGTTCACAATCCCCTGAAAAGATTCGGCACCGGTGATGCACTTAATTAAGGTTGTTTTTCCTTGGCCATTCTGACCCACAAGAGCCAAACGATCTCCTCGATCAATTTGCAGATCTAAATTTTGAATCACCTTTTTTTCTCCGTAGGATTTTGACAAACGATCAATTTCTAAAATCACCTTTCCAGGCATCGTAGCTTCAGGAAATGAAAAATTCATCTTTTTCAGATCTGTAGCATCTACTTCCACGCGATCCATCTTATCCAATTTCTTAATCAAACTTTGAGCGAAGGCTGCTTTACTTGCTTTGTACCTGAACTTGTCAATCAGCTCTTCGGTTTGCTTTATCTCCTTATCTTGATTTTTCTTTACCGCCAGTTGTTGCTCTAAACGTTCCTGACGCAATTGCAAGTACTTTGTATAAGGTGCTTTGTAGTCGTAGGCCTTTCGGTTTGAGATCTCGAGCGTTCTATTGGTCACCTGATCCAGAAAAGCTCGATCGTGAGAAACCAATATTACCGCCCCTGCGTATGATTTTAAAAAGTTCTCTAACCAAACGATGGACTCAATGTCAAGATGGTTGGTGGGCTCATCCAAAAGCAATACATCCGGATTACTCAACAATACCTTAGCCAATTCAATACGCATTCGCCATCCTCCACTAAAGGTGTCCGTAAGCTTCTTCAAGTCTTCTGAGGTAAACCCCAATCCAAAGAGTACTTTTTCGATATGCGCATGAAAAGTATAACCTCCGATGACATTTAATTCGTGTTCCAGCTCACTGGACTTATTGATGATGTCTAGGTAGCCCTCAGATTCGTAATCTGTTCTACTTACCAACTCTTGCTGAATAAATTCAAGTTCTTTCTGCACCTCTTTGATGCGTTCAAAAGCCTTTTCTGCTTCTTCAAGAACCGTATTTCCCTTAACGAAATCAATGTCTTGAGATAGGTAACCTACACGCATTTCTTTTTGAAGATTCACAGAACCTGAATCAAATCCTCGATTCGAGTGGATCATTTTCAACAAGGTCGATTTTCCGGCACCATTTTTCCCAACCAGACCTATTCGGTCACCTTTATTGACCATAAAACTCATGTCGGCAAACAATACTTCACCTCCAAACTGTACACTTATGTCCTGTATTGCTAACATGTCATTTCGCTTTCATAACGTTTGATATCCACTTCGGGGTCTAAAGGAACTCCCTGCTCCATAGCATTAATGAGCTGCAAAGATAGGTAGGGAGAAATTAGTAATCCACGTGTCCCAAGTCCATTAAACACATAAACATTGGAGTGATTAGGATGGGCCCCCAAAAGAGCTCTACGATCCTTAACGGTAGGTCTAAGACCTGCTTCATGATGAACCAATTCTGGTGCCATCTTCACGAGGCCAGCTAGCTTTGATAAAAGTTCTTGCTTTGCCTCTTCGGTACAAATTTCATCTTTATCTTCCCAATTAAATGTGGCTCCTACTTTGTATTCATCATTACCTAAAGGAAGAACTGAAATATTACTTTTTATGAGTTCATTAAGCTCTAAGCCATCCAGCTTGACCGTTACGATCTCTCCCTTGGTTCGCATTAAAGGCAAATAATTAAAGAAGGGGGTTTGGGTCAATCGGTGTCCTTCACAGAAAACGATTTTCTTTGCCATGATAGATTTATAGCTTACCAGGTTCTCTGCAATTTCTAGGGAATTGTAATCCAGGTCTTCATCTAATAATGTATCCTCAGTTTCCAATTGATGTCTAAAGAGAGAAATCATTTTTTTTAGATCCACTCGACCCGCATGATTGACTTCACCATACCCATGGTCCGCATGAATCCAATCCGATGTATTCGGCGTAAATTCAGCATTCATAAAGGGCCTCAATCTAGGTTTCTCTGACTTCTCTAACCACAAATTTTGCTCTTGAATCGAATGAAACTTACGCAAAAGCTTTAAAGAAGTGTGGATAGATGTTTGGAAAGTTTCTTCAAAGTTGTGGATGAAATCATACAGAGGCTGAAGTTGTTCTTCTACTTTCCAGCATGCCGTGAAACGTTTTAGCACCATCGGATTGTATGCCCCAAAAGCCACTTTTGATGAAGTGGATTTTCTATACTTGTCAATGACAAATACACGTTTACCCAAACGTTTTAACTGGAAGGCCAATAGCGTCCCAGCTAAACCTTGTCCGACAATAATATAATCATACAGTTTCATAAGAAAAAAAGCTCCCAAAGGGAGCTTCGTATTTTAACTTTGAAATGGGATTAGTATTCCCAAAGATCACTTTCCATGTTACGAATATCGTTCTTAATACGATCCGCCTCAAGAAGTTGTTGCATGCGATTCTTCTTGTATTCAAAAATTGATCGGTCGTATAAGTTCGTTTCTTTTGTAATTACAGAGGCAAACATACGTTTTTGTAAAAACTCATCATACGTCATACGCTCCATGTTGTTTCTTGTGTTGTATACAGAAGCGTTTGCAAGCATCTGACGGGCTTCTGGCAACCATACCCAAAACAATTTCACCTTTTCCATCTCGTAGGTTTCTTTGTTCATGATCTCTGCCACTGGGCAGATTCCCAGAATTCTCACATCAATCACTGATCTCTTCTTGTCAAAGAAACGATCTTCTATAATTAAGTACTCTTTTACATCTTTACTTTCTACACGTACCGTATCCAATTCACTGATCAATTCGCCACTATCGATATCTTCATACTCAACCGTATCTATAGAAAACAATAGCTTATTGATAGATTCAACGGTTTTAACCTCATCAAAGTACTCGTCTTCATAGGCCACGAGTGTCTGATCTTCCAATACCGATTTAAATAGGTTGTCTGTCATGTTCATACGAACCTGCCCGCCGCCCAACTTAACTGGGTATTGTGGGAAATACATCGGATGATTCTTTCTTTGTCTTAAGTCTATTCTCTGTATGTAAGTTTTCGACCAAAGAATGTCGTCCTCACGAACAAAAGGATAATCCAATACACGGTTTTCATAATTGTGATGCTTAACAAAAGCATGACCATCAATATTTGTGGGCTTGGAATTATAATCCAAAACATCGGTTTGAGCAAACAATGTAGAGCTTGCTATTAGAGCTAATCCTGATAGGGCAACCTTTAAGATTTTCATGATCTCGGTTTCTTTAAATTACTGTACGGTTAAAACTATGGCTCCACATTGCTTACGTCCATCTGGCCCATTGGCTTTGATGTTGGTAAACGAAATGTCTGAACCTGGTTTAAGTTTTATGATCTTCTCTTTTACCTCAGGGGTAAATTTGTTTCCTTTTACTTTAATGGTCTTGGTGTACTCTCCATCTTTGAGACGTACATCAAAAGATTCCACCTTATACTTTAGGTCAAATGGGAAATTAGGCAATGAGGCTAGAATCCCCTGAGCTTTACTCAGTTTTCCTTTGGACATGGTCCCTTCCTTTTTCCCGTTAATACTAGCCGTTGGAGAAGGAATTCTTTTCAATCTAAAATTCATTGGACTTCCCACGTTACGACCGTTGGCCTTCACCGTGATTTTGGCTTCTCCTCTTGCTTTTTTAGCCACAATGGCTTCGTATTGTCCGGGCTTGATCTTTTTAAGCGTTACATTAGATCCAACCACCTGAAGATCTTCTGGTGAAAAACCAGGAGCAGACACATCTATTGGATTAGGAACCCCCTTGTAGAATACATTCATCTTGGTGGGTGAAACCACAGCCATCGGTTTTGCTACCTGATATTCAAAGACTTCATCGTAGGGGATGATACCCTTTTCTGTAGTCAGCAGTATTCTTGCAGCACGTTTCTGAGTTCCAATTCCCCTTGCAAGTACATTGTATTGACCAACACCTAGATCAGAGACCCCAATCGTGTCTGAAGTTGTAAAATCAGGACTCCCATCAGGATTAAATCGATTGGTTACTAATACTTCCGGAGACTGAGTAGAATCGAAAGCGGCTAAGTAAATCTCCGCTCTAAAACTGTCTCCTTGCATGATGTAATTCTTTGGTGAAATCACCTGGGGAATGGCGGTGGTAAACTTCATGTCATCGGCAGATACGCTGGCATACAAAGACTCAACAATTTTTGACTCTACAGTGGTCGCATCAACTTGGTATTGAGACAAGAACGTTAAAACGGCAATAAGTGGAACGTTGTTAAATATACCCACTTCCCAAGGTACCATGATTTCATCTTTTAAAACTTCTTGAGTGTCAAAATTAGATAGAATCACATTTTTCAGTTCTTCATCATTCTGCACCACATCAAGTGTCAATAAAAACTCTTTATATTCATTTATTTTTTCACGAAGCTCCGCACCCTTAAGATCGGGCTTCATGAGCATCAAATTGGATACTTTAGATTTATTGTCAGCTCCTTTGGGATCTTCGGTACCCTCTTTAAAACCACCGGTATTATCAATCAACAGAGCCGACAGATCGCTGATGTATGTATTTAACTCATCGGCTTTTGTTTGAACCTGTTGGGCAAGCTTAAATTGCTCACCTACTTTCTCAGGAAAATTATTAGCACTTTCTTCAAATTGCGTATAAAGCACATCCGACTGCTGATTGATATTCGTAAGGTTAGACTTCAAAGAGTTGTTAACCTTTGCAAACGCCTTCAACATGTCTTTAGAAATGTTTAGAGCCAATAGGGCAGTCAACACGAGGTACATCATGTTGATCATTTTCTGCCTTGGTGAAGCTTTTCCTGAAGCCATTAATTACGCCTTTAGTTGTTAGAATTATTAGAATTCATGGCGCTAAGCATATTGCCGTAAACACTATTCAATGCGTTTAAGTTTTCTCTCAACTGAGCCATCTCTTCCTGCATTTGTTGTGCATCGTTGAGAGAATAAGTCATGTTAGACGCCATTTCTCTTGTGGCTTCTGTTTGCTCAATGGTAGATGCTATTTGGGCCTCATATTGCGCATTGATATTTTCTAAGTTTTTTGCGGCAGCTGAAACTTGTGCACTGTAGTCATTCGTGCTTGAAGCAATATCAGTAACAGAGCCCAAACCGTTTGCGGCATCACTAACTTTCTTGAGTCCTTCGCCTAGACTTTGGATCAATTCTTGGTCAACATTCGCATTTTCAAGCATCTGATCCAGTTCTTCAACTGGGCTCTCAGGCGCGCTTTTCTGACCTTTTAATTGTGGATAAACCAAAGACCAGTCATACTCACTGTGAGGTTTTTCAAATCCAGAAACAAAGAAAATCAAAGCTTCCGTCGTCAATCCAATTGTCAACATCAAATCTGCTCCATCCCAGTGTAGGATTTTAAACATGGCACCTAAAATAACAACCGAAGCACCCCATCCATAGAGCTTAGACATAATGTCTTTACCTCGCTTGCTTTCAAAAAATTTCATCATAACTTAAAAAGTTTTATTGCCGGATTAATATCCGAAGTCAACCGTTTCTACTCCTGCATAAGTTTTCACACAACGGAATCCGATGTAACACTTAGCGGTGTCTTGATATTCATAATCTCTTGCAGCTACTTGTAAGAAAGCTCCAACATCTTTCCAAGACCCACCCTTTACTACTTTTCTTTTGAGCATTGGATGTGCATTCTCATCAGCATCGTAAGTGTAGAAAGGATTCATGTCAGCTACAAACATGGAAGCTGTAGGTTCAAAGGGAGTTGATGTCCATTCAGAAACATTTCCAGACATGTTAAACAAATCGTAGTCGTTTCTTGTATAGGATTCCGATGGAGCCGTGAAAGCATATCCGTCAGCCAAGTAATCACCTCTTAAAGGTTTAAAGTTGGCTAGGAAACATCCTTTGCTGTTTCTAGAGTAAGGACCACCCCATGGGTAAATGGCATGTTCTTTTCCTCCACGAGCTGCATACTCCCACTCTGCTTCCGTAGGAAGACGGAATTCTGTTTCGTATTTCTGCTGATAAGGCGTTAACTGTTTCATTCGAATCATTGTTCTCCAATTAGAGAAAGCCGTCGCTTGCTCCCAGTTCACACCAACAACAGGATACTCTCCGTAAGCAGGATGCCAAAAGTAGGTGTTGAACATAGGCTCATTGAATGTGTAGGAGAAATCGTGTGCCCAGGCTAAGGTGTCTGGATATACTAATACCTCAGCTTGGTGAACTAAATTCTGTCGAGAGAAACCTTCACGGTAAGTGTTGGTCTCAGGGTCAAAACGATTTTCGCGTTGAGCAGCTGGAGTTTTGTCAACCCACGAGTATTTATAACTCCATGAGCGAGAATCAAACTCCTTTTGACCCATAATTCGTTCTTCTAAAGGCAGGTATAACTCTTCAAGAGTCAACTCAAGTTCCTCATTACCTACCCATTCAATCTCTGTTTCCCAGTTTAAATATGGGTTTTCCAAAAACTCTCCGTCAGATGTTTCTTCAATGTATTCATAGCCTTCAACCATAGCTTCAGCCAATAAAGTTCGAGCTATAGAGTCTCTAACCCAGTGTACAAACTGTCGGTATTCATTATTGGTCACCTCAGTCTGGTCCATATAAAAGGAGTGCATGGTTACCAATTTTTTTGGAGTGGTATGTGCATAAGGCACGTCACCATCATTCGCTCCCATAGTAAATGTCCCTCTCGGAATTTTAACCATTCCATAAGGATCTGTCGGATAAAATTCTGACAGTTCTTGAACACCAACTAACTCACCTCTCGATGAAGTACTGCAACTACTAAAAATAGTTGCGGCTATAACTCCAAGTAAAAGTATCTTTCTCATTTTTGTTGTTTTTCCTACAATTTACAAATCCGTAGTTCCCATTAATTATATCGGATATTTCGATAATGCGTAGGCAATTTAGCCGCGGGGCGCATTTTGAACGAATATCGCAATAATATTTCATGTGAACCACTCGATTCAGATTTTAAATCTGAAGTGGTTATATCATATGCATAGCCAAACTTTAGGTTTTCATTAATATTATAACCTGCAATTAGAACTAGTGCATCATCTAATCTATATGTCATACCTCCCCATAGGTTGTCTCCATACTTGGCATTCAAGTTGAAATCCATTTGGGTGGATATCTGATCTGTTTTCACATAAAGGGATGGGTGAAGAACCAAATCGCTTCTCACTTCATACTGCCACCCCAAAATCAAATAGTGGTGTCTTCGTAATTTAAACTCCGCCTTATCATAAACTGCTTTGGCTTGGTTTAAATGCGTAATCGAATATCCCACGTACAAATCTTTATTTCTATAATACAAGCCTAAGCCCAAATCTGAAACCACATCATTGGACCCCGAAGTAGGAATGGAAAGATCACTACTTCCATTAGAACCGTCGGGGGCTACCCAATCTCCATCAACACCTACATCTACAAATCCATAATTCAAACCCAAGCCCAATTCTGAACGACTTGACAACTTGGTTTGGTAGGCATATGACAAGCTCACTTGTCGGGTGTACTCCATTCCAACCTTATCGTTCAACAAGCTTAAGCCCACACCACCGTGCAGAAAATAAACCGGAGATTCAACACTCAAATGTTGAGTCACCGGAGCTCCATCAAATCCAGCCCATTGACTTCTTTGTATAGCCAACACGTTAAACTGATCATAACTTCCCGAAAAAGCGGGATTTACTGAATATATGTTAAACATATTTAACGAAAACTGAGGGTCTTGTTGAGCATTTATTAGCCCACTCAGTAGTACGAAAAATAGTATTGTAATCTTCTTCATACAATGCATTTCCGTTATTGCACCTAAATTGAGAGGGCTAAAGATAGAAAAAAAAACAAAAATTAGATGTTTTACCCAAACAACCTTTAATATCTTTTTGGGAGAAGATCTCATTTTTGAACATTTAAGATGTCAAAATTCGATTCAACTAATGCTTGATGTATTTCAATAACCGATCCGAAAGCAAACCTTCAACTGCCTTTTTATAATCTATAAATGAACACGGTAACAAAGAATCCTTCGTCGGCAGCTGCACCCACCAACGACTCGACTGTTGGCTCTTGTAAAACAACAATTCCGAAAGCTCTGAGCTCACATGAAATTTTTGAAAATTTTCTAATTCTTGACCCGGCAAATCATCACATCTCATGTTAAAACCTTCAAAAAAGTACCAGATGGCCTGAGCATAAACCTTAGCGCTTTGCTTATTTCTATCCAATCGAGGGTTTAACTCTGAAAACAACACACTGCTCAATCCTGAACTCATGCCACAATAGCGCAACATTGCACATAAACTCGCTGCACTGATCCCATTGGGAGAAGAATGAACGGAAGCGGGCGCCTCAGAAGATTTAACTACCGACAAATCAACACTCAAGTGACTTAGGTCTCTCACACAGGGCTCTACTTCTTTAATGTCGGCATTTACATCTGCCAACCGCAAAAGATGTACATCCATATCTTCAAGCAACTTAAGCTCGCGCGGCGAGCACAAGTAGCTCTGGTACCCAATAAGTGTGTATTGCGACATCAAGGAGTCCTGAGAGGCTAACAATTGAGACAAAAAAGATCTTGAATGAGATTTGCCAGCCTCTTGAAAATCCAAATAGGCATCCGAAGAGGCAAAGTTGACAGGGTTTCCCATGGCGGCATAACCCTTGTAGATCGGTATTATTAAATCATGACCACCACCCAAAACCAATAAAACTTTTTTGTTCTGAATGATGAATGATGTGAATTCCTGAAGCGCTAAGTAAGTATCTTTAACCTCATTACCTAACTTTAAATTCCCAAGATCTAGAACCTTGTGACTCCAATCACCAGAATAAAGCTCGTAAAGTGAAGCCCTTATCTCATCGGGTGCAAAAGCGCAGGTTTCATTGTTAGGTGACAATCTTCCTTCGGGAACGCCGAGTATGAAAATGTCATAAGCAAAAACCTCTCCCTCAAAATTCACATCGTAAAAATCGACATCACATCCCAATCGATCTCTTTCAATAGGCCCCTTATCAGACCCAGGCTCATAAGCTTGAAGGTATTCCTTAAAATCCATTTGATAAATATAAAAAAATGCTTTGGTGATTGTCTTTTACTCCCGGTAAAATCACTTCAAAAAAAAACCTCACGAATTGGTGAGGTTTTTCTGACTATTTTTTCTTTGATTTTGACTTTGGCTTCGCTTTGGCTCTGCCTCGTGTTTTCTTGGGTTGATTTTCAATAATATGTATACATTGAGCTCTATCTAATCCTTCAGCTTCTACATCTTTAGGGATTTTATAGTTCTTCTTTTCCATTTTAATGTAAGGACCCCATCTCCCGTGCAATACTTGTATTGCAGGCGCTTCATCATCAAAGGTATGAATGTGTTTTTCAGCATCTGACTTACGCTTGGCCTGAACGAGTTCTATACAAGCATCCAACTCAATCGTCATAGGGTCATACTCTCCCAGTGAAACGAATTTACCATCGTGCCTAACGTAGGGGCCAAACCTTCCTATGGCTACCGTCACGACTTTATCCTCGAATTGACCTACCTGCCTAGGAAGCTTGAATAAATCTATGGCTTCCTCTAGTGAGATTGACTCAATAGATTGCCCTCTTCTTAAACTTGCGAACTTAGGCTTTTCTTCTTCAGTCCCCTCACCCAATTGCGCCATGGGACCGTAGCGTCCTATTCGAACATATAGATTGAGCCCGGTTTTGGGGTCTACTCCTAATAGTCGTTGACCCACAGCTCGCTCAGAGTTCTCTTTTACATCTTCCACCTTGGCATGAAAATCTCCGTAAAAATTTTGAAGCATGGCATTCCATGTCTTATCTCCTGATGCAATCTCATCAAACTCGGCCTCAACATTGGCCGTAAAATGGTAGTCCAGGATAGAATCAAAATTAGCCACTAAAAAATCATTCACGACCATCCCAATGTCTGTGGGACAAAGCTTACCTTTTTTCGAGCCGGCTTTCTCTTCAAGCAGATCCGTTTTAACCACAGAATCTAGTAATTCCACATAATGGTATGAGCGAAGTGTTCCTTCATCTTCACCTTTTTCGACATAGCCTCTGCGCTGAACGGTTGAGATGGTAGGGGCATATGTGGAAGGTCTTCCAATACCCAATTCCTCTAACTTCTTTACCAGGCTGGCTTCAGTAAATCGAGCCGGTGCTTTGGTAAATCGTTCTCTCGAACTCATTTTTTTGTAGGTCACTAGCTCACCAACCTCAAGTTTGGGCAACATGCCCTCTTGATCTTCCTCTCCTTCGTCATCTGTACCTTCTAGGTATACTTTAAGAAACCCATCAAACACGATCACTTCTCCTTTTGCCACAAAATTCTTTTCGTGATTGGAATGATCAATAGCAACAGTCGTTCGCTCTAATTTGGCGTTGGACATTTGCGATGCTATCGCACGCTTCCATATCAAGTCATACAATCTTTGCTGCCCAGAATCATCACTAACTTGTCGTTCGTGCATGTAAGTAGGTCGAATCGCCTCGTGAGCTTCTTGAGCCCCTTTAGATTTGGTAGAATAACTTCTGGGGTTGGAGTACGATGCTCCGTACTCATTCTCAATCTCTTGCTTGATTGCCGACATTGCATCGTTAGAAAGATTCACAGAATCTGTCCTCATGTAGGTAATCTTCCCCGCTTCATACAAACGCTGAGCAACCGTCATCGTCTGCGACACAGAGAACCCTAACTTTCGAGCAGCTTCTTGCTGTAGTGTAGAGGTTGTAAAGGGAGCTGCCGGACTTTTGGTCGCGGACTTTTTATCCAATTGATCAATGCGAAACTCTGCATCAACACACTGTTTCAAAAAGTTTTGTGCTTCTTCTAAACTCGACAATCGGGAAGGAACTTCAGCTCGGAAAGACTGCCCTTTTTCATTGATAAATTGTGCGACTATTTTATAGTATACGTTGGAGCTGAAGTTGTTAATCTCGCGTTCTCGCTCCACCAACAACCGAACTGCAACAGACTGCACTCGTCCTGCAGATAAGCCTTGTTTTACTTTTCTCCACAAAACAGGTGACAACTCGAAACCAACAAGTCTGTCGAGGACTCTACGTGCCTGTTGGGCGTTGACCAAGTTGTAATCAATCTCACGAGGGTTATCTACAGCCTTAGTGATTGCCGTTTTGGTAATCTCATGAAAAACAATACGTTTGGTTTCCTTATTCTTTAAATTTAAGGTTTCCGCCAAATGCCAAGCAATGGCTTCCCCTTCTCGGTCTTCATCAGTAGCCAGCCATACCACCTCTGCAGTCTTAGCCTCCTTCTTTAGGGCTTTTACCGTATCTTTTTTATCCGTAGAAACCTCATAATTTGGAATGAAGCCTCCAGGGATGTCTACACCCATGTCTTTGTGTGATAAATCTCTAATGTGGCCAAAACTGGACAACACCTTAAAGTCTTTCCCTAGAAACCCTTCAATGGTTTTTGCCTTTGCTGGCGACTCAACAATTACTAAATTCTTTGCCATATTTAGTTCTCAGATTTGCTGTAAAATTATGATAAGTTTTATCAATCTTCCTAATTGTAGGACTATTATCTAATGGTTCGGCATGCTCTTTTAATAAATTAAAAGAATATTTGAAATAAAAAAATCCTCCTCAAGAGCTCTTTAAAACTTTAATCTCGCTAATCTTACATGACACTTTGTCAGAATTATTACATTTTGTAATTTTGCGATCAACAAAGACGAATTATAGATGGAACAATACCATACAGGTAACAAAGTTATTGACGAAGGAAAACAAGGTGAAGCACTTGTTATTGAAACGCCCAAGGCAGGAGAACGAAAGCTTTACATTGAAAGCTATGGCTGTCAGATGAATTTTTCTGACAGTGAAATTGTTGCATCCATTCTTTCCGAGCACGGTTTTAATACCACCCGAAATGTCGACGAGGCAGATGTTATTTTCGTCAATACTTGTTCCATTAGGGAGAAAGCAGAACAGACTGTTCGAAAACGTCTCAGAACTTTCCAAAGGCTGAAAGACAAGAAAAAAGACATGACTGTAGGTGTGCTTGGCTGCATGGCTGAACGCCTGAAATCAAAGTTTTTGGAAGAAGAAAAGCTCGTTGATATTGTTGTTGGTCCAGATGCCTATCGAGATTTACCCAACTTGATCAACACCGTGGATCAAGGTCAAAAAGCGGTCAATGTTCAACTTTCAAAAGAAGAAACTTACGCAGACATTAGCCCGGTAAGACTTAACAGTAATGGTGTTACTGCATTCGTATCCATCATGCGAGGTTGTGACAATATGTGCACCTTCTGCGTGGTACCTTTCACAAGGGGTAGAGAGCGAAGTAGAGATGCTGAGAGCATCGTGAATGAAGTTCTAGAACTGCATGAGAAAGGATATAAAGAAGTCACACTACTGGGACAAAACGTAGACTCCTACCTTTGGTATGGTGGAGGAGCGAAAATGGATTTTAACAAACTCTCAAGCATACAACAAGCCAGCTCAGTGAATTTCGCACAACTACTCGAAAAAGTAGCTCTGGTGAGTCCTGAAATGAGAATTCGATTTTCGACATCTCACCCTCAAGACATGACAGATCAAGTTCTGGAGACCATGGCGAAATATGAAAACATTTGCGACTACATCCACCTGCCGGTACAATCTGGAAATACGAGAATCCTTGATATGATGAACCGTGGCTACACCAGAGAGTGGTATATGCAACGTATTGATTCCATCAAAAAAATCATCCCTGGCTGCGCCATATCGCAAGACATCATTTCGAGCTTCTGTTCAGAAACAGAAGACGAACACAAGGACACCTTAAGCCTTATGGATTATGTGAAATTCGACTATGGCTTCATGTTCAAGTATTCGGAACGTCCGAACACAAAAGCAGCTCGGCAATTCGAAGACGATGTTCCAGAGGAGGTTAAATCGAGGCGTTTAACCGAAATTATCGAAAAGCAAAGAGCGCATTCGATGGAACACAACCAATCTAAGATTGGGAAGACTTTCAAAGTTTTAGTGGAAGGGGTCTCGAAAAAATCTGACGAACACTTGTTTGGAAGAACTACACACAATTCGGTGGCGGTATTTCCAAAAAAACACTACAAAGCAGGTGACTACGTTCAAGTAAAAATTACGAGTTGTAATTCCGCCACCTTGATTGGCGAAAGCGTGGAAGTATAATTCAAATGAAAAAAAGTGAATCGATAAGATGACATCAGCTCAAGATATAAAACAACGATTTGGAATTATAGGTTCTTCACCTGAACTAGACCGTGCTATATCCAAAGCGATTCGCGTAGCTCCTACAGACATTTCTGTGATGGTCTCAGGAGAAAGTGGAACCGGTAAAGAAGTCATCCCAAAAATCATCCACCAAATGTCGGCTCGCAAACACGGACCCTACATTGCAGTGAACTGTGGAGCCATTCCTGAAGGAACGATTGACAGTGAACTTTTTGGTCATGAAAAAGGCTCTTTCACAGGCGCGACAGCCAGCAGAAAAGGTTATTTTGAAGTTGCAGATGGTGGCACCATCTTCTTGGATGAGGTGGGAGAACTCCCTTTAGCGACGCAAGTGCGCTTGTTGCGAGTCCTAGAAACTGGAGAGTTTATTAAGGTAGGTTCATCAAAGACTCAAAAAACAGAAGTTCGAATCGTTGCTGCTACGAACGTAAACATGCAGACAGCCATTCAAAAAAATCAGTTTAGAGAGGATTTATTTTATCGGTTGAATACCGTTCAAGTGAATCTACCGCCCCTCAGAGATCGTAAGGATGACATCCATTTGATCTTCCGGAAATTTGCCATGGACTTTGCCGAAAAATACCACATGCCTTCTGTCCGTCTTGATGAAGATGCTGTCAAATTGATTTCTGCATACCGATGGCCGGGAAACATCAGGCAACTCAGAAACGTTACCGAGCAACTTTCCGTTGTTGAAGAGCGTCGGATGATTGACGCGATTACGCTAAAAAACTACCTTCCTAACAACGAAGAAAAAACACTACCCGTTCTCTACGATGATGGGAAGACTGCATCAAACGACTATACCGAGAGAGAAATACTTTACAAGGTGCTCTTCGACATGAAGAAAGACATTAGTGATTTGAAAAAACTCACGCAAAATCTCACGAAAGGGGAGCTAAATTTCGATGAAGAAAACGAAAAACGGATTGACGAAATTTACTCAGAATACGACGACGTCAACCAAAATCAAGCCATTCTTCTACCCTCTCCATCTTCAGAACAGACTGAACAAACTCGTACCATTCAAGCCCAAGAAATAAAACCTCAAGAGTCCTTATCCCTTCAGGATAAAGAAATTGAAATGATAAAAAACGCTCTTGAAAAACATCGTGGTAAAAGAAAAGGGGCGGCAGCAGAACTGGGTATTTCTGAACGAACCCTTTACCGGAAAATTAAACAATACGACTTATAATATGTCCAGATTCCAGATTTTAATCGCGTGCATCGCCTTGGTATGTAGCTGTAGTGTTTACACTTTTACGGGAGCTGACATCCACCCTGATGCAAAAACAACTTCCGTTACTTATTTTCAAAATCAAGCTACTTTAGTCCAGCCGACATTAAGCCAACAGTTTACGAATGACCTTCAAGAATACCTCATCCAACAAACCGACTTAAACTTAATTCGCAGCAATGGGGACCTGCAATTTGAAGGATATATAAGCGACTATAAAATTACACCTATCAGCATTAGCTCTAATGATCAAGCAAATCAAAATCGGCTGAGCGTGAAAGTTTTTGTCCGGTTTACCAATCAAATAGAGCCTGATAATTCATACGAACAAACTTTTAGTCGCTATGCAGATTTTGACAGCAACTTGAATCTCTCTCAAATAGAAGAAAGTTTGCTGGAAGAAATAATTTCTGAGCTCATTGAAGACTTATTTAATAAAGCTGTTGTAAATTGGTAGTATGCAAAGCGCACAATTCATAGCACTAATTCGGAAACCCGAAAACATTCGAAAAGAACACCTTTCTGAGTTAGATGAACTCTGTGTAACGCATCCCTATTGCTCGTCATTACACAAATTGCGACTGAAGGCATTAAAAGATTCAGAAAGCGAAGCGTACAATAGGGAATTGAAAATGACGGCAGCGATATCGGGAAATAGGACCTTACTCTTTGAATACATTACTCAAGAAACATTTCAAAGTGAGAAAAAAACCGTTTTATCCTCTTCAGAGATAGAGGTAGATCTCGAACTAGGTAAACCTCTTGAGTTCGATCAAGAGGAGAAACACTCCTTTAATGAGTGGCTCAAGCTTGCCCGTTTTAAACCTATCGACAGAGAAAAAACAGAGGAGAACAAAGCGCTAAAGCCTCTGGAAAAAACAAACAAGATTGTTGACTTTATTGCCGAGTCTAAAAAGAAGGAACGTCCAAAAAAAGAATTCTTTTCTCCAGATCAAACGGCAAAAGAAAGTTTACAGGAAAATAATACCCTCATGACGGAAACACTGGCTAAAGTATATCTGGAACAAGGGCACTTGGAGAAGGCCATAACCGCCTATGAAATTTTAAGTTTGAAATATCCACAAAAAAGTAGTTTATTTGCAAACCAAATTAAAGCCATTAAACAAATAAACTCATAGATATGTACGGATTGTTTTCTATTTTAATACTGATTACTTGCGCATTATTGCTACTGGTCATCTTAGTTCAAAATCCAAAAGGTGGAGGGCTCTCTTCTACATTTGGTGAAGGAAATCAATTTATGGGAGTCAAAAAAACTTCTGACTTTTTGGAAAAAAGTACCTGGACGCTTGCACTGGCCTTAGTTGCCTTATCGCTTGCCTCTAACTTTGCCATTGACCGAAGCGATATCGAAAGTCAATCAAACATTATTGAACAAGTAGAAGACAGCGCAGAAGACTTCGTTCCTACTGAAACTCCAGAGGTGACGGAATAGACGCTATAAAATTCATCAAAATGCCAAGCTGACCCGTTTGGCATTTTTTTTTATCCTATTTTTAGGACAAATTGACAGAAAACCCTTAGTGGCACAATTTCTGAGTAAATGCATTCAAAATTCATTGTATAAACTATTTAATTTGACGTAACATGGCTGAACTAAGCATCAAACCACTTGCTGATAGAGTATTGATTGAACCGGCTCCAGCTGAAACCACAACCCTATCTGGGATCATCATTCCAGATACAGCACAGGAGAAACCTCAGAAGGGAATCGTTGTTGCTGTTGGGAATGGAACGAAAGACTTCGATATGACTGTGAAAGTTGGCGATCAAGTACTTTATGGGAAATATTCGGGTACAGAACTAAAATTTGAAGGGAATGACTACCTGATGATGCGTGAGTCTGACCTATTAGCAATCATCTAAAAAAAACAAAATGGCAAAAGATATTAAATTTGATATTGAAGCAAGAGATGCACTTAAGAGAGGTGTTGATGCTTTGGCAAATGCTGTAAAAGTAACACTTGGACCCAAGGGTCGAAATGTAGTCATTGATAAGAAATTTGGGGCACCTACCATTACCAAAGATGGGGTGAGTGTTGCAAAAGAAATTGAGCTGGAAGATGCCATCGAAAATATGGGGGCTCAAATGGTAAAAGAAGTGGCTTCTAAAACAGCTGATCTTGCAGGTGACGGAACTACAACGGCAACCGTATTGGCGCAAGAAATTGTTGCTACAGGCTTAAAAAACGTAGCTGCTGGCGCCAACCCTATGGACTTAAAAAGAGGAATTGACAAAGCCGTGAAAGCAGTGGTTGCCGAACTACAAAAACAATCTATTGAGGTGGGTGATAATCTCGATAAAATTGAGCAAGTGGCCTCTATTTCTGCAAATAACGACAACACCATTGGAGCCTTAATTGCGGAAGCCATGGCTAAAGTTAAAAAAGAGGGTGTCATCACCGTTGAAGAAGCCAAAGGTACAGACACTACTGTGGAAGTCGTGGAAGGAATGCAATTTGACCGTGGCTATTTGTCGCCGTACTTTGTGACCAATGCCGAAAAAATGGAAGCAGAATTAGACAACCCTTATATTTTGATCTACGACAAGAAGATCTCAAACATGAAGGACATGCTTCCAATCCTGGAGCAAACCACGCAAACTGGGCGACCTATTTTAATCATTGCTGAAGATGTAGACGGAGAAGCGCTTGCCACATTGGTGGTTAATAAAATTAGAGGTAGTCTGAAAATTGCTGCTGTCAAAGCTCCTGGTTTCGGTGATCGTCGTAAAGCCATGCTGGAAGACATCGCCATCCTAACTGGAGGTACCGTAGTTTCTGAAGAACGTGGATTCAAATTGGAAAACACCACTATAGAAATGCTCGGACAGACCGACAAAGTGGTCATCGACAAAGACAACACCACTGTGGTTAACGGTAAAGGACAAAAAGAAGCCATTCAATTGCGCGTGAACCAAATTAAGGCGCAAATGGAAACGACCACTTCAGACTACGACCGCGAAAAACTGCAAGAGCGTTTGGCTAAATTGGCGGGCGGTGTTGCTGTATTGTATGTAGGAGCAGCATCTGAAGTAGAGATGAAAGAGAAGAAAGATCGTGTAGATGATGCACTTCATGCAACAAGAGCAGCCGTAGAAGAAGGGATTGTTCCTGGAGGTGGGGTTGCGCTCGTACGTGCTGCCGCAGCGCTCAACGATGTGAAAGCTGAAAATGAAGATGAGAAGACTGGTGTGCAAATCATCACCAGAGCTATTGAAGCACCCATACGACAGATTGTTGCAAATGCAGGGGGTGAGGGTGCTGTAGTAGTCTCTAAAATCCAAGAAGGAAACGCAGACTTCGGTTACAATGCGAAAACCGACACTTTTGAACCTATGCTAGAAGCGGGAATCATTGACCCTACGAAAGTAACTCGTGTTGCTCTTGAAAATGCCGCTTCTGTTGCTGGGATGTTACTCACAACAGAATGTGTTCTTGCCGACTTACCTGAAGAAAATACTGCACCGCCAATGGGTGGTGGCATGCCAGGTGGTATGCCGGGGATGATGTAAATCTTACCGATAAAAAAAGGCCCTGTTTCATAGACAGGGCCTTTTTTATTTGGGCTTAAAAATATATTTAAAATCAAAAAAGGCCCACACTAAAAGTATGGGCCCTTTACCAAAAATATTACTATTAACTAAAACTATTATATGAGACAAATGTAGGTCTCATATGGGTGATAAGTCAATAGGTGATGTTACTCATTGTATAGGTGAATCCACCTAGATGTGCCTTTTAAAGCGACTTAAAACGAGGTAATCCTGTTTAAATTACTGATTCAAAAGTGACCTAACCATATCAGCTATGGCCCTACCCTCAGCTTTACCAGCAAGCTCTTTAGAAGCAACTCCCATGGCCTTTCCCATGTCAGCAGGACCGTTTGCGCCCACCTTTTGAAGAATAGCTGTCACAGCTTCTTCCAAGTCTTTGGAGCTCATCTGCTGAGGAAGAAACTTCGCTAAAACTTTCATCTGAGCCGTTTCATCAGCCGCCAAATCATCTCTTCCTTGTTCTACGTAAATAGCTGCAGCATCTTTACGCTGCTTTTGCATCTTCTGGAGTAACTTAATCTCTTCAGCATCGCTCATCTCTCCTGATGCTCCTGAAGCGGTATCCGCTTTTAACAACTCGGCTTTAATGGCTCTGAGTGTTTCTAAGGACACCTTATCTTTTGCTTTCATAGCCTCTTTCATTGCGGGCATGATCTGTGCTTTTAAACTCATAAATCTATCTGGTTAGTCAACATTATCGTGTAAGAATGAGTTTTTACTGGACAACTCAATTTCACCATCCTCATGGGTGTTTAAACTTAGCCTTGACATTTCATCATCCGACGAATGTTGACCTTGATTTAGCTCTATGCCTTGTCGTTTATAAGCAGGCTCATTTTCTGCCTTATCAATCACACCGTTATTTCGGAATCGATAGTTAAATTTTTGTAAGCGTTCTTTCCTTTTCTGAGCGCGTTCTATTTGTTCCTGAACGGCCTTACTGTGTGTCGAAGATGCCCTTTCTAGGGGAGCATCAATTGCAGGAGCAACTTCTTCTAAGGCTTCATCTTTTTGATTTACAAGAGGTTCTTCAAGGTCTGTAACTGCAACAGAAGGATCACTAAAATCCGACACCGACCTTTCATTTTCAAGCCCAACATGTTCTGTATTTAGAAATGAGGGTTCCTCAATATTTTGTGATGTTTCCTCGGTAGAAAATTCGGTGATTTCATCGGAATCATCCATACTAAGGGTATGAATAATTTTCTCTTCAGTCGGTTCTTCATCTGGAGAACTGTCTATACTAAAGTCAATAGAAGCTTCTTGTAGCTCAGTATCTGAGTCTATTTGAAAAGAAATGGTCTCCTCTCTCAAATCCATTTCAGTACTTTCCGATACAGGCACTTCTTTCAAAGGTTCTTCAAAGTCCTGACCAGAGGTTTCGAGTGTCTTATGCTCAGACATCAATCGCTCTTCTTCAATCTCTTCAATGAGGTTGAACACCACTTTAGGCTCCTCACGAGTCATTGTCTTAGCGTCTGAAGGCTGCTGATCCATATCAAATTCAAAGGTCATACTGACTTGCTGAAGAGGCTCTACAGGTTCTGAAGCATCTACAGTTTCTAGCACTACATCTTCCATTAGCGTGATTTCCTCTTGATCAGAAGCCCGATCTACAAAACCGTCATTCAGAAATTCTTCTTCTGGGTCAATCGTCAATATATGCTTAACCGTTTCCTCCGGAAGATCTTCAATAACTTCTTCGGATACGACAGGGCTAGATATTGGCTGTTCAACAACCTTTACAGGACGTGTTTTCTCTTCCAAGTCGTGAACGACTTTTTCAGGTATTCCAGTGAGTGGGTTGACGGCTTTGCCTTCATGGAATCCCGTAGCAACTACAGTAACATTTACGGATGATTCAAGTTCGTCATCTTCTGCAACCCCCATAATGATATCCGCGGGTGCGCCTCCTTCAATCATTACTTGATCTTGGATAAAGTCTGAAATCTCTCCCATCTCCTCAAAAGTAACCTCTTCGGCTCCTGAAACGATCAGCAACAGGACTTTCTTCGCCCCTCTAATGTGATTATTATCTAGGAGTGGAGACTCAATAGCTCCTTTCACAGCTTTGATGGCGCGACCGTCTCCGGAAGCCGTTCCAGAGCCCATGATGGCGGTACCACTATTGGAAAGAACGGTTTTCGCATCATTTAAATCGATATTCAAATGTCCTTTTTGGGTAATCACCTCCGCAATCCCTCTGGAAGCAGTGGCTAATATTTCGTCAGCTTTGGCGAAACCTGACTTAAATCCGAGATTCCCATAAATTTCTCGAAGCTTATTATTGTTGATCACAATGAGGGAGTCCACATGCTCTTTCAGCTCCTCAATTCCTTCTTTAGCCTGGCTCATTCTGAGCTCTCCTTCAAATACAAAGGGTATCGTAACAATGGCTACGGTAAGAATATCTAAATCTCTGGCTGCTTTTGCAATGACGGGTGCAGCTCCTGTTCCGGTTCCACCACCCATTCCGGCATTGATGAAAACCATCTTGGTATTGCACTCCAAAACATCCACCACATCTTTGAGGTTCTCCTCCGCTGCCATGCGGCCTTTCAAAGGCCAAGCACCGGCTCCAAGACCCTCTGTTACAGAAACACCCAACTGAATTTTCGTAGGTACGGGGCTGTCGTCAAGAGCTTGTTGATCGGTATTACAAACAACAAAATCAACTCCTTTGATTCCTTTGTGGTACATGTAATTTACGGCATTACTACCGCCACCTCCTACTCCGATTACTTTTATCGAAGAAGATTGGTTTTGTGGCATGTCAAAATCTAAATCCGCCATAACTTAGGTCTTTGCATATTAATCTTCATTGGCTAAAAAATTCATAAACCCTTTCACCCACTTATCAAAGAAGGATTCTTTGGGATTCTCATCAGATTCACTAACCGCATTCGATACTGAGCTTGGTGATGCTTTCACCTCGACCTGATCTATGGGCTGGTTGATAGGACTTGCGACTTCATCAACTTCCACTGCTTGTGGAATTTGTGGGTTTTTCTCATTGAGCTCGACACCCTTCATCACCAAACCTATCGCTGTGGCATACATAGGACTTTCTAACTCTGGACGAGCTCCTTTTGCCAGGTGCTCATTCGGAAATCCTACGCGTGTATCCATTCCTGTTTCATATTCAAATAACTGCTTAATATGCTTCAACTGAGAGCCTCCCCCCGTCAAAACAATACCTGCAATCAACTTCTTTTTACCTTCCTCATGCCCGTAATTCTTGATCTCTACATAGACCTGATCTATGATCTCAACCAGACGAGCATGAATGATTTTAGACAGCATTTTTAATGAAATTTCTTTCGGCTCTCTACCTCTTAAACCGGGAATAGAAACGATTTCGTTCTCGCTGTTTTCCCCTGGCCAAGCGGAGCCAAATTTCATTTTTAAAAGCTCCGACTGTTTTTCTATAATGGAGCAGCCTTCTTTGATGTCCTCTGAGATCACGTTCCCACCAAATGGGATCACCGCCGTATGTCTGATGATGCCGTCTTTGAAAATAGCCACATCTGTCGTTCCACCACCAATATCTACCAAGCAAACACCGGCTTCTTTTTCCTCATCACTCAAAACAGCTTCCGCAGAGGCCAAAGGCTCGAGTGTGATGCCAGAGACTTCCAATTCTGACTTTTTAACGCAAGAGAAAATATTACCAATGGCCGCTTTTTGTCCGACGACAATGTGAAGGTTTGCTTCCAATCTACGACCGAGCATTCCTATAGGCTCATGAATGTTGGGCTCACCATCAATTTTGTATTCTTGAGGAAGTACATGAATGATTTCTTCACCGGGAAGCATCACTAATTTGTGAACGTTTTCCACCAGCTTATCAATATCCTGCTGTGTAATCACCTCTTGCGCATCTTCTCTTAAGATGTAATCACTGTGTTGAAGTGATCGGATATGCTGTCCTGCAATCCCCACCACACAATGCTTCAAGCTTAAGTTTGAATCTGCTTCCGCTTCCTTAACGGCATGCTGAATGGACTCAATCGTTTGGGTGATATTAGAAACTACCCCACGCTGAACACCTAAGGACTTTGCTTTACCAAAGCCCAAGATTTCAATTTTCCCATATTCATTCTTGCGACCCACAATGGCAACAATCTTTGTTGTCCCGATGTCCAATCCTATGGCAATTTCTCCTTGTTCCATTTCGCTATCTTTTTGTACAGACCACTTGGTTCTCAAACTTTAGGCTTATCTGAGTGTATCTGTCCCAACCTACTTTTTCTAATCCGCGCTTGTAAAAAACTTTCAGATTCTCAAATTTCTTATCTAAGTCTCGAGCTTCACCCATCAGAATTTTGTGATTTCCCACTCTTGGAAAGATCATAATCTCGTCATCTTCATCAAAAGCAACTGCGGTAATTTGTGCTTTCAAAAAGGCATCCTCAGCAATGAGTTTCATCAACGCATCAAGTGTTTCTTTTCGAGAGGCTGTCATTTCTGACCAGTATACTTGCAGTACTCGAGCACTGTATCGATCTGATAGTGAAAAACGTTCATAATGCTCATCCAAATAATAGGATGCATCTTGCTCAAAAATTCGAACCAAGGGCTTACGCTGCTTGACGTCAACACACAAATCCCCATCGATAGTTAAATATAGTTCTGCTTTCTTAACATTGGGATGAGCGTCTAGGAATTCTTCTAACAAGTAAATGTTTATATCTTGGTAGCGTTTCCCGAGGATGGAATCTTCCTTTTCCTCAATCATCCCTTGAATCATATCGGCATTCACAAAGAACAGATCACCCTGTGTATCCACTTGAATGTTAAGGTTTTCACACTTCACATTCTGATAACTCAAACGCTTTGTCCCTATCAAAAAAGACAGAGCCACGATTAAGGTCAATACAAAGCTGACGCGCAAAAACTTTCTCACGAGGTAATATGGGTTTTTATAGGTTCAATTAAACGGTCAATATCACCCGCTCCTAAGGTCATTAATACGTCTATTTCAGGAAGGGCATTTGGGATTTCGGACTTTGAATACAAGGATTTCTCTTTACAAGAGATTTTATCCAACAAAACCTCAGAATTCACCCCTGAAATAGGCATTTCCCTAGCGGGATAAATATCCAATAGAATTACCTGATCTGACAAAGACAATTCGCGAGCGAAATCGTCCATAAAGTCACGCGTTCTGGAAAATAGGTGAGGTTGAAAAATTACCGTCAACTTTCTTTCGGGGTACAAATCTCTGACAGACTGAATGGCGACCTGAATCTCTTTAGGGTGATGTGCATAATCGTCAATATATACCTTACTAGGCGTTTTTACATGATACTCAAAACGTCTTTTCACACCCGAAAAGGATTTTATCGAAGCGATGATTCCAGAAACAGGAACATCCTGAAAATACGCCAAGGCAAATGCTGCCAGGGCATTTTCTACATTATGTATCCCTGGTAACCCTGTCGAAACTTTTCGACAAATGCCTTCAGGATACCTCAAATCAAAACAGTAACTCCCCGCTTGTACATGAATTCCCGTCGCTGAAAAATCTGCTGTATCTGAATTCAAAGCATAGGTGTACCTAGAAGAAATCTTTAAACCTTCCTTGGCAATCACTTCACCCCCCGCTACCTTTTTCGTAAACGACTCAAAAGACGCTTCAAGATGTGATGCGGTCCCGTATATATCCAAATGATCAGCATCCATAGAGCTTATCAGCGCCCAGTTGGGTGAAAGTCTTAAGAAAGAGCGATCAAACTCATCCGCTTCAACCACGGCAATATTTTCCGAACCAATTCTCATATTGGAACCGAAATCGGTTGCCACACCTCCTAGAAAGGCTGTACAATCGACCTTGTTATCACTCAAAATAAAGGCGAGCAAACTCGATATGGTTGTCTTGCCATGCGTTCCTGCCACAGCCAAACACTGCATATCATGCGTGATTGCTCCTAAAACTTCAGAGCGCTTACATAGTAAGAACCCTTCTTTCTCAAAATAATTTAAAAGCTTGTTGGTTTTAGGAATGGCTGGGGTATAAACAACCAAAACCTTCTTTTTGTCTTCAAAAACTTGGGGAATGGTCTCTGGATTATCTACATAAGTGATCTTACAAGAAGCTTGCTCCAGTGACCTACTTAAGTCGGAAGAATTTCTATCATAACCAGCGACGCTCTTTTGATGGAACAAAAAATATCGAGCCAAGGCACTCATTCCTATGCCACCAATACCGAGGAAGTAAATATGTTTTATGTGATCCAAACTGATCATAGCGTGAGTTCTTCAATGATATCTACAATCCTTTCTGCCGCTTTAGGACGGTGCATCTTTTTGCAATTTTCAGCCAACTCCACCTGCCTTTCCTTGTCAAAAATCAATGCATCTAGAGTCTCAAAGAGCTCCGAATTCATATGACGCTCCTCCACCAATAATGCAGCATCACAATCGGAAAGTGCCATGGCATTTTTCTTCTGATGGTCTTCGGCTACATTTGGAGACGGAACGAGAATGGATGCTTTTCCCAGCGCTGAAAGCTCTGATAAGGCGATTGCACCTGCTCGGGAAATGACCACGTCAGCAGCCGTTAAAACAGCACCCATATCAGTTAAAAAATCTTTTATATGACCCGATTCTGCTAGCAATTTTTCAGCGGGCTGGCAGCGATCGAAGTACAAACTACCGGTTTGCCATATCAATTGTACCCCCTTGTCTTGAAACCATGAAATATTCTCAAGAACCGTTTCATTAATTCGCTTCGAACCTAAACTTCCCCCAACGACCAAAACCAATGGCTTAGCAACATCAAGTCTATAAGTCGCGAAAACTTTCGTTCGATCATAAACTCCAGACTCAATTTCAGCGCGTATGGGATTGCCCGTGATATGAATTTTACGCTTTGGGAAAAAGCGTTCTAAATCTGGATACGCCACGCAGATACGGCTCACTTTTGAGGCTAATATTTTGTTTGTGATTCCGGGATAAGAATTCTGTTCTTGAATGACAGAAGGAATATTCAGTAAAGAAGCGACCCATAATATAGGCCCACTGGCATAACCTCCCGTACCTATAACCACTTTGGGTCTAAAACGAAGTAGGATGACAAAAGATTGCAATAGGCTGTAGATAAGCTTAAAGGGAATGGATAGGTTTTTAAGTCGTTGTGTTCTTTGAAATCCTGAGATCCACAAGCCCTTAATCGAATATCCTGCCGCAGGAATTTTCTGCATTTCCATGCGATCAGACGCACCCACAAATAGAAATTCACTTTCAGTATCGCGTCGCTCAATTTCTTTCGCAATGGCAAGGGCTGGAAAGATGTGCCCTCCGGTTCCTCCTCCACTAATTAGGTATCGCTTATTTCTCATGAGCTAAGCTTTCTGAAGGTGAAACGATACTGTTGCTGATGCTCAATATCAAACCTATGGCCGCACAGGTCATCCATACTGACGAGCCCCCTGCACTAATTAAGGGCAGCGTTTGCCCAGTGACAGGAAGAAGATTAACCGCTACAGACATATTAATGAAGGCTTGGGATACAATTGAAAAGCCCAAACCTATGGTCATGAGCATGGCAAAATCGTCATCGGTTTTTCTGGCTGTCCTCAGTATTCTCAAGAGAAGTAGTAAGTACAAGCCGATGACAACGAAACCACCAACCACTCCATACTCTTCCACAATAACGGCAAAGATAAAGTCGGAAGAAGATTGAGGTAAAAAGTACTTCTGAACACTTTTTCCTGGACCTTTCCCCCACAAACCGCCTCTTGCTATGGCAGTCTTTGCATGATTTACTTGATAATTGCCCTCACTACTTTTATCGGTGAAAGACTCAATTCTCGCTTTCCAAGTGCCCACTCTATTGCTGATGTTTGGAAATTTAGTGACCGTTGCATAAAACAATCCCAAAGAAACAAGTCCTATTAAGATCATTGCCCCTAGGGATTTTAGCGAATACCTTCCTACGAACATAATCAAGAAACTGATCATGAATATGATGGCTGCAGTTGAAAAGTTAGAGGGTAAAATAAGCCCACAAATTAATATTACTGGCCCTAAAATAGGAAAGAACGATTTCTTGAAGGAGTGAAGTTTATCCCTATAGTGAACCAGATTTCTGGCGAGCAAAACAAAGAGCGCGAGTTTGGCCAACTCTGAGGGCTGAAAGGTAAATCCAGCAATGCGAATCCAACGACTGGCATTTGCACCCCCAATCGTCTGACCACCACTCATGGCCCAGAAAACGAGAACAAGGGCCAAGCCAAAAATTAGTATTGAGCTGTTGTAAAAGTATTTGAAAGGGATTCGAGAAAGGGTCCACATGATAAAAAAACCAATCCCAAGATGAATCAAATGCTTGACCAAAAAAGAGAAGGTATTCCCTTGCTTGAAAGCAAAAGCCAAATGACTGCTAGAACTGTACACGAGAACAATAGACACCAATGAAAGTAATATGGCTATCGCCCAGATGTACTTATCTCCCTTTATGTAATTCACCCATTTCAACGCTTACAATAGTCTTATCTGTTTTTTAAACTGACGTCCACGATCTTCATAGTTGTTGAACAAATCGAAACTAGCGCAGGCCGGTGACAACAAAACAGCATCGCCTTTATTCGCTAGCTTATAGGCTGCTTTAACTGCATCTCCCATTGAATCTACCTCTTGGATGTCTTCAACCAAATCGCCAAAGGTTTCCAGCAATTTTGCATTGTCTTTCCCCAGACAGATGATGGCTTTAACCTTATCATCTACCATAGATAGAAGTTCTTCGTAATCATTACCCTTATCTACGCCTCCACAAATCCAAACCACTGGCCTAGTCATGCAATCTAAGGCATACCAGCTGGCATTTACATTGGTGGCTTTAGAGTCATTGATATACTCTACGCCATACACCTTAAGAACAGGCTCCAATCGATGTTCTATTTTTTCAAAATCAGACAAACAGTCTCGAACAATGTCGTTACTGATGCCCAACAACTTTGCTGCAATCCCTCCTGCCATAGAATTATAACAGTTGTGCTTTCCTTGTAATGCTAGTTCGTGTATGCTCATAATTAACGGCTCTCGGTTAATGTTAATACAAATTTTATCTTTCTCTATGTAGGCTCCTTTGGCTTTTGAAAGAGTTCCAAAAGGAATTTTATTTGCTTTTACTTTTTCTAAGTTCTTCTTCGTCCAGGCATCCTCTTCCCAATAAATGAAATGGTCTTCAGAGGTTTGGTTTTTAGTAATGCGCATCTTTGCGGCCACATACTTCTCCATACTGCCTTCGTAGCGATCCAAATGATCCGGACTGAAATTCAGTAACACCGATATGTAGGGTTTGAAACCCTGTACATCGTCCAACTGAAAACTGCTCAATTCCAAAACCCAAAAGCCATGATCACCTCTTTCTAAACACCGGGCAAAACTGTCACCAATGTTCCCAGCTAAAGCCACATCCAAGCCTGCACCGTGAAGTAAGTGATGGACAAGAGTTGCGGTCGTTGTTTTTCCATTACTCCCGGTCACTGCAATGATTTTACCTTCGGTAAATCGGGAGGCAAATTCAATTTCTGAAAGAACTTCTACACCATTGGCTCTCGCCGCTGCAATGAGTTTTGTCTCTGGAATCCCAGGACTTTTTATGAGGTATTCGGCCCTTACAATTTTCTCCTCCGTATGACCGCCCTCTTCCCACTCAATGCCATTATCATTCAATTCTTCTCTAAAAGAATCTTTCATCATGCCTAGGTCACTCACAAAAACATCATAACCCTTTTGCTTAGCTAAAAGAGCTGCTCCTACTCCACTTTCTCCGGCACCTAAGACAGCAATCATGGTTTAACGTAATTTTAGGGTTACGAAACTCAAAATGGCCAGCATAATCCCCAAAATCCAAAAGCGTGTGACGATTTTACTTTCGTGCAAACCGGCTTTTTGGTAGTGATGATGAATTGGAGACATTAAAAAAATACGTTTGCCTTCGCCATACTTTTTCTTGGTATACTTGAAGTAAGACACCTGAAGTACCACCGATAAATTTTCGATTAAAAAAATGCCGCAAATGATTGGAATCAAAAGTTCCTTTCTAATGGCCAATGCGAAAACAGCGATGATCCCTCCAATGGCCAAACTCCCTGTATCGCCCATAAATACTTGTGCGGGATAGGAATTGTACCACAAAAAACCAACACAAGCCCCTACGAAAGCTCCAATAAAAATTACGAGCTCTCCCGAATTTGGGATGTACATAATGTTGAGATAGTCGGCAAAAATGATGTTCCCCGAGACGTAAGCGAAAATGGCCAAGACCAATCCTATAATAGCAGAAGTGCCCGTGGCCAACCCATCAATTCCATCGGTTAAATTGGCTCCATTCGATACCGCAGTAACAATAAAGATCACCATGGGTATAAAAATCAGCCAGGCCCAATCTTTTGCCTTTTCACCCAACCAAGGTAGAAGTTCTGAGTAATCCAATTCGTTATTTTTCACAAAGGGAATGGTTGTTTTGGTCGATTTCACATCTTCCTGAACAAGCACAATTTGATTTTCTTGATCAACCACAGGTACTTGTTCTCGAACCACCACATCGGGATGAAAGTAAAGGATGGACCCCACAATTAACCCAAGAGATATCTGCCCCAATACCTTAAACTTTCCCGCCAAGCCTTTTTTATCCTTTTTAAACACCTTGATATAATCATCGAGAAAACCAATCAAGCCCATCCATAGGGTTGTAACCATCATCAGTACGATGTAGATGTTGTCGAGCTTGGCAAATAATAGCGTAGGGATCAAAATAGAACTGAGAATGATGATTCCACCCATGGTGGGTGTCCCTGCCTTTTCAGCCTGACCTACTAAGCCCAAGTCTCTAACACTTTCTCCCACTTGTTTTTGCGCCAGGATGCGAATGATTCGCTTTCCAAAAATCATCGAAATCAATAAAGAAACAATCACTGCCATAGCAGCTCTGAAAGAAATGTACTGAAACACTCCCGCGCCCGTAAGGTCGAATGCCTCGTGTAAGTATGTGAATAAATAGTACAACATATCTTAGTCTTTTAAGTGCTCTTTTAAAATCGCCATATCGTCAAATGGAAGGCGTTCTCCCTTAATTTCTTGATACTTTTCATGTCCTTTTCCAGCAAGCAATAAGATGTCCCCTTCCTTGCAAAAAGTAACGCCCAGCTTGATGGCTTCTCGGCGATCTTCTAGGGTCAACACCTTCTTCAACTGAGGAGGGTCTAAATCCGCTTTCATATCTTCAATAATCGACATTGGGTCCTCACTGCGAGGGTTGTCTGAAGTCAAAATGACCTGATCTGCCCACTGACAAGCAACATGAGCCATCAGAGGCCTTTTCCCCACATCTCTGTCACCACCACAACCCATAATACAAACCACTTTTTCTTTTCCCGTTCGAATGTCTGCAATGGTCTTAAGTACATTTTGTAAGGCATCGGGTGTATGAGCATAATCGACGATGGAAGTGATTCCGGAATCCGATTTAAATTGCTGAAATCTTCCTTCCACGGCATTAAGAGCCGACAATACGGTGAGTATTTGTAGTGAGTCCTCACCCAACTCCAGAGCAGCTGCATAGGTTAGCAAAACATTTGCCGCATTGAAACTTCCAATCAATTTGGTGTATACATCCTGACCGTTGATACTCAAATGAAGACCACTAAATTGATTTTCAATGATTTTACATTTGTAATCCGCCGTGAGTCGAAGTGAAAATGTTTTCTTTTTGGCTTTGGTATGATGTAACATCGTAGCTCCGTGTTTGTTGTCTTTATTGACAATGGCAATGGCTTGGGGGGACAAGCCGTCGAAGAATTTTTTCTTTGCCGAGATGTATGCATCATAAGTATCGTGGTAATCCAAATGATCCCGGCTGATATTGGTGAAAAGCGCCTGATCAAAATCTAAACCTGCTATACGCCCTTGATCGATGGCATGTGAACTTACCTCCATAAAGCAATACTTACAGCCCGCTTCAAGCATCTGACTCAAAAGCGCATTCAATCGAATGGCATCAGGGGTGGTATGTGTTGCATCTATGGATATAGAACCGACCTTATAGACCACCGTTGATATCAATCCAACCTTATAACCCAAAGCCTGAAAAAGGTTGTACAACAATGTCGAAACGGTGGTTTTACCGTTGGTCCCCGTAACGCCAATAAGTTTTATTTTTTCCGAAGGGTTGTCATGATAATTGGAAGCAATGACTCCTAAGGCCTCTGACGAATCTTTTACTTTAACATACACCACATCGGCATGCATTTCTGTAGGTAGCACCTCACAAACAATCGCCAAAGCACCCCTTTCAATGGCTGTTTTGATGTATGCATGTCCATCAGAGACACTGCCCTTAACAGCCACAAAGAGCGCGTCTTTTTGGACCTCACGGGAGTCAAAACACAAATGCGAAATGGCGCAGTTCGTATTCCCTGAAATGGAATCTAGATCTACCTTATACAGTATGTCTTTGAGAAGTTTCATGAGGCTAAGCGCAAAGCTATTTTTTGATTTTTACCCAATTTATCGCCAGCCTTTAATGACTGCCGTATGACTTTTCCTTTTCCTTGAAGCTCTACTTCTAAGCCCATGTTTTCGAGTAGATACAGAGCATCCATTGCCGACATCCCCTTGACATTGGGCACAGATCCCTCTACAAGATCCAAAGACATCAAGGCTTTGCCCTCAGATTTCATCCATGCACTTTTTTGCAAGACCTCTTCTTTGGGGTAAGATAACTCCTCGTGAATGTCATTTAACTCTTGTGCAATACCTATATACGAAGAGGCACCCTTTCCTTCTAGGTCAGGCGTGTCTATCGGTTTTTCTGCATACAACTTGTCGCGCAACTCTTTAAAGACTGGTGCCGCAACTATATTTCCGTAAAACCCAATTTCCTTTTTCGGTTTTGTGACGACCACAATGCAAGAATATTTTGGGTTTTCAGCGGGAAAATACCCCACGAAAGAAGCGCGATACTCCGAACCGTAAGAACCTTCACTGGCAATCTTGGCAGTTCCCGTCTTCCCAGCGCAAGAATATCTCTTCGAATAAATATTACTGGCCGTTCCGTCTTTTACCGCGCCGAATAATAAATCTTGAAGAATGTTGATGGTCTTCTCAGAACAGATGCTCGGCTTTAAAACCTCCACCCCTTTTACAACCACGAGCTTCTCGGCGCTTTTTACGCGATCCACCAGACGAGGCTTTACAAGTGCCCCACCATTGGCTACGGCATTGTAAAAGGCCAATATTTGAAGTGCGGTCATTTTTAATTCGTAACCAAAAGCCATCCAAGGAAGAGAGACTCCCGACCAAGTAGGATCGTCGGTATTTTTTATCCAGGGCTCAGCTTCACCGAGCAATTCAAAGTCTAACTTCTCATTAATTCCCAAACGTGCTAAGCGATCTACAAATTTTTGTTCTTCGGGGTATTGCTCTACAATTGTTCTTGCAATACCAATGTTTGAAGACACTTTAAATGCTTTCCCAAGGCTGATTTCTCCGTGTCCCCCACGTTCGTAATTTGAATCTTTCATGGTGCGGTCATAAAACTTAAAAGCACCCTTCTTGGTGTCAACCATCTTGGCCGTATCAACACCATCCTCTAAAGCCACCAGCAAAGACGCCAATTTAAATGTAGAGCCAGGCTCATAAGCAGCTCCTATGGCATCATTGAATTTCTCGGCATACTTCCCGTCTTCGGTACGCTTTAAACTCGACATGGCCCGAATGGCCCCCGTCTTCACATCCATCAGAATGACCGATCCATTTTCCGCTTCATACTTGTCCAAACTCCGCAACAAAGCCGTTTGTGCAACATCCTGAATGCGGATGTCAATGGTAGAGTAGACATCGGAACCCGCAACGGGTTCAACGTCTTGGGTATTGCTCAGAGGCTTCCATACCCCTCCATTGATTTTTTGCATCAGCTGCTTGCCTGACTTCCCCTTTAAGTAGCGATCATAAGCTTTTTCAAGACCCACATCACTCACTGCCCTGCCATATCCGATGGTTCGCTCACACAGCTTCCCAAATGGTTTCGTTCGCTGGGTTTCTTGGGTGTAAACGAAACCACCATTATACCTCCCCTCACGGAGGATAGGTAGCTCCTTAACTTTCTGTAGTTCCGAATAACGGATACCCGACTTTATTCTTAAGTATTGTTTCTTTTTTCTTCTCGATTGACGGAGTTTCTCAGCATAATCCGAGGCGGACTGATCTTCAAAAATCTCAGACAAACCCTTGGCAAGGCTTCGGTAATTGTTTTCAAATAAAGTATCGGAAGCTTGCGTGGCATCAATCGCTATGGTATATACTGGCATGGATGTGGCCAATAAATTCCCGTTGACATCGTAAATATTTCCTCGTGGTGAAGGAATTTCTCTGAGTTTGATGACCGGATCATTCATCGCCACTCGGTCTGAAAATTCTGCCTGAACGTTTAGGAGTTGAATGAAAATTGCCACAGCCGCCACTAGGATTAGCGAGCTAATCAACATTACGCGAAGAAATATGGCCTTCTTTTCAGTCATCTTAGTTTTTGATCTCTATTTTAAAGGGCGCCTCAATTGACGTTGATAAGCCCAATGATTTTACTTCTTCAGCCACTTTTGTGGGTTTGCTTAGTGCGGTCAATCGAGTCCGCATATCGATGTGCCTGGAACGCAAATCTTTCAGTTCTTCATTGAGTTTACTGATGCGCATCACTTTACGATCTACTCGGTGAGAACTGTACACCAAAAGGATTGCCAAAAAGGAAATGAATAAGACCATATTCCAAGAGGTGGCTAAAATATTTTTGGGTGCCAGCTGTGTTGCGTAGAAATCTTTACAACGACTTCCAAACTCTCCAAACAGCTTATTCCAAGTAGGTTTTATCACGTCCTATAACTTTTCTGCAACTCTTAATTTGGCGCTCCTCGCCCGATTGTTTCTTTGAATCTCTTGTTCGGTCGGCAAGATGGGCTTGCGGCTTATTTTCTTAAAACTCAATAATTTGTTCCCGTAAAAGTCTTGCTCCAACTCACCTTCAAAATTCCCTTTTTGAATAAGATTTTTCACCAATCGATCTTCTAAAGAGTGGTAAGAAATCACAACGAGCCTACCTCCCGGCTTTAGAATCTCTTGTGCTTGCGTAAGCATCTCTTTTAAGGCATTCAACTCATCATTCACCTCAATGCGAAGTGCCTGAAAAACCTGAGCAAAAAACTTGTTCTCCTGCATCTTTGGAGCAAAGGGTTTCAAAAGCGCTTTCAGCTGCTGAACGGTTTCAATCGGTCGATCTTCTTTAGCCTCGTATATCACTCTCGCGATGGTCCCCGGACGCTTTAACTCCCCGTAATGCTTTAAAATGTTGCGAAGTTCATCTTGCTCGTAGACATTTAGAATTTTGGCCGCATTCAAATCGGAATTTTGATCCATACGCATGTCTAAATCGGCATCAAAACGAGTAGAAAAGCCTCTATCAGGAACATCAAACTGATGTGAGGAAACGCCTAAGTCGGCAAGCAATCCATCTATTTCCTTAACCCCATACATGCGAAGTGAATTTTTCAAATCTCTAAAGTTGGCATTGATCAGAGTGAAGCGATCATCATCCATTTCATTCTCCAGCGCGTCATCATCTTGATCGAAGGCATACAGATGACCTTCATCGAGTTTCGAAACTATAGCTCTAGAGTGTCCACCACCACCAAAAGTCACGTCTACATAGATTCCTTCTGTACGAAGGTTCAAACCCTCCAAACACTCATCCAGTAGAACAGGGTCGTGGTACTTAGTCATCGGCAGCGGTTTTACTCGGATTTCCCATTACCTCTTCTGCAAGCGCTCCGAAGTCTAGCTCAGAATCATTCACTACCTTCTCATACTGCACCTTATCCCAGACTTCCACAATATTTCCTACAGATGCCAAAACCAATTGCTTTTCAATGCCCGCAAAATTGATAAGGTCTCTGGGAATTTGAATACGGGCGGTTGCATCGGCTTCAACCATTCTTACGCCCGCGGTAAACCTTCTTATAAAATCGTTGTTCTTCTTCACGAAGCGATTGAGCTGATTCACCTCTGCCATCAGGCCATTCCACTCTTTGAGTGTATGCAACTCCAAACAGGTGTTGAAGACCGAACGCTTGAGCACAAAGCCCTCTTGAAGCTCAGCTGCAAGCTGCTTCTTCAATCCAGACGGCAACATTAAACGCCCTTTGGCGTCAACTTTGCATTCGTACATTCCGATTAAATTCTTCACGTTGGATGGCTCTTTAGAATCAGAAACAAATATATACCACTTTTTACCACAATTTACCACATTGTTGATAACTTTCTGCACTTTAGCGTTAAACGAGGGGAAGTTTCGACTAGACCGTATTGTATGCATACTTTTTTTAAGTCCATAAAAAATATTAGCAGGTATGAGCTTGAGGATGTCTGCATTCAATAATTATTCAGTATTTTTGACAATTAATGTGTCGAAAATGAAATATGAAATCGTAAAAGACAAAGGCTATCAATACGTAGACTTGGGCGAGGGCCCAGTAGTCGTATTCCTCCACGGCCTGATGGGTGCTCTGAGTAATTTTGAGAAAACCGCTCGAATTATTGCAGAAGCAGGTTACCGAGTGATCATTCCCTCGCTACCCATTTATGAACTTCCACTGCTAAAGACAAGTGCGAAAGGTATTTCGAGATTTTTAGAAAAATTTATTTCTGATTTGAACTTAAACGATGTGACGCTTTTAGGAAACTCCTTGGGTGGACACGTTGCTTTGATATACACCAAGAACAACCCCGAGCTGGTGAAACGACTGATGCTTACCGGAAGTTCGGGATTGTATGAAAAAGCCATGGGTGACTCCTTCCCAAGAAGAGAAGATTACGAATACATCAAAGAGAAGACTCAAGATGTTTTTTACGATCCCAAAGTCGCTACCAAAGAATTGGTTGATGAGGTTTTCGAATCTGTCAACTCTCGTAATAAAATCATTCGAATTTTAGCCATTGCCAAATCGGCAATTCGACACAATATGGCGAAAGATTTACCGAGCATGACGCAACCTGCTTGCATCTTGTGGGGTAAAAATGATGGTGTGACACCTCCTGAAGTTGCCGATGAATTCCACAGACTTCTTCCCAACTCATCTCTGTATTGGTTCGACAAGTGTGGGCATGCACCTATGATGGAACATCCTGTTGATTTCGCCAACACCTGTGTTGAATGGCTGAACAAAAACTAAAATGAAAATCAATTCTGCTGAGTTTGTCATCAGCAACACCGACATTGAGAAATGCCCAAAAGAACGCATACCTGAGTATGCTTTTATAGGACGTTCCAACGTAGGCAAATCTTCATTAATCAATATGCTTACCCGGCGAAAATCTCTCGCCAAAACTTCTGGAAAACCGGGTAAAACACAACTCATCAATCACTTCAAAATCAACGACAGTTGGTTTTTGGTCGATTTACCGGGCTACGGATATGCAAAAGTCTCCAAAAAAGATCGTTCCATATTCGCCAAGTTTATCTACGAATACCTGGAAAAAAGGGAGAACCTCGTCTGCACTTTTGTGTTGGTAGATTCCCGTCACGAACCCCAAAAAATTGACATGCTTTTTATGGAGTGGCTGGGTGAAAAACAAATCCCTTTTGTGATTGTATTTACCAAAATGGACAAGCTGTCGAGTTCACAACTCAACAAAAACCTCAGCAAGTACAAGTCGGAAATGCTCAAAACATGGGAAGAGATTCCTCAAACATTCATGAGTTCTGCAGAAAGTGGTTTGGGAAAACTGGAAATCCTTAATTACATTGACCGCATTAATGATGCAGTGAAAGATACGCTGTAAACAACAACTTTACTACTAAAAAGCACTCAACTAAACAAGCCATACTTAATGATGCTGAACAGTTGATTGAACCCATCCACCCACCTGATCTTTTTCCCTTCCTGGACACTTCTGGGCTCATAGGAAATCGGAACTTCTTGAAAAATCACTGAGCTATTCTTAGCTAATTTGGCAGTTATTTCAGGATCAAAAGCGAATCTTTTTTCTACCAAGTCTATAGATTTCAAAAACTCTGTGGGAACCAATTTATAGCATGTTTGCATATCTGTTAACGAAGTCCTCAGAATAAGATTACTCAACCAAGTGAAAAATTTATTCGCCAATCTATTTAAGAACATTTCTTTTTCTCTTTTACCCCCCTTAAGAAATCTTGACCCATAAACAACATTAGCAACTTCATCAATTACGGGAACCAACAACAAATTTATTTCTTCGGGGGTGAGTTCAAGATCTGCATCTTGAATAATGATATATTCTCCTGATGCATATTCGAGAGCCGTTTTAATCGCAGATCCTTTACCTTGATTTTCTGTGTGACTAAAAAAAACGACATCTAGTGGAGAAAAACTTTTAATAAATCGCTCGATTTCAGCCTTACTGGAATCTGTCGAACAATCATCAATGATAATAATTTGCTTTTTTATGCTGTAAATTAAGTTTAATGAGTTGACTTTGCATAACAAAGGGTAAATGGATTCCTGTTCGTTATAGACGGGAATGACTATAGAGAGTTTTTGTATCATTGATGTATTATTAAATTCTATTATTTTTAAAATGGATTAAACTGATATTCATCCTCGCCTTTTTTTGCTTTTTCGTAATCCGGAGCTTGAATCAGATCATTAAAGATTTTCCAATCTTCTTTTTCCATAGAATGCTTTCCAAAACTCATCCAATAGGACTCCTTCGTCATACTATCCCAGTGAATGATATTTCTTCTTTTCTGATGAGTTTGGTACAAATTAAGACAAATGAAGCATAGCATTAAGCATACCAACAGGTTCTTTAAAATACCACGCTGCTTCAAAACCCAAAAGACAAACGCAGCAAATGGAATTGACAAAAAAGGGTAAAAGTCTATAAAAGCACGCAAACCATAACTTCCCCCAAACCACCAACACCACCAGCACGAAAGTACATAGATATTTAGTAAAACCGTAACGAGTAGGGCACGAGACAAGTCACTTTTATCTTTTCTTAAAAAATAAAAGCCCACAAGAGATATTATCATCATTGGACTGTAGAGCAACCAGCCTGAACGGTAACTAAATAAAATCTCAAGAAGATTGGGCTTATCAAAGTGAAACTGTTCACCAACATAAGAATTAAAAAACCAATGATCGGTGATGTACTTCCAATAAAGTAATTGAGGGAAAACAAAAACAAAAACCAAGAAGGCAATAAGCAACAAATGTTTCCAGTACTGAATGAAAAGGTTCTTAACTACTTTTTGTTGATGGATTTGATATAGTAATGGGAAAAGGAAAATAATAAGATTTACAGGTCTTATTAGGGTTATTAACCCACCTGTTACACCCAAAATAATCGCGTACTTTAATTTCTGTCTGTCAAACCACTTTATCACAAAATAGACAAATATCGATAGTAAAGAAAAGGTGTAAGAATGGGACATACACGGCTCTGAAGTTAGGTAATAATAAAGGTTTGTACCAAAAACCACAGCAATTAATGTAATTGAAGTAACCCTTTCATCATAGAACTTTACAAGAAGTTTTCTTAGGCAATAAAGCCCTATCATCAAATAAAAAATAGATGACAAAGCCAATAACAGCTCGTAGGGCTTTGAGAATCCATTAGGCAAATATTCCGCTGATAAAATCGCATAGGAATGGGCTATCAAAAAAAATGGACTGTACAAAAGCGACATACCCATAGTAGTTTTAATGACCTTACCTCCATTAGTTGCTGTTTCAGGCCAAAACTGGTGTTTTTGCGCGTAATCTATAGAATCATTATCCGTAAAACTGAGCGTAATATCATCATGAACGAAATAAGCCGGTAAATAGGCATAATAAGACGTTACATCCCAATAAATCAAGCTATTTTCTTTCTCGGCATTCTTCCATGGCTTGATATTAAACTGAGAAAAGACAATTACAAACGCAATAAACACGAGAGTAACTAAAGACATCTTACTACCCACTATTTTTAACTTTTTCATTGTTAGAAGGAATCAAAAGCTAATGTACACTATTTGGGATATTTAGAGATTATTCAGGAAGGGAAAACCAGAAATTTAGTTCTTCTCAAATGACAATTGGTAAAATCAAATAAAAAAAGCCTCCTCATTTCTGAGAAGGCTTGTACTCGAGGCGGGACTTGAACCCGCACGCCCCAAAGAGCACAGGATTTTAAGTCCGGCGTGTCTACCAATTCCACCACTCGAGCTGGGAATCTATTTTACTGGAGCGAGTGAAGGGATTCGAACCCTCGACCCTCACCTTGGCAAGGTGATGCTCTACCCCTGAGCTACACTCGCAGATCGGCCCTCTTGAGAAGAGCGATGCAAATATAAGTACTTTTCACTGACCTCAAAACAAAAAGAACAGAATTTAAAAGGCTTGCAAGCAAGTCGCTAAGCACCAATCATTTTCTTGATTTCATTGAGTTTCATCAGTGCCTCCACAGGAGTTAAAGTATTGATATCGGTCTTGATGATTTCTTCTTTGACTTGTTCCAAAACAGGGTCGTCTAACTGAAAGAAACTAAGCTGCATATCAGTTTCCTGATGAATGGCTTTGGTCTTTTTGGTGAGCTCCTCGGAAGTATGTGTTTTTTCCATATGCGCCAATATCGCATTGGCACGTCGGATGAGTGACTGTGGCATACCCGCCATCTTTGCCACGTGGATTCCAAAGCTATGCGCAGAGCCTCCCGGCTTGAGTTTGCGTAGGAATAAAATCTTCTTGTCCACCTCTTTCACCGAAACGTTGAAGTTCTTGATTCGAGAAAAAGTCTCAGTCATCTCGTTCAGCTCGTGGTAGTGCGTGGCAAATAAAGTTTTTGCCTTGGCTTTGTTTTCGTGTAAAAACTCAGCAATGGCCCAGGCGATAGAAATCCCATCGTAGGTGCTGGTCCCCCGACCAATCTCATCGAGTAAGATCAAACTTCGGTCGGAAACATTATTGAGGATGCTGGCCGTCTCATTCATTTCCACCATGAAGGTAGACTCTCCGGATGAAATATTGTCAGAAGCACCCACACGGGTAAATATCTTATCTACAAGACCCAAAGAGGCAACTTTAGCCGGGACAAAAGAGCCCATCTGAGCCATCAAAACAATCAATGCCGTTTGTCGCAATAAAGCCGATTTACCCGACATATTGGGACCCGTAATCATGATGATCTGCTGGGTTTCATTATCTAGGTACACATCGTTGGCCACATATGCTTCGTCCAGGGCCAACTGCTTTTCAATCACTGGATGGCGACCGTCTTTGATGTTCAAGGTAAAACTGTCGTTGAGTTCGGGTTTCACATAGCCGTTCTGCAAAGCTATTTTTGCAAAGGACAAAAGCACATCAACGCGAGCAATAAGCTGAGAATTGCGTTGAATAATTTGTACATAATCCATCAGGGATTGTACCAAGTCATTAAAAAGCTGCTGCTCTAAAGCCAAAATCTTGTCGCTGGCGCTAAGTATTTTTACTTCGAGTTCTTTCAACTCTTCGGTGATGTAGCGCTCCGCATTCACCAGCGTCTGCTTTCTAATCCACTCATCCGGAACTTTGTCTTTATGGCTGTTTCGAACTTCTAGGTAATAACCAAAGACGTTGTTGAAAGAAATTTTTAAGGAAGGAATCCCTGTGCGTTCTGTTTCGCGTTCTCGGATTTGCTCTAAGTGGTCTTTTGCCGATGTTGAAATGTTCCGCAACTCATCGAGCTCCTGAGACACTCCAGCTGCCATCACATTTCCTTTCACCAACTGAACGGGTGCATCTTCTTGCAGTTCTCTGGCTATTTTTTCGCGAATCGGATCGCATGGGTTCAACTGAGCAGCCAAAGAAGCCAAACTCTCATTGCCGGATGTGGAGCAGTGTTCAACCACCGGAATGATCGCATTCAAAGCCCGCTTTAACTGTACCACTTCACGCGGACAAATTCGAGCGGTTGCAACTTTAGAGATCAGACGCTCCAAATCGCCCATTTGTTTGATTTGCTCTGCGAGTTCGTCGGCAACCTCCGCTTCGTGCGTGAAGTAATCGACAATATTCAATCGATCTTGTATGGCTTTTTGCTCTTTTAAAGGCAACACCAACCAACGCCTAAGCATACGAGCACCCATAGGAGATACGGTATGATCAAGAATATCTAGTAGCGACACCCCATTAATCCCGGAAGCTTGAACCAATTCCAAATTACGAATGGTAAAGTGATCCATCCACACAAAGCGATCTTCTTCAATACGCGTAATAGAGGCTATGTGGGCTACCTTGTTGTGCTGGGTTTCTTGCAAATAATGCAGGGCTGCTCCTGCAGCTACAACGCCCATGTCGAGCTGATCAACCCCGAAGCCTTTTAAGGACTTCGTTTGAAAATGGTTCAGTAACAATTCCTCTGTATACGTTTGCGAAAACACCCAATCTTCAAGCGTGAAGGTGAAGAAACTGTCGGCATAGCGTTGAGTGAATGCTGCCTTATGTTGCTTTTGATAGATCACTTCTGAAGGAGAAAAACTTTGCAACAGCTTATCTATATACTCCCAGTTGCCCTGAGCGGCAAAAAACTCGCCTGTAGAGACGTCTAGAAAGGCAACACCCAAACCCTCTTTTTCAATGTGAATGGAGGCTAAGAAATTATTGGATCGTAAATCCAGTGTTTTCTCATTATAAGAAACACCAGGCGTCACCAATTCGGTCACCCCACGTTTTACGATTTTCTTAGTGGCTTTGGGGTCTTCCAACTGATCGCAGATGGCTACTCTACATCCAGAGCGCACCAATTTGGGCAAATACGTATCTAAGGAATGGTGTGGAAAGCCAGCCAACTCAATCTTTGAGCTTCCATTGGCTCGATTGGTCAATACAATCCCTAAAATTCGAGAAGCCTTGATCGCATCCTCACCGAAAGTTTCGTAAAAGTCTCCCACACGAAATAAGAGTACTGCATCCGGATATTTGGCTTTGATCCGGTTGTACTGTTGCATCAGTGGAGTTTCCTTCTTGTTTTTGGATGCTTTTGCCAATTGAGTTGTATTATATTGATTATTTTGCAGTCGTTTTCAAGGAAGGACTAAGATATTAATTCTGATGGATAAGCAGATGCGAAAACTGAAAAATAGTGAACTCAACAGACTCAGTGTGGCCGACTTCAAAGAGGCGAAAAAACTGCCTGTGGTTGTGGTTCTTGACAACATCAGAAGTCTCAACAACATCGGCTCTGTTTTTCGAACGGCAGATGCCTTCCTATTGGAGAAAATATACCTCTGCGGAATTACTGCACAACCGCCCCATCGAGACATTCACAAGACGGCTTTGGGCGCCACCGAATCGGTGGAGTGGGAATATCAAGAAGACACCTTATCCTGTGTCAAACAACTCCAAAACGAAGGGTACCAATGTCTGGCTGTTGAGCAAGCTGAAGAAAGTTTGATGCTCCACGATTTCGATCGCTCCAAATACGATAAAATTGCCGTTGTCTTTGGAAATGAAGTGAAGGGCGTACAGCAATCGGTTATCAACCAATGCAATCAATGTATTGAAATCCCCCAACTAGGCACAAAACACTCTTTAAACATTTCTGTAAGTGCAGGAATTGTTCTCTGGCACATGTTTAAGGGTACTAGGTAATAAGTACTAGGTATGCGGTACTCGATACTCAAAAAAAAATCCCCTCCGAAACCGAAGGGGACTTTTGAAATTTATATGTCAGAAGAACTTAGTCAATCGCGAATTCAACGCGACGATTCATTCTAGATAGGCTGTTAGAGATCACTTGTCCATCTGCTGTCGTTTCAGAAACTTTAACAGATTCGTCAGCTAAAGGTGCATCTTCACCTTTAGAGTCTGCCGACAATCGAGAACTCGCAATTCCGAACATGCTCGTAAGCGCATCTATCACAGAATTTGCTCTTCGCAAAGCTATTTTGTGGTTGTTGGCAGAGTTTCCTACAGAATCTGCATATCCAATTACAGTAATGGTGTAGTTTGGATTGGCTTGCAACAAAGCGGCTACAGCTGCCAATCTTTCGTAGTTCGCATACGAAACTTTTGCTGAGTTGTAGTCGAAGTAAATCGCTGGCATGAATGCTCCTTTAGCACCCTTAATTTCTTTTCCTTGGAAGTTTACTGTTGCTCCAGAAGGAGAGTTTGGCTCGATGTCAAGAGAGTTCGCAACGCCATCCTTGTCGCTGTCTAATTCACGACCCTTGTCATCTACCTGAACACCACGAGCTGTAAATGGATCTTCGTCAGCGTAATCCGCTACACCATCCATATCAACGTCTAAAGCATTCCCTTTTCCATCAACAGCTACACCTTCTGGCGTGTTGTTGTCGTTATCAAATCGATCAGAGACACCGTCACCATCAGAATCCGTAGACAGACCTTCGATTTCTGTTTTAACCGTGGCAATATCTCCGTACATAGCATCTAAAGGATTGTTCCATTCCACAGACGCTTCTTTTTTCGTGAATCGGTAGTTCACTCCCAATCCAAGGGTCATATGAGATTCTAAGTCCTCGCCTGACAAGGTTCCCAAGCCTAGGCTTGTAGATAAGTCTAAGTCAAATGATTCGTTGATGGCATACTTTGCTCCAGCACCCAAATTAGGCACCACTGAAGAATCGTCAGCATCATCAACAGTAACGAAAGCTAGTCCTGTAGAAAGGTACACTTTCAAGCTGTTTCCAGATCCAACAGATAAATTCGACAAGTTTACAAGGCCTTCAACCGTTAAAGCACTGTAATCATCTGATTTCGCGGCATCTGTTAAAGTACCCTCAAGGTATCCTGCTTTCAATGCGAAAAGAGCATTGATTTGTTTGGTGTAATTTAGACCGTAACCAAATTCCAAGTCTGAATCACCCATGTATTTGCTCGCTCCAACTTCAACGCCTACTGACGCATCATCGATGAGTAAACCTTTTAATTTTCCATCTTGAGCAAAAGCACTTGTTGCTATAAACAAGGAGGCTAAGGCAATTTTCTTTAAGTCAATCATTTTTCTGATTTTAAAATGTATTCTCTAATAGTTAGATAAACAAACAACTCACGCTCATCGTGAGTAAAACAAATGTAAAAAATTGAATTTAATTAAGTGAGTATTCCACCAATTCCTTTTTACAAAAAGCATGATTAAATGTACAAGAATCTTTACGAAATCCTAACAGGATTGAAGAATATCTATTCACAAACTTATTAGACCCCGATAAATGGGCTTATTTCAGAGGAATCCTCCGATATCAAAAGCAATTCTGATATGGAGATATTTATCTTTTCGTGAACCCAACTGGGGCAGATATCAGCGGCAGGCTGAAGCACAAAATTTCTTAGGTGCATACGCGGATGGGGAACCTGTAACTTGGGATGATCGATGATGCACCCTTCAATAAGCGCAATATCTAAGTCAATCGAACGGGCTTCGTATTGCGGAGTATTTGATCGCTCACGACCCAGCTCACTCTCAATATCCAGCAAGGTTTGCATGAGCTCTAAAGGGGCTTTCTCAGTCGTAAGGCAAACCGCATTATTCAAATAAGGGGCATCCTCATAGCCCCAGGAAGGAGTTTCATAAAGTGGGGAAACGGCCAAAATATGACCGGCATGGGACTGCAGTAAGGCAATGGCTTTTGCGATATTCTCCTCCCGAACTCCCAGGTTAGAGCCCAGACTAAGCAGCACTTTGGATTCCATACAATCAGCTTACAGCTCGTAGCTTACGCAATTTCTTTTGAGACAGCATCTTCTTGGCATACGCAAGTGTCAGATGAAATTCTTTTTCCTGAGAAGAAGGCAATTCAAACATCGCATCTACCATAAGTGCTTCGCATATAGATCGGAGTCCACGGGCGCCCAATTGGAAGTCTTCGGCACGATCTACAATAAATTCAAAAACTTCCGCATCTATCTTCAGGGTAATTTCATCAATCTCAAACAACTTTCTGTATTGCTTGATGATGGAGTTTTTCGGTTCTGTAAGAATGTTGCGCAAGGCTTTTCGATCTAAAGGATCTAGGTGCGTTACTATCGGAAGTCGACCAATCAACTCAGGGATAATCCCAAAGCTCTTGACATCTTGGGGAGATATGTATTGCAACAGGTTAGAATCATCGATTTGCTCAACTGTAGAATTTCCGAAACCAAGCGCATTGGTGTTCATCCTGTTACGGATGTGTCTTTCAATACCATCAAAGGCGCCTCCACAAACAAATAATATGTTTTTGGTGTTGATTTTAATGTACTTTTGATCCGGGTGCTTTCTTCCTCCTTGAGGCGGAACGTTGACTACGGTTCCTTCAAGCAACTTTAACATGGCTTGCTGAACCCCCTCTCCAGATACATCTCTGGTGATAGAAGGGTTATCACTTTTGCGGGCAATTTTATCAATCTCATCAATAAAAACAATACCGCGTTCAGCCATTTCAACATCAAAATCACAATCCTGTAACAAGCGAGAAAGGATGCCTTCTACATCTTCTCCAACATAACCCGCTTCGGTTAACACCGTAGCATCGACAATCGTGAAAGGAACATTTAGCATTTTAGCTATAGAGCGCGCCAGAAGTGTTTTCCCCGTACCCGTCTTCCCGACCATCATAATGTTGGACTTCTCAATCTCAACCTCTTGCTCCTTGGTCCCTTCCTGCAACACCCTTTTGTAATGGTTATATACGGCTACAGACAGGACTTTTTTGGCGTGATCTTGACCTATAACAAAACCATCTAAATACTCTTTAATCTCAATAGGCTTGAGTAGCGTAAGTTCTTTGGCCAGGTCTTTACGAACCTTGTGCTCCATTTCCTCACTGATGATTTCGTGAGCCTGACTGATGCATAAATTACATATGTGACCTGTAGTCCCAGCAATCAAAACATCAGTTTCCTGCTTGGTACGGCCACAAAACGAACAATTAACGGTCTTCTCTTCCATGGTGCAAAGTTACGTGAATCATTTCTATAAAGTCCCCTCTCGAAGCTCAACTTGAAGTTGATGTTCAAGAGATTTAAAAATTTTCAAGATGGCCTTATCAACCACCTTATCCGTGAGCGTCTTGGTCTCATCCCTAAAGACAAAACTTAGGGCATATGATTTTTTACCTTCCGCAAGCTTATCTCCTTCATACACATCAAAGAGTTTTACTTCTTTAAGCAGGTTTTTATCACTTCGAAGCGCTACACTTTCCAATTCGGCAAAAGCCACTTGCTTATCCATTAACAAAGCTAAGTCGCGACGTACAGCGGGGAATTTAGGCACTTCCTTATAGTTGGTCTTTTGGTTTTTCAAGAATTCTAGAACCAAATCCCAGTTGATGTCGGTGTAGAAAACCTCTTGCTTGATCCCGAATCTTTTTAGGATGGTCTTTTTCACCACACCGGTTTCAAGTACCTTCTTTTTGCGAATCTTATAACAAAGTCCTTCTGAGAAGATATCCGATTGAATTGTACTTAAAGTTACGCCTTTGTTTAGACCCAATTTATGGAGTAGCTTTTCCACAAAACCTCTCATTTGAAAGATATCCACTTTAGCTTTGTCAGCATTCCAATTTTCTTCCTGTTTCTTTCCGGTCGTCCACATGGCCAAGCGACGTTCCTCAACAAAATCATCTCCGTATCGGTTGTAGGTCTTTCCGAATTCATAAAGCATCACGTCAGACACCTTTCGATTGATGTTATATGCTAAACTTTCCAAACCTCCAAACAATAAAGATTGGCGCATGGCATTTAAATCTTGACTCAAAGGATTCATCAAGAGCACTTGGCTTTCTTTTTTCAAAGAATCCAAGCCATCAGTGTGGGAGCCCTTGGTGAGGGAATTGCACATGGCTTCATAAAAGCCATTGGAAGACAATAAATCAGAAACTTGCTCTTGCACCTTGTGCGAATCAGGCTTGGGCACAATAGATAGTGATGCGTTGATCCTTCCCGTCATTCCAATATTGTTGTAGCCGTATATTCGAAGAACTTCTTCTATGACGTCTACCTCACGCTTTACATCTGCACGATAAGGAGGAACAGACAACTTGAGACCTTCTTCAAGCTCCTCTACAACTTCAATCTCAAGATTTTCTAAAATACTTTTTATGGTGGTTCTATCAATGGCCTCACCTATCAATTGATCACATTTGGCATAGGAAAAGTCCACCTTAAAGTTTGCAATCGGCTTTGGGTAAATATCAGTAATCTCAGAGCTTACAGAACCTCCTGCAACTTCTTGAATCAAAAGTGCGGCTCGCTTTAAAGCCCAAATCACCGTATTCGGATTTACGGTTCTTTCGAAACGGAAAGAAGCGTCGGTATTTAACGCATGACGCTTGGCTGTTTTACGAACAGAAACAGGATTGAAATAAGCGGCTTCCAAAAATATAGACTTGGTTTCGGGACTCACTCCGGAATCCAAGCCCCCAAAGACTCCAGCAATACACATAGGCGCTTCAGCATTACAGATCATCAAGTCCTCATTATGAAGCTTTCGCTCTTGCTCATCAAGGGTCGTAAACTTCGTGTCTTTTGTCAAGGTCTTAACAACAATTGTATCGCCGGTAATTTTATCGACATCAAAAGCATGAAGTGGGTTTCCCGTTTCATGAAGGACATAATTCGTAACGTCGACCACATTATTTACAGGTGTTAAGCCCAATGCTTTTAGCTTCGTACTCAACCACTCTGGTGAGTCCTTCACCTCAAGACCTGTTAGGGTAAGCCCCGCATAACGTGGACAGGCTTCTGAATCTTCTACTTCTACCTTCAGAGATTTGTTTGTGTGATCTACAGAAAAGGCATCTATAGAAGGCTTTGTCAATTTCAATGATTGTCCTTGAGCTGCCAATCCAGCTTTTAAATCCAGAGCCACCCCAAGGTGCCCCATAGCATCGGATCGATTGGGTGTCAGACCTATTTCGAAAACTGTATCTGTTTCTATTTTAAAATGCTCACTCGCAAGTGTTCCTGCTTGGACATCAGCATCCAAAACCATAATGCCGTCATGAGCACCACCGAGACCAATTTCATCCGAACCACAAATCATCCCGTGAGAAGCCTCACCTCTGATCTTTCCTTTTTTTATTTTAAACGCCTCCCCTTTGTCATCGAACAAAACGGTACCAATCGTAGCAACCACTACTTTTTGTCCGGCCGCGACATTTGGAGCGCCACAGACAATCTCTAAAACCTCTGCACCAACATCAACCGTTGTCTTACGCAGTCGGTCGGCATTGGGATGCTGCTCACAAGTAAGCACTTCACCAACGAGTAAACCTTTAAGTCCACCTTTTACACTTTCTATCTCCTGGATTCCTTCAACTTCAAGTCCTGTGTCGGTTAATACCTTAGCACAATCCTCAGCACTCAAGTCTACATTTAAATAATTTTTGATCCAGTTATATGATACCTTCATAACAATTCGGGGTTTGCGAATGAACAAAAATAAGCATTGTAAGGGAATTAAGATCTGTAGAGCACAAAAAAAGCCCCTATCTAAAGAGCTTTTTCATAATCCTCAGTGCGAATCGTTCACAACTAACTTTTTGACCTTACCGCGCTTCCCTCCAGAATGAAGGGCGTAAAAGTAGATCCCCTGATTGAGACTACTGAGGTTGACAAGACTTTTGGAATAGGGACTTAACTTATGTCGCTGCAACTCATTTCCCAAAACATCGTACAAAATAAGTTCACCCAGTTCCTTTCCCCGGTGATCTATAGTAAGGAATTCCGATACTGGGTTGGGGAAAATCGAAAGGTCTTCAGAGAAATGCTCCTCTGTTTTCAAATACCTTGACGACGATGAATACAACACGTCAACACATAGTTGATGGGCTACATTATCCACATCTTTGAAACAATAGTTGATCGTCAAATCAGACTCCTCAGGCATGGACACGATATATCCTGAGAAATTATCAACCGTTGCATACGCTGGGATCTTTAGTGGACTGGTCATATTTGTCATTACAGAGTGACAATCCTTCCAACACATGTAGTTTTTTTCAGCAACCGCTCCTGCATTTCGAATGACTATGACGGTCAAATCTCGGTCGGTCAAATTTTGAACTTTCAATTTCGCAACACATTCTTCTCCTGCTTCAGCATAATAATAATCTTCCTGATCCACCTTGAGAAATTGAGCCCATAAAGACGAACACGTCAAAAATAAAAGACCCACTAAATATTTTTTCATTTTCACAATCCTTTGAAAGTAATTCACCAAAAAACATACCAAATTGTATCCCTCATCAATGACTTTACTCCGCTAAAGCCTTACTTCACCACGTGGAGTTTTTCTACAAACACCTGATGATTACTTTTCAGTTGCACATAATGCAGGCCCGAGTCCAGCAGTTCAAGAGGCAATTCAAGACGGTGAGTTCCCGCACTCATTATGGAGTTCTTTAGGTAAACGGCTTGACCCAAATTATTGAACACTTTGATATCGACTTGACCTCTAGATTCGAGGTTCAATTCCAAATAAGTTAGTTGGTAGGCGGGGTTGGGAAATAATGAAAAGGGCTTTGACTCCGACCCATCCACTAAAGACAGACTTGCATTGCATGACAAGGCGGCCTGTCTCACCTCATCATCATCAGACCAACCGTTAGAAAACCAAGATATTTTTGAGTAAGCAGGATTTTCTTTGTCAGGACAAATCATTAGAAAAAAAGGAATCGCATCTTGACCACCCACCGTACGCTCAAAGTGATCGTACAATCGTTTCGTTTGATTGGAAGCAGCAAACTTAGGATACTCTGCGCCCCAGTCCAAGTTATTAATTACCGAGTAGGAGTCTTGAGGATCCGTGGTAACCCCAAATACTTGAAAAGAAGAGGCACCCCTTCCAAAGGAGTCCCATAGTTTATTGATTTTAGGTGTCGAGATTTCACAAGGACCACACCATGAGGCAAAAAAGTCCAATAAGATTGTTTTACCACTTCTTAACTCATCATATAGTCGGTATACGTTTCCGTAAGTATCTGTAATCCTGATGTCTGGAACAGGCTCAGACACCTTTACATGGTAAACCACTTTTTCAGATACAAGCTGTCCGGATGTATCAATAACCCTTGCTGTAATTTTGTGCGATCCAAGACCTAAGCTCATATCGACCTTTTTTTGATCGTTCCTCGCAATGGAGTTCGAGAGGGCTATTGACTGATGAACTCCATTGATTGTGTAGGCGAATTCACCCCCGGAAAATTCGGATCCATAATTCCCGATCTTAAAAGACAGTTGAAGCATGTCGTCGGGAGTCAACAAGGTTTTATAATAATGCACTTCATTGCCAAGGCCCTCTGAAAAGTAAGCTCTCGAAGGCTCAACTATACTGATATCCATTGAGGAATTGACAACATCGGATATCACCAGGTCATCCAGATTCAAACCAAATACCGGAGAATCACTCTGATGCCTGAAAGCAAAATACACGGAATCCTCCCCCTTCAATTCCGACAAATCTATTTGATGATTCCTATACCCAACCTCAGCTCTCATGGTAAAGGTTTCTTTGTACACAGCGGAAGTGTCTATCTCATCGGTTAAGATGGTGTTTTGGACTGTCATGGGTAGATCTGTGAAAACATATAGCTTTAACTTTTCTGGAGTATGGGTAGCTCCAGAGGCTTTGGCCTTCCAATAAAGATAAGGACGACTCGACGCAGATAAATCTACTGGCCCGCATATGAGCCAATTGTCTGCACGCTGAGGCTGAATAGGACTGAAGATGTTGTTTGATGTGGCAACCATGCCTTCTCCATCTTGGAAATCATGCAATGCCCATGCAAAAGCATCTCCATCCGAATCGACAAGAAAGGCTCCGGTAGGTGCATCAAAATTATGTTTGTAAATGATTTGAGCCTGGGACACAAAGACCACAGAAAAGACCACTAGAGAAAGGAAACGCAAAGAAAACTTCATAAAAATTGTGCATTGCGGAGGGGGAAGTGCCTATCAAATTCAACCAAATAGATGTTTGCAAGTTTTATACCAAACTACCTACCGAAGGAGAATCGTAGCTTGATTCCGAAGCTGCTGTTTGCCGTGTCGTATGCGTTGGCGACTTCATACTTTCGAACCATCCGGTCGTAGAACAATTGTAAGTTGATGCGTTCGCTCATGACATAGTCGGCTGAGGTTTTTATGGAAATATCTGTACTTCCACTCACAGACTGATGGGTGTTTTCTTCAATACTGCGAATGGCAGAAGCCGTCTTTCGAACCGAAACATCTAGGTTTACATCCAAGTTCGAAGAGTAGGTTTTTCGTCCTTTGGCTGAAGGCAAACTAAGTTCAAAATCACTCAATCTGTATCCGATCCCTAGCGTCAGAGTTCGTCCGATTTGCTCCTGAATCTGATTGTTGTTTAAGCTCAAGGAGACCTGACGATCTTTACTGATTTCAAAACGCGTGGTCAGACTGTTGTTCATCGTAACATCCACTTTTATCAAAGGGTTGAACTGCTCACTGATGTTTACGGTTTGAATCTGATACTTCGTGAGATAATTTCCATTGACATCGAAGTTTTCAGGATGGGACTCGGGCGTTCCTGTATTGGGTTGCTCCAATGTCGTATAAAACAAATTCGTCTGGTAAGAACTTATGGAGTAGGTAGAAGTATATCCATGGGATAGCGTTACAGTTTTGAATCGTTTCTTCACCCAAGGAATATCGCTTAAGCCATTGTATTTCACTTTCCAGTTCGGCAATGGGATGCTCGGGAATTTATTTCGTGTTTGTGTCGACACACCCTTACCCGAATAAGCCGCGAGGAAAGCCGGAATCAATACATCCTGAGAATTAAGCCCCACTCCCACAGGGTGTGAATCGGAAGGACTGTAGGCAATTCCTTTGTCTTTAGCCACTTCTTTTGCCATGGCAGCTCTCATGTCTCGCATCTCATCAAAAGTTGTGGACGAGTTCATACGCATCGGTCTAAAAGCGGTCCCTATCGCTAAAAACGACATGGTAAAACTTCCCGACTCATTTTTGTTGATAGATTCAAAAAATGGATCCTCAAAATCCCCTGTGTTTTTGTATATCTCGGATTCATTTCGAGTCTGACTTCTTTGGGCTGTCACTTGAATCTTCAACTTTTTTATCGGTTCTACCGTAGAGCGAATGTTCAATCGAGACGTATATTGACGAGTAAGTTGCTGATTCAATAAAGTATCCGCCGTAATCCATCCCTTAGAGGCAAAACTTGCCATATCCATAGAACTTGGCTGTTCCCCAAGCAAGAAACCTATGCCCGGCGCAGAATTTGGTTTGAACCTGTGTTCCATCCCCAAAAACCCGGTTGAAGGCATAAACCCTGGAATCATGGTTCCATTGGTTTCATCGTAGGTAAGACTAATATTTTTAACGGATAAAGCGGTCTGCGCCACATGGGTAAGCGGGTTGAAACGTCTTTTTTCATCTTCTTCATCTACCGCATCTTTTTCTCCCTTACCTTTTGACTTGGCTTCATCCTCTTTTTTCCTAGAGTCAGAACGACGCTTGTTGGAATTCCTTCCGAGATTTTTAAAATAAGGAACCTTATTGTAAAGACTACTCATTTTAAACTGAGCATTGATTCTTTTCTTATTGGTGTTTTGAATGACATTCCCTAGGTTGATGGAGTCATTAATCATTGCAATAGATCCCGCATCCCAATCGTAGGTACCACTATAATTTAGGGTGAGACTGATCCAATCTGTAAGGGGTAATTTATTGATGGGCACCGTATATCGCAAATCAAACTGATGATGGTAGCTGGTGGTTCTCCCGAAGGTAAGAATACTGTCGCGCAGGGCTTCTCTTTTGGGTTTGCTGTCTATACGACCCTCTGGCTCATCGACGATGGCACGTCTTTTTGCAGAGAAATTTAACTTTAAGCTTCTGGCAAAGTCGTGTTTCACATTGTAGTTTTGCGTCATGTTAAACAACTTGCTAAAGAGCGTGTCGGGCTCCGGCATCTGCACTGGCATCGTAGTATTGAGTGCCGCTATATTTCTCATTTTCGTCTCCGCATAGGACTTGTTAAAATCAGCGCGAGCCGAAATACTTTTGGGAAGTAAATAGAAGTTAAAGTCTTTGATCAGCCTGAAGTACTTGGACTTCCTCAAAAACTTGATTTTACTGAAGGGCTTGTAGTTTTTTGGACTGTTGTTGAAATTGTAGCCCAAGCCACCGCTGTGCTCTCTCTTGATACTAAATTCTGTGTCAATATTCCGATTAAAAATTTCATTGAAAGAATAGCTCAAACTGATATTTTCGATGTCGTACAATCTATTTTTTGAAGAGCGCTCTTTCTTAGATTTCTTCTCTTTAGTACCTCCTCTACTGCGTTCCTTACGGACATTGGTTAAGTTGATGGAACGTCTTAGGGTATAATTCTCAACCACACTCCGCAAGGTATCTCTAGTTCCCTCAGTCATTCGCTCATCGGCCAGCGTCGCCTTGAGTTCCACATCCGGATCTAATGGATTGAATTGAGGGCTAAGAACGGTCTCTGAAATACCTACAAAAACAGGAATTTTTACATTGGCTTCTTCTGAGAAGAGTTTCCCCAATTCTACATTAGACGTAAAGTTATACTGACGAGTCTCTTCAGTATTTCGCTCTGTTACACCTTGCTCCAAGCTACCAAAACCAACAGTACTCAAATTTCCTGCAAGCGTAACACTTCCCAGATCCGCCAAACGCGTTTTTAGTTGCGCCTTTGCCGCATAGCCTCCCCGCTCATCAAAGTCGGTCAAGCGAAGTTCTTTGATCCATACTTCTTCAGACCTAGGGATCTCATCAGAAGACTGAGATCCCGTTTCTGGATTTGTAACCCCTAACATATTTGTTCTGACGTTACCTTGGTTTGGATTCCCCATAATC
>JAKMFX010000006.1 GCA_022425195.1 Flavobacteriales bacterium | reverse complement strand
GTCCTTGGTAAGTACCACCCACATGGCGATACTTCTGTGTACGACACTATGGTGCGTATGGCTCAAGAATGGAGTTTGCGCTACATGCTTGTAGATGGCCAAGGGAATTTTGGTTCAATTGACGGTGACAGCCCTGCAGCAATGCGTTATACTGAGGCAAGAATGCGCAAGATATCTGAAGATATGCTTGCGGATATTGACAAGGACACCGTAGATCATAAATTGAATTTTGACGATACGCTTCATGAGCCCACTGTACTTCCAACGCGCATACCTGGCCTTTTGGTTAATGGTGCATCGGGAATTGCAGTAGGTATGGCAACCAATATGCCACCACACAATCTTTCAGAAGTTGTAGATGGTATACACGCCTATATTGATAACAATTCTATTGAAATTGATGAATTAATTACCCATGTCAAGGCACCTGATTTTCCAACTGGTGGTATCATTTATGGATACGATGGAGTAAGAGAGGCGTTCAAAACTGGTCGTGGACGCGTTGTAATGCGCGCCAAAGCAAATATTGAAGAAGTTAATGGTAGAGAATGCATTATTGTAAATGAAATTCCATACCAAGTCAATAAAGCAGATATGATTAAAAAGACTGCTGACCTTGTCAATGATAAAAAACTGGAAGGAATTTCAACCATTCGCGATGAGTCTGACCGAAATGGTATGCGGATTGTTTACGTACTGAAACGCGATGCTATTCCAAACATTGTATTAAATAAGCTGTTTAAATACACAGCACTTCAATCCTCCTTTAGTGTAAACAACATTGCCTTGGTTAATGGTCGTCCTGAAATGTTGAATCTAAAAGATATGATTCATCATTTTGTCGAGCATCGTCATGAAGTTGTTGTACGGCGTACAAAATATGAACTACGAAAAGCAGAGGAGCGTGCCCACATCTTAGAGGGGCTTATTATAGCTTCGGATAATATTGACGAAGTGATATCGATCATTCGTGGTTCTTCTAACCCAGATGAGGCTCGTCAAAAACTCATCAAACGTTTTGAGTTGAGTGAAATTCAAGCCAAAGCCATCGTTGAGATGCGCTTGCGTCAGCTTACGGGATTAGAGCAAGATAAATTGCGTACAGAGTACGAAGATCTTATGAAGACCATTGAGGATTTAAAAGATATTTTGGACAAAAAAGACCGCCGAATGCAAATCATCAAAGATGAATTGGCTGTGGTCAAAGAAAAATATGGCGATGAGCGCCGCTCTACCATTGAATACGCTGGAGGTGATTTGTCTATAGAAGACATGATACCAAATGAACAAGTGGTAATCACCATATCTCATGCCGGATACATCAAACGTACATCATTGACAGAATACCGTACACAAAATAGAGGTGGCGTAGGGCAGAAAGCCTCAACCACGCGAAATGAAGACTTTTTGGAACACCTTTTTGTAGGGACGAATCACCAGTACATGTTGTTTTTCACTCAAAAAGGAAAATGTTTCTGGATGCGTGTTTATGAAATTCCAGAAGGTAGTAAGACGTCCAAAGGCCGGGCAATACAAAACCTTGTCAACATAGAACAAGACGATAAAGTAAAAGCCTTCATATGTACACAAAATTTAAAAGACGAGGAATACATCAACGCCCACTACGTTATCATGGCGACCAAAAAAGGCCAAGTCAAGAAAACCTCATTGGAACAATACTCACGTCCGCGTACAAATGGAATTAATGCGATCACCATTAAAGAAGGTGATGAGCTACTTGAAGCAAAACTCACAACTGGCGAGAGTCAAGTCATGTTAGCACTGAAATCTGGAAAAGCCATTCGTTTCGAGGAAGCAAAAACTCGCCCTATGGGTCGTGGGGCTTCGGGAGTACGTGGAATTACCTTGGCACACAATTCCGACGAAGTTATTGGTATGATTTCTGTAGATGATATGGAAAGTAATATACTGGTCGTTTCTGAAAATGGCTATGGAAAGCGCTCCAGTTTAGAAGATTACCGTATAACAAACCGAGGTGGAAAAGGAGTAAAAACTATTTCTATAACGGACAAAACAGGTAGTTTAGTTTCGATAAAGAATGTAACGGATGAAGATGATTTAATGATCATCAACAAGTCTGGAATCGCCATTCGAATGGCAGTAGAAGATTTAAGAGTGATGGGGCGGGCTACACAAGGCGTAAAGCTCATCAATCTTAAAGGGAATGATTCTATAGCAGCCGTTGCTAAAGTAATGAAAGAGGACGAAGAGGAGGAAGCAGAGGATCTAAGCAGTGAAGCTTCAACATCTGAAGAAACATCAAACCCAGAAAACACTACAAACGACACACAAACAGAAGCATAATTTTAATACAACAAATCATGAAAAATTACCTAATTTTTGGACTCCTACTTACATTTGCTTGGTCCATAAATGCACAAAAAAAAGAACTTCGTACAGCTGGAAAAGAGTTGGATAAAGGAAATTTTGAAAAAGCAGCCACAGCACTATCTGCCGCAGAATTAGTTTTTGATGCGATGGATGACAAACAAAAAAGCCAATACTATTTATTACAAAGTAAATTGTTTTATAAAGATGGCGCTGCTAGCCCTTCAGAAATTGAACAATCTGTAGCCGCTTTCGTAAAAGTCAGTTCAACTGCCCTCACGCAAGACAAAAACATCCATTTGCAAAATCTGCTTAACCATATTTTAACTAAAGGAACTGACTATGTTTCGAATAATGACTATGCCACAGCAACGGATTATTTTTCAAATGCCTACAAACTCTCTGAAAAGGATACTGTTTATTTGTATTATGCAGCATCTTCGTCTGTTAATGCTAAGCAATACGACAAGTCTTTGGCCATGTATGAGAAGCTAAAATCTATAGGGTTCACTGGAGTTGAAAAACAATACTTTGCTGTAAACAAAGAGACCAATGTAAAAGAATCTTTTGACAGTAAAGTGCTGCGCGATATCTCTGTAAAAACAAAAACACACATTAACCCTAGTGATAAAAATACAAAATCAAAGTACCCAGAAATCATCAAAAATATGGCCTTGATTTACAACCAGCGTGGTGAAACTGAAAAAGCCTTGGAAGCTATGCGCGAAGCGAGGGCCGAAAATCCTGATGATTTAAACTTGGTACTCACCGAAGCCAATGTGCATTACACTATGGG
>JAKMFX010000039.1 GCA_022425195.1 Flavobacteriales bacterium | reverse complement strand
ATACAGTATCCCACCCCAATAATTTTAACTAATAAACGAATAACATTTAATAATAGTACCCCCATTCAAATCTTACTAATTTAATATTATAATTATGAAAAAAATTCTCTTAGTTTCATTGTTAACTTTTTTTGTATTCAATTATTCTTTTTCCCAATGGAGTATGTCACCCCCTTTAGGAAGTACTTATAATGCAGACAGTTCAGTGGTTTCACTTCCAGAGGCTACAGTGGGTATGGCCTACAGTCAAACCCTTGAAATAGCAGCATCGGACACCTTTACTCGGGTGATTAATGGAGTCTCGTATGATCTTGTTTTTGTTACCGCGACTTTGAATGGTTTATCCTTGCCTTCGGGGATGGTAAAATCTTGTGAACCACCAACTTGTGTGTTAGATGCCAATAATTATGCACAATTGACCCTTTCCGGTGTTCCTGTTTCTTCTGGGATATATTCCATGGATATAACGGCCTCATTGACCATCCGTGCTCCGTCAGTATCTTCAGCGAATTTTACCATTCCTATCCCTTACGATGGATCCATTTCCATTTTGAATGATTTTTTACAGAATGATTATTCTATCATTAATGGTTTTTTACCCACCTTTAGTATGGATATAGTAGCTTCTACTGTTGGTGTAGAAGAATTGAATCAGACATCTTTGAGTCATTTGGTTCTTGCTCCCAATCCCACTTCTGATGTCGCTCTATTTACCTTTTATAGCCAGTACACCGATGACTTAATTTTTCAAGTATTTGACATCTTAGGAAATTTAGTGTTCACCGAGCCAATTTCAGTTGCTGCAGATTCCGAAAAAAGAATAAACATGAATACCTCTTCCTTTGTCGAAGGGGTGTACATATACAAACTATCGAGTCCTTCTTCTAAATTTACAGGTCGTATGGTCATTAATAAGTAAGATTTATACTGCATTCAAAAAATTAAAAAGCTACTTGAGGTAGCTTTTTTTTTGGCGTAATTTCCCGTAAATTTTGATCATGGTAATTAAAAAGATCTGCGCAGTTATTCTTTTGTTCTTTTTTATACAGAGCCATGCTCAGAATAATAGCCGCCCATACGAAAATGCTCGCGTGATAAAACTTGGGTCACTTACTCCAGAAATAGAGACTGTGCTCAATGCATATCAAGTGACTTACTTGTCGTGTAGAGCGCATTCTGATTCTCCCGAACTCATCGTGAAGGATGAGGTCTTACATTGGTTGAATCACCATCAGATTCCCTATACACTGCTGGAAAAGGACTTGAAAAGCAAGATCGAACGAGAATATCAACACATGTTAAAAATGGGTAAACGCCGTGATGGTGAATCATGGTATCTCACCTATAGAACTTATGAGGAGGTTCAGGATAAACTGTCTGAAATTGCCCGTGAGAGTTCCATTGCTGATTTAATAGACTTGGGTTTGTCCTTTGAAAATAGACCCATAACAGGGCTTAGGTTGAATACAGGAGGGACAGATAAACCCGCTATTTTTATTAACGGATGTCAGCATGCCAGAGAATGGATTACGGTAATGGCAAGTACGTTCTTGGCAGATCATTTAATTTACAATTACAATACAGATGTCTTCATCCAAAATTTATTGGATCATGTAGATGTTTATATCGTCCCCATAGTCAATCCCGATGGTTATGTATACTCGCATACGACTGATCGATATTGGAGAAAAAACCGACAATTAAATCCCTCATCATCCTGTGTAGGTACTGATTTGAACAGGAATTGGGATGCCGATTGGAATGGGGGAGAGAGCACCAGCACCTCGTCCTGCTCCGATGTGTACGTAGGAGAAGAAGCTTTTTCTGCTGTAGAAGCACAAAATGTAAAAAATTATATGGAATCCATACCCAATTTAAAAGGCCATTTGGACATACATTCCTATTCTGCTTTAGTGCTAGGCCCATGGGGCTATACCCACCAAATAACACCAGACCATGAAGAGGTAGTAAGCTTGGGGACCGCTATGAACGATGCATTAACCGATGCGAATGAGTATTCTTATACTTTTGGTACTGGTGATGCCAATGGTGCTCTTTATTTGGCCAGTGGGACGATGCCCGATTGGTCCTACGACTCATTGGGAGCATTTGGATACACATATGAGTTAAGACCCCAAACCTGGGGAGAGGGTGGTTTTGAACTCCCAGAATCGAAAATTAAACTAGCCTGTGAAGAGAATTATCAAGGTGCTTTGGAGATGCTTATTTGGGCTGCCCAAGATGCCATGGGTTGTACAAATCCTGTAGCGCTCAATTTTGATGTACATGCAACTTTGGATGACGGCTCATGCGAGTTCAACATGTCCTTAGACTCTCAAATGATTATTTTACCCCAGGGTTGGCGTATTTTCTCTACATACATTCAGCCCACGGAACCCCAATTAGACTTGGTTTTAGCTCCGATTTCTGAAGAGTTGATTATGGTGAAAAATGGTATCGGTTCGGCTTACTTACCTGAATATAGCTACAACGGAATAGGAGATCTTGTCGATGGACAAGCCTATCAATTGAAATTGAAGTCTTCGGATACCTTATCCATTAGGGGAATGAAAATACCCCATAAAAATTTCGAAATGCTTCTGACCGAGGGGTGGAATATGATGGCTTATTTATGTGATTCTGTATCGGATGTTCTTCCGGCTTTTGATTTGATCCGGGACCAGGTACACCTTGTGAAGTCTTCAGATGGATCAGTGTATTTACCGGAATTCAACTACGACGGTTTGGGGAAATTAACACCGGGGGAAGGCTATCAGGTGAAGATGCGATCAACAGTAAGTTTTACTTATCCTTAAATTACGGATGATTGGCCGGTAGGTTGTCATGTGATTGTTTACCTTTGTTTTTTATTTTTTTGAAGGATCAGTATATGAGTTTTGAGGTACATATTTTGGGTTGCGGTTCCGCATTGCTCACCTCCATGAGAAATCAGTCTGCACAGGTGGTGAAAGTTCAGAATCGACAGTTTTTGATCGACTGTGGAGAAGGAACACAGGTTCAACTTCGCAACCAAAAAATTCGCATGCAGAACATCAACCATATTTTCATTTCTCATCTTCACGGCGATCATTATTTTGGCCTTCCGGGTTTACTTTCGACTTTTCATTTGTTGGGCCGTGAGAATGAGATTCATTTGTACGGGCCTGCTGAATTAAAGGGGCTGATATACAGTCTTTTAAAAGCTTCAAACACCTATTTGAATTACGATTTACATTTCCATCCGCTGAATTTTAAGAAGTCAGCGCTTTTGTTTGAAGATAAAAGTTTAGAAGTGCATTCTTTTCCGATGCGACACAGTGTAGATACCTGTGGTTTTGTGATCAAAGAAAAATCCAAACTCCGAAAAATCAACCGCAAAGCCACCGATGCTTATGGTGTTCCTGTATATGAACTCAACTCTATCAAAGAAGGAAATGATTTTGTTGCTGACGATGGACAGGTAATTGCAAATGAAAAGTTAACTTTTGCACCCGATGCCTCTCGTTCTTATGCCTATTGTTCGGATACCTCCTATTACCCTCAGATCTGTGATGCCATTCAAAATGTTGATCTACTTTACCATGAGGCAACTTTTGGTAATGATTTGGAAAAGTTAGCAATCAAAACCAAACATTCCACAGCCAAACACGCTGCTTTAATAGCCAAGCAAGCCGGTGTTAAGCAGCTTATCATAGGTCATTATTCGGCACGTTATACAGATCTGAATGTATTGCTCAATGAAGCCAAAGAAGAGTTTGATAATACCTTATTGGCAGAGGATGGCTTAAAGATTAGTCTTTAAGCTCTTGTTCTAAGTAGGCATTGATGTTTTTGTCTTCATCGGGGTTGAAAAAGAGGGTTTCAGGGTCTCTTCGAAACCAAGTCATTTGCCTCTTGGCATATCTACGGGTGTTCTTTTTTATCTCTTCAATGGCCGTTTCTAGATTACATTCTCCGTCAAAGTAGGCAAAAAGTTCTTTGTAACCCACCGTTTGCAGCGCATTGAACTCTCTGTAAGGGAGTAAGTTATTTACTTCTTCCAACAGTCCTTCTTTCATCATTTGATTGACTCTCAGGTTGATTCTTTCATAAAGCGTTTCCCGATCGCGGTTGAGAATAATTTTAATGGTATTGAATGTTCTTGTCTTTTCCTGTTTTTTTCGAAAGGAGGAAAAGGCTTTACCCGAGACCAAACAAACTTCTAAGGCTCGAATGATTCGATGCGGGTTAGATTTGTCGACGATTTTGTGGTAATCGGGATCAAGTTTGTTAAGTTCTTGTTCTAAGGACTCAATACCCTCATGAACCAGCCTCTGATTCAACCTGGCTCTTATATCTGTGGGTATCTTAGGGAAATCATCTAAGCCTTTACATACGGCATCAATGTATAATCCGGATCCTCCAACCATAATGACGACATCGTTTTTCTGATGTAGCTCATCAATTTTTGTTAGGGCGTCTTTTTCAAAATCTCCTACGGTGTAAGGATTTTCAATGCTTAGATTTTGAATGAAGTGGTGTTTTACCTCTGCCAGGTCTGTTTTGTTGGGTACTGCAGTACCGATATTCATTTCTCGGTAAAATTGTCTTGAATCACAGGAAATGATCTCCGCTTGGTATTGTTTTGCCAAACGAATAGATAAATCTGTTTTGCCTATTCCCGTAGGACCTGCGATTACGATGAGGTGTTTTTTCATCCGACAACAATTAGATCTGTTTTCGCATCGTGAGGATCATTTTTTAGGATGACTAGGTTAGGAGTGATCTGTTAAAAATCGCTTATTCATAATGATCAAAGTCATCAAAGCCTTCAAAAATATCATCATCAAAGAGCCCTCCTTCTCCGGAATCACCACTTAAGTCTTCTTCACTTTCGAACTGAATGTCTTCTCGTTCTCCGGGCATAAGACCTTCCGAATAGATAAGTCTCGGGTAGGATTCACCCGATTTAGGTTCGTTGATTTCCATCAATTCTACATAAAAAGTCCACATGTTGAGGAAATCAAATACGTATAAAAGTTTATCACCTACTTCAGTACACATCTGATTTAAAGACCACTCAGACATCACAAAAGCTTTTTCATCTACGGCAAATAGACTGATTTCATCCCCTTGATTCCAGTGTTCATCACTTTTATAAAAGGATGCCATTTCTCCTGCATCAAGGGCAAAAGCTTGTACGATGCTGTTGTGGAAGTCTTCAAAAGTATCCTCACTCGATAGTTCAATGTCTCTAAAAATATCTGCTTGCTTAAAATCAAGTATGATGCGAAAACCGTAAAGGGTCATAGGTTATTTTTTTATAAATGTACGAATCATTTTACTGCTTTATGCAGGCCAAGTTCTTTTGCCTTTTCAAGCATGAATGTGTAGGCTTTATCATATTCATTCGGAATCAATCCATCCAGAATCGCTTCCCGAATTTGATTTTTTAAATCACCTACGATTTTACTGGGTTTCAAATTGAAGGTTTTCATAATGAGTTCTCCGGTGATTGGAGGTTGCCAATTCCGAATTTGATCGCGCTCTTCAATGTCTTTTAATTTTTGTCTAACAACTTTAAAGTTGTTTAAATAGCGTTTGACCTTTTGTTCATTTTTTGAGGTGATATCAGCTTCACAAAGAAGCATCAGAGATTCAAGGTCTTCTCCTGCATCAAATAACAATCTTCTTATGGCAGAGTCACTAACGATATCTTTAGATAAGACAATAGGGCGCAAATGGAGTAATACCAATTTTTGAACGAATTTCATTTTATCGTTCAAAGGCAACTTTAGTCGTTTGAATATTTTAGGAACCATTTTAGCTCCAATAAATTCGTGACCGTGGAACGTCCATCCGTGTCCTTTTTCGAATCTTTTCGTGTCTGGTTTAGCAATGTCGTGTAGCAAAGCTGCCCAGCGCAACCACAAATCGTTACTATGAACAGAGAGGTTTTCCAGTACCTCTAGGGTGTGGTAGAAATTGTCTTTGTGTTTTTTCCCATTAATGACGTCTACGCCATGTAAAGCCACAAACTCGGGAAAAAACTCGTGTAAGAGTTCCGTATTAAAGAGGAGTTTAAACCCTTTTGCTGGCGTTTTGGACCCTATGATTTTGTTTAATTCATCAACGATTCTTTCCTGAGAAATGATGGACAGCCTTTTTGCATTTTGCTTCAAGGCATCCATAGATGATTTTTCTATGGTGAAATCCAATTGTGTGGCAAACCGAATGGCACGCATCATTCTCAGCGGGTCATCGGAGTAGGTGATGTTGGGTTCTAAAGGGGTTTTGATAATTCCATTCTCCAAATCTTTTAGGCCTCCAAATGGATCTATTAATTCGCCATAACGATCTTTATTTAGGCAAATTGCTAAGGTGTTTATCGTGAAGTCTCTACGGTTTTGATCGTCTTCCAAAGTCCCATTTTCGACCGTAGGCTTTCTAGATTCTTTGCGATAAGATTCTTTCCGAGCTCCGACAAATTCAAGTTCGATGTCTTCGTGACGAACCATGGCGGTGCCAAAATTTTTGAATACCTGTACGCTTGGCTTACCGTGAAGCTTATGCGCTACTTTTTTGGCCAAGTCAATACCACTCCCGACACAAACGATGTCTATGTCTTTAGGTTCTTTTCGCTGAAGGATGTTATCGCGAACAAAGCCCCCTATAACGTAGGTTTCTAATCCCAATTCATCAGCACATTCGGAAATGCACGCAAAGACTTTATGTTGAAGGTATTGTTTCAATTTATTTCCGAATGATTTTAATTAAACCGCTTCGATCCAATTTAATGATCATTGAACTTTGATTCTCAGCGCGTTCATCCTGGCGCAAATTTACAATATGATCTACAGAGTTTTTAATTTTTTCAGAGATCTCTGCAAAACAACTTGCTTGTTTTTCTCCAGAAATGTTTGCAGAGGTAGAGATGATAGGTCGATTGAGCCCTTGAATGAGTTTTTTACAAAAGAGATCTTTCACAATTCGAATTCCCAAAGTGTTATCAATGTTAACTGCGCTGGGTGCGATTCCTTTGGGAGCATCGTAAATGATGGTAACGGGTTTTTCACTGTAGTCAATTAAATCCCATGCCATGACGGGTACTTCTTCAACAGTACGCTCCAATCGGATATCACTCTCTACCAAAGCGATTAAGCTTTTTTGATCGCTGCGTTTTTTTATTTCATAAATCCTTTTTACGGCTTCTTCGTTCGAAGCATCACATCCAATTCCCCATATGGTATCGGTAGGATATAAGATGATGCCTCCTGCCTTTAGAACTTCCAGGGCTTTATCAAGTTCTATTTTCATTCGATTCCAGTTTTATTCGTAAGAGGTAAATATATCTCAAAAGTACGCCGTAACTCTGAAGCGCAGCAATGATAAGACCTACAAAACCATCTAAAAAACCTCTTTGTAACCAGTAGTGTTTGATGAAGCGAAATGCTGGTTTTATAACAAAATGGAAAGGGGAGAGGGTTTTCACCTTTTTGTGGTAGTCTTTACTCTGCCAGTCGGCATAGCGATCTATTTTAGTCAAGTAATGAGTAAAACTTTTATAGGTATTGTGGACAATTTTTTCTTTGAGAAATCCAATTTCTCCTTTACTGATGATTTCTGAATGAACTTTTTTGTCTTCGTACCTGCATTCATCTCTTTTGAATAAACGTATCACTTTATCTCCTTGCCAACCACTATAGTTTATTTTTTTTCCAAGAAAAAAATTGTCTCTATAAATCCAGAATGCACTTTTTACAGGATTTTCTTTTTTTAGAAACGTTTGAATTTCTAGTCTCAAAGGATCAGAAACCACCTCATCGGCATCTAAGAGTAATATCCATGGATGTTTAGCTTGAGGTATGGCCCAGTTTTTTTGGGAGGCTGAATTTTCATAATTTCTCTGAATTATTTTTGCCTCGAAAGATTTTGCAATCTCAAGTGTTTTGTCGGTACTGAACGAATCGACGACAATGATCTCATCGGCAAATTCAACAGATTTCAGCGCTTGTGAAATACAGTCCTCCTCGTTATAAGTGGGTATGATGGCTGTTACTGGAATCATTGAGTGTTTTTTTGTACAGTGTCGCTATGGTTTTAGCGATATAGTTATCAGAAAACTTTTGTGCATGTGCATAACCTTGCTCAAGCATTTCAAGCCGTAATTTAGGATTTTTTTTGATTTTTAGTACCGCTTCTTTTAGTTCTAAAGATTTGGTGGGATTTATGTACATAGTGTGAGTCCCACCTGCTTCTGAAAAACAGCTCCCCTGTGAGGTGATTACAGGTGTTTTGGAGAACAAGGCTTCGATGATAGGGATGCCAAAGCCTTCAAAAAGAGATGGATATATCATGATGTCTGCAAGCTGGTAAATGGCAGCCAAATCTACATTTTCACTAACATCCACAAGAAAGACTCGATCTGATAAGTTGTTTTCTTGAATGAACGCCATGCACTTTTCCTTGTAGGCTTTTCCACGCCCCACTACAACCAGTTTTTCATCAGGCAACTGACACAAGCTTTCTAAGAGGGTCATCAAGTTCTTACGCTCATTAATACTTCCTACATAAAGTAGGAATTCATCAGGCAATTGATATTTACTTCGTGTTTGTGCCAGAAATTCTTCACTGGCTTTTTCCTTAAAAATAGGATGACATGTTTGGTAGATCACCTCTATTTTATTCGGATTTACGCCATAAAATTCAATAATATCCTTTTTGGTTTGCTCGCTTATGGCAATAATTTTGTCAGCATGTTTACATGCGTATTTGCTTTTGAAGTCATAGACCAATCGATCTAGCAACTTGTATTGCTCTGGAAACCTGAGAAAGATAAGGTCGTGAATTGTGACAATTTTTTTCATGGATCGCCATCTCGATCCAAAAGGCAACTCATTACTGAGTCCGTGATAAAGATCTATTTGGTCCTTTTGCGCTTGTTGTAATACAAAATAAGGGCGCCAAAGAAACTTTAAAAACTTATATAACAGAGAAGAAGGGGTTTTTGTGAAAATATTGTGGTGCATTTCCACAAAAGCCACCTCTTCATGTTTTTTTAATTTAGGTGTGTATATCAGAAAGTCGCTATCTGACTGGTCTTTAGCTAGAATTTGTAGGGTACTCCTACCGTAATTACCCAATCCAGAATGATTGTGAAAGATACGTTTTGCATCAAGACCAATTTTCATCAAACACTGATTTTGTATTCTCTCAACGTATCGTTCAGCGAAGTCTTTTTATCGGTACTTTCTTTTCTTTTTCCGATGATCAAGGCACAAGGAACTTGGTAGTCACCCGCCTTAAAGCTTTTGGTGTATGTCCCCGGAATCACTACGGATCTTGAAGGAACGTACCCTCTATATTCTACAGGTTCATCACCGCTAACATCTATGATTTTTGTTGATCCTGTAAGTACAACATTGGCACCAAGAACAGCTTCTTTTTCTACGCGAACACCTTCTACAACAATACATCTAGATCCAACAAATGCATCGTCTTCAATGATGACTGGAGCAGCTTGAAGGGGTTCTAAAACACCACCAATACCAACACCACCACTCAGGTGAACGTTTTTACCAATCTGCGCACATGAACCTACAGTAGCCCAGGTGTCTACCATGGTACCTGAGTCTACATTGGCACCTATATTAATGTAGGATGGCATCATGATCACTCCAGGAGCTACATACGCACCGTATCGAGCAACAGCATGAGGGACCACACGAACACCTAGTTCGGCATAATTCTTTTTCAACTCCATTTTGTCATGGAATTCAAAAGGACCTACCTCAATCGTTTTCATGTCTTGGATGGGGAAATACAAAACAACCGCTTTTTTCACCCATTCATTTACTTGCCATCCGTCTTCGGTAGGTTCCGCAGTACGTAAACGTCCTTTATCGATGTGCTCAATAACTTCTCTTATGGCTTTTTCTGTAGCTTCTTCTTTGAGTAAACTTCTGTCGTCCCAAGCTTTTTCTATGATATTTTGTAAATCTTTCATGTCGTAAACCCTAATTCTTTTGTGTTTTTGTTGAAGGCAAAAATAACAATTTAAAAGTCTACCGTGTAAGATTCGTATATAAAATAAAGGTTTGCTTTCCTTGTTGAAATCTCTTTTCCTGTGGTATAGACTTAATTTCATAAATCCCCTTATTTTTGTTTTATGACTCATAGGCAAATTACCGTTTCTGAACTTTCTGATTCTGTTCGAATTATTGATTATCTCAAGGTTCATGCAAGATTCATATACCCTTCGGGCAGCTCTTTGAAAAAAGCTTTCAAAAGAGAATCCGTGCTTTTAAATGGAGCCATTGCTCAAGCTGGAGACTGGCTCTCTCAAGGAGACCTCATTGCATTTATTCAAGAGTCAGAGGCCTGCGTAAAGGTTTTTCCTTTGGATTTAACGGTTTTATTTGAAGATGCTTTCATGGCCGTTGTTGTGAAGCCCGCAGGTTATTCAGTAAGTGGAAATTATTATAAGACCATTCAAAATGCTTTGCCTTACAATTTGAAACTTTCTGATGAAGATGATGCTCTGGTCTTGCCTAGACCGGTACATCGTTTGGATAAGCTTACCTCTGGGATTTTATTAATTGCCAAAACGCGCAGAGCACAACAGCATTTGGGGACTCAGTTTGAGAATCAAATCATCACTAAAAAGTATACTGCTTTGGTGAAGGGGAAGATGCTAGGGAAGGATAGTGTTGAAAGTGCTATTGATCATCAACAAGCCTGTACGCTTTACGAATCCATTCGTGTGGAAAAGTCCTTATCATACGAATGGCTTACTTGCATGGATTTAATGCCCAAAACGGGCCGCACGCATCAATTGCGTATCCACATGTCTGAATCAGGGCATCCGATTGTAGGAGATGATTTGTACGACACTCAAAATGTTCTAAAGGGGAAGGGTTTGTTTTTATGTGCAAGGTATGTTGCATTCAAACATCCTGTAAGCTCTGAGTTGATGAGCTTTGAGATCCCTTTACCGGGTAAGTTTGAGGCTTTGCTAGCAAGAGAACTTCGCCGATGGAAAAAGTTTAACACCTAGTTCAGCTCACAGAGTCATGCCCGGTGATTGTAGTCATGGAGCAAAAAAAAATGTTCTGAGAGGTTCAGAACATTTTTAAGTGATTTATATCGAGTAGGGCTTAGGCCAATACTTCTTTCATTTTAGAACCTAAGTGTGCTGGAGATGCAACTACGTGAATGCCACACTCCGACATGATTTTCATTTTAGCTTCAGCTGTATCATCAGCACCACCTACAATGGCTCCAGCATGTCCCATCGTTCTACCTTTAGGCGCCGTTTGTCCGGCAATGAATCCAACGACAGGTTTGGTTCCATTTTCTTTTATCCACTTGGCTGCATCGGCTTCCATGGTTCCACCAATTTCACCAATCATGATGATTCCTTCAGTCTCCGGATCATTCATCAAAAGCTCTACAGCTTCCTTAGTCGTTGTGCCAATAATAGGATCACCACCAATTCCAATTGCTGTGGTGATTCCCAATCCGGCTTTTACGACTTGATCTGCAGCTTCATAGGTTAAAGTTCCCGATTTAGAAACAACACCTACTTTACCTGTTTTAAAAACAAATCCAGGCATGATTCCGCACTTAGCGCCATCAGGAGTAATTACACCAGGGCAGTTAGGACCTATCAGTCGGCAGTCTTTGTTGTTTATATAGTCTTTCACGGCAACCATGTCCTTGGTAGGGACACCTTCCGTAATACAAATAATCACTTTAATGCCTGCATCGGCAGCTTCCATAATTGCATCACCAGCAAATGCAGGTGGAACAAAGATGAGCGTAGTGTCTGCTTGAGCCTTTTCTACGGCCTCGGCAACCGTATTGAATACCGGTTTATCTAGATGTGATTGACCTCCTTTACCTGGAGTGACTCCACCAACCACGTTGGTTCCATATTCAATCATTTGAGAGGCGTGAAATGTTCCCTCTTTTCCAGTAAATCCTTGTACGATGACACGTGAATTTTTATTTACAAGTACGCTCATTTAGGCTGTTTTTTAGACTAATTATTATTGTTCGCGAAATTAGAACAATCCCCCTGAAGAATCAAGGAAAAAATCAATAATTCACGGAGGTAAATAGATAAAATTCGATAGTCAGCTTCATTTGATGTCATTTGGCTATTGAATTTACTATTTTTGCTGAAATTCATTGCTCATGAAAAAAGACAATATTTGTGCTTTGGCGACCGCCTCAGGTCTAGGTGCGATTGCAATAATTAGGGTTTCAGGCCCGGATGCTATTGTTTTGTGTGATCCTCTTTTTGAATCCAAAAAGAAAGGGAAACGCCTTTCTGATCAATCCAGTCATACGGTTCATCTCGGGACTTTCGTAAAAGATGGTCATTTAATTGACGAGGTCCTCGTAACGGTTTTCAAAGGGCCACACTCTTACACGGGAGAGAATGTCGTAGAGATCTCATGCCACGGGTCCACTTTTATTCAGCACCAAATCATACAGGCACTTCTCAATCAGGGGTGTAGAACTGCCGAAGCGGGGGAATTCACCTTCAGAGCATTTATGAATGGTAAGATGGACTTATCACAGGCAGAGGCCGTGGCGGACTTGATTTCTTCGTCCAATGAAAAATCACATCACTTGGCCTTATCGCAAATGCGTGGTGGTTTCTCTGGAGAAATACAAGCCCTGCGTGAGGAGCTGATTAAGTTTGCCTCACTGATTGAATTGGAATTGGATTTCAGTACTGAAGACGTAGAGTTTGCCGACCGCAGTCAGTTGCAAGGATTGTTGAATCGATTGAAGCAAGTTCTGCGTAAGTTGATCGATTCGTTTGCTTTAGGAAATGTTTTGAAAAATGGGATTCCTGTTGCCATTGTTGGAGAACCTAACGTGGGGAAGTCTACTTTGTTGAATGCGCTGTTGAATGAGGAGCGAGCCATTGTCTCTGAGATTGCCGGAACCACTCGAGATACGGTTGAGGATGAAATCGTCATTGAGGGCATGAGCTTTCGTTTTATCGACACGGCCGGTATCCGAGATACTCAAGATCAGATTGAAAGTATAGGTATTGAAAAGACTTTTGAGAAAATAAATCAGGCCAAGGTGGTGTTGTACTTGTTTGACGCTTCATCTGCAAGCTACGAGAAGGTGAGTGAGGAACTGACAAAACTAAAGCGCTCTGCCGAGGGTAAACAACTCATTGCGATTGCCAATAAGGTGGATCGTGGAGATGCTGCTCAGATCAAAACGACTTTTGGAGATTTGGATCAGGTACTATTCATTTCCGCAAAAGAAAAGGCAAATGTGGATCGTCTGAAAGTTTTGCTGACCGAAAAGGTCAAGCAAGGGCTTTTGAGTAATGATGATGTGATTGTTTCCAATTCCCGACACTATGAAGCTCTGAGTCAAGCATTGAATCATGTCGTTCAGGTGCAAGAAGGATTGGCGTCGGATATTTCGGGTGATCTTCTCGCTATGGACATCCGGCAGTCCTTATTCCATTTGGGTGAAATAACCGGTGAAATAACCACTGACGATTTATTGGATTCTATTTTTAGAGATTTCTGTATTGGTAAATAACTTTTTGTTAATATAAATATGCTGCAAACTCCCATAAGTAAAGGCTTTGTATGATTTGCACGATATTTTTCACTAAGTTTGTTATCATAACTTTTCACAGGTTGTCACATGCAAACAAACACCTACGAAGGCCTTCATATTGTCAATAAAACACAATCGATCACTTCAGATGAATTGGTTGTTGAGGCTCCGCTACAAATCAATATAAATAATGAAGCCTATACCGTAGTGATGAGAACACCAGATAATGATCAAGATCTTGTTCTTGGATTATTATACGCTGAAGATATTTATAAAGATTCACTTCCAATACCTTTCGAAATTGTTGAAGAAAAATATGGAATCCCAAGTATTATTAATGTTAGCATAGCTCCAGATGTATTAGGAAAAGGATACTTAAATAAAAGAACTTTATTGTCTGTTTCTTCCTGTGGTATTTGTGGAAAACAGCAGCTTGAAGACATAGAGTTTAGTGGTGATAAAATTGAGAAAAAAGTATCTTTTTCATCTGAAAGCTTGTTAGAGATGTTTACGCCTCTGCAAAAACATCAAGAAACTTTTAAAAAAGCCGGAGGGAGTCATGCTGCGGGTATTTTTAATCAACATTTCAAACTATTAGCTATTAGAGAAGATATTGGAAGACATAATGCTGTAGATAAATGTGTAGGTAGTTTATTGCAAAATAATTCTTTAAAAAGCGGAATGTATTTGTTGGTGAGCGGACGTGTTTCTTATGAAATTGTTTCCAAAGCTTTTTTAGCCCAAATACCCGTAATAGTTGCCGTTTCTGCCTGCTCCTCTATGGCGGTAGATTTTGCAAAAGAATTTGGCATTTGTTTGATTGGGTTTACAAGAGACAATAAAATGACGGTCTATGCAAACCCTAGTTTTTTAAAAACTAAAATAGGATGATGAGTGGTAAAAAAAGACATGCACAAGCCCCTGAAAAAAAAACAGGAATAGAGCTCAAAAAAATCCCTTCCTCGGCTGTTGGCTATACCGCTGTAAAGTCGGCTATTACGCATATAAAAGAGGAAGTTGGTTTGGTAAAGGGTGTGGGTTTGTTAGCCAAGCTAAATCAAAAAAACGGCTTTGATTGCCCGGGATGTGCTTGGCCAGACCCAGATGAAAAAAGAGCTTTTTTAGCTGAATATTGCGAGAATGGCGCAAAAGCAGTGGCTGAGGAAGCCACTAAAAACAGAGTTTCACCACTTTTTTTTGCTTCTCATGCCATTTCAAAGCTATCAGAATTATCTGATTACGAAATAGGAAAAAAAGGACGTATTACCCATCCTGTTATTGTCTATGAGGGTAGCGATCATTATGAAGAAATTTCTTGGGATGACGCTTTTAACCTGATTGGTAAAGAATTAAAATCACTGCCCTCTCCCGATGAAGCAATTTTTTACACCTCAGGAAGAACGAGCAATGAAGCCGCCTTTTTATATCAATTATTTGTGCGCAAGTTGGGTACCAACAACTTACCTGACTGTTCTAATATGTGTCATGAATCTAGTGGTGCCGCACTCACAGAAACTCTAGGAATTGCCAAAGGGTCTGTAACTCTAGATGATTTTAACCATGCTGAATTGGTCATTGTCATGGGGCAAAATCCAGGCACAAATCATCCCAGAATGCTTACTGCATTGGGGGAAACTAAAAAAAGAGGGGGTAAGATCATAACAATTAATCCACTTCCCGAAGTTGGGTTGATGAGGTATAATGATCCTCAAAACCCTATCAAATGGATAGGGAAAGGTCAGAAATTAACAGATGTTTTTTTGCAAGTAAGAATAAATGGAGATGTTGCATTGCTAAAAATCATTCTAAAATTACTGTGGCAGAAAGAACAAGAAACCCCCGGAGCTATTTTTGATCATGAGTTTATTAAAACACACACAACGGGGTATGAAGATCTTATTAAAGATATAGAGACCTACGCCATTGAAAAATTAATTCCTCAAACGGGTATTGATATTAAAATTATTGAGGAAGCTGCTACATTAATCGCTCAAAAGAAAAAAATAATTATCTGTTGGGCTATGGGCTTAACGCAACACAAAAATTCTGTAGACAACATTCGTGAACTCGTTAATTTGTTATTGTTAAAAGGTAGTATTGGTAAGGAAGGTGCGGGTACATGCCCAGTAAGAGGACATTCCAACGTTCAGGGTGACAGAACAATGGGAATCTGGGAAAAACCAAAAGAAGCATTTCTAGATCGTTTAGAAAAAGAATTCACCTTCAAAGCACCAAGAAAACATGGCTATGATGTTGTAGATGCTATTGAGGCAATGCATCAAAAAAAAGCACGTGTTTTTATTGGTATGGGAGGTAACTTTCTATCTGCTACTCCAGACACGGAATATACCGCTAGAGCACTACAAAATTGTGACTTAACCGTACATGTTTCTACCAAACTTAATCGAAGCCATTTGATTCACGGAAAAACAGCATTGATATTACCTTGCTTGGGAAGGTCTGAAAAAGATGCTCAAGAAAGTGGAGATCAATTTGTAAGTGTAGAAAATTCTATGGGTGTGGTCCATGCCTCTTCAGGGCATTTAGCACCTCTATCAAAATCGTTACTAAGTGAGCCTGCTATTGTTGCGGGAATGGCAAAAGCCAGTTTATCCAATACGACTCTTGATTGGTTTGAATTGATTAAAGATTATGATCGCATTAGAGATAAAATAGAAGCAACAATTCCAGGCTTTGAAAATTACAACAATCGCGTCAGAGAAAAGGGAGGCTTTTACTTGTCAAATACTGCAAGAAATAAAGACTTCTCCACTACCCAAACTGGTAAAGCTAACTTTACCATTAATGCCATCTCTGATATAGTATTACAGAAAAATCAATTCATCATGATGACCATAAGAACTCATGATCAATACAATACAACCATTTACGGACTAGATGATAGGTACCGTGGTGTTATAAATGAACGTAGAGTTATTTTTATGAACCCTACAGATATGAAAGAACAAGGGTTAGAAAAGCTTGATACCGTAGATTTAATAAGTCATTTTAATCAAGAGGAGCGTATTGCAAAAAGTTTTCTTGTCATTCCTTACAGCATTCCAAAGCAATGTACTGCTACCTATTTCCCTGAAGCAAACGTATTGGTTCCACTTCAAAGTAAGGCTAGGATTAGCAATACACCTACATCAAAAACAATCATAATAACGATTCATAAAAGAATATGAAAACAGAAAAGCCACCCTTAGGAGTGGCTTTTCTGTTTGGCTTTATTTAATGGGATGATTTGGTTTCAAATGAGTCACTCAAGCGTTGTTAAGTTTTGGGAAAGTAAATTAGTTTCTAATCAACATCAGATTGACGTGATTTGAGGTTTTTACGTTGTCGAAGTCGACCACCTCATATTTGACGATGTATACCCCTTGCTGGCATGACTTACCGGAGTTTTCATCCATGCCGTCCCATTGAAAATTTACTTTATCGCTTGAGAATACCGCTTGTCCCCATTTGGAATAAATAGCCACCTTGAGGGATTTTGCGTGTGCACCTCCAAATTTAAAGACGTCGTTAATGCCGTCGTTATTAGGCGTAAAAGCAGTTGGGAAATGTTCCTTAAGTTCTGCAGTATAACATAGGGTGTTTGACAGTACCGTATCTGAAGAATTCACTAGATGTGCTTGGATGCGGTAGCAGTATTCTGATATAACGGCTTCATTTGTGGACACGTTAATACTTTCATTCCTGGAAGTTTTGTCAACATCTTTTTCAAATTCAAATTTTTCAGTGGTTTGATTGAAACGTTGAATCTCGTATTTCTCAACTCCACCTGTCCAGTCTTTGATCTTGTTCCAAGTCAGCAGATGTTTGTCTGTTGTAGCACTTCCTTCCAAGAGTATGTTATTGCTTTTGTTACTAATACCCCCGATGTTACCGCATTGATCTAAATAGGTGACTTGGTATTCATACAGGTCAGAGGAAACGCCTACATCATTGTCTTTGATGAGAGTGCTATCCGTTCTTGTGTAATCTTCAATCCATCCAAAGTAGGGATCCCAACGATCTACTTGAAAATAGTAGCCTGTATCTATTTTAATTGAGTCAATAGAAAGTTGGATGTTTTCGTCTTTTGTTACCGTACTTTTGAGTTTTAAGGTTTGGTCTTCGGGTTTTGCATTTTTGACATGTATGGTACGAGAAATACTATCTAAACATCCGAAGTTGTTTTCAACATGAAGTGTAAGTTTAAACTCGCCCTCGTCTCGGAAAGCAATGTCTGTTTTATTTTGTTCAGAGTTCTCGATGACTACGCTTGTGTTATTTGAGTGCCAACTGTATTTTGATTTTGAACCCAGATCTAAATAAGAAGTGCTTTTGAATGGGAAAAAAACATCTGATTTCCCTGAACACAGAGTCGGAAAGTAGTCTACTTCCTTGTATGAATTCTCAATTTTAGGATATATGTATTGAGGATAAACGCCAATATTGAAAGTGTGTTGATCAGAATAGGTACAACCATTAGCAATGTTGAGATTATAAATGACTAAATAATCCCCCGCTCCTGTAAATTTGAATGATGCATCGTTTTTTGAACTGTTGGATAGCGTAGGTTTTTCATTGTTAATTAGATTGTAGGCAACACCATTTCCTCTCAGGTTGTGCCTTTTTCTGTAAATGTCCCAACTAAATTCAGCATTAGTTGTGTCTACACGCCCCAGTATAGGGGAGAAGTCATCAATAAATATGGGGTATTCTATCTCAGGTTCCAAACACAAAAAATCCAATTCGCTTTCCAACTCTAAGTTTCCATTGATATTGACAAAATCTTTGATAATACTGTCTCGGTAAACAAATGCATTACCACACTCAATGGGTTTTATGACTTTCACATATAAGTCGTAAGATCCTTCCAATTCAAGTGGGTAATATTTTGAGCCAATGATACCTAGTGGATTAATTTGTTTATCCTCAGCAGTCGTAATTATCCATTCGTAGATGTAATTATCTCGAAGGGGGTCATTGTTGTAGTTTTTAGGTGAGAAATTGAATATAGAGCATTGATCTCCCGCTTTGGTGAAATCAATGTTGATGGAGTCTGATTCATTTGCAGCTATAGTATTTGTGTCTTTTGGATAAAGGCTTGAGCTTTTTGTGGCTTTTAAGTCTATCGAGTATTGGCACGTTTTACCCTCAGATAAGTTAATCTTAAGGTATACCTCTCTTGTGTTGGTGTCAAATAGGTTTTTAAGTGATAATTCAGAAGAGTCTTCATTGAATGTAAGCTGATAATTTAAAACGTTTGGACTTGTAGTCCAAGTAAAATTAGTAACGGTATTACCCAGTGGTAATGGTTCTACCATAATTAAAGAACTATCTGAGTATCCATTGATGCCGAGTTTGAAAGATGCACCTGGCAAACATTCGTTTTCTTCTATCACATTGATGGAAAAAGCATCACATTCCACTTGGTCAGTTTGAGCAAAATTGTTGATATGCATCATCAATAATGTGAGAAGTATATATGGGTGTTTTAACATAGTAGTGGGTAAGTTTTGCTTAAAAATAAATAAAAAAAGGGGAATTGAGTGACTCGCTTTGAAAAAGCAAATTATAGATTGGTGATATTACTCAAGGATAATGGTATAAAGCAACAAAATATCGTAGTTAAAATAGTATCTTTAAAATCGAATCTAATATCGCTTATGTTACTATCCCTTAAAGAACAATTTGGTACTGTATTTGAAGAAGCACTCCTAAATGATATTGCTCAGGTGGGAACGCTTCGTGAAGTTCCTGCTGATGTTGAATTAATGGATATTGGTGAGGTGATTAAGGGAGTTCCTTTGGTGCTCTCTGGTGCGGTTAAAATTTCGCGCGAAGACGTCAATGGTGATGAGTTGCTTCTCTACTATTTAGAGTCTGGAGATTCATGCACTTTGACTTTTGCCTGGGAGTTGGGACAAACTCGCAGTAAGATTCGTGCGGTTACAGAAACCCCAACCCAATTGATTATGATTCCGCTTTCAAGAATGGAACTTTGGTCAGAACGTTACCCAAGCTGGCGTAAATTTCTTTTGAAAAGTTATCAGGAACGTATGAATGAGCTTTTGGAAACGCTAGACAGTGTTGCTTTTGATCAGCTAGAAGGCCGTCTTTGGAATTATTTGTTGGAGAAATACCGCATCACCAAAGAAAATCCAATTTCCATTACCCATCAGGCCATTGCTTATGATTTATATAGTTCCAGAGTAGTCATCTCACGTTTGTTAAAACGACTAGAACGCTCAGGAAAACTTCGTTTGCAACGTCACGCTGTTGAGCTCAATCTCCCTCTGTAACATAGGTTACTGTACTTTTTAAAACAGTCCTGTATTTTTGTGCCCATATGAAGCACGTGCAACCGTTTTTCCCTATTTTATCATGGGGGAGGTCTTATTCTAAAAGCGCCTTCAAAGGAGATTTGATGGCTGGAATTACCGTAGGGGTACTTCTTATTCCTCAGGGTATGGCCTATGCGATGCTTGCTGGATTACCTCCTGTTTACGGTTTATATGCCGGATTGTTGCCGCCCATAGTTTATGCCTTTATGGGTACTTCTAGATCTCTTGCTGTCGGTCCTGTAGCCCTTGATTCTTTGTTGGTTGCCTCCGGATTGAGTGCTTTTCATTTTTCTCATACAGGAGCATATATAAGTGCAGCCATATTTTTAGCATTTTTAGTGGGTTTGCTGCAGATGATTCTGGGAGGTTTAAGACTCGGTTTTTTGATTCGTTACTTATCAAAACCCGTAGTCAGTGGCTTTTCATCTGCAGCAGCCCTTATTATTGGTTTGAGTCAAGTAGATGCTGTTTTCGGGTTTTCAATACCCACTACATTTGACATTCAAACGCTTTTTTTTCAAATCTCAGAGGTTTCTTTATCAAGCTTTACAGTAAGTTTTTACCTGGGTTTTGGAGCTGTAGTTTTCTTGTTACTTTTCAAGCGTTACCTTCCCCATCTTCCTTCTGCACTTATTTTGGTTGGTGTTGCTATCCCTCTTTCTTTTTATTTAGGTTGGGAGGGGTCTGGGGTTAAGGTGGTTGGTTTTATCCCTGAGGGTTTACCTGAAATAAAGATTCCTGTAGCCTCTGTTTCTCAATGGTTTTCTATGGGACCATTGGCGCTTACGATAGCATTGATTGCTTTTATGGAGGCCTTGTCTGTGGGGAAAACCCTAGAAGAGCAAAATAATCAGTCTTCATTGAGACCCAATCAAGAGCTCATTGCCCTTGGTGCTTCAAACCTTATAGGTTCAATTTTTCACTCTTATCCGATCAGCGGAGGTTTTTCTCGATCGGCCGTTAATCATCAATTGGGAGCAAAAACAGTTTTTTCTGGCTTTATTAGTGCTTTTGTTGTGGGATTGGTATTGCTGTTTTTTACTGAATACTTCTATCATTTGCCCATGGCAGTATTGGGAGCGATCATTATTGTAGCTGTATTTCAGCTCATCAACCTGAGTTATCCAAAAGAATTGTGGCAGAATCATCGTGTTGAGTTTTACATCCTGTGCATTACTTTTTTTAGTACCCTTACCTTGGGCATCAAGTATGGAATTATCTTCGGCGTATTCAGTGCTTTAGCACATATGGTTTACAAAAGTTCAAAACCGCATATTGCTGTCCTGGGGAGAATTGTAGGAACGAATCATTTTAAAAATATTTCGCGTTTTTCAGCCGATGTGATGACGTATCCAAACGTATTGATTCTTCGTTATGATGGTTCTCTTTTTTTTGGTAATCAAGGGTATTTCAAACAAAAAGTAGGAGCTCTTATACAAAAACAAAACGCACCTGTAAAACATGTAATTATCGATGCGGGCCCCATTCATTATGTAGATGCTACTGCCATGCATATGTTGAATAAGTGGATTTTGAATCTGAAGAGAAATCAAATCACGGTTTTATGGACTCATGTAACAGGACCTGTTCGAGATGCATTTTATAAGTGTGGAATCGTTGATGCTGAACAAACTACTTTTTTTTCCAGCTTAGATGCTGCTGTAAAATACCTCCATGGAGAGGCGCCCAACTTCAATGATGAAAAGATATCCAATCAAGTCAATCAATAATGTTATTACCTATGAAAATTGAACAAATATATACGGGTTGCCTCTCTCAAGGGGCCTATTACATTGAAAGTAAAGGAGAAGCGGCTCTGATAGACCCGCTTCGTGAAGTACAATCCTATCTTGATAAAGCAAACAGAGATCGCGCCCGTTTCAAATACATTTTTGAAACCCATTTTCATGCCGATTTTGTAAGCGGTCATCTTACACTTTCTAAGAAAACAGGAGCCCCGATTGTTTTTGGTCCTGGAGCAGAAACCGATTTTAAAGCATTGATTGCTGAAGACGGCCAAGAGTTTTCCCTTGGAGATCTGAAAATTATTGCATTGCACACACCCGGACACACCCTAGAAAGCACCTGTTATTTGTTGCGAGATTCCTCGGGTAAAGACATCGCCTTATTTACTGGTGACACCCTTTTTTTAGGAGATGTAGGTCGACCAGATTTGGCTCAGAATCAAGATAAATCCTCCGAAGATTTAGCTGGGATCTTATACGACAGTCTTCGAACAAAAATAATGCCTTTGAATGATGATGTTCTCATTTATCCAGCACATGGAGCTGGCTCCGCTTGTGGTAAGAACATGACAAAGGGAACGGTTGATCTTTTGGGCAATCAAAAGCGATCTAATTATGCTCTGCGAAGTGATATGAGTAGAGAAGAGTTTGTTGCAGAGGTTACGAATGGCTTGTTACCTCCTCCGGAGTATTTCCCGTTGAATGTGCATTTAAATAAGTCGGGTTATGAAGATGTAAATGAGGTTCTACTTCGTGGAAAACGTCCACTTAATCCCTATGATTTTGAAGTCTTTGCCAACCAAATTGGAGCATTAATTTTAGATGTTCGCCATCAGAATGATTATGCAAAAGGACACATTCCACAATCTATTTTTATTGGACTCGATGGTGGTTTTGCTCCTTGGGTAGGCGCACTTGTTTCAAACCTTAAACAGCCTTTACTCTTGGTTTGTCCGGATGGACGAGAAGAAGAAGCGATTACCCGATTGTCTCGAGTGGGATTTGATTTTGCAATGGGTTATCTAGAGGGTAGTTTTAGCGCCTGGAAATCTGCCGGAAAGGAGTATGATACCGTAAATGTCCTTTCAGCCAAAGATGTTGCAAGAAGACAAGCTTTAGATTCCTTGCCAGTATTTGATGTTCGCAAGAAAAGTGAATATGAATCAGAGCATATAAATGATGCATTTAATGTACCCTTAACCGATATGAATGACCATTTAAATGTTTTTCCGAATGAAAAATCATTTTATTTGCACTGTGCTGGAGGTTATCGAAGTATGATGGCTGCTTCATTGCTCAAGAAACGCGGTATTCATAACATGATTGATGTGCGTGGTGGTCTAGCAGCACTTAAAACTACAGAAATCCCTTTAACTGAATCTATTTGTTCCTCAAAACTTAAATAATGCTTAACTATTTTTTACAACCCTGGCCCTGGTACATTGGCGGGCCCTTGATTGCTTTGGTCCTATTTCTACTCGTATGGACGGGTAAATCTTTTGGTATGTCTTCGAACTTGCGTACCCTTTGCAGTGCGATGGGAGCGGGAGGGAAGGTGCCTTTTTTTCGTTTTGAATGGAAACGACAATCTTGGAATTTAGCTGTTGCCGCCGGAACTATTGTGGGTGGTTTTATCGCTTCTCAATTTTTAAGTTCAACCACTGCTGTTGCTTTAAGCACAGACACGATTGAGAAATTATACGTTTTTGGTTTTACAGATGCCGGTCAAAGTTTTATGCCCGAATACCTTTTTGGTGCAGACATACTTTCTCAACCAAAGTCCTGGTTGCTTTTGGGCATGGGTGGCTTTCTTGTAGGTTTTGGAGCTCGATATGCAGGTGGTTGTACTTCGGGACATGCCATTTCTGGACTTAGTAATTTTCAGTGGCCCTCGTTAATTGCAGTTATCGGCTTTTTCATAGGGGGTTTATTTATGAATCATTTCATTTTACCTTTTCTATTCTAATGCGAACGTTTATTTATTTTTCAATCGGGATTTTATTTGGAGTTGTTCTGTTTAAATCAGAAGTTGCTTCGTGGTTTCGTATTTACGAAATGTTCCAATTTGACTCCTTTCATATGTACGGGGTTATCGGTTCAGCCGTTTTCTGTGGAGCTTTAAGTCTTTTTTTAATTAAAAAATTTCAGTTAAAATCAATTCTTGATGGTGAGAAAATTAGGATAGCCCCTAAGCAAAATGTTTGGAAACGCTACCTATTTGGAGGTGTGCTTTTTGGCTTGGGTTGGGCACTTGCTGGAGCATGTCCAGGCCCTATGTTTACCCTTTTAGGTGCTGGATTCTTACCTGTCTTATTAATTCTATTTTCAGCACTTCTGGGAACCTATTTTTACGGGGTTATTCGCGATAAGCTTCCACATTAGCTTGCGTTTTCTATGGTCAAAAAGAAGTGTAGTACTGTCTACAAAATAACTCACTTCACTAATTTTCTTTTGGCATAATCGAAAATTATGACATTGTGTAATTTATTATCTATCAGTACTACACTCTAATCTTTTACACAGGATACATAATTGGAATACAAAAGAGATTTAATTCCTTAATTTTTTTGTCTTTTTAAACCCATTTACCTCCCGTTTTTTCCCTTCATAGCTAGGACCAACAGCAAACGGAGTTACCCTTTTAGAGCCGCCAAAAAGTCCTAAGAACTGATTAACTCTTCAAAGATAACTCCTTATCATCTACATCATGTAGTCTTGAGCTGATCTTAGAACTAATTGGCTACAACAAATATATATAAATATTAATAAGTATATATAGTATTCTAATAAAATTTTATTTCTTCAAGAGTTAAAATTATATGAATGCGCAAAAGAGTCAATATTCTACTGACTTTATTATATGTAATCATCTTGATTTAATATTGTATTTTTGCAAAAAAATATAACACATGTCAAGATCAAAAGTTTATGATATTGCCGTCGTTGGTGGTGGAATTGTCGGTTTAGCAACGGCTTACAAGCTTCAGTCTAAATACCCCAATTTAACACTGACAGTGTTAGAGAAAGAATCCTTACTCGCCTCGCACCAAACTGGAAGAAATTCAGGAGTGATTCATTCGGGTTTATATTATCGTCCGGGATCATACAGAGCTCTTAATTGTGTGAATGGAAGGAAACAACTGGTGGACTTTGCTAAAGACCATGGTATTGATCACGATGTGTGTGGTAAAATTGTTGTAGCGACTGCTGAAGAAGAAATCCCTCGTTTAGAAAAGATACGTGAAAATGGTTTGAAAAATGGTCTGGTGGGAATCGAGGTTATAGATCATGAACGCATTAAAGAGATTGAACCTTATATTGAAGGTATAAAAGCACTTTGGGTACCCGAGTCAGGTATTATAGATTTTAGGGGGGTGACTCTTAAATTGGCTGAATTGATAAAAGAAATTAATCCTGCTTCAGTGATTCTTACTGACTGCGAAGTCATGCATTTTGAAAGAGGAGAGGTTTCATCAATTACAAGCTCTAAAGGCATCATTCAATCACGATATATGGTTTTCTGTGGAGGCTTGCACTCTGATCGACTGGCAAGAAAAGACGATGTGCATTTGGACATGAGAATTGTTGGTTTTAGAGGTGATTACTACGACTTGACAGAACAGGGAATGAAGAAGATTAAAAACTTGGTTTATCCCGTACCCAACCCCGAATTCCCTTTTCTAGGCGTTCACTTTACCCGAATGACCGATGGAACCATTGAGTGTGGCCCCAATGCGGTTTTTACTTTTAAGCGCGAAGGATACGGTAAAACGGACTTTAGTCTCAAAGATACTTTAGAAGCTCTGGTTTATAAGGGGACTTGGAAACTGTTCTTCAAACACTGGCGTTTTGGTTTAAATGAATACAAACGTGCTTTTTCTAAGCGTTTGTTCTTAACTCAATTACAACGAATGTGTCCGAGTTTAACCATGGATGATATTAAGCCAGGAAGGTCTGGAGTCAGGGCTATGGCCTTGGGGGATGATGGTGATGTGATTGATGACTTTAAAATTGAGTATAAAGATCGAAGTATTCATGTCTTAAATGCACCTTCTCCTGCGGCAACGGCTTGCTTGTCGATTGGTGATGAAGTTACGTCTTTGGCCGAGAAACATTTTGGTTTGTAATTTGCTATTTCTAGTTTAGTAACCTTGAGTTTAGCATAATTGCCCCCATGATTTACGCAATGAAAAATCACTCCTTATTTCATCTATTTTAGTGGGGAATAGATGTGAAAGAAATGGATTCTTTTATCTTTGCAGACTATTGAAAAACATGAAGGAAAACCTTTCCATATTGATTCGTAATGAGAGTGCAGATCTAGAAGCTGTGGTATTGGGTATTGCCAATGATTTCGGTGGAGAACCTCACATAGATGAAGCTTATGATCCAAAGTCTAAGGAACACATCAATGCGGGTACTTTTCCGATTGAAAGCGATCTTGTGAATGAGATGGAAGCTTTTAATGAAGTCTTCAAAAAATACAACATAGCTGTTTATCGACCAGAAAACCTTCAAAACTACAACCAGATATTTAGTAGAGATATCGCCTTTGTCATAGATGATAAGTTTATTATTCCGAACATCATTGAAAAACGGTCTAAGGAGTTTCATGCCATCTCGTCTATCGTAAAAAAGATCAATCCGAATTCTATTGTAAGAATGCCAGAAGGTGCTTCCGTAGAAGGAGGAGATGTAATGCCTTGGGATGATTGTATTTTTGTGGGTGTTTCTGATGATAGAGATTTTGAAAGATATACCGTTGCTAGAACCAATTATTCGGGTGTGGCTTTTTTACAAAAGACTTTTCCGAATCGAACAGTTGTTTCCTTTGAGTTGAATAAATCTGATACCGATCCACGTCATAATGCATTGCACTTAGATTGTTGTTTTCAGCCTTTAGGGAACGGGCAAGCGGTTATATACCCTGGAGGATTTAAAAACCCTGAAGATGTTGATTTTCTTGTGGATTATTTCGGTGAAGAAAACATCATTGAGATTGACAACAATGAGATGTATCACATGAATTCAAATTTGTTTTCCATAGGTCCAGAAATCATTGTTTCTGAAAAACGATCGACCCGACTGAATGCCGAGTTGCGCAGACGTGGATTTACTGTTGAAGAAATTCCCTATGCAGAGATCTCTAAAATGGAAGGTTCACTGCGATGTTCCACCTTACCTTTAAGACGAAAATCATCATGACTAAAGGCTTAGCATCCAGTGTGATGATGGTTCGTCCGATTGCTTTTCGATACAACGAGCAGACGGCTACGAACAACCACTATCAAAAGCTTTTGAGTCAATTGAGTAGTGATGAGGTACAGGGTCGGGCGCTCGATGAATTTGATGGCCTTGTTGCCCTTTTGAGATCTCATAACATTGAAGTTATTGTTGTACAGGATACGCTTGAGGAAGATACTCCTGATTCAATTTTCCCCAACAACTGGATTTCTTTTCATGATGACGGTCGCGTGGGTTGGTATCCTATGTTTGCTGAAAATCGTCGTTTAGAACGCAGAAAAGAAATCCTTACGCTTTTAAAAGAGCAACATCAATTTTTAATTAGTGAAGTGGTAGACTTTTCTCATTACGAGAGTGATGGGTGCTTCCTCGAAGGAACGGGGTCTATGTTATTGGATCGCGTCAATAAGATTGCCTATGCTGCTCAATCTCTCAGAACAGATGCCAGAGTTTTAGAAGGTTTTTGTAGAAGCTTTGGATTTAAGTCTGTTACTTTTAAGTCTTATCAAACGGTAGATTCAGAGCGTTTGCCTATCTATCATACGAATGTGATGCTTTCCTTAGGCGATGATTTTGCTGTTTTGTGTGCGGATACTATAGATGATTTGGCAGAAAGAAAATATTTGATTGAGTGCCTTAAAGAATCAGGAAAAGAAGTAATTTTCATCACTGAAGATCAAAAACACCGATTTGCTGGAAATGTGATGCCTGTTGTCAATAAATCAGGAGAAAAGTTCTTGGTGATGTCAAGAACAGCGCATCAATCTTTAAATCCTGAGCAAATCAAACAAATAGAAAAACATTGCTTAATACTTTCCACCCCCTTAGATACCATTGAGGCTTGTGGAGGTGGTAGCGCTCGTTGCATGATGGCAGAACTATTTTTGCCGAAAAACGCACAAACGAAATGAAAGACCTAGAAATAAAGCTTGTTGAACCGATTGTAAATGCTGTAAAAGCCATTTTCGGTGAAGACTTCCCCGAACAACAGATTAATTTCCAAACCACACGTAAGGAATTTGAGGGTGATATTACCCTAGTTGTTTTTCCGGTGGTTCGCTTTTCAAAGAAAAGTCCAGAGCAAACAGCTCAAGACTTGGGAGAATACCTCATCAGAGAAGTTGAGTTTGTTGAAGCTTACAATGTGTTAAAAGGTTTTTTGAATCTAGTCATTTCAGATTCATACTGGATGGAATCATACGCTTTGGCTCATCAAACTCCTGACTATGGATTTGTGAAAGTAGAGGATTCAGCACCTTTAACCATTGTGGAGTATTCATCTCCTAACACCAACAAACCCCTTCATTTGGGTCATATCCGAAATAATTTATTGGGTTATTCTGTAGCCGAAATCATAAAAGCCAGCGGTACCCGCGTTAAGAAGGTGCAAATTATTAACGATCGAGGAATTCATATTTGCAAATCCATGTTGGCTTGGAAAAAATTTGGAGAAGGAGAAACTCCTGATTCATCGGGCATGAAGGGTGATCATCTTGTGGGAAAGTATTATGTGCGCTTCGATCAGGAATACAAAAAAGAAGTCTCGAAATTACTTACACAAGGTAAAACAGAGGAAGAGGCGAAAAAAGAAGCGCCCATTTTAAAGGAGGCGCAACAAATGCTTCGTTCATGGGAGTCAAAAGATCAGGAAGTTATAGATCTTTGGAATACCATGAATCAATGGGTATATTCCGGCTTTGATGCAACTTATAATCGTTTAGGGGTAGATTTTGATGCCAATTATTACGAAAGTGAGACCTATTTATTGGGGAAGAAGTACGTTGATATAGGTCTGGAGAAGGGTGTTTTTTATCGGAAGGAAGACGGTTCAGTCTGGATTGATTTGACCGATGAGAAATTAGATCATAAATTGCTTTTGAGAGGAGATGGAACTGCTGTTTACATGACGCAAGATATAGGGACAGCCATCCAAAGGTACCTGGATTTTGATTTCAATAAAATGGTTTATACGGTTGGTAATGAGCAAGATTATCACTTTAATGTTTTATTTAAAGTTCTCAATCGACTGGGTTATTCTTGGGCTAGGGACTGTCGTCATTTATCGTATGGTATGGTTGATTTGCCAAGTGGAAAGATGAAATCTCGAGAAGGAACTGTGGTCGATGCGGATGACTTAATGGAAGAAATGGTGGCTACGGCAAAGTCTATTTCTGAAGAATTAGGAAAACTAGAAGGGTTTGATGAAGATCAATTGTCCTCTGTATACGAAACCATCGGTTTAGGGGCCTTAAAATATTTCATTTTGAAAGTAGATCCTAAAAAGCGCATGGTGTTCAACCCTTCTGAGTCTATCGATTTCAACGGTCATACCGGACCTTTTATACAGTATACACATGCACGAATATGTTCTTTACAAAGAAGAGCAGAATCGTATGGAACTCAATTAAAACCTGAATCGAAACTTCATCCCAAGGAAAAGGAACTCGTTAAAGTGATTCTATGTTATCCCGATATCATTCAAGAAGCTGCCGAGGACTGTAGTCCTGCTGTACTTGCTAATTATACTTATGATTTGGTCAAAGAGTACAATCAGTTCTATCAGCAAGTACCTATTTTCGGTACTCAAAGTGAAGACGATAAGGCCTTTCGTATTGGCCTATCAAGTATGGTCGGGAAGGTCATTTCTTCTTCCATGCGTTTATTGGGGATAACGGTTCCTGAACGAATGTAAATTGATTATTTTTGAAGCTAAGCTCATAGACGATGTTTGAAAATTTATCCGAAAAATTAGACAAGGCTTTTTCCGTTCTTAAAGGGCACGGAAAGATTACTGAAATTAATGTTGCCGAAACACTGAAAGAAGTTCGTAGGGCTCTTTTAGATGCTGATGTTAGTTATAAGATTGCCAAAGATTTTACCAAAAAAGTAAAAGAAAAAGCCATTGGTCAAGATGTGTTAACCACACTCAAGCCCGGTCAACTGATGGTGAAGCTCGTTAAGGATGAGCTGACAGAGTTAATGGGTACTCAGGTTGAAGGTATTAATTTAGAAGAGAAAACTTCTGTAATACTTATTTCAGGTCTTCAAGGTTCCGGTAAAACGACTTTTACGGGTAAACTTGCCTTATTCCTAAAATCAAAAAAATCTAAGAAACCCTTGTTGGTTGCATGCGATGTTTATCGTCCTGCAGCGATTAATCAGTTAGAAATTTTAGCCGATCAAGTAGGTGTTGATGTGTTTACCGATAAAGAAAGTAAAGACCCAGTAGCGATTGCAAAGTCCGCTGTTGCTCATGCAAAAGCGAATGGTAATAATGTCGTTATTGTCGATACCGCTGGACGATTGGCCATAGACGAGCAGATGATGAATGAGATTGCAGCTGTTAAGACAGCAGTTCAACCTCAAGAGACCTTGTTTGTTGTAGATTCCATGACGGGTCAGGATGCGGTAAATACTGCCAAATCCTTCAATGATCGATTGGATTACGATGGAGTTGTTTTAACCAAGTTGGATGGTGATACTAGAGGAGGGGCCGCGCTTACCATTAAGTCTGTCGTCAATAAGCCGATAAAATTCGTTGGTACTGGTGAAAAAATGGAGGCCCTGGATGTATTTCACCCCAACCGTATGGCTGAGCGAATTTTGGGTATGGGAGATGTAGTTTCTCTTGTAGAAAAAGCTCAAGAGCAATTTGATGCGGACAAAGCACGAAAACTACAAAAACGTATTGCCAAGAATGAATTTGATTTCAACGATTTCATTGAGCAAATTGGTCAGGTGAAGAAAATGGGTAATATGAAAGATTTGATGGGGATGATTCCAGGAATGGGAAAAGCCATGAAAGGTGTTGAGATTGAGGATGATGCTTTTAAGCATGTAGAAGCGATGATTTCTTCTATGACGCAACAAGAGCGGTCCAACCCATCTTTATTAAACGGTTCTCGAAGACAACGCATTGCTCGAGGTAGTGGTCGTACAGTGAGTGATGTAAATCAGCTCATCAAGCAATTCAATGACATGAGTAAAGTGATGAAGATGATGCAAGGTGGCGGAATGAAAAACATGATGAAAATGATGGGTAAAGGCGGAATGCCGAATATGCCTTTAGGTAAATAAACAGAGATATGCAGTTATTAGATGGAAAATTAACATCCAACACTTTAAAGGATGAAATTGCTAAAGAAGTCAGCGAACTTTTGGCCAAAGGAGGGAAGAAGCCTCACTTAGCTGCAATTTTAGTTGGATCAAATGGTGCTAGTGAGACTTATGTTGGTGCCAAGGTGAAAGCTTGTGAAAAAGTAGGTTTTGATTCTACGTTGGTCCGTATGTCTGAGGATGTTTCAGAAGAAGAGCTTCTGAATGAAGTGAGAAAGATTAACGAAAACCCCTCTATTGATGGTTTAATCGTTCAACTTCCCTTACCTAATCATATCTCTGAGATTAAGGTGACTGAAACCATTCTTCCCGAAAAAGATGTGGATGGTTTTCATCCGGTAAATATAGGTCGTATGACCCTTAATTTACCTACATTTTTACCGGCTACACCAGCTGGAATCGTTGAGCTCCTAGATCGTTACGATGTGGAAACTTCGGGGAAACATTGTGTTGTGATTGGACGTTCCCACATTGTGGGTTCTCCAATGAGTATCTTGATGGCTAGAAATGCCAAAGTAGGAAATTGTACCGTTACACTTACTCACAGTAGAACAACCAACTTAGAAGAGATTTCTCGCTCTGCAGATATTTTAATAGTGGCTCTAGGAAAACCTGAGTTTGTCACTGCAGACATGGTTAAGGAAGGTGCTGTTGTTGTTGATGTAGGAATTACTCGAGTAAAGTCTGACAAAACAAAATCTGGATGGAAGCTAAAAGGTGATGTGGCTTTTGATGATGTGGCGCCAAAGTGTTCCTTTATTACACCTGTACCCGGTGGAGTTGGACCTATGACCATTGCCTCACTTTTGAAAAACACACTCATTTCAGCTCGAGGAAAATAAAGTTACACTTGGTGTAAATAAACAAGCCTCTCGGAATCACCGAGAGGCTTTTTTGTGATCAATATTTTCAAAAGGAGTCATGCTGAAACCTTTAGTCTTAGCAGATTTCTTTTACAAATGCTTCATAATTATTTGTAAGGATGGTCTTTTTACAATTTTTCAAATCAGCGATTTCTTCTACAAATTCTGGAAGTGCTTTTTTCATCACTTTAGCAAATTTTTGAGGGTGGGCTGTTTCTAGAAACACACCGTATTCATTGTTCTGTAGGAGTTCTGAAAGCGCTAATTTACCTACAGCTCCGTGAGGGTCTAAGGTGTAATTATTGGTTTTCTGGCACTCTTGTATTTCTTTTAGCGTTGATGCATCATCAATTCTGCAAGCTGCCACATCTTTTTTGATGGATTCCAGCTCACTCTTATAGAAATAATCTATGCGTTCATAATTACTAGGATCTCCAACATCCATGGCATTAGAATAGGTGAGTACCGATGTTTTTTTAGCGTAATCTCCTGTGGTTAAATATTGGTAAAAAGTATCGTTGATATTATGTGCAGCAATGAACTTTTCGATAGGGAGTCCCATTTTCTTTGCGACGAGTCCAGCGGTAACATTTCCTAGATTTCCCGATGGAACAGAAACCACCATCTTTTTACCTTTCAGGTCTTTTTTCAATTGCTTATAAGCAAAGAAGTAATACAACATCTGAGGTAATAGGCGTGCAACATTGATAGAGTTAGCACTGCTCAATGATTTTTTTGTTCTGAGTTCTTTATCATTTAGGGCTTTTTTGACCAATTTCTGGCAGTCATCAAAAGTTCCATCTACTTCAAATGCGTGGATGTTTTCACCCAAACTTGTCATTTGGTATTCTTGGTATGTACTTACTTTCCCTTTGGGGAAAAGGATTTTCACCTCGACACCTGGCACTTTAAAGAACCCGTTTGCAACGGCACTACCTGTGTCTCCTGATGTAGCAACGATAATAGTTACCTCCTTATCTTCATCAGAGTTGAAGTGAGATAGACAGCGCGACATAAATCGTGCGCCCACATCTTTAAAGGCTTGGGTTGGCCCATGGTACAATTCTAGAGCAGCAATGTTTTGCGTCACAGGAACGACCGGTATGTTGAAGTTAAGTGTTTCAGCAAGGATGCTTTTCAATTGCGTGTCGTTCAGAGAGCCTTCAACAAAAGGTTTCAGCACTGTAAATGCAATATCTAGATCTTCGTATGACTCTATTTTCTCAAAAAAATCACTTGGTAATGAAGGAATTCGTTCAGGAACATAAAGACCACCATTGTTGGTTAATCCATTAATAACCGCCTCTTTAAAAGAAATATACTCGTTATTTTCTCGTGTACTTAGATACTTCATTTTTTTACAATTCTTGCGCCACTTTCCTTACAAAGTAAGTGCTTTCGTGTTTGTGTTTCTATGGTCAAGTCTGTGTATACCTCCTGCATAGCGTGTATGATTTGATCTGCTTGAGCTTCATTTTTTGCGATGGCAAAAACAGAAGGACCCGATCCGGAGATTCCAAATGCCAGTGCATCGTTTTCATTTGCCGCTTTTTTCAATTCCTTAAATCTGGGAATTAGTAAGCTTCTTCTAGGTTCCACAACCAAGTCTTGTAAGCTCGAAGAAAATATCTCGACATCTTTTTCATACAAACTCGACACAAAGGCACCCATAAAGCTCACTTGTTGTGATAGCGTTTTTAGGTCAATGGTGTTGTTTAATATTTTTCTGGCATCTGAGGTGTTTACTTTGATTGCAGGGAAAAAAGTAACAGCGTATAAGTCTTCTATGAGCGGAAGTTCGATAAGGTCCGAGGCTTTATTTCCTTTACTTAAAACGATACCGCCTAATATAGAAGGGGCTACATTATCAACGTGAGCACTTCCACAAGCAATACGTTCCCCCTCAGCTGCAAAGGCAACCAATTCTTTATTGGAGTATGGTTTGCCCATTAATTCGTTGTAGGCAAATGCTGCAGCTGCACTGCTGGCACTACTTGAACCAAGACCACTTCCAGCCGCAAAACCTTTTGTGATGACGATGTCAACACCTTTAAAGCTTTCTAGGGCCTCTTGCATTTTTCGGATCACAACAGAGCAACAATTTTGATCGCGATCCATTGGTAAACCTTTGCCATTGATGATGTCCAGAATGTTGTTTTCCTCTGTACCATTAAAGCGAAGCTCTACTTCGTCTCCAATATCGTTTAAAGACAAACCTAATACATCATAGCCCACATTAAAGTTGGCCATGGTGGCGGGGGCATAAGCAGTAATTTGATTCATCAATTATTTGTTTACGATGGACATTACATCGGCAAATACACCACTAGCTGTTACACTAGCTCCAGCACCTGCACCTTTTATAACTAAAGGCTCACTGACGTATCGGTCTGTGAATATAGCTACCACGTTGTCTTTTCCTTCCAAGTTAAAGAAAGGACTGTCAGATGGGATTTCTTTCAAGCCCACAGATAGTTTTTCATCCTCAAGGGTAGCCACTACTTTTAGTTTGTAGCCTTTGTCATTTGCTTTTGCATAAAGGGCTTTGAAAAAGGCTTCGTTCTTCTCCAAGTTTTCAAACAAAAGATCTACACTTTTCGACTCAGTACATTCATCGGGGATGAAGCTGTTGAATTCGATATCTGATAATGCTCCTTTTAGTCCAGATTCTCTAGAAAGGATTAAAATTTTACGCATCACATCGAGACCACTCAAATCAATTAGTGGATTCGGTTCTGTATATCCCTCATCTTTTGCTTGAAGGACTACATCCGTAAATTTATTTTCCGCATTGTATTTATTGAAAATGAAATTCAAACTTCCAGAGATTACCGCCTCTATTTTATTCACCGAATCACCACTGATGATCAAGTCATGGATGGTTTTAATTACTGGAAGCGCAGCGCCTACACTGGTTTCGTATTTGAAGTGACAGTTGTATTCTTTAGCGGCACCGATAAGATTTGCATAGGTTTCGTAGTCGCTACTGCAGGCAATTTTATTACAGGTAGCTACAGAAATACTGTTTTCTAACAAATACGAGTAGCCATCGCTCACAATCTCAGAAGCCGTGTTGTCTATGAAAATACTGTTGGGTAAGTTCAGTTCTCTTATTTGTGTAAGGTACTCAGATAGTTCATTGTAAGCGGTTCCTATTTCATTGAGATTTAGGCTGTCTTTTTCATCAATTTCTACACCGTCATTCAGGAGCATTTTACGACTGTTAGCCACACCCATTACTTTCAGGTTGATCTGGTAGTCGTCAATAAGTTTTTGCTTTTGACCGTATATGATGTTTAAAAATTCTTTACCTACATTACCTGTCCCAGCAATGAATAGGTGAACATTTTTGACAATGTTACTGAAGAATTTTTCATGAATTACATTGAGTGCTTTTACTTCGTCTTTTTTGTCGATGACAATGGAAAGGTTTCTTTCTGAAGCTCCTTGAGCAATAGCAGTTACGTTAATTCCATTTTCACCAATCACACTAAGCGCTTTACCGGCCAGACCAATTTTATTTTTCATGTTGTCACCAATAAGTGCGATGATACATAAATCTCTGGCAATCTCTACAGGCCTTATGGTTCCTGCTTGAATTTCGTTTTGGAAAGCCTGGTCAAGTACCTTCTTAGAAATGTCTGCATCAGATTCTTTGATTCCAAATCCTATGCTTTGCTCAGAAGAGCTTTGAGTGATCAAAATCACATTTACTTGGTGTTCTTCAAGTGTTTGGAAGACTTTACGGGCGCTTCCTTTCTTACCAGAAAGTCCAATTCCTGAGACCGTAAGTACAGCAATGTCATTTAATGAAGACAAGCCTTGTATCTTATGATTTGATTTTTGAGGTACATGACTGATAAACGTTCCTTCTTGCTCTGGTTGAAGCGTGTTTTTTAGGTATAAAGGAATCTTCTTATCGATCAAAGGTAGAATCGCTCTTGGATAAATCACTTTTGCACCAAAGTAAGCCATTTCGAAAGCTTCTTCGTAGCTGAGGTTTTTGAGAGATAAAGTATTTTTCACCCTTTGTGGATTCGCACTGTGGATGCCGTCTACATCGCTCCATATTTCGAGAGAGCTGGCATCAATGGCTTGCGCGTAGATGGCCGCTGTAAAGTCAGATCCACCTCTACCCAAAAGAATCGTCTCATTGGCATCGTTAGAGGCAATGAAACCACCAGCGATATAATTTTCCTTTTTTACTCTGTCCTGGATGTTTTTACTGGTAAGTTCAAAATTGACTTCACCATCCAAGTAGTTGTCATCTGCAGAAATTAATTCACGACTGTTAAGGTGCTCTATGGTTAAGTCGTTCGCATTAAGATAGCGTTGAACAATCAATGAAGACAATTGCTCACCCATGCACAATACCTTTGCTTTGGTCTTATCAGTCAATTCATTCAGTATCTGAACCCCTTTGCTTATGGCTTCTAATTCATTACATTTTTCTTGAACAGCAATCAGAAGGTCTGTCTGCTGGTCGATAGGAATGAGTTCCTGAATGTAGTTGAAATGAAGATCTTTAAATTCTTCAATAAGTTCTGTAGAATCGCCAATAATTGCTTGTTCCGTAATTTTTTCTAATCGGTTGGTAACCCCTGAGAAAGCTGAAACTACAACAATGTAGTTCTCTGTTTTCTGGGATAGAATGACTTTTATCTGCTCTAAATTTTCTTTTGAGGAAACACTTGTTCCTCCAAATTTTAAAACCATCATGCGATTGCTATTTACGTCACTTAAAATTCATTTAAACTCAAAAGTTTACAAGCTTTTTCTACCGAATAGATGTAGCCTGTAATCAACGCCCAAATGTATTAAATTATTATGGAACTTTATACACTTATTACACCCCGTTTTTCTAGGTGATCACTAAGGGTTTTATTTGTTGTCTTGAATCGATTTGACAATAAAGAATAAGGTCTTTATCTGTTTTGAGTTGACATGAGTTCAACGATACATCACGGAGTCATTGTGAGTATTTGAAGTGTTTTATTTTATGCCCAGGGGGAATGAGCTTATGGAGAAGTTTAATTCAGGGTATTTATTGGTGGGTATTGTTCCTAATCCTCAGCCCTAAGGATTTGGTTGATAGAAGCCATTTTAATGGCTGCAATGGCACATTCCACTCCTTTGTTACCCAATTTACCTCCAGATCTGTCGATGGCTTGTTGCATCGTGTTGTCGGTGAGTACACCAAATATAACAGGGATGTCGAGTGTGATATTCAATTGAGTGATGCCGTTGCTGATGCCTTGACATACAAAGTCAAAATGCTTGGTTTCTCCCTGAATCACAGATCCAAGCGTGATGATGCCATCTACATCGGTTGTTTCTGCCAATAGGTTGGCTCCATAAGTAAGTTCAAAACTACCGGGTACGTTGATTCGAATGATGTCTTCTTGAGCCACTCCATTTTCGATAAGAGCTTTATGAGCTCCAGTGTAGAGCCCTTCGGTGATGTCTTCATTCCATTCAGAAACAACAATCCCAAACCGCAGACCGGCTGCGTTTGGGATGCTTTCTTTATCGTAATATGATAGGTTTGTTGTCGCCATATACTATTTTGATGCGCTTACTTTTGCAATGTACTTATCAACTTTTTGACCTTCATTTGAAGATGCAAATTCAGTTTTAATGCGGGTGTACAAGAGCAATGCATTCTCCTTATCTCCTAAAGTGTATGCAGCATTGGCTGCTTTCATAAGAAAGATAGGTGTTGTGAAATCATTGGTTCTCAATTCTGCAGCTTTGATGTAGTAGCTTAAAGCTTCTTCATTTTGTCCTAATTCAGAAAAGGCATCACCAATAGCTGCTTTTGCTATAGGGGCAAGAATTTCATCGTCAGAAGAGAATTTATCTAAATGCTCAATCGCACTGTTGGCATCTCCTAGTCTTAGATAAGAGATTCCCGCATAGTACTCAGCCAAATTGGCGGCATTGGTTCCTCCATAGCTGTCAATGACTTCTAAAAGACCAGCAAATTGCTCGTCACCATCAAGTGCTTCCTGAAATTTACTAAGTTCAAAGTTTTTTTCAGCCATGTACAGTTCTGTACTGGCATTATCTTCTTTGGGTTGAACATAAAATCGGTCGTAGGCGAAGAATCCGCTGAAGCCAATGGCTATAGCCAGAACGACAACCATTAGATTGTTCTTATTATCTTCTACGTACATCTCAGCTTTCGTAAGATTTTCCTCAATCGATTTTAGTTGTTCTTGTGCTTGGTTTTTATCGTCAGCCATTTTACTGCTTTTAGGTTTATTGAGGGACAAAAATAAAAGAAATTCTCAAATCAACGCTATAAATCTAAATTCAGGTCTTATTTTTACGGAAATTAATTTTAATGCATCTCAAAAACCTCTCTTTATTATCGTTTAAGAATTACGAAGAAGCGCAATTGTCTTTTTCTCCCAACATCAACTGCTTTGTTGGAAACAATGGGGTAGGGAAGACAAACTTGTTAGATGCGATATACTACATGTGTTTTTGTAAAAGCTATTTTAATCCGATGGATAGCCAGAACATTCAACATGAAAAACCTTTTTTCGCTGTAGAGGCATTTTTTGATCGCAATGATCAAGAAGATCATGTGTTTTGTGGCGTTAAAAGAGGCCAAAAAAAGGTCTTTCGTCGCAACAAAAAAGATTACGATAAACTCGCCGACCATATTGGCTTATTTCCCTTGGTTATGATTTCTCCAGCGGATAGAAACTTAATCATCGAAGGAAGTGAAACGCGGCGTAAGTTTATGGATGGAGTCATTTCTCAGTCCGATAAAATATACTTGCAGCATCTCATGAATTACAACCAAGTGCTTTCCCAAAGAAATGCGCTTTTGAAATACTTTGCTTCCAATTTGACTTATGACCCTGATACACTCGGGATTTACAACGAACAACTGATTGATTTGGCAGAAAAGATTTATGCCAAGCGCAGTAATTTTATGGATCAATTCAACCCCATTTTTCAAAAGTATTATCAAGCAATATCAGGCACTAAAGAGGTGATTAGTTTGTCTTATAAGTCGCAGTTGAATGATGAGGATTTACACAGCTTGTTCGAGAAAAACCTCAATAAAGATAAAGTGTTGCAGTATACTTCATGCGGTATTCATAAAGACGACTTGCTATTTAAAATAGGTGATTTCCCCATCAAGAAACAAGGTTCTCAAGGGCAGCAAAAAACGTATTTAATTTCTTTGAAATTGGCGCAATTTGACTTTCTTAAAAATCTTTTAGGCTGTAAACCACTGTTGCTTTTAGATGATATTTTTGATAAATTAGATGACACGAGGGTGGAGTCCATCGTGCGTTTGGTGTCAGAACATCATTTTGGTCAAATTTTTATTACCGATACACATAAAGATCGTACTGAGGCTATTGTCAAAAAGATGGATGACTCCTACAAGATTTTTGATGTGATGGATGGACAAATTCAATGAGACGAGCTAAAGAACAGACCTTAGGTGAAGTCATTAAAGAGCTTCTAAAAAACTATGACATTACGTCAAAGTTTAATGAAGCGCACATCGTTACGTCTTGGGATAAACTCATGGGGCCTTCCGTTACTAAATACACTGTCAACATAGAAGTTGAAAAGCGAATCTTATTTGTTCAGCTTAACAATGCTGCGCTTAAGCAAGAGCTTAGTTATGCGCGAGAAAAAATTAAAAAGATGCTCAATGAAGAGGTGGGAGAGGAAGTCTTGTTAGATGTTCGCATCTATTAAATTCGCCAAAAAGAGGCTTTAATACTTGGCCATCCCCCGATCCACTTCAAGCGCCCAAGCATGAATACCTCCTTCCAGATTAATAAGTTTATCGTATCCTTTGGTCTCTAGATAATGGATGACGTTTAAACTTCGAACACCGTGGTGGCACATAATTACGGTAGATTCATTATTGGGAATCAGCTCTACAGATTCTATTAGTCTGCTCATCGGAATGTTTTTGGTTCCTTCAATACGACAGATTTCCCATTCAAAATCTTCTCTTATGTCGATAATGTGAATTTCAGCTCCTGAATTTATGTGATCTGAAAGTTCACGAACGGAAATGCTTTTGATCGCTTTGTTAAGATTCATTTTTAGTAATTTTGTAATGCTTGTAAAATCAGCGTAAATATATTCGTTAAACCATACAAAGAGAAAGATTTGAAGGTACTTATAACAGGTGGGAGTGGATTGATAGGAAAGGTTTTAACACAATCATTGGAAGTTGCAGGTCATGAAGTTGCAATTTTAACGAGAAGATTGGATTCAAAATCAACCGTTACACAATATTTATGGAATCCGTATCGCAAAGAAATAGATGCCGATGCGCTTTCTGATGTTGAGGCTATTATTCATTTGGCTGGAGCTAACATAGCTGAAAAAAGGTGGACCAAAAAGCGGTGGGAAGAAATGTATTCCAGTCGCGTAGATAGTGCTCAATTTTTGTATAAAAAAGTAAAGGAATACAAGATTCCTCTAAAGTCATTCATTTCATCTTCTGCGATTGGTTGGTATGGGGCAGGTACTTCTCAAGAAGTTTTTACGGAAGAATCCCAATGTGCAGACGATATCTTAGGGGCTTTATCCTTGGCCTGGGAGTCTGCTGCTGATCTTTTTGCTGACTTAGGATGTTCTGTCTCGAAAGTTAGGACGGGCATTGTTTTGACAAATGGCGGGGGAGCTTTGCCCAAAATGACGAAGCCAATTCTCATGGGGATAGGTTCGCCTCTGGGCTCTGGAAAGCAATATATGCCGTGGATTCATGTAGATGACATATGCGCTGTTTATGTACATCTTTTAGACCAACAACTACCTGCAGGGGTATATAACGGTGTTGCTCCTGAGTCCATTACGAATGCAGATTTGACCCGCTTATTGGCTAAGGTTTTACATAGATCTTTGTGGTTGCCTAATATTCCTTCTTTTGTGTTGAAGCTGATTTTTGGAGAAATGGCAACGATCTTATTGAATGGTAGCCGGGTATCTGCAAATAAATTGATTGAAAACGGTTTTCAGTTTAAATACCCAAAAACCCTTGAAGCACTTGAGGAAATATACGGGAATTAATGCCTAATTGTGGTATAAGATAGACTTATAAAACAAAAAAAAGTTCTGCAGAAATGCAGAACTTTTTTTGTGAGCCAGGCAGGATTCGAACCTGCGACCGCCTCCTTAGAAGGGAGGTGCTCTATCCAGCTGAGCTACTAGCCCATAATCATGGGTTGAAATTTGAGGTGTTTTTGGATGTGAAAATATCCGCAACACTTTCAATTTAAAAATTTCGTCGGGGTGGCAGGATTCGAACCTGCGACCTCCTCGTCCCAAACGAGGCGCGATAACCGGGCTACGCTACACCCCGAAATTTTTTACTAATATGCGGAGAGGAAGGGATTCGAACCCCCGATACCCTTACGAGTATAACACCTTAGCAGGGTGCCGCTTTCAGCCACTCAGCCACCTCTCCAATTTAAAAGAACGCTTACCAATTAAGGTGTGCAAATATAGTTTCCTATTTTTAAGGAAACAAACCTTTTTTAATAGTTTTTTGTCGCCTCTGAAGAACAATCGATTAGGGGCATAGATATGCGATCATCAACTCGGATATTCTACCCGTAAATGGTGAATATTCAATAGCTTTTTGATGAATAGCTTTTTAATGATATCGATTTCTTTAAGGGTAATAGATGCGTGATTAAACTGTCCATCATTCATTTGGTTTTGAATAATTTTCTCCACCATTCCGCTTACGTTTTCTGAATTTTTCACTGCCAAACTTCGCGTAGCTGCTTCTACAGAGTCTGCCATCATTAACACGGCCGTCTCCTTGGAAAATGGTTTGGGACCCGGATACCGAAACATTTCCGTTTCGTTCATTTTGTCTGGGAACTTTTTCACGTATTGTCGGTAAAAATACTGTACCATACCATCACCGTGATGGGTTCGAATAAAATCAATGATTTGTTCTGGTAAATTGTGTTTTTTTGCTTTTTCAATGCCCTTGATGACGTGTGAGATAATCAATTTTGCACTCTCATCTGCAGACAGTTCGTCGTGAGGGTTGATTCCGGCCATCTGATTTTCAATAAAAAAGAGGGTGTTGTCTACTTTCCCAATGTCGTGGTAAAGAGCTCCTGCTCTTACCAGTAGGGCATTACCTCCAATTTCCATAATTGCTTGTTCAGCTAAGCTACTGACTTGTAGTGAGTGTTGAAAGGTTCCCGGAGCCTTCTCAGCCATCTCTTTTAAAAGAGGATGATTGGTGTCTGCCAACTCCAATAAGGAGATGTCAGATACCAATGAGAATAACTTCTCATAGATGTATACAAGAGGGTAGGTGAATAGTGTCAAAAAGGCGCTGATGAGCAGGAATCCATAAACGATGAAATCTTGACCAAATAGATCCATTCGTGTGATCATGGAAATCCCCATAAAGGTGATGAAGTATACGATGGCAATTTTACCCACAGAGATAAATAAATCCGAGCGTTTGTATAAATTCTCTATCGTAAGAACAGATAAGATACCTGCCATCAACTGGATGAAAACAAAGTGAAAAGGGTCTGGAGCTAACCATCCCACCAATACAATGGTTATGGTGTGCACAAACAGCGCCAATCTCAAATCGTAAAAAGATCTTATCACCAATGGTAATGCACAAAAAGGGACTACGTAAATAAGGTAAGTATTGTTGAAGAATAAGGAGCAACGAGCGAGCGCAAGAAATAAAATGACATTGAGAAGGATAAGTTTTATGGCACTTGTATCTTTAAAAAGACTTGTTCTATTTTTCATCATGAATAGAAAGATGATCAAGAAGCACAAGCTAATCAAGAGGGTTTGGCCAATGAGGATTATACGATTGTCTCGTTCACTGATTTGTTTCCCCTCGAACTCACTTTGGTATGAGATGACTTTAAGATAGGTCTCCTCATTTAATAGCTCTCCCTTGGAAACGATAAGTTCGCCAACTTCTACTTTACCGCTTACGTTAGAGATTTTCTTTAGTTCATTTTCTAGATTTATCTCGGTGGCATAAGTGTCAAATAATATGTTTTGTGTAAGTACCTCTATTAATAAGTTGACCGATTCTTTGTAATCGTCTTCATCAGTTATGTTGATTTTCTTGATGAGATCTGTCGCTTGATTGACGGTGAAAAGTTTATTGAGATATTTGGCGGAAGCCCCATCACCGGTATCTACATAAATAACATAATTACCATCTTTGTCAATGATGCTTGGGGTGTTTTGAATAACCCCTTTTTTGTAAATTTTTGCCCAAATGGTTTTTACCTTTTTTTGGAGATCTGAAACGTATTTCTGGTGCTCTTTTTCACTTCTAAGAACTGGTTTGTTCTCTAGTTTGTTTGAGGCGAATCGCTCCAGTCCGTATTTTAG
>JAKMFX010000033.1 GCA_022425195.1 Flavobacteriales bacterium | reverse complement strand
ATGTTTGAGAATTTTGGAAATAATTTTACTTGAAAGGATTTCACCATAACTAGAAACTTTTGCAAGGCTTTTGGTTGTCAGTTCTCTAAGGGTATAAATTGACTCAAAAAGTTCCTCCAGACTATTGAGTTGAGCTTTTAGAAAACTTATTTCTTCACTTTGTTGTGTAACAGGAATAAAGTGTAGTATGAGGTTTAAATGTTGTTCTTCAATGGTCGCTATGGCATTTTGAAATCCAGCTTCATTCGCACTTGCTTTTTCAGCTGTTTGTACTAGTGTATTAGTTATGCCGCTTAGAGCTGAAACAACGACAATTTGTTTTTCGTTAGATGACTTTAAAATCTCTATTACCTGTGAAAGGCTCTCTGAATTTGCAACCGAAGTTCCCCCAAACTTTAATACTTTCATACTTATGATTTCACCTGAATCAAGTTGAGCCACTTTATTGGCAGAATTTTTTAAAACAGCCCAAAAATAGCACTATTTGACTAGGAGAGAAAATAAATACAAAATAAAAAATGACACCTGCAATTGATTTGCTGATGTCATTCTGCTGTATTAAAAATTATTTTAAGAAGACGATGCTTCAGATTTTTGGCTGATTTTCAATTCCAAAGCCTTCCCTTCTTTAGTACAGTTTATAGTAATTTGATCCCCTTCTTTGAGTGAATTGTTAACAATATGTTCTGCGATTAAGTCCTCAACATGCTTCTGTATGGCTCTGTTTAAGGGTCTTGCACCGTATTTGCTATCAAAACCTTCTACAGAAAGGAAGTCCTTTGCTTCCTCAGAAATCTCAATTTGATAACCTAACTTTCGAATTCTAAGTATTAAGTCTTTGAGTTCTATATCCACGATTTTACGAATATCTTTTTGTTCTAAAGAATTGAAAATAACGATATCGTCAATACGGTTTAAGAACTCAGGTGAGAATGTCTTTTTTAATTCCTTCTCGATCACTCCTTTTTCTATATCAGAAGATTGTGCCTTTTGTGAAGCAGTTTCAAAGCCTAAACCTCTTCCAAAGTCTTTTACCTGACGTGCTCCTATGTTGGAAGTCATGATAATAATCGTATTTTGGAAGTTTACTTTTCTCCCCAGGCTGTCTGTTAAAAATCCGTCATCCAAAACTTGTAATAGCATATTGAATATATCCGGGTGAGCCTTTTCAACTTCATCTAAAAGAATTACAGAATAGGGACGCTGACGTACTTTTTCACTAAGTTGGCCACCCTCTTCGTAACCTACATAGCCGGGAGGCGCACCTATGAGTCTAGAGATTGCAAATTTCTCCATGTATTCACTCATGTCAATGCGAATAAGGTTTTCTTCAGAATCAAAGATTTCAGAAGCGAGTATTTTTGCCAATTGTGTTTTGCCCACCCCTGTTTGGCCAAGAAATATAAATGAACCAATGGGCTTATCAGGTGCTTTTAAACCAGCACGGTTTCGCTGAATGGCTTTTACCACCTTATCTATAGCATCTTTCTGTCCAATGAGATTTTCACCAATGACTTGGGATAGTTTTGAAAGTTTATTCTTTTCAGACTTGACAATTTTGTTTACAGGGATGTTAGTCATCATAGAGACTACATCTGCAATGTCGTTTTCATTAACGGTTACACGATTGAGTTTTGAATCTTCTTGCCAGCGTTCTTGTGCTTCAATAAGAGACCGTTCAAAACGTTTTTCATCGTCTCTTAGCTTAGCTGCCTCCTCGTATTTTTGTTTTTTAACTACTGAATTTTTCAAATCTCGGACCTGATCCAATTGAGCTTCAAGATCCACCACCTCCTGAGGTACACTCATATTGTTGATGTGTACTCTAGATCCTGCTTCATCTAAAGCATCTATGGCTTTATCAGGAAGAAAACGGTTAGACATATATCTGTCAGTCAAATCAACACAAGCTTTTAAGGCATCGTCTGTATAATTTACATTGTGATGGTTTTCATAATGCTCTTTGATGTTGGCTAAGATTTCTAAAGTTTCTTCTGGGTTGGTTTGTTCGACCAATACTTTTTGGAATCGACGTTCTAGGGCGCCATCTTTTTCAATATGTTGACGGTATTCGTCTAGGGTTGTAGCACCAATACATTGAATCTCCCCTCTGGCCAAAGCAGGTTTAAACATATTCGAAGCGTCAAGACTTCCTGTAGCACCACCCGCACCTACAATGGTGTGAATTTCATCTATAAAGAGAATGATCTCTTCATTTTTCTCCAATTCATTCATCACAGCCTTCATGCGCTCTTCAAATTGACCTCTATATTTGGTACCAGCAACTAAACTCGCCAAATCAAGAGTGATGACTCTTTTGTTGTAAAGGACACGTGAAACCCTTTTCTGAATAATGCGCAAGGCCAATCCCTCAGCTATTGCTGATTTACCAACACCCGGTTCCCCGATGAGTAAAGGGTTATTTTTCTTTCGTCTACTTAAGATTTGAGAGACACGTTCAATTTCTTTTTCCCTACCTACAACGGGATCTAATTTATCTTGCTCAGCTAAAGCTGTTAAATCTCTTCCAAAATTGTCCAATACAGGTGTTTTGGTTTTTTT
>JAKMFX010000025.1 GCA_022425195.1 Flavobacteriales bacterium | reverse complement strand
TTGCAACGGACATAAACAGTGTAATGTATGCTTATATCGACCGAAAGAAAAAATTACCTGTCACTACGTTGTTTAGAGCCATCGGTTTTGAACACGACCGCGATATACTTGAGATTTTTGATTTAGCAGAAGAGGTCAAAGTATCTAAAACCGGACTAAAAAAGACCTTAGGAAGAAAACTCGCTGCACGTGTTTTAAAAACTTGGCACGAGGATTTTGTTGATGAGGATACCGGTGAGGTGATCTCTATTGAGCGAAATGAAATTATCATTGATCGTGATACCGTAATTGAGAAAGAACATATCGAGGAAATTCTCGATGCTGGAGTGAAAGCCATCCTACTTCACAAAGTAGATGCTCATATGTCGGATTACGCCATCATTTACAACACGCTTCAAAAGGACCCTACAAACTCTGAAAAAGAAGCTGTAGAACACATCTACCGTCAATTGCGAAATGCAGAACCACCAGATGAGGATACTGCTAGAGGAATTATTGACAAATTATTTTTCTCTGATCAGCGTTATAATCTCGGTGAGGTTGGGCGTTATAGAATGAATAAAAAATTAGGTTTAGATGTTGAGATGGACAAACAAGTTTTGACCAAACTCGATATCATAACCATTATCAAGTATTTGATTGAATTGATCAATTCAAAAGCAGAGATTGATGATATTGACCACCTTTCAAACAGACGTGTGCGTACTGTAGGTGAGCAACTTTCTTCACAGTTTGGTGTAGGTCTAGCGCGTATGGCTAGGACAATACGCGAACGAATGAATGTTAGAGATAACGAAGTCTTTACTCCAATTGATTTGATCAATGCAAAGACTTTGTCATCAGTAATTAATAGTTTCTTTGGTACCAACCAACTTTCTCAGTTTATGGACCAAACGAATCCGCTTGCTGAAATCACACACAAAAGAAGATTATCTGCCTTAGGTCCAGGTGGACTTTCCAGAGAAAGAGCAGGATTTGAAGTACGTGACGTTCACTATACGCACTACGGAAGATTGTGTCCAATTGAAACACCTGAAGGACCAAATATTGGATTGATTTCATCCCTAGGAGTCTATGCAAAAGTGAATAACCTTGGATTTATCGAAACACCTTACCGAAAAGTAGAGAACGGTGTAGTGAACTTAAAAGAAACGGTTTATTTGAGTGCCGAGGAAGAAGAAAATCAACTCATTGCACAAGCAAATATTGACTTTGATAAGTCAGGTAAAATTCAAGCCGATAAAGTTATTGCTCGAGATCAAGCAGACTTCCCCTTAGTGACTCCAGACCAAGTAAACTATACTGATGTTGCACCTAACCAGATCGCTTCGATTTCGGCCTCATTAATTCCTTTCTTGGAGCATGATGATGCCAACCGGGCGTTAATGGGATCAAACATGATGCGTCAGGCAGTACCACTACTTAGGCCAGAATCTCCAATTGTTGGAACCGGTTTAGAAAAACAAGTCGCTTCAGACTCCCGTGTACTCATCAATGCTGAAAATGACGGTGTCGTTGAGTATGTGGATGCAAACCGAATAGAAATTCGCTATGATTTTTCTGAGACGGATGAACTCGTCAGTTTTGATGGAAACTTGAAGTCTTATAATTTGATCAAATTCAGAAAGACCAATCAAGGAACATGTATCAACTTAAAGCCCATTGTCAAAAAAGGGGATCGGGTAACCAAGGGACAGGTCCTTTGTCAAGGATACGCTACTGAGGCAGGAGAGCTTGCTCTAGGGCGAAACATGAAAGTTGCTTTTATGCCTTGGAAAGGATACAACTTTGAAGACGCAATCGTAATCTCCGAAAAGGTGGTTCGCGAAGATATCTTTACTTCCATTCATATAGACGAGTATTCACTCGATGTAAGAGATACTAAACTAGGTACAGAAGAACTGACTAATGACATTCCAAACGTCAGCGAAGAAGCTACAAAAGATTTGGATGAAAATGGTATGATTCGAATCGGTGCTGAAGTCAATTCAGGAGATATCTTGATTGGGAAAATCACTCCTAAAGGAGA
>JAKMFX010000001.1 GCA_022425195.1 Flavobacteriales bacterium | reverse complement strand
ATTTAACCCAATTTATATATATCAAAATAAAGAAGATCAAAAAGAAGTTATACTGTCTAGAAGAACATATTGTATTGAAGGTAGCTCTGTAAACGAAGACATATTCAAATATAAAATGATTGAACGCACTGATGATGAGTCAAATAAAATAACATTCTTATTTGTATCAAGACTCATCAAAGAAAAAGGTGTAATGGAACTGGTTGAAGGCTTCAAAAAAGCTCTAGAAAAAAACAAAGAGATTAAACTAAACATAGTTGGCTATATAGATGATAAAAACCCAAGCAGTATTGATGCTGAATCATTTAATAAAATAATTCGATCGATTCCAGAAATTAATTTTCTTGGTAAAAGAAAAGATATACATTCGCTCATAGTCAACTCTGACGTGTGTTGTTTACCATCATATTACAGAGAAGGTACGCCCAGGTTCATGCTAGAAGCTCTAAGTACTGGACGAGCAATTATAACAAGTAATATGCCTGGCTGCAATCACCTGATTAAGAACAATGGAATACTCTTAAATAAAATAACCCCTCAAGAAATAAGTAAGGCAATACTAGATATTGTAGAAATGGATTTGACTGTTATGGGAAAGAACAGCTTCAAATTATACAAATCTGTATTTAGTGAAGATGTAGTTTTCAATAAAATCTATGAGGTCTACCTTCAGTAGATCTTTAGTTCAACTTTTATTTACCCAAAACATATTTAATAAATGGCTAATTTCCTAAAAATTAAACTGTTACTGAATCTAATTTATTTGCTAACATTAAGTTCTTGCTCAACAAAAAAACAGATCAATTATTTTCAAGATGCAGAAAATACCCCCCCCAGATCTATAACTAAACCTGATTATAAACTGCAACCCAATGACATTCTGAAAATTGATGTGTATTCATCAGATATGCAAGCAGCGCTCCCCTACAACAAGCCCGGGGCCTTTAACAACCAGGTGGCTAATGCAACATTACAGTCCTTACAATTAGATGGTTACATGGTTGATGACTATTACAATATTAAATTTCCTGTCATCGGAGAAATCTCAGTAAAAAATAAAAGCCTAAAAAAACTCGAAGAAAATATAACTATTCTCTTGGATACTGGAGGTCACTTACGAGAACCCATTGTGAGTATTCGTCTGCTAAATGCTCGATTTACCGTTTTAGGGGAAGTAAGAAGTCCAGGGACTTTTTCCTTTTTTGACAACAATCTATCAATACTACAAGCCCTCGGATACTCAGGAGGTATTACTATTGACGGAGTCCGTAATGAAATTATTTTAATCCGTGAAATTGATGACAAAAGGACTATTCAGACCATCGATTTAACAGATGCAAAATCCCTAGATATTTCCACGTATTACATCAGACCAAATGATGTAATCATTATACCACCAAACTATCGAAAAGTAAAAAGCGCAGGCTTTATAGGTAACCCCTCTTCTATTGCTTCTATTTCGTCTCTGTTACTAAGTATTACGCTGTTACTCATTAATTAAGCACCTAATTTATGAATCCAATAAACAATTCACCTCAAAATAATTTCGGTTTGGATCAAGAAATCGACCTTAAAGAAGAACTCAAAAAATACCTGAATTTCTGGCCATGGTTTACTTTAGGAATAATAGTATCAATCATTACATGTTTTCTGTACCTGCGATACACACCAGAAACATACAAAATAATGGCTAAAATTCTTATGCTTGATGAAAAAGAAGGTTTGGATCTTCCCACTGCAAGCAGCCTATTTTCTCAATCTAAAATCAACCTAGAAAACGAAATAGAAGGCTTAAAGTCCTACACTATGCTGGAAAAAGTCTCTAATCAAATGGGGTTACAGGCAAACTTTTATGCGGTTGGACACATCAAAAACTCCAGGCTCGTAGAGTTTCCTTTCCAATTTAAACTGAAAATTGATGTGGACACAATTCATTCAAAATCGACTTATTATTTTGACTTCAAATCAGAAAATCTAGAGATTTATTCTACAAATAATGATCGTAAATACACTTTCAAGGAATACAATACAACAAGTCAGAAACACGATTTACCCTTTGATATTGGATGGAATGAAGCTAATCCTTATCTCAACCCTAACGGATCCTATCTTCTTGAATTACTTCCACAACGGTCAATGATAAATGAGTTGAAAAAAGAATTGAATATCTCAAGTGTCGGAAAAAAGTCTGAAATCATATCAATTGATCTTGTATCAGAAAACAAAGAATACGCGGAAAACATCATCAATACCCTCATTGAAGTCTACAACCAAGATGGGGTTGATGACAGGCGCTTGATACACAAACGCACCATTGACTTCATCAATGAGCGTTTCATTACACTCGGATATGAGCTCGACTCTATTGAAATGGATAAGCAAACTTTTAAACTCGAGAATAACTTAGTTGATATTACAACAGATGCCACTATTAGTCTGGAAAGTCGCTCCAAATCAGATGAAGAATTATTCGAAATAAAGAATCAAATCCTATTAGCTGACCTATTGTTAGAATCTTCTTCATCAGGCAATGAATTAAATCTCCTCCCCTCAAACATCGGGCTAAATAGCGCAAACATAAATTCTTTGATAAGCAGTTACAATAATAATATATTGACATTCAAAAAACTCATCAAAAGCGGGGGAATAAACAACCCCAATGTGAAAAATTTAAACGCTACGATTGAGGATGTCCTTAACAACATCAATGAATCCGTGGCAACCTACTCGGCCCAGTTGAATCAAACAAAGATTCAACTTGAAATGAAAAATAAAAAATTCAATAGACAAGTCTCCAGTATCCCAGAAAAAGAAAAAATCTTACGATCCATCGATCGAAGTCAAGAGATTCAAGAGAGCCTCTATTTGTTTCTTCTGCAAAAGCGAGAAGAGGCTGAAGTTAGTTATGCAGTAACAGAACCCTCATTGAAGGTTGTTGAATATGCACTATCAACTGAGAAACCCATTGCTCCAAAAAAACCAATCATAATTTTGAGCTCACTTCTATTAGGATTACTGATTCCTTTTGGAATACTCTACATTCGCTTTTTATTGGACACCAAAGTACATCACAAAAAAGACCTTGAATCGGCCATACCAAACAGCAGTATTTTAGGCGAAATACCGGAAATTAAAGAGGATGAAGAAAAGCTCTTTTCAAATCCAAATCAGCGCTCAGTTCTCGCAGAAGCCTCTCGAATTTTATCTTCCAATACCAACTATTTGTTAGGGGCAAATAAAAAAGACGAAGGATCTGTTCTTCTTTGTACCTCAACCATCAAGGGAGAAGGAAAAACATTTGTTGCATTGAATTTGTCCCTTGCCTTGGCCAGTTTAAACAAAAAGGTGTTGTTGATTGGAGCCGATCTTAGAAACCCACAAATACATAATTATGTGGATGTAGAAAAGAGAGTTGATGGCTTGTCAAATTATTTGTATGATGATTCTTTTGACTGGAAGTCAGCCCTACTAAAACCTTTTAAAGAGCATCCGACTCATACTGTTCTCATTGGAGGTAATTTGCCTCCCAATCCTGTTCAATTGCTGACCAATGGGCGTCTAGATTCATTATTGAAGGAAGCTAAGAAAAACTACGATTACATCCTAATGGACTGTGCACCTACCCTATTGGTTACAGATACATTATTGATTTCTCATTTAGCCGATGCCACGGTATACCTAACAAGGGCCAACCATACCGAAAAAGAGTTGTTGGAATACCCAAAACAATTGATTCAAGACAAAAAACTGAAAAACGTGGGATTTGTCATAAATGGCCTGGGTGCTGGTAACAGTTATGGCTATGGATACAAGTACGGCTACAACTACGGATACGGATACGGATACGGCAGCGAATCCTAAATATATTGAAGTCTATTGTGATGGCGGCTAGACTTTTTTTGAAAAGAAAGTGTTGGCCGCTATTGCCTTTTTTAGGGCTTTTACGTTTTTCACTTGAACTTTCCTTTGAAAAGCCTCCAGGTGGCCTTTATGGTGAATGTCTGAACCCACATAATCAATAAGATTCGCTTCCAAAAGACGATCGCTCATCTTCATCGTTTCAGGACCATAATGCCCCACCACGCTCATTAAATTCAGCTGAAAGAGGCAACCTGCCTTTTTCAGTTTTTCAAAGATTTTAAAATCCGAGAAATAATAGTTGTAGCGCTCCGGGTGGGCAAGAACAGGTATGTAACCTTTCAGCTGGAGTTCAAACAGGATTTCAAACAGGTTGATGGGGGCCTGAAAGTAGGACAGCTCCACCAAGACCCTCTGATCTTTTAGACACAGTAAATCTCCTTTTTGCATTCTATCCAGAAAGTTGTTATCAATCAGATATTCGGATGCATAATTCAATGGCATAGTCAATTCCTGAGTGTCATTGAGCGAATTCCAACTTTCTTTAATCCCCTCTGAGCTGTTTTCCCAAACTCCAGTCATCGTGTGCGGTGTGGCAATCAATTCTGAAAACCCCAACTTTTGCATTTCTTGAATCAATTCAATGCTTTGAGTCATGTTCTTGCATCCGTCATCGAGGCCAGGTAAAACATGAGAATGGATGTCGATAAAACCGGAGGGCATCAGCTCAAACAACCTTGGTTTTTTTTTGAAAATAGAAAACATCATAATGGGTAGATTTATGAAAGCAATTTAATCGTTGTCGTTCGGATGAAGCCTATGTCACCGTGAATATATATATTTGTAAAACAAATTCGCACCTAAAACGAGAATATGTCTTTAGATTTGTTAGCCAACGCGCTCATCATCTTTGTGATTTCCTTTGCGGTTTCGAGCATCTGCATCCCTTTGGTTATCAAGCTTGCCATAAAAAAACGCCTTATGGGTGAGTATGGTGAGGGGAGGCACGTTCACAAAGGTTTTGTTCCACGCTTGGGCGGAGTCGCTGTATACGCTGGCTTTATTTTCTCTCAGGTGTACCTGATCATTGCACACAACAAGAACGCTGAAATGCTCTCGAGCAATTACTATTTGGTCTTATTTTCCTCAACGCTTTTATTTTTATTGGGAACACTGGATGATTTGGTCGACATCAAAGCCAACATGAAGTTTCTTATACAGCTCTTGGTTGCTTTTTTTGTGGCGAGCATCGCCGATGTTCGTATCGTTTCTTTCTATGGCTTATTTGGCATCCATGAGCTTCCTCTCTGGTTCTCACATCTGTTTTCCATTACCGTCATTACCTTCTTCATCAATGCCTACAACCTCATTGATGGAATTGATAGTTTATCCTCATCCGTGGGGATGTACGTGCTCTTCTGTTTTGGGGGCGTGTTTCTCTTGAACGATAACTTTACAGACAGCCTGATTGCCTTCTCGGTATTTGGAGGATTGCTTGGTTTTTGGTTTTTCAATAAGCCTCCCGCGAAAATTTTTATGGGAGACTCTGGTACCTTAAGCATGGGCTTAATTATGGCCTATTTTGCCATCAAAATATCAACCACGCCCATCGACTCCGAAGGATCGATAAGTCCCGTTTTCGCCATGGTCGTTTTGGCTTATCCCGTCATTGACACCTTAAGAGTTTTCACCAAAAGAATCCTTAGGGGCGTATCGCCATTTACGCCGGATAGAAACCACATTCATCATCTCTTATTAGAGTTGGGTTACAGTCATGGAAAGGCGACCATGGTCGTCATTATTTGCAGCGTACTTCTCTCCTATACTGCCTACTTAATGAGAGAAACCCCTACGACCTCTTTTATCACTATGGTCAGCTTAATTCTTGCCGTGGCAAACATCCCCTCTTTTATTCTAAAAAGAAGAGGCAAATCAGAGGCTCAATAATTCATCCGCCATCTTTCGATCATTAGACAAGCGTGGTACTTTATTTTGTCCGCCCAACTTCCCTTGAGATTTCATAAAATGATAAAAAGCATCCTTAGGTAGCGGATTCAAAACCAAAGGTCTTAGTACCTTTCCTTCAATCAAATCTTTGTAGTACACATTCTGAGATTGCAAATGCGCATCGAGTAACTGAGAAAATTCTGCAAGATCTTCGGGTGCGTTTGCAAATTCCACCAACCATTCATGATAAGGAAGTCCCTCGTGGGGTTCTACCTGAGGGGCAACGGTAAACTCTGTAACCTCTACATTGGAAAATCGCTCCAAAGTAACTCGCATGGCCTCATCCACCTCTTTACCAATCACGTGTTCCCCAAAAGCAGAAGTAAAATGCTTAATTCTCCCCGAGACAACAATTCGATAGGGCTCTAAAGAGGTAAACTGAACCGTATCTCCTATGTTATAGCCCCAAAGCCCTGCATTGGTGTTCAGAATAATGACATAGTTGACGCCCAATTCTACCTCCTTTAACGAAATTCGAGTCGGATTTTCGTCGTAATACTCCTCAGCGGGAATGAACTCGTAAAAGATGCCGTAATCCAAAAGCAACAACAGGCCTTTTTCATCTTGCTTGTCCTGAAAGGCGATGAAACCCTCAGAGGCAGGATACAATTCAAGGCTGTCGACCTTCTTTCCTATCAGCTCCTCAAACTTCTTTCGGTAAGGCTCGTAATTCACCCCTCCAAAAACAAACAAAGAGAAATTTGGAAAAACCTCAGAAATCTTTTTTCCAGTTCGCTTGTGCAGCCGCTCAAAGTACATTTGTACCCAGGATGGAATCCCACTGATTAAACGCATGTCTTGCGGAAGGGTTTCGTCGACGATGGCCTCTACCTTTTGCTCCCAATCTTCAATGCAATTCGTTTCGTAGGAAGGCAGTCGATTGGACTGAAGGTAGGCCGGTACGTAATTCGCAACAATTCCCGAAAGTCGGCCTACAGGAATGATGGCGTCGGTGTTGAGCTCCGGTGAACCTTGCAAGAAGATCATTTTCCCATTCACAAAATTGTAGTTGCCCGAATCTTCTATATAGTGCAATAAGGCATTTTTAGCAGCACTGATTTGGTGCTCTAAAGAAGCCTTTGTCAAAGGAATGTATTTCGCCCCTGAAGTCGTCCCTGAAGTTTTGGCAAAAGATACGGGGCGTCCTTTCCAAAGCACATCCTTCTCCCCTTTTTGTATTCTTTCAATATAAGATTTGAGCCCCTCATAATCGCGAACAGGAACGCGTGCCTTAAAATCTTCGTAGTTCCTGATCTCTACAAAATGATGATCTTTCCCGAAGGCGGTATTTTTGGCTGTCTTCAGCAAATGCCAGAATACTTTCTCTTGCGTTTTTATAGGAGATTGGCTCCATTTTTGGGTCTGAGAGACCACATAGCGAGCAAGTTTTTTACCTAAAAATGACTTAACCAACATTAAAATAAGATATGATGTTCGGGGTTTATGGCTTTTCCTTTGTGCCACAATTCAAAATGCAAATGAGGTCCGGTACTCAATCTTCCTGAGTTACCAATAATGGCGATGACATCTCCTGCCTTCACAATCGAACCTACTTTTTTGAGCAATACAGAATTGTGTTTATACGTTGATATCAAATCGTTTTCATGCTGAATGACAAGGGTGTACCCTGTTTCCGTAGTCCAATTGGCCAAAACAATAGTGCCGGGCAAACAAGCCTTTATGGCTTCGTTTTCCGGAGCGACGACATCCACACCAAAGTGATCGCTTTGCAGGTCAAAGGCATCACTCACCATCCCTTTTATAGGGGCATAAAAAGCAATGTTTCGAAGCTCAGAGGGCTTTTTCTCAAGCTCAGACAGGACGTTAAAACGACCTTCTCGTTCAATGGCCTCTCGAAACACAGAATCTTGTGACGAGGCCTTCAAGGCCTCTTCATCCACAACAACCAATTTTGATGAATCATAAAATACGGAGTCATTGAAGGCTTCGCCTCTAACCACCTTTTCCAATATTTTAAATTTCTGATCCTTGATCTGTATTTCTGTAAGCAGTGAATCCGTTTTTAAAGAAAGGTTAATGAGGTTTTTAGACAAGTGAGAAGGAGAATAGCCTGGGATAAATTCTCGCAAAGGAGTAAAGGCAATGATGAGAACCGTCAGAGAACAAATCAAGAAAAGAACCGATAAAATCCGGATGAACAGCTGAAATCGCGTCAGACTGACGGATTCAAGCTCTTCATAAGATTGCTCATCAAACAAGACAATGCGCAAGCGTTGCTTTAGTTGATCAAAAAACGATTTTGATTTTCCCATCTGACAAATATCGTAATTTTACGCAATGCATCTTCATCTATTTCTTTGCTTCACAAAAAAGAAGAAGCAATCGCCGATTCCATCCTATTGATAAGATAAGACGACCGAAACAAACAATAAACCAAAAAATAAAATATTTTTGCTAAACCGAAGTTAATATGTGTAAACCACCTTTTATTTGAAAACGCATTCCACATACCTATTCCTCCTACTCTTTTGTCTCGTCCTTGGCTCTTGCTCCACGCAAAAAGATCGGTTTTTAAATCGAGCCTTTCACAGGACTACGTCAAAGTACAACGGTTATTTTAATGCAAAAGAAAGCTTTAAAGGCGCGTTAACAAAACTCGAAAAATCTCATCAAGAAGACTACAACACAATTCTTCCGACCTCGATTCTTGGCTCCCAAAAACAAGCGCAAAAAATTTACCCTGCTTTAAATCGCGTCATTGATAAAGCCGCCCTGGTCGTGGAATACCATTCTATGGAGGTGAAAGGGAAAGAAAAAAACAAATGGATTGACGACTGCTATCTTCTTATGGGAAAGGCGCTGTTTTACAAACAGGAATATGGAAAGGCGATCGAGCTATTCAGTTACATCAATCGTGAATACAAGGGAGAGGTTGCTGATTTAGCCACTATGTGGTCTACCAGGACACACATTGAAATGGGAAATTTCACCACCGCCAACAAGCAATTGCTGTATCTCGAGAGTGAAGCCAAACTAAGCAAAGAAGACCTCGCTTTGTTTGAAGAAATAAAAGCCAACTACTACCTCAAAAAGAAAGATTGGCCTGAAGTTCTCTCTCAGCTCAAAAAAACCATTCGACTTTCCTCCAAAAAATCCAAACGCGCACGCCTAACTTACATCGTCGGACAAATCCATCAAGAGCTTGGAGAGTTCGAAGCTGCTTTCGAAGCCTTCGACAAAGTGGTTCGTATGAATCCCGATTACGAACTTTTATTCAATGCGCTTCTTAGCCGTGCTCGAGCCTTTGATCCAAAACATCAAGATTCTTCAAAATTGATCGAGGAAATCCGGAAAATGTTAAAGGATGACAAAAACAAAGACTATTTCGATCAAATATATTTTGCACTAGCAGATATCTATTTAAAAGAAGGAAACAAAAGCAAAGCCATTGAAAATTTACAAAACGCAACGCTTCACGACAATGGAAATGACCAACAACAGTCTGTGGCACACCTCACACTTGCTGATTTATACTTTAAAGATGCACAGTATATTTCTTCCCAAGTACATTACGACACAGCTGTTACTTTCTTAAATCAAAATCATCCCGATTATGAGGTTCTGATGAAAAAGAGAAATAGCTTGAATGGACTTGTTGACCTCTACAACACCATCCATCTCCAAGACAGCTTATACCAGCTGTCGAGCCTAGACGAGACGGAGATAAAATCGCTGATTCAGAAGATCATCAAAGAAAGAAAAGACGAAGAGCGAAGGGCCAAAGAAGCCTTAAAAGCCAATGCGAGAATCAGGCCTACCTCAAATTCTCGCAATTCTCTGAGCACCATCACCGGCGGCGGATGGTATTTTTACAACCCTTCAGCCGTCAGCTTTGGATACTCTGAATTTATGACGAAATGGGGGGAGCGTAGATTGGAAGACGACTGGAGAAGAAAAAATAAAAGTCAAATCTTTCTGGATGAAGATGATGAGAATCAGGATGAAGAGCAAGACCTGTTGAGTGAAGAATACTACATGAGTCTTATTCCTTTTTCAGACTCAGCCAAGACAGCTACAGTAAACACCATTGTTGAGTCCTACTATCAGCTGGGCTTGATCTACAAAGAAGATTTAAACGATTTGCCTGAAGCCGAAGAAACCTTTAAAACCTTACTCGAGGCGTATCCTAAAAACAAATACGAGGCACTTACCTACTACCAATTGTATCGCTTGAATATGCTGCTTAATAAAACTACAGAAGCAGAGTTGTACCTGAACCAGTTAAAAACAGGTTATCCAGATAGTGACTACCTTAAAATGATTGTCAAGCCCGAGGAGTATGATCGTGAAAACACCCTAAAGGTGGACAGCGCTTTTCTAAGCTACGAAAGTATTTATGCCGATTTCGCAAATCATCAATACTCGAAAGTCATTCAAAAAAGTGCCGCATTAAAATCAAAATATCAAGGACATCCTATAGTGGATCAACTCGCCCTCTTGGGAGCGCTATCCATGGGGCATCTCCATGGAGAAGATTCATTGGTCTCTCATCTAAATCAGCTCCTCAGTATTCATTCTTCAGGGGAGGTTGCAGAAGAGGCTCGGGCCCTCCTGCAAGATCTAGAAAGTAGAAGTCTCATTCCAGACGGAAACAAATATACTTTTGATGCGGATGAAGCCCATTTTTATGTGCTGGCCATGGAGAGCAACGGGCCCAGCATTAATGAGGTTAAAATCGTGATTTCTGATTTCAACCGTGAATTTTATAAGACGGAGAGGTACAAAACACAAAGTTTAATGCTGAACATGGACTACCAACTTGTCATTGTGAAAACATTTGATGCCGAAGAGTCCGCCATGCCGTATCTCGAAGCCGTTAAAAATTCAAGCCCACTAAAAGAATTAATATTGCTTTCTGATTATGAGCATTTTATCATATCTTCGAGTAATTTTAAAACTTTTTACAACGAAAAGTCGTTGGACAAATACATGGTGTATTTTGAAGAAAAGTATCTGAAGTATAAATAAACACGTTGAAATGTTTTCAAAATCAAATCCAAATATGGGACAGGTCAGTGAAAAAAATTCGGGAGCTGTAAATGCTATTGGTCAAGGAAGTACAATCAAAGGAGACATCATCACAGATGGTGATCTTCGAATTGACGGTACACTGAAAGGGACCATTCATGCAAAAGGACTCCTAGTTCTGGGAGAAACCGGACTTATTGAAGGTGAAATACTTTGTCAAAATGCACTTATTGCAGGAACTGTAAAGGCAAAGATAGAAGTCACCGAACTTCTGAGTTTAAAGGCGAAGGCTACGCTTCATGGAGACATCATTACCAATAAGCTCTCTGTAGAGCCCGGAGCAAACTTCACGGGTTCATGTAGTATGGGTGCTTCCGTAAAGAACATGAACCACACAGAAAAAAATGAAAAAGCCCAAGAAAAGACTGCTTAGTCAATTTCTTAAGTTTTCTAATCTAGCCATTCAGATGGGCGTTTCCATTGGCTTGGGAGCCTTCCTGGGAATTCAAATGGACGCCTATTTTGAAAAAGACTTGTTGTTTACCATCATTTTTTCTCTACTCGCCGTCTTTGCAGCCCTCTATCAGATTATAAAAGAAGTGACTCGTCTCAACAAATGATCCAAAACATCTTTCGCTTTAACGCGAAACTCTTCCGCTTTTCAGTTTTTGTCTTTGCGCTGCACTTTGCGCTCCAATACTTTAATCTTTGGCCCCTAAGCGGCGCTTACTTTTACGGCATTCACCTCTTCAATTTCTTTGGGAGCGCTGCTCTCTTCACCACATTGGCTTTTGCCTTTGAAAATTTTGAAGACAAAGCGGGTTTTATCTATCTGGCATTAAGCATTCTCAAGATGCTTCTGGTTATGATTTTAATGGCCGTTATTATTCTAGGTAAAAAAGAGTCAAACATGGCGTTTGCACTACAATTTATGGTCGTTTACGGCTTTTACCTGACCTTTGAAGTGGTCAGCATGGCTAAAAAGTTAAATCCATAGATTTTCACACAAGCCCCGTATTTATATACATCGAAGTAATTCTGGATTCATAAGTTAGAATTATTCTTCGTCATTTAAGAATATTGTCTATTTTTGCAAGGATTTTTTAAAGGGGAACAAAACCACTTGAAAACTAGATGAAAACTACATTGAAGTCCATAGTAATATTTGCAGCCTTATTAGCAACGAGTGTAAGTTTATTTGCGGGTTCGGGAAGTGCTGAGCAAGGAGATGAAAAAGAGTTTGATGCGGTAAAGGTGATTATGCATCACATTGCTGATGCCCATGAATTTCACATTTTAGACTACGTAGACGACCAAGGGGTTGAACACCCGGTGTCTTTACCCTTACCGGTTATATTATTAACAGATGGTCATTTGGACGTTTTCATGTCCAGTGCATTTGATCATGGTCATGCCGATGTCGTTCGCGGAAACCGAACGTACCGTCTCGACCACGGACACATCACCGAATTAAGTGGGCTACACCCTATAGACTTCTCAATTACCAAGAACGTATTCTCTATGTTCTTGTCATTAATCATCATCCTATCGATCTTTATCTCGGTGGGAAGAACGTATCGTAAGGGGAATGTCATCCCTAGAGGGCTAGCCTCATTTATGGAGCCTTTGGTGCTTTTCGTTCGTGACGATATCGCCATTCCTAACATTGGCAAAAAGGCAGATAAATTTTTACCCTACTTACTCACCGTTTTCTTTTTCATTTGGATCAATAACCTGATTGGTTTGGTGCCATTTTTCCCTGGGTCAGCCAACCTGACGGGTAACATTTCATTTACCGTTACCCTTGCCCTCATCACGTTCTTGATCACCAACTTGAATGGAAACAAAGATTACTGGAAACATATTTTTGCAACTCCTGGTGTGCCTGTATGGCTTGCACCTATTATGATTCCTGTTGAAGTGATGGGGATCTTAGCAAAACCGATTGCCCTATTGATTCGTTTGTTTGCAAACATCACTGCGGGTCACATCATCATCTTAAGTTTGATTTCTTTGATTTTCATCTTTAAGAGTGTTGCGATCGCGCCTGTATCAGTAGGTTTTGTATTGTTTATGAATGTGTTGGAGCTATTAGTAGCTGCGATACAAGCATATATATTCACGCTCTTATCGGCTTTATTCATTGGAATGGCTGTTGAGGAGCATGATCATCATTAATTATGAGTTTTTTGTTTAACCCTATAAATTAAAACTAGTTATGGGACCATTAGCTGCAATTGGTGCAGGTCTAGCCGTAATCGGAGCTGGATTAGGTATCGGTAAAATTGGTGGATCTGCAATGGAAGGTATTGCAAGACAACCGGAAGCGTCATCAAAAATTCAAACTGCAATGATTATTGCTGCTGCCTTGATTGAAGGTGTAGCATTATTCGCTGTCGTTGTATCTTTGTTGGTTGCGAGCAACTAAATTTGTTGTTAAAACAAATCTTTCAGGGATTGCCTGAAAGGTTTGTTTTTCAAATTCAAAACAAAAAAAATAAAACATGGATTTAATTACACCTCAGATAGGATTGATTTTTTGGACTACCTTATCCTTTTTGATCTTGATGTTTCTTCTTAAGAAATTTGCTTGGTCGCCAATCCTTGGAGCCGTAGAGACGCGTGAAAGCTCTATAAAAGACGCTTTAGAAGCTGCAGAAAACGCTCGAAATGAAATGGCTACATTAAAAGCCGATAATGATCGTGTACTGAAAGAAGCTCGCGCTGAAAGAGACGAAATGCTCAAAGAGGCCAGAGATATGAAGGCAACGATTGTTTCAGAAGCCAAAAACAGTGCAAAAGAAGAAGCTGATAAGCTGATTGCCTCTGCAAAATCTGTCATAGAAAATGAAAAGGCAGCAGCCATTTCAGAATTGAAAAGTTCTGTGGGGGCTTTGTCTGTTGAAATTGCAGAGAAAGTATTAAAAGCAGAATTGAAAGATGCTGATAAGCAGAACGCTTACATCTCAGAAATGCTCAAAGACGTTAAGCTTAACTAATTAGAGATGAAGGAAACCAGAGTAGCCCAACGCTATGCAAAGTCTTTGATTTCTTTAGCTAAAGAACGCGATGTTCTTGAGCAAGTAAAGGAAGACATGCTAACGATTAAATCGGTTTGCGAGGAAAATCAGGATTTCAGGAATATGCTGAATAGCCCCGTCGTTAAAACGGACAAAAAAAGCCTCATCCTCAACGAAATTTTCGGAAAGGTAATTTCCGAAACGTCTCTAGCCTTCCTGAACGTGCTTACAGATAAAAAACGTGAAGCTATTTTAGGCGCTGTGGCTGAGAACTTCATCGCTTTATACAACGAATACAAAAATATTGTGTCGGCAAGTGTAACTACTGCGGCCGCAATTACAGAAGATATAAGAACCGAAGTTTTGTCCCAACTGAAATCTATAGTAGGTGAGGCCGAAGTTCAAGTAGAAGAACACATCGACGAAAGCATCATCGGAGGTTTTGTCCTTCGTGTTGGCGATCTTGAGTTCAATGCAAGTGTTGCTAACAAACTACAAAAGTTAAAAAGAGAATTTGTTTCTAACCCGAACATCAAAGAATAATAATTATGGCAAGTGTTAAACCCGCTGAAGTATCAGCAATATTAAAAGAGCAACTTTCAGGCCTTAAAACAGAGGCAGAAATTGCTGAAGTAGGTACCGTTCTTCAAGTAGGAGATGGTATTGCTCGTGTACACGGACTTAGTAACGTAAGTTCTGGTGAGTTGATTGAGTTTCAATCCGGACTACAGGGTATTGTATTGAACCTTGAAGAGGACAATGTTGGTGCCGTATTATTGGGTTCTTCAAAAGGTATTAAAGAAGGTGATACCGTAAAAAGAACTTCTCGTATTGCTTCTATCAATGTTGGTGATGGGATGTTAGGGAGAGTTGTTGACACACTGGGTAACCCAATTGATGGTAAAGGACCAATCACGGGTACCACCTACGAAATGCCTCTTGAGCGAACCGCTCCAGGTGTTATTTACCGTCAGCCGGTAAACGAGCCGCTTCAAACAGGTATTAAAGCTGTGGATGCCATGATTCCTATTGGACGTGGTCAGCGTGAATTGATTATTGGTGACCGTCAGACAGGGAAAACTTCTGTGGCGATTGACACCATCATCAACCAAAAAGAATTTTACGAGGCAGGTGAGCCCGTTTACTGTATATACGTTGCTATTGGACAAAAAGGTTCAACCGTAGCAAACATTGTAAAAACATTAGAAGAAGCAGGTGCAATGGCCTACACAGTTATTGTTGCTGCCAATGCATCAGACCCTGCTCCAATGCAGTTCTATGCTCCATTTGCCGGTGCTGCCATCGGTGAGTTCTTTAGAGATACAGGTCGTCATGGTCTTATTGTATATGATGACTTGTCAAAACAAGCGGTGGCTTACCGTGAGGTATCCCTTCTTTTAAGAAGACCTCCAGGACGTGAGGCATACCCTGGTGATGTATTCTTCTTGCACTCAAGATTATTAGAGCGTGCCGCAAAGGTAAATGCCTCTGACGCGATTGCTCAAGGGATGAATGACCTTCCAGAATCCATCAAAGGTATCGTTAAAGGTGGTGGTTCTCTTACAGCACTTCCAATTATCGAAACACAAGCAGGTGATGTATCTGCATACATTCCAACAAACGTAATTTCGATTACTGATGGGCAAATCTTCCTAGAGGCTGACTTGTTCAACTCTGGAGTTCGTCCAGCCATCAACGTGGGGATCTCAGTATCTCGTGTAGGGGGTTCTGCGCAGATTAAATCGATGAAGAAAGTAGCAGGTACCTTGAAGCTTGACCAAGCTCAGTTCCGTGAACTGGAAGCCTTTGCTAAATTTGGATCTGACCTTGATGATGCGACTTTACTCGTAATTAACAAAGGTAAGCGTAACGTTGAAATGTTAAAGCAAGGCTTGAACTCTCCACTACCGGTTGAAGAACAAGTTGCCATCATTTACTGTGGTACTAAAAACTTAATGTCAAAAGTTCCTGTTGAGAAAGTAAAAGAATTCGAAGAAGAGTTCTTGTCATTCATGAAAAGCAAATACGCAACAGAGTTGGCGTCTTTGAAAGCAGGTAAATTGACAAGTGAAGCTACGGCAGCTATTGAATCCGCAGCCGCTGAAATTTCATCTAAATACGAATAAATGGAACGAGTGAAGGCTTAGGCCTTCACTTTCAATAGATTTTCAAATGGCTAACTTAAAAGAAATACGTACTCGAATAGGTTCTGTAGCTTCTACGATGCAAATTACCAGTGCTATGAAGATGGTATCGGCAGCAAAGTTAAAAAGAGCTCAGGACGCAATTACTCAAATGCGACCCTATGCTGAAAAGTTACGTGAGATCTTAGTGAACATTAGTGCTACACTTGAAGGGTCTTCCGAAGGGGTTTACAGCCAAGAAAGAGAGGTTAAAAAAGTCCTTATCGTTGCCATTGCTTCAAACAGAGGTTTGTGCGGCGCATTCAATGCGAACATTTTTAAAGCTACAGAGCAGCGCATTAAAGAGTATGCAGGTACAGAAGTAGAGGTGTATGCCATTGGTAAAAGATCTGCGGACTATTTTGCTGGAAAACACACCGTCTTCAACTCCAATGCAGAAATCTTTAACGACTTGAATTACGACCGCGTTTCCGTGATGGCTCAAGAAGTGATGGATGCTTTCGTTGACGGACAGTTCGATAAAGTTGAAATCATCTATAACGAGTTTAAAAATGCTGCGACACAAGAAGTAATCACACAACAATTCATTCCTGTTGTGGCTGAAGAAAATGAAGGTGCAGAGGTAAATGCAGATTACATTTTTGAGCCTTCAAAGACCTCTATTGTTGTGGATCTGATTCCTAAATCTTTAAAGATTCAATTTTATAAATCTCTTTTAGATTCTCATGCCTCTGAACATGGCGCGCGTATGACAGCCATGCACAAAGCAACAGACAATGCCAACGAACTAAAAGGCGAGTTGACGCTAACTTACAACCGCCAAAGACAGGCCGCTATTACCAACGAGATCCTCGAGATTGTAGGTGGTGCCGAAGCCTTGAAGCAAGGATGATAAGTAAAACACTTAAATAAAAAAGCCCCGAAATATCGGGGCTTTTTTATTATTCAAAGATTACGGTTCGGTTGGCGTAAGATAGAATGCACCTATTGGTGTGGTGCCATATGGCTCGTGAGAGTACCACTTTCTCTATGTCTCTCCCTTTTCGTACTAAGTCTTCCACACTGTCTTTATGGCTTACATGAGCAACGTTCTGCTCAATGATTGGGCCCGCATCTAGCTCGGCCGTAACATAATGACTGGTCGCTCCAATAATTTTCACCCCTCTTTCATGCGCTGAATGGTAAGGCTTTGCTCCCGGGAAAGCAGGAAGGAAGGAATGGTGAATATTGATGACTTTATTCGGGTAGTGATTTATGAAGTTCTCACTCAAAATTTGCATATATCTCGCTAGAACTACAAACTCAATATTGTACTCTGATAATAATTTTAATTGCTTCTCTTCTTGAGCAACCTTTGTATCCTTGGTGACTGGGATGCAGTAAAACGGAATGTTAAAAAGCTTTGCCGTTTCTTCCATGTCCGGGTGATTGCTTATGATCAAAGGGATTTCTACATTCAACTCTCCAGAACGGTATCTAGAAAGAATATCATTAAAGCAGTGGTCCATCTTAGACACCATAAGGGCCATTCTCAGCTTTTCATCACTAAAGTGAATCTTGTACTGCATCTGGTACTTGTTGGCAACGTCAATGTCAAATTGATTTGCTATGGCATCCCTAGACAATGAAAATTCATCGAGGGTCCACTCAACCCGCATGAAAAATATTTTTCGCTGATTATCGACATGCTGATCTAAATCAACAATATTTCCCTGATGTTTGGAGATAAAGTCGGTAACGGACAAAATAATCCCTTTTTCATCGGGGCAATGGATCAACATGATGGCTGTGCTCATAAAAAAAATTTTTGCCTAAATTATTAAATGTTCCCCTTGAATGCAAAAAGAATATTGGAGGTCTGAAGATAGGCAATTTGTGGCCTTTTACATGAAACTGAAGAATTCTTTTATCTTTGGTATTCATGAATAAAGCGACTGCATCTTCCTACAAATTACGCACACGAATCTACGTGTCCATGCTGGCTTTGATTTTGGGATCTTTCTTTTTTATTGGCACCTACACCTATTACAACTTCAAAAAACAAAATCAAACTTACCACGACCATCGCTTATCGAGAAAGGAAGCCGCTACGCTTGCATCGATTACCTACTTCATTAAATCTCAGAAAGGAGTGAAACACAGCGGAGAATCGATCTTTCACTTATTCCAACATAAGATCTATGAGCTCGCTGACATTCACAAGCTAGATATTGTTATTTACAACTTAAGTGGAGAGCTTATTCTCAGTTCGAATAAAGAACTGATTCAAAAAAGCATTCCCAGAAAGCTAGAACGTTCTTTTTTGAACGATTTGTACAATAAGAAAAGCACCATTTTGAAGGGACAAACGCCTATGGGTGAAGCATTTTTAAATTCCTATCAATACATTACAGACACAAAAGAAAACCCCATAGCCATCATCAGCATCCCTTATTTTCAATTGGATGAAAACTACAAGCGAGATTTACGTGCTTACCTTGTGGCCCTCACCCCTATCTACCTCCTATTGTTTACCATTGCCAGCGTCATGGCTTTTCTCCTCTCTCGACATATAGCGGAGCCCATGCGGCGATTGTCTGAGATTATGAGAATAAACGCCCTACAGATGCGTTATACGCCCTTAGAATGGAGCTCTTCTGATGAAATTGGTCAACTGGTGAAGCAATATAATTTTATGGTAAAAGAGTTAGAGAAGAGCGCTGAAATGATTGCGCAAAATGAGAAAGAAAGCGCTTGGAAAGAAATGGCCAAACAAGTCGCCCATGAAATTAAAAATCCACTAACACCGATGAGGTTAAGTGTTCAGATGTTTGACCGGAGGACGCCGAATTCGCCCAATCTAGAAAATGATACAAAACAGTTTACCGCATCAATGCTTGAACAAATAGATGCCTTATCAGACATTGCCTCTGCTTTTTCAGATTTCGCACGAATGCCCTCAACGCACAAAGAAAAATTAAACCTAGAGGAAATTACGGAAAGTACTTTGGCGCTGTTTGACTCCGGGGTCATCAAATTCAATAAACCTGCTACCCCCTGCTATGTTCACGCCGATAAGAACCAATTTATTCGAATCTTAAACAACATGCTGAAGAATGCCAGTGAGGCTGTACCTGGAAATAAAACCCCACTTATCAGCGTTACTATAGAAGCTAAAGAAACTAGCGCCGTCCTTTCGATAAAAGACAATGGAATGGGAATTGCAAAACCCCTTCAAAAGAAAGTATTTGAACCCAAGTTCACGACAAAAAATAGCGGAATGGGCCTTGGATTGGGAATTGTCAAACGGATTGTTGACGACCTTAAAGGGAGTATTCGTTTTGAGTCCATAGAAAATGTGGGGACTACTTTTTACATTGAAATCCCCCTTTCGAATCAAAAAAACTAATTTTACGTACTGAAAAATGCATCTAAGTCTTAAAAATATTCTCGTAGAAACGGAAGGCCACCTTCAAACCATCACCATCAATCGGCCTTCAAAATTAAATGCACTGAATCAAGCCACAATAGAAGAGTTAAGTACCTGTATTCAAGCTGCTGAGAACGACCCTAAAGTCAAAGTCATTATCATGACCGGGGCCGGTAAAAAAGCCTTTGTCGCCGGAGCAGACATCTCTGAATTCAGTAATTTTTCCATTGAGCAGGGGAAGGCCTTAAGTCAGAAAGGGCACCATGAACTCTTCAATCTCATAGACAAGCTTTCCAAACCGGTGATCGCTGCTGTTAATGGCTTTGCTCTTGGGGGAGGCCTAGAACTCGCTTTGTCAGCACATGTTCGTGTTTTCGCTGAAAACGCCCTTGTGGGCTTGCCCGAGACTTCCCTGGGGATCATCCCAGGTTATGGAGGCACACAACGCCTAGCTCAAATTGCTGGTAAGGGACGGGCCATGCATATGATTTTATCGGCAGAAATGATTGATGCAGCAAAGGCTTTAGATTATGGAATTACGACAAGTGTTGTTCCTCAAGAGGATTTAGCCGAGGCTGCAATAAAGATGGCAAATAAAATTATGAGGAATGCACCCTCGGCACTTTCAAAAGCCATTCAGTGCATCAATGCAAGCTATGCACACAAAATAGATGGTTTTGACTATGAAATAAATACTTTTGGTTCCTGTTTCAACACGCCAGAATTTAAAGAGGGAACAATGGCCTTTTTAGAAAAAAGAAAAGCGAACTTTTAGCCCTAGGAATTAATATCAAAAAATAAGCCCTTGAGTATACTTCATCAATTAGCAGGACAAACAGCAATCTACGGTCTTAGTAGTATTGTGGGTCGCTTGCTTAACTTTTTGCTCGTCCCCTTGTACACTGGTATTTTTGCACCTGAAGCCTACGGGACCTTTTCCGAGCTGATGGCCGTTGTCGCCTTTGTGATGGTGGTATTGACTTATGGCTTTGAAACCGCTTTTTTCCGATACGTCAATAAAGAAGAAGATGTCGACAGAGTGATGGGCACAGCATTCATTTCTCTCATATGTACTTCCCTCCTATTTCTATGTGTTGCCTCCTACTTTTCAGAATCAATAGCAGATTTATTGCACGTGTCAAGTCAACCAAAATTCATACAGTGGCTGATATACATCATTGTATTTGACGTTTTAAGTACGCTTCCCTTCGCTAAATTAAGAGTCGAGCAAAGAGCCTGGCGCTTTGCTTCCATTCGCTTGATCAACATCGCAGTAAATATTGGCTTTAACCTTTTCTTTTTTCTGCTTTGCCCCTACCTCATTAAGGAAGGAATCACTGTGGATATTATCGCCTCTATTTACGAGCCCTCTCTGGGAATTGGCTATATTTTCATTTCCAATTTAATTGCTAGTGCCGTAATGCTGGTGCTGCTTTCCCCAGAGATCTTCAAGACAAGGCTAAGCTTCCATTTTGAGCTCTGGAAAAAAATGAGCCGCTTTGGTTTTCCACTATTAATTGGTGGACTTGCCTACGTGACTAACGAAATGGCAGACCGACTTTTGTTGGAATATTTATTGCCTCCGGAAACGGCCACTGCTCAGGTAGGGATCTACAGTGCTTGCTATAAGATCTCCATTTTCATGACCCTATTTATTCAGGCCTTTCGCTATGGGGCTGAACCCTTTTTCTTCGCTCAAGCTGAAAAAAAAGACGCAAAAATCCAATACGCAAATGTGATGCGGTACTTCGTTGCTTTTACGGGTTTTATTTTTTTAAGCATAAACGTTTTCATAGAACTCATCAAGCACTTCATCCAAAACGAAGCTTATCATGTCGGGCTTGAAGTCGTTCCTATTTTATTGCTCGCAAATTTATTTTTAGGGATGTATTTCAACCTGTCTGTTTGGTACAAGGTAAGCGAAAGGACGAGGTATGGCGCTTACATTTCCGTTTTCGGAGCCTTCATCACCATCCTTTTAAACATCCTTCTCATTCCAAGCTACTCATACGTGGGCTCTGCATGGGCAACCCTAATCTGTTATGCCTCTATGTGCTTGTTGTCCTTCTTGCTAAGCAGGCGCCACTACCCCATCTCCTATGACTGGAAATACATTTCTACCTACTTGATTTCCGCGCTCGCACTCTTCTACGTTTGGGGACTTTGGCACGACGACTATTTCGTTGTCAGCACCCTGCTTTGTTTCCTCTACATCTTTGGGGTTATGATGCTCGAAAAGCGAAAAAAAATAAGTATTTTAATGCCAAAATAAAGACGTCGGAATCATGAAGGTTGAAATTACAAATCTCTCGAAACACGCCCTACCAAAATACGAGACAATAGGCTCTGCAGGAATGGATTTGTATGCAAATCTAACCGAACCCATTCTTCTAAAACCACTGCAAAGAGTGTTGGTCAAAACAGGTCTTTTCATTGCCTTGCCAAACGATTATGAAGCTCAAATTAGGCCGCGCAGTGGCTTGGCCTATAAGAACGGCATCACCGTTCTTAACAGCCCAGGTACAATTGATGCTGATTATCGAGGAGAAATTGGTGTTATTCTAATTAATTTATCAGAAAAAGCTTTTACCATTAATGATGGAGAGCGTATTGCACAAATGGTCATCGCTCCCTACACCAAGGTAAATTGGATGGAGGTGCAAGAGCTGTCTGAAACGAAACGAGGTTCCGGAGGATTTGGAAGCACCGGAAAAAACTAAATACATTACAAAATATGAAAATCATCGTCCCTATGGCGGGTAGAGGCTCTCGACTAAGACCTCACACGCTTACCGTACCAAAGCCATTAGTTCCTATCGCTGGAAAAACCATTGTTCAAAGGCTTGTCGAAGACATCACACGGGTCTGTGGGCAAAAAATTGATGAAATCGCATTCATAATCGGAGATTTTGGAACAGCCGTAGAAAGGGAGTTGATTGAAATTGCCGAAGGCTTAGGGGCTAAAGGTTCTATATACCATCAAGACGAAGCGCTGGGTACGGCTCATGCTATCTGGTGTGCCAAAAAGTCTCTACAGGGGCCGCTTATCGTTGCCTTTGCGGACACCTTGTTCCGGGCAAACTTCACACTTGACTCTGATAAAGATGGATTTATCTGGGTTCAAAAGGTGGAAGACCCCAAGGCATACGGCGTGGTTAAAATGGATGAAAATAATGTCATCACTGATTTTATTGAAAAACCTCAAAAATTCGTTTCAGACCTTGCCATTATTGGAATCTACTACTTTAAAGATGGCGGAAACCTAAGCCGAGAAATCCAATATTTGATTGATCATAACATTACCGAAAATGGGGAGTTTCAACTGACCAATGCGCTTGAAAATATGAGACAGAAGGGCTTGTCCTTTCTCCCAAAACAAGTGGATGAATGGCTGGATTGTGGAAATCCTCCCGCAGCTGTACATGCCAACAAGCGCGTTTTGGAGTTTACTGAAAATGATGAAAAAAGAGCCGGTCTAAAGATCACAAACACCACGATTGTTGAGCCCTGCTTTATCGGAAGCAATGTCAATTTACAAAATTGTACCATCGGCCCTCACGTTTCAATAGGTAACGGCACCCAGATCAGCAACAGTACCATCAAAAATACCATCATCCAAAATGAAACCCATATTGAGGATGCCCACCTAGAAGACTCCATGATTGGAAGTCACGTTGCGTATCAAGGCGGTAAAAACAGGGTTAGTATTGGAGACTATTCTAAAATAGGATGAGGTTTAAACACCCCATACTAATCGCTGCGGTCTTGCTCACATGGGCAACTTCATGCTCTGGGCCAAAAGAGCTCTCTTATCTGAGCTCTACTCAGCTTAACGCCTACACGGAGGGGGGGTTGTCCTACCAAAGTCAACATCGGTTCAAATTCTTATTCCTCGAGTCGCAGCGTTTGAAGGCGCTCGAAGAATTCGAAAAAGCTCAAGCCATGATGGGGCAATGCTTGGCCATTGACCCTTTAAATGCCGATGCACATTATGAGATGGCGCAACTTTGTATTCGTGCTGAAAACATTCAAGATGCCCTATTCCACGCTGAACAATCAATAAATTTAAATCCCGATAACATCTGGACTCTGGAGCTTATTTCTCAGCTTTATTATGCCATTGGTGATCGAGAAGGACAACTAAAAATCTGTAAAGATTTAGTCGCTCAAAAGCCTACAAACTTTGAATACCAATATCGTCTCGCTGCTGCTTACACTGAATTAGGTGATTACAAAAAAGCCCTTGACATATACAATAAGGTAGAACAAAAAATGGGGATTAACGAAGATCTCTCTGTCGTCAAACAACACCTCTACATACAAATGGGGAATGTACAAAAGGCTGCCGATGAGCTCGAAGCTTTAATGGAAGCCTTTCCCAATGAAACCAGGTATCAAAAAATGTTGGCAGAATTATATCATGCAAACGATTTAACAGAAGAGTCGGTAAAGATTTACCAAGACATTCTTCTAAAAAACCCAATGGACGCTCACGCAAACTCGGCATTGGCAGAGTATTTCAGACTCCAAAACGAATACCTAAAGGCCTTTGAATACCTGAACCTTAGCTTTGATGACCCCGAATTTAATCTGGAGGTGATGTTGCAGGTGCTGTCTTCCTATTTGGATTTGGCCCTAAAGGATAATGCCTATGCAGCGCCCTTTAATTCTTTGGTAGAAAAAGCGCTTTTGCATCATCCTGACCAAGCCGTTTTTCATGTGCTTTCGGGCGACTATCATTTTCAAAAAAACAACGATCAAAAAGCTTATGAAGCCTATGGAAAATCGCTTGATCTGGGGCTTTCTGAGTTTTTCATCTGGAACCGTTACTTGATCTTAGGTCTTGATTTAAAAGACTATAAAAAAACCTCTTCAAAAGGTCTTGAGTCAATTGAGATGCACCCGATACAAGCTACCTTATACTTATTCACCGGCCTGGCATTTTCAATGGACCATGATAAAGAAAAAGCCATTGAGTTGTGGAACAAAGGGCTCAACTATGTCGTGAATAACAGACCCCTTAAAAGTGAGTTCTACAATTCCCTTGGTGACGCATATCACAGCCTTGAAAACCACTCCGAATCAGACCATAATTATGAAAAGTCTTTAGAAATAAGTGCAGACAACCCCGTCGCCTTAAACAACTACAGCTACTACTTGTCTCTAAGGTCAAAAGATTTAGAAAAAGCCTTGAGTTTATCAAAAAAGTGCAATGAGCTCATGCCGAACCAAGCCACTTATCAAGACACATACGGATGGATTTTATATAAATTAGGTCGCTTTTCAGAAGCGGAGATCTGGCTGAAGAAAGCCATTGAGGGCGAGGAAAACAATGCCGTAATTCTCGAGCATTATGGAGATGTTCTCTTCCAGCTCAACCGCCCTAAAGAAGCTATAGAGTATTGGGAGAAAGCAAAAAAAGCAGGAGGGACATCAGACGCTTTAATCCAAAAAATTCAAGAGGGGCAGCTTTATGAATAAATCCATTTTTTTTGCACTTACCATCCTACTTCTGGCGAGCTGTCGTTCCACTAAGGTCGTTGAGCCAACCTTTTCTAAGGCCCCAAAATCCGACCTTCTCATCGAATCTGTCAAGTCGGCACATTTCGATTTCAATTCAATGAGTGCCAAAATTTCTGGCAGCTATCAAGATGCTGATCAAAAATTCTCCTTCAAAGGGAATGTGAAAATTAAAAAAGACAGCCTCATCTGGGTCTCTATCAGCCCGGGGCTTGGCATTGAGCTGGGTCGAGTTTTATTTGATTTGGACAGCATGCATTTCATCAATCGGTATGAGAAAACCTACCAAAAAAGAGCTTATGCAGAGCTTAGTGAAAAGATTCAAAGCCCTGTGACATATCACCGCATACAAGACCTTCTGATTGGAAACTCTCTAGTAAAATACCACTCAAGAAAATATTTTAGCGCTTTAATCGACCAGTCGTTTGTGCTTTCAAGTCTGAGCCCTAGACAAACAAAAAAATGGAGTCGCAGCAAGAAGATAAGCGTAAGAGATGCTTACACCCTATCAATAAGCCCTTTGAATTCAAAAATCAAAACACAAGAGTACAGAGACTTCAAGCAAGCCAGGCTCTTGCATGCTACCTATGATCATTTTGAATCATTCAATGAAATTCCCCTTGCTAAATCGATTGTACTTAAAATCGATGCAGAAAAAAAGGTAAACCTGAAGTTAAATTATTCGAAAGTAATCCTAAACACCCAAATTAAAACCCCTTTTAAAGTCCCTGATTCCTATGAAACTATTCATTAGAATACTCCTAGTTCTTTGGTCTTTCTCTGGGTTAGAGGCGCAAAACCGAGCAGATCTGCAGCAGCGCAAGAAAAAGCTTCAAGAGGAAATTCAGTGGAGTAATGATGCGCTTAAACAAACCAAAAAAAATAAAAATTACTCCCTCAGTCAACTCAAGACGCTAAAACAAAAAATTAGCATCCGGACACAACTTATCGAGACCATTCAGAAAGAAGTTGATTACATCAAGGAAGAAATTGAGGGGAATCAACAAAAAAAATCTGGTTTGGAAATCGAATTGGATTCTTTAAAGGTCGATTACGCAAATCTCATACAGCAAGCTTATAAGAATCATCGCCATTTTAACCGCTTGCTATTTATTCTCTCTTCAAAAGACTTTCAACAAGCCTACAAGCGGGCTGTATACATGAAACAAATTGCGCAATACCGACAAATTCAAGCAGAAACCATTAAAAACAAACAAGCGAATTTGCAGAAAAGTATTTTGGTGCTAAAAAAACAACAGGAAATCAAACAAACCTTGATGGATAATAAGCAAGTTGAAAAAGAGCTCCTGAACCAAGAAAGATCCCAACAGAAATCGAGCTTGTCAGCCCTTTCTAAAAAAGAAAAACAACTGAAAGAAGCCTTGAATAGTAAGAAAAAGAAGCGCAAAAAAATTCAACGGGAAATCGAGCGAATCTTGGCAGAAGAGCTCAGAAAAAAAACAGAGATCAGCTCAAAAAAAGAATTTCTTTCAACACCTGAGGCCATTGCTTTGTCCAATAGTTTTAGTAGTAATAAAGGAAAGCTGCCCTGGCCGGTGGGCAAGGGCTTAATCATTTCTAAATTTGGAAAGCAGAAGCACCCCATCCTTTCTGGCGTTTATGTAGAAAATAATGGGGTTGAAATTGCAACAGAAGCACACAGCTCTTGCAGGAGTGTTTTTCAAGGGAAGGTCAGTAGTGTTTTGACAATGCCCAATGGAGTTAAAGTCGTTATGATTAGACACGGAGAATACATCAGCGTATACTCCAATTTGAGTGAGGTCTACGTGGAAAAAGGAGAAACCCTAGATACAAAGCAGGAGGTAGGCCTCGTATATACATCACAACAGGAGGGAAGTACTGTCGTTGATTTCCAACTTTGGAAGGGCAGTCAAAAGCTAAACCCTCAATACTGGCTCATGAGGAAATAGAGGCTCTTAAATAAAACAATTATTAGGCATGACCATCGTCTTGATGAAAATCTGTCTGCGAATCAAAATGAGCTTCTTTAAGTTTTAATCCTTAACTTTCAATGTTCACGTTTCAATTCTTACATTTGCACAAAGCACCCTTAGGGGTATAAAAACTAGAATATGACACTATTATCTATCTTTTTTGGATTTTTAGGAGGTTACGAATGGGTCTTGATCCTTTTGGCTGTCCTTTTATTGTTCGGTGGTAAAAAAATCCCTGAACTTATGCGAGGTCTTGGTAGCGGAATTAAAGAATTTAAAGACGCGGCAAAAGAGGAAAAAGACAAAATCGACAACGAAGAAAAATAAGCTCAAAAAAACAATCCCTTGAAGAACTTTACTTCTCTAAGTGAGATTCAAGAGTCGATTCAATCGGGCTCTGTCTCTTGTGTATCCCTTGTTGAATACTACTTAGAACGAATCGAAAAGCACAAAGACCTTAACATTTATGTTGACGTTTTTGCAGATGAGGCTCTTTTAAGAGCCCAAAATATTGATAAAAAAATACAGACAGGATCTGCTGGTAAATTGGCCGGTATGGTCATCGCCATAAAAGACAATATTTGCTTTGAAGGGCACAAAGTTTCTGCGGCTTCTAAAATACTGGAAGGCTTCGAATCACTATATAATGCGACGGTCGTGGAGCGCTTGTTAAATGAAGATGCCATCATTATAGGTCGCGTCAATTGTGATGAATTTGCTATGGGCTCCGCAAACGAGACCTCAACCTACGGCCCCGTTAAAAACCCTTGCAACCCCAAAACAGTTGCAGGAGGCTCCTCAGGGGGTTCTGCAGCAGCCGTTGCCGCTGACTTATGTCAGGTCGCCTTGGGAAGTGACACAGGTGGGTCGATACGCCAACCTGCAGCATTTTGTGGCGTTGTGGGAATGAAGCCTACCTATGCTCGAGTTTCTCGATACGGCTTAATTGCTTACGCTTCTTCTTTTGACCAAATAGGACCTTTGTCAAAATCTATTGAAGATGCCGCTTTGATCACTGAAATCATCGCTGGAAAAGACTCCAACGACTCTACCAGTTCTTCAGAGCCTGTTGCTTCTTTCAGTAAAAGCCCCGTTTCTTCGGAAAAAAAGAAAATTGCTTATTTAAAAGAATACATTGAAAGTCCGGGCTTGGATCCAGAAATAAAACAAAACTTTTTGAAGCTCATCGATGAGCTCAAAGCTGAAGGCCATGCTGTTGAGGAACAAACCTTTTCTTACTTGGACGTCATTGTTCCAAGCTACTACGTCCTTACAACGGCAGAAGCCTCATCAAACTTAGCCCGTTTTGATGGCGCACACTACGGCTACAGAAGTCCAAATGCGAAGGATATCGAGAGCACTTACAAGCTTTCGAGAACAGAAGGCTTTGGAGATGAGGTAAAGCGGAGAATTATGTTGGGAACCTTTGTGTTGAGCTCAGGCTACTACGATGCCTACTACACCAAGGCGCAACAAGTTCGTCGACTTATTCAAGATCGAACAGAGGAGATTTTTAACGATTATGATTTTATCTTAATGCCAACAACACCGAGCACTGCTTTTGAGCTTGGCGTAAAAAATGAAGATCCTACCGTAGTCTATCTTGAAGATATATACACCGTGCATGCCAACTTAGCCGGCCTGCCCGCAATTTCTTTACCACTTTGGAACTCTTCACAGAACATGCCTATTGGCGTTCAGTTAATGGCTTCGTCTTTCAAAGAAGATGATCTGTTTGCTTTTTCTAAATTATTGATGAACACAAGCCGTTGAGATGAATCATAAATACAAGCTTGTTTTTATTTTAGCCCTGGGCCTTTTTCAAATCGCTAAAGCTGATATGGGGAGCGAAAAAAATAAAGACAGCTTGAAAGTTTCTTTTACCGACAACCCTGAAGTTGCCTTTTTTGACAGTGTTCTCTTGGCCCATCACAAGTCCACAAAAGACCTTTTTGAATTGGACTTTCAAGACAATCAAACAAGCATCCCAGAGTTTACTGACAGCATTTATGAGCTCCGGATTCGTGATTTAAACGCCAAAACACCGATAGATTTGGTGTACAACCCCTATGTAAAACAATACATCAAGGTATACACCAAGCAACGTAGGTCTCAGCTTTCTCGGATGATGGGACTTGCCGAGTATTACTTCCCTATGTTTGAAGAAGTTCTAGACCAATTCGACTTGCCTCTAGAGTTAAAATATTTATCCATCGTTGAGTCGGCATTAAACCCCAGAGCTAAATCCTGGGCTGGCGCAACAGGGCTTTGGCAGTTCATGTTCAATACGGGCCGGGAATACGACTTAAAAGTAAGTTCTTATGTGGATGAGCGAATGGATCCTTATCGTGCAACGGTGGCTGCCTGCCAGTTTTTTGAAAAGTCGTATGCTGTTTATGGGGACTGGTCCCTAGTATTAGCCTCCTACAATTCGGGAAGAGGAAACGTAAACAAGGCCATAAGGCGTTCTGGAGGAAAGAAAAATTATTGGCGTATCAGACCCTTTCTTCCGAAAGAAACACAAAGCTATGTCCCTGCCTTTATCGCCGTTTGTTATGCGATGAATTATGCCAAAGAGCACCAGATAAAAGCCTCTGAACCTCGTGTTTCTCATTATCAAACAGACACGGTGACCGTGAAATATCAAATTGATTTCGAATACCTAGCTACCGCCATAGACATTTCTAAAAGCGAGTTAGAATTTCTCAACCCATCCTATAAGATCAACGTAATTCCCAACTTAGAAAACAGAACGTATCACTTAACGCTTCCGGTTCACAAAATGGGCGTGTTTGTCGCCAATGAAAAAGAGATTTACGCACATTTCATCAGGTTAGATGAAGAAAAACAAAAAAGCTATCCAAAATATACCGAACAAGATGAACGGATCGTTTATAGAGTAAAAAGCGGAGAATATCTTGGGAAAATCGCCTTGCGCTATGGTTGTTCTGTAAAAAAGATCCGAAAGTGGAATAATTTAAAGAACGATAACATCAGGGTGGGGCAGAGGCTCATCTTGTACGTTCGTCCGGATTACGTATAAAACAACATCATGAAACTAAACCAGTTTCTTCTGCTCTTGTGTTTGCCCCTCTGTCTTTTTTCATGTCAGAAAAAAACGGCTAAAAAAAATCTGCCGAAAGAAACAAGTTCCGTTTTACCTCCAAGCACCGGCAATTTATCTGAATTGGTGGTCGTGATTTCCGACGAACTTTGGCAAGGCGAGGTTGGCGCCATCCTAAAATCTGTGTTTCAAGAAAACATCCCCGCAACACCTCAGCAAGAAGCCTTCTTTGATGTCTATGCGATTGCTCCGAAAGAATTCTCAAGTATTTTTAAGACGCACAAGAATGTTCTGCGGGTTTCGATTGGCAACACGGCGTCTTTAGAAAGAAAAGGTCAGGAGTGGTCTAAAAACCAGCTTTACATAAGCGCGACGGGTCGAACTCCTGAGCAACTAAAGAATCTCTTACATTCGGAAGCTGGGCCCATTAGAGCTTCATTTCTGAACAAGAATCGAAAGCGGCGGTTAGAAAAACTCAAGCCCGCTGCTGAAAAAAAAATACAACAGCAATTAGATGAGGTTTATGGAATAAACATAACCATTCCTAAAGGCTACCAAGTCGCAGCGGCTGAGGATCATTTTTTCTGGCTTCGCAGAGACCATCCTAAAGTAAATATCATATCTAACCTCTGGATTTATTCAGAAGATTATTCCAACTCCCAACAATTTGACAAGCAGCATTTAATCTATTTAAGAGATTCCTTAGGGAGAGCGCATGTTAAGGGGACGAGGGATCAATCCTACATGGCGACAGAAATGATCTATGACCCCGATCATAAAGTCATCAAAGAAGATCCTTACACGATTGAAACTCGCGGCTTGTGGACGATGGTAAACGACTTCTTAGGAGGGCCATATGTGGCCTATGCATTCCTCGACGAAGAAAACCAAAAAATAATCTACGCCGAGGGGTTTCTATACTGTCCGGGAGAACGAAAACGCTCTCATATCCTCGAGCTAGAGGCGCTTCTTTCGAGCATCAAGCTAAGCCCCTCTTTACACAATCCCGCTAAGAATAAATAAGCGAATTACAGCAAAACGATGAATCATTACGAATCACAATCCATCGTTTTAAAGAAAAAAACAATTATTTTGGTTCAGCCATAAATCTCTTATTCTTTTCATAGCTCATTAAAAATTAATGACTCGAATAGGCCGTACAGGTTTAATGGTATACTTTCTCATTGTGGTCTCTGCTCCTATATAAAAATCAAATGACTTGGCGTGGTCTAGGTCAACTTCCGAAGAACTCCAATAGTAATCATTCTGAAGTGCATCAAAACCATCAACGGCTGATAAGAGTTCTCTAACCTCGTAAATTTTTTCCAACTCACTTATCGTTGGCAAAAACCAATCATTAATTTCATATCGGTAATATTCTGTCGCTTGATATGCGGCACAATTGGAAGTGTGACAAGCGTCGACAATGGCTTGCGAATTTGCTTCTGACCAGCCAATAACATCATATGTATTGCCAATTTCTAATCCTTCGCAACCCCAACTAAAAATATCAGTTACATCTTCATAGGCCACCACGTAAGCTTTACTTTCTTCGTGATCAATATGAAAAACAACACCTCCTTCAGCTTCTATTTCCATTCCTACTTGAAGAGGAGGAAGGTTTCCTTCGCAATCATAACCAGAAAGGGATAGCTCGCTCTGTACACTAAGCGAATAGTCACCAGAAGCTGTCGAATATCCCTCCACCAAAATAAAATAGGTTGCCGGATCTAAAAGTACATTAAGAATCGTCTTATTACTGCAATCTCCGGTATCATCTCCAGAATACATTTCCGTCATGTTCTCATCATAAACCCGTAAATAGGTGTCGAAATCAGAACCACATGTTGAAATTTCATAGGACATCGAGGCGGTAGCTTCAAATTTAAATAAATGATCTGGAGCGGCTCCTCCATAATTGTTTTGAGCTTCGGCTGTTGACCCTAAAATCGTCGCTCCACAATAGATCGGGAAAACGCACGCAGGGTCTTCAACAGAAATACAAGAACCGTCTTCATCCGTAGCTTCAGGATCATAATTACAAGCCTCTGAATCCATACACCCCTCAAGCTCATCAGCGTCATTAACGCCATCGCCATCAGAATCATAATGACAACTACCATCATCTGTTGTCGCCCAAGGATCAAAATTAAGTGCCTGGCAGTCAACACATCCTTCTACTGCGGGCAAAACAATGCTTTCACAGAAGGAAAAGTCGGAAACCTGAGCGGCTAACTTGATCTGATAACCCTCTGAGAATTTTAAACTCCCCAGAGCATTAAACTCCCATTCGGGTAAATAAGATAGGCCCCATTCATCTTTCACAATTATAATTTTATCTACAATCTTCTCAAAAGCAATAATCGCATCAGTACTGTCAACACAAGGATAGCCAAACATACTCCATCCACTGGGCAATTCCGTAGGTATGTTGGGGTTTATTTCTAACAATAGGGTGTTGTAATTATTTATCGAATGGCACGGATCTTGGGTTTGCCCACTCAGCAATAATGGCAGAGCAAACAAAGTGAATAGTAACTTTTTCATTTTGGGAGGATATTAAAGTTTATATTATATTAACTCCTTAATTTTAAGGAACTTGAATGTAACCATTCTCCATGAAAAAATAACGGTGTTTTGAGTTATCGGTAGGGTGTTTTGAGTTATCGGAGCACTTTACACAAGCAAGAAACGTAAAATTTATCGAAAACAAAATCCCACTAAAAGCTTGCTTTAATGGTTAAAATAAAATTCCGCCCTGGGGCTGAAACTCCAGAACTAAAGGTTTTATAGTGATGGTCGAAAATATTATCTATGGCCACCTGTAAGTCAAGACGTTCTGATAGGTGGCAGGCGGCGCTGATGTTCACCGTATACCAGGGGGGCGTTCCACGGTACTCTTTGATCCAATTTCCCTCCTGACTTTGAGCCCATACTATGGGGGACTCTTCAAGGTTGTCGGTTCCAGACGCTAAATCATAGTCTTCCTTGTCCTTTCTTCCGTTGTACAAAACAAAAAGGGAGCCGTACCAAGAATCAAAGTCTGCATGCAAAGCCGTTTTGCCAAAAGAGGGTGGGATGTGTGGAAAGGGTAAATTCGTTTCTCTGTTTCCTCCCTTTGTAAGGGTGTAATCGGACTCCAGGGTGAACCTTCTTGCGATCCTAATTGAAAAACTTGCCGTGGCCCCATAAACTTCAGCTTTCCCAGCATTCTTATTGGTCTTAATCTCTGAAAACACCTCTGTTGGGTCGGGGTTGACATCCCATACTTGGTCTGCTGTGAGCTTCATGATTACATCTTCAATAAGAGTGTAATGCGCGTTCAAACTGACTAAGTTCCTTCGTTCTATCTTTTTGGTGAGGGTAAACTCTACACTTTTCGTGTGTTCTGGTTTTAATTCTGGGTTGGGGAGTGTAAGAAGGTGACTCTTGTAAAACAACTTTCCCGTATCATCTATATTTGGTGCATGAAAACCTGTGTATGCTGCGCATGAAATCATCAAAGTTGGGTCGGGCCAGTAAACCATGCCTATATTTCCTGTTATCCGTTCGTTTTTACTCCCTATTCTTTCAAAAGGGACCTCCCAAACGTATTTCTCACTGTGAAAAAAACCCTTCAGTTGGTTTTTTGTGAACCGCAATCCCGAGTTTACATTCATTTTTTCACCCACCTTTTTACTCCAAGCTAGGTAAATGGCCCATGTGTTCATTGATGAGCCTCCATTAGGGTAGCGTGTTTGGGGGGAGGGGGCTCTGAGCTCTTTACTATTTGTCAAATAGGCCTTTGATTGAACCATGTTTTGCTGATATTCAAAGCCATAGCGTATCTTTTTCTTGCTAAAATTCAAGTTTACGCTGTGGATATCTATGTTCTCGTGTCGGTCTGTCCGCTCATCAGAGTTGTACTTCTGAACATGCCTGGATTCCGAAAGATCTTGATAGGCGCAAATTACTTGCGCAGTATCCATTAGCCTTGCCTGTAAAGAGTGATCCAATTGGAAGGAATAAAACAGCCGCTTTTGTGGGCCATAATTCCATGCCGCATATTTTAATTCTTGGAAGTTCGTCTGTCCTGATTTTGGATCGTAAGAAAAGGACGAATAATCATTTAGCTTATCAAATCGGGGGATGTTGGAGCTGTTAGAGTATTGTATATTTCCGGTAAGTAAGGAGTTAGGGCTTAATTGAAAAATGACTTTTTGCATCAAGTCGATTTGTGAATAGGCCGTTTTTTTCTGGATGTTTGGCTCGATGTTTTGAACGACGACACCCTTGTCTACATAACATTCTACAAGTCCCCATTGACTGAATCCATGTTCTCGTTTTGAGCCCATACGCAAATCGTTATAGGCCCTTTGAGAAATGGAGGTGTACAAGGCGAAGTCAACTCCGGTGTACCTCATCTCATAATGAGTGCTAAAACCCTTATTAGCGGTTGCGTAGCGAGATTTTAACCCCTGTGTCATCTCCCGAAATTCAGTAAATTCAGGTCGCTTTGTTTTCATATGTATAACGCCACCCAGAGCATCGCTTCCAAACATCGAGTGACTGGACCCAAAATGTAGGTCAACCTGTTCTAGTGAGGCGATGTCGATAGAAATGATGTTTTGTAAATGCCCCCCTCTATAAATTGCATTATTTAACCGAACGCCATCGAGCATCAATAGAACCCTATTCGACTCAAAGCCTCTTATGACAGGGCTTCCACCCCCCATTTGACTTTTTTGTACATAAACACCTCCTCTATTTTCCAATAATTCTGCTGTGGTTGGGCTATTCAATCGTTCGATTTCCTCGGCTGGCAAAACCACCTTTCTGCCTGCAGTCGTTTTCTGCTTTTCTTCATTTATTCGTGCCAAAAGGATCACTTCGCCCAAGGGTTTGATGTCAAACTGTAAAACCAATGGGCCATCCAATTTAAGGAGCTCCTCTTTTGTCATCTGCCGACTCAAAAAACCTATGTGACTAATTATAAGGGTGTCAATGGCGTCAAATTCCTTTATTGCTATCCATCCATTTTTATCACTAAACACTTGGTGGCTTTGGGACAAGTTCGTCAGGGAAACGCCTCTTACAGGTGCTTCCAGCACATCAACAACTTTCACTTGCTGAGCGGAAATGAGGCCTGAGAAAAAAAACAACAGTGTAAGTATTTGACTCCGCCTATTCGTCGTTGAATACGGCATGTAAAATATGGTGTGAGTTTAATTCTTTAAAATGCGTTACGTGTAATTGGTAATACACCATCAAAGCCTGTACCAAGCTTCTTTTCAACGCGTTAGAAAAACTCAACTGCGGGCTGTTTTCAAATTTCGTATGGGCAAGGCGTTTCCACGCTTCAAAAACTTCGCCCTCTATATAATGGGCATGAATCGGTTTTTGATCAGTAACAAGCCCTTGTTGTAAGTCAAAATACCCTCGATTAAATTCTTCATGGATGGTGGGAGAGAAGCCCAAATATTTCGTCAGTTTCATCATGAACAACAAGTGGAAGTGACTGCAATTGTGTGAGGTCAAGTCGAGCCAGTGAATGGATGAATACAAAAAATTGAAAAGCTCATCATTAGGCTCTTCCTCTTTTATGCATTGTTGGATCAACTCTGCGATAAAGATCCCTACAGAACGCTTTACAGGGTGGAACAAAAGCTCTGTAAAAGGCTCCATAATCTTCAAATCTTTTATCGTCCTTAGCTGCGATTTTTTTGATTTCTGATAGCTAAGATCCAGTAAGTTTAGCGTTTGAAATTGTGCGGCGCGGAGCTTTCCTTTCTTCCCGCGAACCCCTTTGACAATAAAGGGCAATAAGCCCTCTTCCTGAGTGTATATTTTTAATATCAGACTTGACTCGGAGTACTTTATTTGATGTAAAACGATTGCTTTAGATTGATGCATTAGCCCCTCACAAATAAAAGTTTAGCCACCCGTGTTGCGTTTCCGTCGTCATCGGAACAGAAGATTAGATAAACTCCCGTTTGGGCTTTTGCTCCTTCAAAAGACCTTCCGTCCCAGGTGGCTTGCCCGCCTATCGCCTGGGTTTCATAAATTAAATTTCCGCTGATGTCGGTGATTTTTACAACGGCATCCGTCATCAATCCTTTAATTGTAATCAGTCCCTCATAGTCGGGTTTAACAGGGTTTGGAAACACCAACACTTCAGAAAATGAGCTTTGGCCTTTAGTGGCCTCCCCACGAAAAGAAATAAGCCCTTTATCCGTGGCAAAGAAAACCTCCCCTGTAGCCTCATTAACTTCAACATCAAGAACCTTATTTGAAAACAGAGGGCTGTTGGCTGTTGTGAAGTGATGTATTTGCTCTGTGCCGTTTGCAGAAGTCAAAATAACGCCATTATTGTTAAGGGCGAACCATTTTCGATTTCCGCCATCAACGGCAATATCATTAATCTGCTGCCCTTCCAGAAGATAAGTCGTATACCCTTCTGAGGTAACTTTTATTTTTGAGGCGTTTTCCCCTTCAAAAATGTCTTCTGCATTATAAAAAACACTTAGCCCGTTATCAGTTCCTACCCAAATGTCACCCTTAAGGTCTTCAAGAAAGGAAAAGACTCGATCAGAAGCTAGGTTCCCCGTCTTCTCCCCATTTGTTATCATTCGCGCTTTATTTTCAGCTCTTCGCTCATCAAAAACAATGATTCCGTTGTTTTTTAATTGCACCCACTTACGGCCATTTCTGTCAATCATCAATTTCGACAGGTCCTGGTGTTCAGAGATTCCATTTTCCAGAGAGAAGGATTCCCACACTCCGTTTGAATACATCACAGAAAGGGGCGCTCTGGTTTGAGAATTGGTGCACCATAAATTTCCTTGGCGATCAAATTGAATGTCTCCAACCTCCATCCAATCCTCATAAACGGCTCTTTTTTGTAAACTGCTATTGGTGTCATCATAGATCACCTCTACACTTCCATTGTTTATTTTTGCCAAGCCCCGTTGCCAACTCGCCACATAAGTCTTCCCTTTATTTTGATTGACTGCAACCAAATCTTTTAAGCCCTTTTCAGCCAGATCTATGGAGGAGGTCCATGTGTCGGATTTAAGAACAGAAACTTCTCTTGATTTCCATGTTGGGTCCCAATTTTCACTCACAGCACCGTGAGATAACCAAATTTCATCTCCCAGATTTTTTATTTGAGTTACCTCCGTATGATAAGGTCCTTCAGGAAGTATCCTCTCTGTGCTTCCCTGGTGGGCATAAAGTAAGCCCTGAAATTGATCAGCGACCCAATATTTACCCCGATTGAACAAACAGGCATTGAAGTCTGTTTTGGCCTCTCCAAAATCACTACTCGACAAATAATGGACTTGGTTCAGTTGTCTATCAAAAACGCTTACCTCAAACCGCCTTCCTATGACGAGTAATTCTTCCGAGGCTTTGATAGACACATTAGAACTCTCTTTATCAAACAAATCCCAATCGACTCCATCAAAAGAATAAAGACGGTCTGTATTGTAACTGGCTCCTTGGAAATTAAGAAATAACTGGTTGTTAAAAGAGGTCATGAGGCTTATCTTCTCAAGCGACGGGGTTTCTAACTTTTCCCAAACATTAAAGTCCGCCAAGTTTCCATTTTCCATGGATGCACTGTAAAGTGATGATTCAGAGACTGCATATATTTTACTGTTCAAAACGCTTGTCGCAGTAATATTCAAATGAGACCCCTGAGGCCCTATAAAATAAGTTGCCCGTATTTCTTTTTTATCCAGATTTAAATCAATGATTCCAAAACCACAAGACAAGTAAGCGGTCTGGTCATAAATAGAAATGTGATTTATCCTCTTGCTTCCAATTAAAGAAGCCCTTTTTACGTCGGGTATGTTTGTGATTTTCCCTTCCTGTATCAAGTCAATATTCCCATTTTCATAGGCTACAATCAGACTGTTCTCAGAGCTTGCGATACTACTCACTCCCGAATCTGAGAGACCGTTAAGCGTATTTACTCTCTCCACGCTGTGGTCGGATGTGTCGTATACAAATAGGGCCTTGTCTGTAGACGCATATATTTTTTCACCTACTTGACACACATCGGTCGCGGATTTGTAAGACAAATGATCCCGCCACGCTCCAACAGCTAAGCTTTGTGCGCTCGTATAAGTGAACGATATCAAAAGGCATAAAAAAAGAAATTTTCTCATGTGCTAAATTTAGCTCAAATATAGAACGCGTCGAAAGTAAAAATAATATATTTGCCGCATATGGCTCCGTAGTTCAACTGGATAGAATATCAGATTTCGGCTCTGACGGTTGGGGGTTCGAATCCCTCCGGGGTCACATCATTTTTCCACCCCAATAGGGGTGGTTTTTTTTGACCCCCACCTTTCTATTCTGATACACCCGAGTCCTACAACAACTCTATAAGCATGAACTACAGGTTTTTACAGCATCATCATCTCACATAATTATATATGTTTTATTGTTTAGAGTTTTATATTTACATTTACTGTAATTAAAAATTTTATACAATGAAATATATAATCCTTATTAACTTAATCTTTTTGGGTGCTGCGCTCACCAAAGCCCAATCAACCTATGACAACTTTGACGAATACACTGCGGGATCTCCTCTTTGCGTTGAATCTGAGGGCTTGTGGACAACAATCGACGACAACCCCGGAGGGATAAGAGACGCATTCATTAGCAATGAAATTGCGTACAGCGCAAGCAATAGCGTTGTCTTTACGCGGTCATCCTCCAATGTGCTTCTCCCTTTGAATAATGTTCGCACAGGGAGCTGGGAACTGACTTTCAAAATGTGGGTAGCATCCGGTGGAAACGGAAATTTCAGCGTCAGCCACGAACCCGTAAATGGTCAGTTAAATACGGCTTTTGAGGCAACTTTTACTGAAACTGGCCATGGAATTTTGAATGCCGCAGATGCTGTGATATACGACTTTACCCATCCGGTAGGGGAGTGGTTTGATGTTAAAGTGGTGATCAGGCCCGAACAAAATCAAGCCCGATTACTCATAGACGAGATCCCTATCAGAATAGATTCATGGGCATGGTGCCTAGGATCACTTGGCATAGACTCTACGATCACTGCGCTGCACTTCAACCCTCAAGCACCGGCGTCAGGTGAAATAAAGTACTATATAGACGATGTAGGCTTTCAGCAAACAAATCTTCAATTAGAAGAACACGCGAGCTCTACACGTGTATACCCCATTCCTGCATCACATCAATTAATTATTGAGGTTCCGAGCGCCCAAGTTGTTAGCTGTGAAATTTATTCAACAATAGGAAAGCTTGTGCATAAAACAACGGTGGCCTCTGAGCAGCTTGCCATTGATTGCTCTTCATGGAAACCCGGCATATACCTAAGTAAACTGGAATCGTCAAACAAGAAAGTTTGGCACACAAAATTTATCATAGAATAAGCTGTGCGTATTTTTTTTACTTTTACTAAATACACAAGAATACTTAATCCCCTTCCATACCATGAAAAACATCTGCCCGATTGTTACTTGTCTCCTCGTCTCTTTTACAGTCATATTGTCTTCCTGTGGTAAAGATAATTTAGCTGTACCTGATGACACCATTACGACTAAATTTGAGGGTGAAGAAAATTTTGACGCCTATAAAGCGGAGGAGTCTCTCGGGCTAGAGTCTGAGGGGGTCTGGACGACTTGGTACCGCCAGCCTGGTAGTTCTGAAGATGCCTTGATCAGCAGCGAAGTGTCTCGGTCGGCCCCCAATTCGATCAAGATCAAAAGTGATGCCGACACCATTGACGTGGTCTTACCCCTAGGAAACCTCTCTTCAGGTCATTGGGACCTGTCGTTTTGGATGTATATAAAACAAGGATCTGGGGCCTATTTTAACGTGCTACACGCCTTCGAGTCGGATGAATCAAATTGGGCTGCTCAATTTTGGTTTTCTAAAATTGGCCACGGCCACATGACGGTAGGGGGGGGCTCACAAAACAAGAATTTTACCCACCCTAGAGCAGAGTGGTTTGAGATAAAAGTGAACATAAACATTGACGAAGATCTAGCCATACTATCTCTGGATGGGGAAGAACTTACTCACTGGGCCTGGTCAGAGGGGTCAAAAAATCAAACCCCAACAGAACACTCCGGTCTGGCCGGCCTTTGTTTTATCTCTGCAGCAAAAGATGGCAGCGACGCCCATTTTTTTATTGATGATGTTTCCTTTTCGGAACTGAAAAGCAACCCTGTTGATTTGGACTAAGAATAAGATCACCTGAAACAACCGGGTTCATCTTGCGAAATCAAACACAATGATGGCTCCCAATGGGATAAAATTTTGTTTCTCTCGACTTTTTTGGGCTCACTAGAAGCCTTCTAAGCGCTCTTTTCACAATCTTCGACAACTTACTCATAATTCTGATTGTGATTCAGCAGGCGGCGCTTTTGGACTTATCTTTCGCGTAAAAGCATTTTTTCGACCTTGTTCCACGTGGAACTACCTTCCCATGTATACGAGCAAAACAGAAACGTCTGCAGGAGAGACTCCAGATATTCTACCGGCATGCGCAATGGTCTTCGGGCGTATCGACGACAACTTTTGTTTGGCCTCTGAAGACAGGGAAGCTAATTTTTGATATTCGAAATCATTGGGAATAGAGATGTTTTCTAATCGTGTGATTTTTTCGGCATTCTCCCTCTCACGATCTATATACCCATTGTACTTAATTTGAATTAAAGCCTGCTCTATCGCCTCACCATCCACACCGTTTTCGTGCAAAAAACCAAGCACCGAATCGGTGTTCTCTACATCCGAAAAGCGAACCTGTGGCCTTGACAAAAGACGTATTAACTTCGTCTTTTGACTTATTTTAGAGGATTTAAGTGACTCCAAGATCGGGTTAATTTCATCGGGAATTGCTGAAGTTTCAGCAAAGAACTTTTTAATTTTTTTAACGTACTCTAATTTGCTGTTCAATCGGTCTAATCGCTCCTGTTTTGCCAAACCCAAATCAAACCCCTTCTGAGTCAGCCGGATGTCAGCATTGTCTTGCCTCAATAAAATACGATATTCAGCCCTTGAAGTAAACATTCTGTAGGGCTCCTCAGTGCCTTTAGTGATTAAATCATCAATCAAGACGCCTATGTAAGCCTCTGAGCGACTAAGAATAAAGGGGGTTTTAGACTGACTGCGCAAGGCGGCATTAATACCCGCCATCAAGCCTTGACAACCCGCCTCCTCATAACCAGTGGTTCCGTTAATTTGTCCCGCAAAATAAAGCCCCTCAACCAGCTTCGTCTCCAAAGTATGCTGCAATTGTGTTGGCGGGAAATAGTCATACTCTATGGCATAGCCTGGGCGAAACATTTTTGCGTTTTCGAAACCTGGTATTTTTTGCAAAGCCTCCATCTGCACGTCTTCTGGCAGTGAAGTTGAAAAGCCATTTACGTATATTTCACATGTGTCCCAGCCTTCGGGCTCCACAAATATCTGGTGCCTATTTTTATCTGCAAAGCGGGTGATTTTATCCTCTATAGACGGACAGTATCTTGGCCCCAAACCCTGTATTCTTCCCTGAAACATGGGGGACTTTTCAAAGCCCGTACGTAAAACATCATGAACCTCTTCAGAAGTATAAGTAATATAACAAGAGCGTTGCTTGGTAGGTTTTTTAGTAGGCATGTAGGAAAACCCGACCATATTTTGATCACCAGGCTGCTCTTCCATTTTAGAGTAATCCAGAGTCCTTCCATCAACACGAGGTGGCGTACCCGTTTTCATCCGACCAGACTGAAAACCTAAAGCCTCTAAATCGCTGGTAATACCAATAGATGGTCGCTCGGCAGCCCTACCGCCGCCAAAGTTTTTTTCTCCAATATGTATAAGTCCATTTAAGAAGGTCCCATTGGTAAGAATTACATTTTTTGCTTTGATTTCGAGCCCTAAACTTGTTCGAACCCCTTTAATCACTCCGTTCTCAACAAGAAGGCCCACGATCATTTCCTGCCAAAAATCAAGACCCTTAATAGATTCAAGAATCATGCGCCACTTTTTAGAAAACAGCATGCGATCCGACTGAGCCCTTGGGCTCCACATGGCTGGACCTTTAGACTGATTCAACATCTTAAACTGAATCATTGTCTCGTCGGTAACAAGCGCAGAATACCCGCCCAGAGCGTCTATTTCACGCACAATCTGACCCTTAGCTACGCCGCCCATTGCAGGGTTACATGACATCTGCGCGATGTTGTCCATATTCATGGTCGCCAATAAAGTTCTCGCGCCTAAATTGGCCGCTGCGGCAGCAGCCTCACAACCCGCATGTCCTGCGCCCACTACTATTACGTCGTACTCTTCTTGAAACATATGCACCGTTCCACGTGGAACATTTTTAAATCATTGATTTACAAAGGCTTAACCTTAGTGTTGTCTGGTTGGCGGACCAGACCATTAAGCACGCAAAGATAGGTAATAATTCTCTTTTTCCCGCATTAAAGCCTGGTCTTCAGGGGATTTATCCTTGTAGCCGCAAAGATGTAACAGCCCATGCGCTAGAACCCTATCCAGCTCATCGTCAAAAGAGGTCTTGAACTCGTTGGCGTTTTCCTGGACACGCTCAACGCTTACAAAAATGTCGCTAACTAGATCCATGCCCAATCCATAATCGAAAGTGATTATATCGGTATAGTTGTCATGACTTAAAAACTCAAGGTTAATCTTGTGTAGGTATTCATCATCACAGAAAATGTAATTGATCAACTCAGGGTTACGGCCTTCTTTCTCCGCAATCTCTAACAACCAAGCTGTGCGTTTGTTTGCGTCCGTAAAGCTAAAATCGCATTCTGTATGATATTGTATGCTTAATTCCGCCATTAGTGTTTGTCTAGGTCTCGAAAATAGTTGTTTACTTTTTCTTTATAGTAAGGCTTCAGAGCGGGCGGTATTGTTTTTAATAGCTCCGCTTGCTTCATTTTCTTTTGCTGATAATCACTCATTAAATCCTTAACCTGATGTGGCAGTTGTTTTGCCTCTTTGGACTCTCTTTTCTTATCTTTTCCGCGTTCTTGATCCGATTTTTCAGCCTCTAAAAGCTTCTCGATGATCTGATTTTGACGATTTAATGTTTCGTTTGATATCTGATTCTTAGACAAATCTTCCTCTGTCTTTTCCATCTGACGTATCGCTTCTTGAAGAGACTCCAAGCTCCCATTATCTTGTTCTCCCATTCCGTCAGCCAGTTTTTCTAGTTGTTGCCGAATCAGCTCTTGGCGCTGCATCATTTTTACCAAGGATTTTGATTGCGACATCCCCGGTTTTTCTCCGGGCGACTTTTGCTGCCCATTTTTCATTCGCTCGAGCTGATCCTTTAAATCTTGTTGCATTTTCTTGAGGTCTCCGGGGGTCGGCTTGGATGGGCCAGGTTTGTTGCATTGCTGATCTCCAGGCATGCCTTCTGCCGCCTCCTCCTGCATAGCTTGTAAAATATCGCTTAGCATTAATGCTAAGTTATTTGCAGAAGTCATGACCAGTTGTTGGCGCCCAAGCGCCTTTTGGGTTTCCCGCTCTGCCATGTGCGCAATCGACTTTTGAATGTTGCTGCCAATCGCATTGATTTCACGATTAACCGTGGCTTTTATTTGGGCCTGCCTTCTGCTAAGTGCGTAAAGAGAGTCCTCTAAAATTTTCGAGTCGTCACTTAGCTTGTTTTGCCAGTGTACAATAGACACGTAATTAGGGTCATTCTTGTGGGTTTGGGAAAGAGCTTCTAAAAGCGCCTCCTCCTGAAGGGACAAGTCAATCAGGTTTTCTAAAATCTGTCGCAAAGCGTCCATGTCTTCAGGCGGGCTTTGATCAAGGCTCTGTGCTTGAGATTCTTTCATCTCGGCAAGCGCCTGCTCCATCAGATCTATCGATTCCCTTTGAGATTGTTGGGCCTTTTTTCGCTTATTATTTTGATGGTTATCAAGGTTTTCTTTCAGCTTTTGATCAATGAGCTCCTCGAGTTCACCAAGCTCAGACAAATCTTGAGACCTCTCTAGGTCTTTGTTCTTTTGATGAAGCCCGGCAAGCTTCTCCTTCAACTCATCAAAAGCATTATTTATCTTTTTCTGCTCCTCGGCCAACTCCTCAGGCGCTTTCTTGCTCTTGCTTAACTGTTCTTGCTTGGATTTAATTTGCTCTAATTTATCCATAGACTCTTCTAGGGCTTGCTCAAACTCCACCTTTTTAAGCATTTCTAAATTTCTATCAAGCTCCCTTTCAAGGTCTTCATTACTCAGCTGCAGCTCTTCTAACTTATCCATCCACTCATCTGTGCTCATCTCTTCAGCAAGACTGTCCATTTCTTCAAATAGTTCACGAAGCTCATCAGACATCAAATCATCCATCAATTCTTCTAACTGCTTCTGCTTCTCTAAGATTCGTTTGTCCTGATCGGTAAAATCACTCATCATCGCATTCTTCTGCTTATTTTTTTGAGAAATTTGCTGTATGTTTTTTTCTAATTTTTTTTGTTTTTCCAAGACCTCGTTAACAAACTCTTGATCTTCCCAAGTCATGTTTTGCTTGCTCAACAAAGTCTTTTGTAGCTTCTCCAAATCTCGTTGAAGTTCCTTTGCCAACAATACATTCTCACTCAATTGGTCTTTTAATTTCTCTGTTGTTTGGGCATGCTCCTCTAGTAGCTCGTCTCGTGTAGGTGCTTGAAAATCAAAAATTTTGCTCTTTGTCTTTTTTGACCCATTGACGGCATCATTGTCGAACACCTCAAAATAGTACTCCAACAAGTCGCCCCCCTGAATAGGGATTGACGCTCTGTCAAAGACAAAAAAGAAGCTCGCCTGGTTTAGTGCTTTGTCGAACTTAATCGGCACAATGCTGTCCCAATTATTGTTTTGCTTTTTCACCCTAAACTGTAGCTTGTTGAACCCGTAATCATCACTTATCTCCCCCCTAAAGTAGTGGGTCTTTGAAGAGGTGGAGTCTATGACTTCTTGAGCGCTAATTAATGGAAAGCCGTCCTTTAGAACTTTAAGCTGATAACCCATAGAGTCACTGGAGCTTACGCGATTGTTTGAGGGAACCAAAACATAGCTCAATGACTTTGTCGCTTTGCGGGAAAAGGAAAATTGACCCCCTGAACCCTGGCTTGCCTGTAGTTTCTCAGCGCCCCAAATCACAGCAATAGAATTGGCGTTTTCAGTATGTAAAGACCAAGATAGGCGAGTACCTTCAGGGACAACAACCTCCCCAATATTAGTGATCTTTTCATCTAGAATTTCAGTGTAGTGAGGGTAGTCTATGTCTAAATAAAATCGACTTATCGACGGGGCTGCCAAAACATTTAAACGGTATTCTTTTGACTTTACCCCACCCACATTAAGTACAAAGTTTTCCGTTTTTTGAACATTTCTAAAGACATGCTCAAAGGCATGGTTCTGCTTTTTTTTCATTTTGATGGACAAGCCTCCTCGCTCTACAAAAGCATTCGCGGGTATTTCTGTTCCCGTGATCTGTATCTCCAACAAAAAATCTTGATGCTGAACACATTCAAGCCTGTCATTTGACAGGTGAACCTCAAAGGGCTTAGGGGGCGTGTATTCAGTTTGATGGTCTATAATTCTAGCAGAGCTCTCCGTTATTATCGACACCTTTCCTGAAAGATAAAGTGCGCAAATAATGACTACCGGAATAAGGGTGTACTTAAGGTATCGCTTATTCTCAAAAAAATCAACCGCCTTTAGGAAGGGAATGGGTCTTAACCCCGAGGCCTTTTGCTTAATGCTTGCTTCAAGTAGTGGTAGATTCCCGTTATTTTGCTTTTTAAGCTGTAAAACGTTCAGCAATCGATCTTCAACCTCGGGAAAATGCCTCCCTATGATCTTTGCTGCCTCATCGTCTGTCAATTGTCTTGTTAGTCTTGCAAGCCTCAAGATGGGGATAAACACAAAAAGGAAAAACAAGGCTCCTGACAAGATTGCAAAAAGCCAAAACAGGAAGGTTCTGGTGAGGACGCCGAAGTTTCCGAAGTACTCCAAAACCGCAAACAGAATAATCGCGATGGATAGGCTACTAAAACAAAGGATTAGCCCCCGTATCAAAAGATTCTGATAGTACTTTCTCACAAAAGACCTAAGCTTCTCAATCAATATTGAATACTCTTCTTGCATGTGGTAAAAATACATTATTATCCTTAGTTTAATAGGGTCTACTCAAGTCAGGTGTGTTTCTTTCTGAAATGCTCACTCTATTGAGAATACGGCTGGAAAAAGGGCAATTTCAAGTTGTATTATGAAGGCGTACGCTTAATAATTTGTAATTTCGCGTACTTAATTTGTTTTCAAGACCATGAAAGAACGACGCGTAAGAGTTCGATTTGCCCCCAGCCCAACTGGACCACTACATATGGGTGGTGTTAGAACCGCTTTATACAATTATCTTTTTGCGAAAAAACACGGTGGTGATTTCTTGCTTCGCATTGAAGATACCGATCAGTCTCGTTATGTTTCTGGGGCCGAAGAATACATCGTGGACGCCTTAAACTGGTGTCAGATGGGCGTCGACGAGGGTGCTTCTGTGGGCGGAGAGAACGGTCCTTACAGACAGTCTGAGCGCAAACCTATCTACAAACAATACGCAGACCAGCTGGTTGCATCGGGTAAGGCCTACTATGCTTTTGACACCCCCGAAGAATTGACCGAAATGCGTGATCGCATGAAAGCTGCAGGAGTTGCTTCACCACAATACAATGCCGTGACGCGAAGTGGAATGAAAAATTCATTGACACTTCCTGCAGAAGAAGTACAAAGGCGTTTAGAGGCAAATGAAAAACATGTCATTCGGATAAAAATGCCTCGAAATGAGGATGTGAAATTTGAAGATATCATCCGCGGGTGGGTGAGTGTAAACACGAATAATTTAGACGACAAGGTGTTGTTCAAATCTGATGGTATGCCTACCTATCACCTAGCAAATGTTGTAGATGACTACCTAATGAACATTTCACATGTGATCCGAGGGGAGGAGTGGCTTCCTTCTGCACCTCTTCACGTCTTGCTATACTTATACCTGGGCTGGGCTGACCAGATGCCACAATTTGCTCACCTGCCTCTAATCCTGAAGCCCGATGGAAATGGAAAGCTTTCTAAGCGAGACGGTGACCGTCTTGGCTTTCCTGTTTTTCCAACCAACTGGACCAACCCCGAAACGGGAGAAAAGTCCTCTGGATATAGGGAGCGAGGATATTACCCTGAAGCTTTTAATAATATGTTGGCTTTTTTAGGGTGGAACCCTGGCACCACTCAAGAGTTATTTTCCATGGACGAGTTGATTGAGGCGTTTTCTCTTGATCGCGTTGGTAGGGCAGGGGCTAAATTTGATTTTGATAAAACCAATTGGTTTAATCAACAATATCTTCGCATGCAATCAGGAGCGCAGCTTGCCCCCCAATTGAAACCCTTCCTAAAAAGTGCCCAGCTTGATGCTGCGGACAATTATATTGCTCAGGTGTGCGAGTTAATGAAGGAGCGAGCTACCTTTGTAGAGGACATCTTAAAAGAGGGTCGATACTTCTTTGAGGCGCCTTTATCTTATGACGAAAAAACCATTAAGAAAAAATGGAAAGATCAAACGCCTGAAATTATCACGGAGTTGCGAAACTTACTCGACAATCTAGGCAGTTTTGACGCGGATAGTATCGGGGCATGCTTCAAGGGTTTTCTGGAAGAAAAGGGCTTGGGGTTTGGCGCTGTAATGCCTGCCTTTCGAGTCTCAGTAACAGGCCTGGGCGCGGGAGCGTCGATGAACGAAATTGCTGCACTTCTCGGAAAAGAGGAAGTCTTAAAAAGAATTGATCGCGCTTTAAAAACCATAAAAAAATAAGCTTTGGGAATTATTCGTGTTGAAGATATTCGTTGTTACGCCTACCACGGTTGCATGGATGAAGAGGCGGTGATTGGCACAGACTTCAGTGTAACAATCGAAGTAGAGGCCGATCTCTCTGCATCGGCTAAGTCGGATAAGCTGTCTGAAACGATTGATTACGTGACGATTAGCAAGGTCGTTCAAGAGGAAATGTCAAAACGGTCGAAGCTCATAGAACATGTTGCTCAACGAATACTTGATCGGTTAATGCTAGAGTTTCCCTCGGTAAAAGAGTCTACCGTGTTGGTGGTTAAGCACAACGCCCCCATTCAAGGAGATGTACTACGCGTTTGTGTTGAGCTTAGCGCAAAAAGGTAAGCCTCAAATTCTCTTTCGTTTATTTGTCAAAGAACTTGAAATTGTTACTTTTGCTAACCGCATTGATGGTCGGATGGCTGAGAGGCTTAGGCAGCGGTCTGCAAAACCGTCTACACCGGTTCGAATCCGGTTCCGACCTCATCCTAAAGCGAACAACCTTTTAAAATTCAGGTTGTTCGCTTTTTTTGTTTTCCACAACACCAAAAAATTCTTTTAATTCGGCCCTCTCGTTTATTTTTCCCAAACCTCCTGAATATAAGCAGTGTAAACCAACATCTCCGGATGTAAAAGGGCTTACCGTAATTACCTAAACAAAAAAAAACACCCCGGTTGGAGTGTTTTTTAAAAAGGCCTTTTTGTCTATAATTTACTCCCTGAGAGCAATTGATCTATTCTCTTCTTTAAAACGAACTCCGACACCTTCAGTCGATACTTGATTCTTAAATAGCGAAGAACGACATCAGTTCGGCTTAGCTTTCCTTTGTCTCTTGCATCTTGCAATACGGTTGTAATTAAATCTGACATAATTAAGTGGTTTTATTATTAAATTCATTTGTTTAAGGTACGATTTCTGTTGGTAATCCTTATTAACAAAACGAAGCTGTTTAGTAATTATTGTAGGCTTTTTGTGATTCTAGAAATCTGTTTATCATGATAACGCGCTGCTCGGTAACCTTTATATTGTATTTAACCCTGAGAAATCGAACCATCTGTGCAGCACTTTTGATACAGGCTTTCGTTTTTGAATAAAATAACAGGGAAGCAATCAAATCGGTCATCTGAGGGGTTTTTAATCATCAAAATACAATGCTTAAATATATAACTATTTAAGAAAAAAGCAATGGCTTGGACACAATATAAGACAGATATTGTCATTGAAATTGTTTATTCTTGTACTAATGGAAATCGCCCCTTTTAAAATATACAGCGCATCGGCTGGGTCCGGAAAAACCTTCACGCTCGTTAAAGAATACCTTAAGGTCTGCTTGAGGTCTAAGTCTCCTCAAAAGTTCTTCAGCATACTGGCCATCACCTTTACCAACAAGGCGGCTTCAGAAATGAAAGAGCGTATATTGGGAAGTCTAAAAGCTTTTTCTAATCCAGAAAAAGCTAGCGTTGCAGAACTAGAAATGATGGATGTCATCTCTAGCGAAATGGGCCTTAATAAAAAGGTGCTCCAATCTCGAGCCCGACTGATTTTTGAAACGATACTTCATCGGTATTCGCGGTTTTCTGTCGGTACGATTGATAAGTTTACCCATCGAGTTCTCAAAACCTTTGCTCAAGACATTGACCTTCCCAGTAATTTTGATGTGGAAATTGAGCAGACCACACTCCTCAAGCAGTCGGTTGACCTACTCATCAATAGGGCGGGGGACGATGAAAAATTAACCGCCCTTTTTGTTCGTTTTATACAAAGCAGAACCGATGACGATAAAAGTTGGTTGATTGAAAATGACTTTTACACGATTGCTGAAGAGTTGCTCAAAGAAAACAGCCAAGAACATTGCGAGAGGTTGAAATCGATAAGCATCAACCAATTCTTTGATCTGAAAGGCGCTCTTGAAGACTACACATCAGCGATTGATGAGGAGCTTTCCGCTATTGGCTTGGCTTTTTCAGAGGAGTGTAAGGTCAATCATTTAGACCCCAAATGGATCTCGGGTGGAGCAAGAAGTGGCTTGCCAAGATATTTTAACTATCTCGAAGCAAAAGACTGGGAAAAATACATTCCGGGCAACCGAAATCAAGATTACCTGGCGCGGGAAGATTGGTCCTCTGGTTCTGCTCCGGAGGATGCCAAAGCAAGAATAAACCAGTTAAGGGCTAAGTTCTCTCCATTAATTAACTCTTGCCTTGAGCGCTTAGATGAAAAGTATCCAAAGTACGTGTCTTTCAAATTAATCGATCAGAACTTGTATTCTGTAGGTGTTCTTCAAGAAATTTCAAGAGAGATGCAGAGGCTTAAGGAGCAAAACAACATCATTCCAATAGGTGAGTTCAACAAAAAAATTGCGGATGTTCTCCAAAATGAAGAAGGCAACTTCATATATGAAAGGCTCGGAGAGCGCTACTCAAATTATTTTATTGATGAGTTTCAAGACACGTCAACACTTCAGTGGCGAAACTTAACCCCGCTAATAGAGAATGCTATAGCGGATGGCCTTAAACCCGGTTCAGCAATGATTGTTGGAGATGCGAAGCAAGCCATTTACCGGTGGAGGGGGGGAGACGTGGATCAGTTCATAGGGCTGCAACAGATGGCTGACAACAAACAACAACTAGCGTACCGCATGGATCATTTGTCTCTGCAAAAAAACTACCGCTCCAAAGCGGAACTTGTTCGGTTTAACAACGAGCTCTTCTCCTCCGTTGCACGACAAATATCCGACTCAAAATACAGTCCTCTTTTTAACGGGCTTAACGCCCAAGAGGAGCGGGGTGAAGGAGGTTGTGTGTCTCTGGAGTACTTAGAGGGAGGTGAGGAGCATGACGAAAAACAAGTCGCGCGTTGTCTAGAGCTTGTTCGAGAGTTAAAGTCTGAAGGATTTCGTTATGGAGACGTCTGTATTTTGACGCGCACAAAATCCAAAGGCGCTTTGATTGTAAAAAGGCTCTCAGAAGAGGGGGTGCACGTAATTTCATCTGAATCCTTACTCCTGGAGCAGTCAACCGAAATAAGGTTTGTGCTAAACTTTCTCCATTTTATCAACAACCCTGAACACCCTCTCTATCGGTTTAAAATTATCGAGTTTCTTGTCGGAAAATTTGAAGCCGCAGGAAAAGCCAAAATGTCAAGCCAAGAGATCTTGAATTTGTGCGACAAATGCACAAAGCATTTTTATGGCTTTCTAAAACGTTTTTCAAAAGCATTTGACCTCAATCAATGGCGTCGCTTTTCACTTTTTAAGCTGTGTCACGTCATTTGCAAGTCTTTTCTCCTCGAAGAAAGTGCGCGTACTTATGTGCAGTTTTTTTTAGATGAGGTCTGGGAGTACGGCAACCGACATTCGCAAGACTTGTATGGGTTTTTAAGCCACTGGGACGAGCGGGCAAAAAAACTTTCAGTAGCGGTCCCCGAGCAAACCAACGCAGTACAAGTAATGACCATTCACAAGTCCAAAGGTCTAGAGTTTCCCGTCGTAATATTTCCTTTTGCCAACTGGGACGCCAAGACTGAGCGCGATGCAAAATCGTGGGTAGAATTCGATGAGCCCGAGCTTAAAGGTCTTTCAAGTGCTTTGGTGCCTCTGAATAAAAAGCTCAACAAGAGTACAAAAAAACTGCAGTCTGTCTTCGAACAGCATGAGGCAAAAGTTGTTTTGGATAACCTTAACATGTTGTATGTTGCCCTTACACGAGCAAAAACAAGACTAAACATTATCACATCTGCCAAAGAAAAACAGAAAAATCTAAACCTTTACTTTGATGCATTTTTATCAGAAAAAGGGTTGTGGAGCGAAGGAAAAAGAGAGTACTTGTTTGGGGAAAAAATTGCCCCTAAGCAGACGGTACAAAAAGAAAACAAACACCTAAAGGTGGTCGCGCCAATAAGCGACATTTCCAAGGTTCTTAAAATCAACCGGCAGGCGCCAAAGATTTGGGATGTTCACAATCCGGAAAAGGGTTCTGACAAAGGTAAAAAGGTTCATGAAGTCTTGTCTTACATTAAAAAATCAGAAGATCTTGATGCTGCAATCAAAAGGGCCGTCCGTGAAGGTGTTCTCTCAAAAGCAGACCGGGAAGAGGTGGCGGCTCTTGTTAAAACGTTAATCGAACACGAAAAAATGAAAGGCTACTTTAAGCCTGGGTTGCGCGTTAAGAATGAAGAAGAGATCTTGCTTGGTAATGGTAAAATTATTAGGCCTGATCGATTAATTTTTGAAAGAAAAAAAGTGGTGGTCATAGACTACAAGACCGGTCGCATTATTTCTGATCACGATAAACAAATAGAAAAATACAAAGAGGCGCTTCAAAAAATGGGCCATGAAGAAATTGTCTGTGTCTTGGCCTATGTTAATGACGATGGCGTTACGATAAAAGAATTTTAGTTTGGAGAAGTTTATTAATAAAATAGCGCACCAGCTTTATCAAGAAAAAAGAACTCACCTGGAGGAGCTGGTTATTATTATGCCGAGTAAGCGGGCGGGAACCTTTTTTAAAAAGGCTTTGTCTGAAATGAGTGGCACCCCTCTTTGGATGCCAAAAATTTACGCCATTGAGGAGTGGTTAGAAGAGTTGTCTGAACTCAGCATTATTGGTAAAACCACATTGCTGTTCGAAATGTATGTTTCCTATCAAAACGTCTTCCCTAAAAAGGAACAAGACGCTTTCGACGCATTTCTAAAATGGGCGCCCACGCTTCTTAAAGACTTCAACGACATAGATGCTTATTTCGATTCTCCTGAAAAGGTGTTCAACTATATTCATCAGGCAAAAAAAATTGAGTCATGGTCTCCAGTGAGCGGACAGCCAAGCGATATGGTTCAAAACTATCTTCGCTTTTGGGAGCTGATGGAGCGGCTTTTTATTGATTTTAAGTCTCGGCTTAAAAAACAAAATGTTGCTTTTCAGGGAATGGCTTATCGACGGGCTTCAGAACAAGTATCAACCTGGATAAGTGAAAATAAGCCCGAAAAGGGTTCTATTTATTATGTCGGGTTCAACGCAATGAACCCCTGTGAAACTAAAATCATGAAAACGCTCATATCCGAGGGCTTCGCAGAAGTTTTTTGGGATGTAGATTCTTATTACCTAAACGACAAAAAGCAGGAAGCGGGAAAATATTTAAGGCAATATAAAGGGTGGTCAGAGTTTGAAAACAGGCCCTTTAACTGGGTGTGTTCTGAGTTGAAGAAACAAAAAAAAATTCGCGTTTATGGCGTTCCTAAGGCCGTTGCTCAAGCACAGTTGGCGGGCTCGATACTTAACGATATTTACTCCAAAGCCGATGATAAAAAAGATGTTGCGCTTGTTCTTGCAGACGAAAAGTTGCTTTCTCCTGTTTTATCTTTCCTTCCAAAGTCTGTTAAAGGGGTCAATATTACTATGGGTAACGCCCTAAGAAACGCTTCGCTATTTGCTTTTCTTGATGCTGTGTTTCAGCTTCACCTTAACCGAGAGCGGTTAAAAAAAGTCGATGATGAATTCTATTATAAAGACCTCTACAAAATATGGCAAAGCCCGGCTTTTCAGAATTCCTGTACAACACCAGGCTTGCAAAAAATTAAACGTGAATTACAGACGAAAAACCGGTCTTTTATTTCCCTAGAATATCTAGTATCTATAGGTGGTCCGGAGGTTGCTACATGGCTCGAACTTTTATTGGGCTGTAAAATAGAAAAACCCTTCTCTTTGATAGACAATCTATTGGAGTTAATCAATATGATTAAGGACGATGTTTTAACGCACAAGGATCAAGACTTTGTTATGCTTGAAGAATTATATGCGTTTACTAAGCTTTTGAATCAAATTAAAAACCTTCAAGATGAGTATGGGTTTATCTGTGAGCTTAAAACGCTACATCACCTCTTTCAACAAAGTGCAAGCATAGAAAGTATGTCTTTCTATGGTGAGCCTTTGTCCGGGCTTCAGCTGATGGGAATGCTAGAAACGAGAAATCTCGACTTTGAAGATGTCGTCCTTCTTTCGGTAAATGAAGGGTTTTTACCTTCCGGTAAAACAGAAAATTCTTTCATTCCTTTTGACATTAGAAAAGAAGTGGGCTTACCCACCTATGAAGATATGGATGCTGTGTTTGCTTATCATTTTTATCGTTTGGTCCAACGGTGTAAGTCGCTTACTTTGATTTACAATACCGAAACGGACGCGTTGGGTTCTGGTGAGAAAAGTCGTTTTATCAACCAATTAGAAAGTGAGCTTGTCACGAAGTACCCAGAAGATATTGATTTCGAGCAAGATGTTTTATCCCACAAACTTCAAAAAGTAAAAATTCGAGAATTTGTCATCCAAAAAGACGAATTTGTCATGCGTCGTTTGAAGGAAATTGCAACCAATAAAGGCTTTTCTCCCTCCTCTCTTAATCTATACAAAACATGCCCTCTTCAATTTTATTACGAAAAGGTGTTGAAAATAAAAACGCCAGACGAAATCGAAGAGACAATAGAAGCAAGTACTCTGGGTACAGTGATTCATCGTGCTCTAGAAGAATTTTATCTTCCTTTCTTAGGTAAGTCTCTCAAATTAGATTCTTTAAAAGAAATAAAGAAGAATATCACCCCCAAACTTAAAAAACTCTTTAAAGAAGAGTTGAAAAGCGAAAACATAGAACGGGGGAAAAATAAATTAATCTTCACGGTGGCGGAACAATTTTTAAATTCTTTTCTCAATCAAGAAATCCGTTTTCTTCAAAAAGGCCGCTTCGTAAAAATAGAGGGTTTAGAAAAAGATTTAACTTCAGCCATTTCCATAGAGGGCTTAGATCATGTCATTAAACTCAATGGAAATGCAGATCGAATTGATGTCGTTGATGGGGATTTGAGAATTATAGATTATAAAACGGGAAAAGTAGTGCTAAAAGATATTCAATCAGACCTTATGGGAAAATTGGTTCGGGAAAAACAGTATCATAAAGGTTTTCAGCTGTTTCTCTACGCACTCATGTATAGAAAAATGTTTCCAGAACAAGAAACCTTAGAGGCGGGTATTTTTAGTTTTAGAGCACTTAAAGAAGGTTTTCTTCCTGCAGGAATGAAAACAAACCCTGTTTTTGATGAAGGGGTTCTTTCTTCTTTTGAAGAGGAGTTAAGGTTGCTCTTAAAGGAATTGTTTGATCCTTCAATTCCTTTTTCTCACTCAAACCGAGAAGAGCCTTGTCGTTTTTGTGACCCTGAACAATTCAGGTTGTAATCAAGAACATGATATTTTGTTCACCCTAGCTTCGTGTCTTCCTCCTTCGAATTCAGTTTCTATAAAAATAGAAGCAATTTCTTTTACCTCCTCAAAAGTAATGAATCGCGCCGGCATGGTTAATACATTTGCATTGTTGTGTAGTCTTGCTAATTCTGCAATTTCTTTTTTCCAACACAAAGCGGATCTTATTTCCTTGTGCTTGTTTGCACTCATGTTTATTCCATTTCCGCTTCCGCAAAATAATATACCCATATCTACCTCTTTCGTAGAAACCTTATGGGCTAAAGCGTGTCCATAGTCTGGGTAATCTACCCGATCTTCGTTAAAAGGCCCTAAGTCCAGCAACTCATTTCCTTCTTCCTTTAAAATATCTATGAGTCTTTTTTTGTAATCTACTCCGGCGTGATCAGAGGCAATAGCTATTTTCATGAGTTTTTTTTTCAAATTTAACCATTCTCCCTTATTATTTACTTTATGAACATCTACTTTTTTATTTGTTAATCTTTCATTTAATTCTTTGATTTCCAATCTCTACTTATCAACAGTTATTT
>JAKMFX010000018.1 GCA_022425195.1 Flavobacteriales bacterium | reverse complement strand
CAAAGAGATATACGCAAAAAATGCCATAGCATGTGCTTCTGAAAATCATAAATTACCATTAACCGTGGTCAGTGAGTATCCATGGTCGAGCTTATTTACGCACAATATGTTTCTGCGCCCCTCTTCTGATGAGATTGAAACCTTTGAATCTGAATGGACGGTAATAAATGCACCCGGGTTTCACGCAGACCCAAAAGTCGATGGGACGCGAAAGCACAATTTTGCCATCATCAATTTTTCTGAAAAGGTAATTCTAATCGGAGGTACAGGGTACACGGGAGAGATCAAGAAAGGGATATTCTCTGCCCTGAACTTTATCCTTCCCTACGAGAAGAACATTTTATCAATGCATTGCTCATCGAATGTGGGAAAAGAAGGTGATACCGCCTTGTTTTTCGGCTTATCGGGAACTGGGAAAACGACTTTGTCTACTGACCCAAACAGAAACCTTATTGGTGACGACGAACACGGTTGGTCGAAAAATGAAGTTTTCAATTTTGAAGGAGGATGCTACGCAAAATGTATTGACCTATATGAAGAAAAAGAACCGGACATCTTCCATGCCATAAAAGAAGGCGCACTGTTGGAGAACATTACCTTTAAGGATGGTACCAACATCCCCGACTACACCTCCGGTGCCAAAACAGAAAATACACGCGTAAGTTACCCCATAAATTACATTGCAAACATTCAAAACCCATCATCAGGTCCAGAACCCAAAAACATCTTTTTCCTTACCTGTGATGCTTTTGGGGTACTCCCTCCTATTTCTAAACTGACCACAGGTCAAGCCATGTATCACTTTATTTCTGGATACACAGCTAAAGTGGCAGGTACCGAAGAAGGGATCACAGAGCCAAAAACCACTTTCTCTGCATGCTTTGGGGCTCCATTTATGCCCTTACACCCTATTATATATGCAGAAATGCTCGGTAAGAAAATGGCGGAAAGCGATGTAAATGTATGGCTGGTTAACACCGGATGGTCAGGGGGTGGATATGGTGTGGGATCGCGAATAAAGTTGAAACACACCCGCTCTATGATCAGCGCAGCCTTAAAAGGGGAATTGAATCATGTAGACTATCAAAATCACCCCATTTTTGGCTTACACATGCCCAAATCATGCCCTGAGATACCTACAGAAATCCTTAACCCAAAAAATACTTGGTCTGATAAGGTTGCCTATGACACAAAAGCCAATCAACTGGCCAGAGAATTTAGGACCAACTTTGAACCATTTAACAGTGATGCCAACGATAAAATTCTTGAAGCTGCTCCCAAAGTAATTGTCGAGGGATGATGTGATTTTATCCCATAAAACTCGTCTATTGTTTTCCATTTTTATACTTTCGTTTTATGCAGCTATTCTATTGTCCTGAAATCCTTAAAGGCACTCATCACCTCAATATTGAGGAGAGCAGACATTGCGTTAAAGTTCTCCGAAAGAACATTGGAGATGTCATTCACCTGATTGATGGATGTGGAGGATTTTATGAGGTCATGATCAATATTGCCTCTCAAAAAAAAGTGGGATTTGAGGTCATAAAAGCCTGGGAAGAGGAAAAGCGGCCCTACAAGCTTCACATAGGCATAGCACCAACAAAAAACATAGATCGGTTTGAATGGTTTTTAGAGAAAGTAACCGAAATCGGAATTGATGAAATCACCCCGCTATTCTGTGATCGTTCGGAACGTAAATCAATCAAAAAAGAACGTTTGGTTAAAATAATACTCTCGGCAACAAAACAATCTCTAAAAGCCAAGACTCCCCAACTAAATGATGCTATTACATTCAGAGAATTTATAAGTAAACAGTATGATTCACAAACTTTAATCGCGCACTGTGAGGATCAAAGCAAAGAGAGTCTAAAAAACATTGCTTCTTCTAATTCGACCCTATTAATTGGTCCTGAAGGAGATTTTAGCCCTGAAGAAATTCGCTTGGCTAACGAACGACAATTCCAATCCATACACCTGGGAAATGCTCGCTTAAGAACAGAAACAGCAGGTATCGTAGCCTGCCATACCGTAGCCTTACAACATGAGAAATAAAAACTATTTATTCTTGATTTTGCTACCTCTAATTATGTCCTTTAACGGTTATAGTTACAAAGTAGCAGTGTTAAAATACAACGGTGGTGGCGACTGGTACTCCAACCCCACCTCTGTCACCAATCTAATTGGATTTTGTTCTCAGCAATTAAACATGAATATTGACCCTGTCTATGATGTTGTAGATGTAGCAAGTACAGAATTATTTAGGTATCCTTTTATTCACATGACAGGACATGGAAATGTGGTGTTTTCAAATTCAGAAGCTCAGAACCTCAGAGATTACCTAATTGGTGGTGGTTTTTTACATATCGATGACAATTATGGAATGGATGCCTTTATTCGGCCTGAGATGAAAAAGGTTTTCCCTGAACTCGACTTTGTGGAACTCCCCTTCAACCACCCTATCTACCATCAAAATTTTGACTTTCAAAATGGATTGCCAAAAGTTCACGAACACGACGGACAGCCAGCCAGAGGTTTTGGAATCGTCTTTGAAGGAAGGCTCGTGTGTTTCTACTCCTTTGAATCTGACTTAGGAGATGGATGGGAAGATTATGCAGTTCATAAAGACAGTCAACAAATTCGTAGCTTAGCCCTGAAAATGGGCGCGAATATTTTGCAATACGCACTCATGAATTAAAAAAACTGAAATGAAAAAACTATTTACCATACTATCAATCTGTTTAAGTCTAAATGGCTACTCGCAAATTCAATACGATGCAGACAACTCAGGTACTTCCCCGAGAATTAAAAACCTATCGGGACCCAGAGTTGGTGTTACCTATGTAACTTCAGGGGAATTGACGAGGGACCTAAAAGAAGAATTTGGTGTGAATTCACAAGTGGTATCTCAATTTGGGTATCAATTTGAAAAGCAAGTCATGGGAGATGACCAGATTGCAGGACTGGTAGAAGGAATTCTATTGGTTGGTGGATTGGAATATGGCCTATTTCTCCCGAGCCTAAGTGGAATGTTCGGCGCACGTTTCAGTTCGGGATATGAATTTGCGGTGGGACCGAATATATCGCTCTCCGGAGCTACATTGGTTTTGGCAGCTGGAAGAACCCTAGATTTGGGTAACCTGTATATTCCTATTAACATTGCTTGGGTGCCTTCAGTGGGTAAAGAGAGGACTGTTGGATCCATTAAAGACGGTATTTACCAAACGGATTACGAAAAATACCAAACAGGACACCGTTTCACGTTAAGCATAGGATTTAACTTTAACCAAAATGAATAAGCTAAGCATGAGGGGGATTCTGTTCATACTGCTAATAAGTTTCTTTAGCTTAGAAGCCCAAACGATAGAAGATAAAAAAGTGTTTTCTGATTCTATATCACATAATGACTTTAACCAAGGCATCTCAGACGCTAAAAAATATTTTAGAGGAACAGGCGATTTTATCATTGGATCTTTGAGCCTCCCTGTTTATTACGTCCCTGCGGCAATCTGCTATGCATTCCCCCCTAAAGACGGTCGTTTGACCAACCCTAGGAATCCAAATAATCAATATTTATTTACCAATGCTGAATACTATAGGGGCTACAAGTATGGAGCCACAAAAAAAAAGCGAAGAAGATTGGTGCAAGGAGCAGTAACTCCATTAGCTGTAGGTTTAATAGCAGTCACTGCTGCCTTTTCTATGTTGAGTCAATAATTACAAGTTGAATTGAATCTTAATCGTAGGGAAATACAAGACTTTATCGATCGGCACCTAAAATCCAAGGCTGCCGACCTCATGTTACAAGCCTCTAAATATCCTGAGTGGGACATGAAGTCCGTCGTACAACAGTTATTGGGCAAACAACTGGCGCAAAAAAAACTACCGAATTGGTTTCAAAATAAGAACGTACTCTACCCTGCTCGCCTTTCTATGGAGCAGTGTTCGTCAGAGGCAACTGCAAAATACAAGAGCAGCATCATCCATTCCGGGAAAGGAATAGACCTTACTGGAGGTTTTGGTGTAGATGCCTATTATCTGGCTCAAAAATCAGACACCCTTATATATTGCGAACAGAATGCAGACTTGGCAAAGATGGTAACACATAACTTTAAAGCTCTGGGCCAAGATAACTGCAGTGTGTACATTGGAGACGGTATTCATCATCTAAAAGAACTTGAACCACTCGACTGGATATACATTGACCCCGCGCGCCGTAAAGAAACTCAAAGAGTGTTCAGACTGCAAGACTGCGAACCTAATATAATAGATTGTGAGGCTCTTTTTTTTGAGAAAGCACGAAAAATATTGATCAAAACCGCACCGCTACTTGACATCAATCAGACATTAAAGGATTTAGCTTGCGTAAAAGAGGTTCATGTAGTCGCTCTTAATAATGAGTGTAAAGAAGTTTTATACCTTATAGAAAAAGGCTACAACGCAGAGGCAGATATTCATTGTATACACCTGTCAAAAGAAAATCAAAAGGGATTTTCTTTCACAATCTCTGAAGAGCAAGATGCCTCGATCGAATACTCAAAACCGCTAAAATACATTTATGAAGCCCATTCTGCCATCATGAAAGGCGGAGCATTCAAGTCCGTAGCAGAGAGATATCAACTCAAGAAACTTCACCAGAACACACACCTATATACCTCAGATAAAAAAGTATCTGACTTCCCGGGGAGAAGCTTTATCTGCGAAGGGGAAATTGGCCCTAATCGAAAAGATCTGCTGAAGCTAGGGGTCTATAAAGCAAACCTTGCTTGTCGAAACTTTCCTCAAAAGGTTGAGGTTCTAAAGAAAAAATTGAAATTAAAAGACGGAGGTGAAAATTACATCTTTGCTACCACACTCAAAGATGGGAAACCCAAACTGCTCCTGTGTAAAAAAGCGCCCCAATAATTATTTTGAATCGGCAAGCGCTCTATTGTAATTGTCAATAGCCACAAAATAATCAGGGTCCTCTAAGACATTTACATCACAAATCTTCTCTGCCTTTTTGATCAACTTCACACAATCAGAACTTAAATGACGCAGGTGGATGGTCTTTCCATGCATTTGGTATCGCTCCGCCATTTTGTTGATGGCTTCAATAGCCGATTGGTCGGTAATTTTAGATTCCTTAAAGTCAATGATTACCTCTTTAGGGTCTTCAGCAATGGTAAATTTAGAGTTAAACAATTCTACAGAACCAAAGAATAAGGGCCCAAAAATTTCGTAGTGCTTTACGCCGTGATCGTCTGTGTATTTCCTAGCGCGTATTCTAAGTGCATTTTCCCAAGCAAAAACTAAGGAAGAAACAATAACGCCGGCAAACACAGCAATCGCCAAATCAAAAATAACCGTCAGTACGGTGACTAAAATAATCACAATAATATCGGGCAATGGAATTTTATTCCAAACCTTAAAGGTGTTCCATGCAAAAGTACCGATCACGACCATAAACATAACCCCTACAAGTGCAGCAATAGGAACCATCTCGATATAAGTAGAAGCGAATAAAATGAAACACAACAAGGCCAGTGATGCCACAATACCAGACAACCTCCCTCGTCCACCAGACTTAATGTTAATGATGCTTTGGCCAATCATGGCACAACCTCCCATACCACCAAAAAATCCATTTACAATATTTGCCGCACCCTGTGCAACACATTCTTTATTACCATTCCCGTGAGACTCTGTCAGCTCATCAATGAGATTGAGCGTCATTAAAGACTCTATCAAGCCTATGGCAGCTAAAATCAAAGCATAGGGCATGATAAACTTTAGGGTTTCAAAAGACAAATCGATGAGGGGGACTTGAAATGTGGGTAGCCCTGCTTTGATACCTTCACCACCACCAGCAACAATAAATGATTTAACTGTTTCTGTATCAACATCTCCAAAAATAACAATTAGAGAAACGGTTATTATTGCCATCAAGGCTGCAGGTAACTTCTTTGTTAATTTAGGTAAGAACACCATAATCGCCATCGTTAAACCCACCAGGCCAATCATTGTACTCAATGCGGAACCTTCCAACCAAGCACCGTTGGTTTTAAACATGCCCAACTGAGAAATAAATATCACGATCGCCAAACCATTCACAAAACCCATCATTACAGAATGAGGAATCAATCGAACAAACTTACCCATCTTAAAAAAGCCAGCGAGCGCCTGGAGCGTACCGGCTAAAATTAAAGTAGCAAACAGGTATTGCAATCCCATCATCGCGCCTTCAACACCCATGGCATTCCCCTCTTTCACCAAGTGAACCATAACTACAGCCAAAGCTCCTGTAGCACCAGAAATCATACCTGGCCTGCCTCCAAAAATAGCCGTGATTAAGCCCATCATAAAGGCACCATACAAACCTACCACTGGAGAAATTCCCGCAACAAAGGCAAAGGCAACAGCTTCAGGTACCAAAGCCAAGGCAACCGTTAATCCTGATAAAACATCATCTTTAACACTTCCTTGAGTCTTAGAAAAAAATTCAAATGTAGATTTCATAGTGTATTTTTTAGGCGTATTTGTAAGCTCGCGAAGGTAAGGACATTATTATGAGTAGAAAAGAGAATTCTTTATTGAAACGAAACTGAGCTAAAATGAAATCGATTTCTTATTTTTGGGTATCTTGAACGTAGAATGAAGAGAATTTTTAAATGACAAAATCTAAGATTTTAAATAAAGCGCAAATCCAACAAAAATTAAAACGGATGGCTTGGCAAATCTATGAAGCCAATTACCAAGAAACTGAGATTACCCTTGCTGGAATTAAAGGAAATGGCTTTGTAATAGCGGAACGACTGACTAAAATCATCAGTGATATTTCTGAAATCAAAGTTCACTTAGCAGAAGTCATCATCAACAAAAAGGCACCGCTAAAATCTCCTATAGAATTGAGCCTTAAAGATGTTCATTACGCAAATCAGGTGGTGGTTCTGGTTGATGACGTTCTCAATTCTGGAAGAACCATGATTTATGGGGTCAAACATTTTTTAGACATCCCAGTGGAAAAAATATATACCTGCGCACTTGTAGACCGTAAGCACCATCGTTTTCCCATACGAACAGATTACTCAGGGATGGTTCTTTCTACCTCTATCAAAGATCATGTAGGTGTTGAGCTCGGTGAAAATGAAGGCGCATATTTAGAGTAAGTCATCTTTTCCTAAACATACACTCTCACAAAAAAAGCCCCTGCCGAAACAGGGACCTCATCAAACAACTTAATTATGAATATTAATTTAGTACATATATGAAATATTGATATTGTACATTGTATGCAAGTAAGTCAATACCAAGCCCCTGCACAATAGGTGAAGTCTCTCATTTTTAAGTAGGTAAAGTCACCTATCAACACCCAAAAATCACCAGTTTATATTCACAGAATAAAAAAACGCCCACTTTTCAGTGGGCGTTTTTGATATTTATCTTCTTCGTTCTCTTCGACCTCTAGAGCTAGATTTTCGATCTCTAGAACCAGAACCTCTTCGGTCCTTGGACCAATTCCCGCCACCACCACGACGACGATCTCTTCCGCCCCGACGATCTGGTGATTTGGTTTGTTTAGTTACTTCAAGGCTTACCTTACGATCACCAATGCTAAATCCTTCAAAAGCGGCAAATACACCTTCAACTTTCGTTTTGGATACGTTAAAAAAGGAGAAAGCACCTTTCACATCAACCCCTCCAAAATCCTCATTGGTCAGAGATGTCTTTTCGCGAAGTAAATCCTTAAGGGTAGCCCAGTCAAAACCATCTTTTTCACCAATATTGATGAAAATTCGTTCTGAATTACTCGATTTATCTCTACCTTTTCCAGAAGCATTTAGATCTTGGGCATCCTTGTAGAAGTTCAAGATTTTAGATGAGTTTAAAGCAATGAATTTCTCTAAAACTTCGGTCACCGTCATTTGTTCAGCCAACTCGTGAATGGCCTCAGTAAAAGGCTTTAAAGCATTGGGGTGCGCTTGGGCATTGATTAAGTTGTTCATGGATTGAAACACCATTGATTTCATAACCTCTTCACCAGAAGGCACCATCTTGCGCTCTATTCTACGGTTGATGGTTTTTTCAATCTGAACCAGTTTGAACTTATCTCTACCGCCCACCAAAGCTACAGAGGTTCCTGCTTTACCTGCTCTACCTGTTCTACCACTTCTATGGGTATACACTTCTACATCATCTGGCAACTGGTAGTGGATCACATGGGTAATTTCATCAACATCAATACCTCTTGATGCAACATCAGTAGCGACAAGGATGCTGATATTTTTCGTTTTGAATTGCTTCATAACTCCGTCGCGTTGAACTTGCGACATATCACCGTGCAAACCTCCCGTATTGTAACCATCCGCCATCAACCGTTCCGAAACCGTTTGAGTTTCAGCTCGTGTACGACAGAAAACAATGGCATATATACTTGGGCATGAATCTACAATGCGTCTGAGTGCTTTATAGCGGTCTCTATTATCAATTAGATAATAGTTATGTTCTACAGTAGATGCAGCTTGATTTTTAGTACCACAGGTCACCTCAATAGGGTCATTCATGTAGTTGGAAGCGATTTTTGCCACCGACTTAGGCATCGTAGCAGAATACAACCAGGTATTCCTATCCTCTGAAGCCGTTTCTAAAATCTCGTCAATAGCATCTTGAAATCCCATATTAAGCATTTCATCAGCCTCATCAAGTACCAAATAATCAATATGGCTTAGATCAACCAGACGGCGGTTAATCATATCTTGCAAACGTCCGGGAGTGGCTACAATAACTTGAGCGCCTCTCTTGAGTTTCTTTGCTTGATCGGTAATGCTTGCACCACCATACACGGCAACAACATTGGTTTTCTTAAAGCGAGCAAAATCATTCAAATCTGCTGCAATCTGTATACACAGCTCTCTTGTAGGCGCGAGGACCAAAGCTTGTGTTTTTCTATTGTCGTTGTCAATTTTTTGAATCAACGGCAAACCGAAAGATGCTGTCTTACCGGTACCAGTTTGAGCTAGAGCTACCAAATCAGTCTCTTCGCTTAAAACAATAGGGATACATTTTTCCTGTACAGGAGAAGGTTTTTCAAACCCAAGATGGTCTACCGCTTGAACAATAACGTCCTCGAGACCAAGCTCAATAAAATTCTGATTCATATCGTCAGATTAAGTGATTAATAAATAACTAACACTCAACCCTTTCGACGAAGTCCGGTCGGACTCACTAACAGAGCATTAGCGTGGCGCGAAATTACAACAAATAATCTAGCTTTAACCATACAAAACAAAAAAGCCACTCTTACAAGTGGCTTTAAGGTTTACTGCAGTGAAGAAAGCTGTTCTTCAATGGTTTTTATCTTGGCTTCTGCATCCGTTTGCTTCTTCCGCTCGTTGGCAATCACCTGCTCAGGAGCGTTGTTTACAAATCGTTCATTACTCAACTTTTTCATCACAGAATTTAGAAAACCTTTGGTGTAATCCAATTCCTGTGTTAAAGTGGCAATTTCTTCTTCAATATTGACTGCTCCAACCAAGGGGATGTAATACTCATTAGATTTTACCCTAAACGATAGAGCACCTTCAACTTTCTCATCCACATAAGTCAAGTCACTTAAGTTTCCGAGTTTTGAGATCACGGAATCAAAGGAACGATCTGTATCTTCATTTGCTTTCACAAACAGCGCAACTTGATCTTTGTTCGCAATATTTTTTTCTTTTCTGATGGTTCGTATGCCTGAAACCACTTCTGATGCCATCTTCTCATCGGTAAGAACTTTTACATCTACAGGCTTAACAACAGGCCATTTGGCTACAATCAAACGCTCTTCAGGCGTGTGTCGTTCTGAAATTAAAGACCATATCTCCTCGGAGATAAAGGGCATAAAAGGATGTAAGAGCTTAAGAATCTCTTCAAAATAGCCCAGGGTAGCCTTTAGGGTATGCTCATCAATAGGCTTTTGATAAGGTGGCTTGATCATCTCAAGGTAGGAAGAACAAAAATCATCCCACACCAACTTATAAACACTCATCAGAACTTCCGAAATACGGAATTTATCGTAATTGTCATTTATACCATCAATGGTTTCACTCAATTTAGAGGCAAACCAATCCACAGCAATCCTACTCGATTCTGGTTGTTCTAATTTAGCAGACTCCCATCCCTTAACCAAACGAAAGGCATTCCATATCTTATTGGAAAAATTACGCCCTTGCTCACAAAGAGATTCATCGAAAGGCAAATCATTTCCTGCAGGAGAACACAACAACATACCTACGCGGACTCCATCTGCCCCATACTTCTTCATCAACTCAATAGGATCGGGAGAGTTTCCGAGAGATTTTGACATTTTACGGCCTTGCTTATCGCGAACTATTCCCGTTAAGTATACATTGTTAAACGGACGAGCACCACGGTATTCGTAACCTGTTAAAATCATACGCGCCACCCAAAAGAATAAGATCTCTGGGGCAGTAACTAAATCATTGGTCGGGTAATAATAATTGATTTCTTCATTGTCGGGCTCCACAATTCCGTTGAATACAGAAATGGGCCATAGCGAAGAAGAAAACCAAGTATCCAATACATCGTCATCTTGCTTGAGATCAGCAAGGGTTAAATCGTTATTCCCCGTCGCATCTTTTGCGAGTACCAGGGCCTCTTCAAGAGTCTTAGCCACAACAAAGTCATTGAGGCCATCCCCGTAAAAATACGCCGGTATTTGATGTCCCCACCACAACTGTCGTGAAATGCACCAATCGTGAACGTTCTCCATCCAGTGACGATAGGTGTTTTTGAACTTCGCAGGCACCAGCTGAACTTCATCTTGCATCACGGCATCCAAAGCAGGAGCTGCCAGTTTCTCCATCTTCACGAACCACTGAATAGAAATCTTAGGCTCAATAACAGCGTCAGTTCGCTCAGAACATCCTACTTTGGTTTGATAATCCTCAACCTTAACAAGAATACCCAGTTCATCTAACTCTTTAGCAATCTCTTTGCGAACAACAAAACGATCTTTGCCCTGGTAATGTAAACCATGTTCATTTAACGTTGCATCATCGTTTAAGACATCTACCACAGCCAAACCATGCTTCTCACCAATGACCTTATCGTTTTGGTCGTGAGCTGGAGTAATCTTCAAGCATCCTGTACCAAACTCTACATCTACATAATCATCTTCAATGATGGGAATCACTCTACCCACAATAGGGACAACAACCTTCATTCCTTTAAGATGGGCATAACGCTCATCATTTGGATTGATGCAAATAGCGGTATCTCCAAGTATGGTCTCAGGGCGTGTCGTCGCAATGGTGACAAACTCCTCAGAATTTTCAACCTGATATTTTACATAGTATAATTTCGAAGAAACCTCTTTGTGTATCACCTCCTCATCAGAAACGGTCGTCTTAGCCTGGGGATCCCAGTTGACCATTCGGAAACCTCTGTAGATCAATCCTTTTTTATACAGATCAACAAACACTTCCAATACCGAAGCTGAAAGCTTATCATCCATCGTAAAAGAGGTACGATCCCAATCACAGGAAGCGCCTAATTTCTTCAGCTGATCTAAAATGATGCCTCCGTGCTTCTCTTTCCACTCCCATGCGTGCTCTAAGAAAGATTCACGAGTCAAATCATCTTTAGAAATCCCTTCTTCCTTAAGTTTGTTAACCACTTTTGCTTCTGTTGCAATAGATGCGTGATCTGTACCGGGGACCCAACAAGCGTTTTTCCCTAACATCCGAGCCCGACGTACCAAAACGTCTTGCAACGTATTGTTTAACATGTGTCCCATGTGTAAAACACCAGTAACATTTGGGGGTGGGATGACAATCGTATACGCTTCTCTTTCGTCGGGAGTCGATTTAAAATATTCGTTCTCCATCCAGAAGTTATACCACTTATCTTCTATTTGTAAAGGATCGTATTTCTTGGGAATTTCCATGGTTCCGTTTTCTTTCTAATTTAAGACTCGCAAATCTAATCATTTAGGGATTAAATGCGATTAATTTAACCGCTAAAAGTAGGGCGAAATCTCATTTATAATCGACTTCCAAAAATGGCAGAACCCACTCGAACCATCGTGCTTCCCTCTTCTATGGCAATGGCATAATCACCACTCATTCCCATGGATAATATTTTCAATTCATTGTGTTCGGATTGAAACTGAGCAAAAGTATGTTTGAGGAAAGCGAATTCCTTTCTAAGCACTGAGGCATCAGAAGTATTTGTAGCCATACCCATCAACCCCTTTATGGCAATATTTTTTAGGGAGGAAGACTCTTTTAAGAGTGCTTGAAGATCAAGAACACTCAATCCAAACTTGGAGGTTTCTTCAGCAATATGAACTTGTAACAAACAACCAATAATCCTTTGCTGCTGCTGGGCTCTTTTGTCAATCTCTTTGAGTAATTTAAAAGAATCTACACCGTGGATTAAGTGCACAAAAGGGGCTATATACTTCACCTTATTCGTCTGCAAATGACCAATCATATGCCATTCAATATCATCGGGCAGTGCTTCCGCCTTTGCGGCTAGGTCTTGCACCTTATTTTCCCCAAAAGCACGTTGCCCCACCTCGTAAGCAGCCATAATAGCCGAATTGGGTTTGGTCTTTGAGACCGCAACTAAGGTCACATCTTCAGGAATGTCCGACTTAATTTTATTCAGATTTTCTACTATCATGAGCTTGGATTATTTGACAAAATTAAAAAATTAAGGCCGCACTATTTCTCAGCTGCGGTTTTCATTTGTATTTTATTTCACTCCAAACTATAAATCACCAAACCACTGCGTAGTTTTGGTTCTATATATGTACTCTTTGGAGGCATGGTTTGCTTTTGATCTGCCACCCTTTTTAACTGTTGTATAGATACCGGTTTGAGTGCAAAAGCAACCCGATAGCCTCCCGAATCCACGGCATCTTGAAGGGCGACCAAGCCTTGCTTACCGTCTAAAAAATCAACCCTATCGTCCTTACGGATGTCTTTCACTCCTAACAAGGGCCTCAAAATATGCTTGGAAAGCATGTCGGCATCCAAACTAGAAATACAATGATCGGGATGATAGATACAATCCTTTGCTATTAAGCTGTACCAAGCACCCTCTATATACATACTCATTTCTGCGGGTAATTTGGGTGCGTAAACGGCTTCCATCTTCTGAAGGGTGAAACACTCATCGAGTTTCATCATAAAATCCTTAACACTCAAACCATTGATGTCACGCATCAATCGATTGTAATCATAGATTCGCATTTGCTCATCATCAATTAAGAAACTCATGAAATAATTATAGGCGGCATTGCCATCTTCAGGCAAGTCTGTGTGTTTTTTTCTTTGACAACACAATACAGAGGATGCCGATCGGTGATGACCATCGGCGATGTAAGCTGTCTTGACGCCTTTAAAAAGCATTTTGAGTTCTGCTACATCATTTTCACTGTCGACATGCCAAAGGTGGTGTAAAACCCTGTTTGTGGTTGTAAACTCATACTCAGGACGTCTGTTCACATAAATCTCAATCCATTCATTGATAGATGAGGTCTTTGGGTATGTCAATAAAACAGGCTCGGCATTGAACCCTGTAGACTCGAGGTAATCGGTAAACATCTCTTCTCTGGAAGCGATTGTTTGCTCATGCACCTTTATCACTCCATTTAAATAATCATCCACACTCGAAGCGGCAATAACGCCAATAAAAGATTGGCCATCTGAGCTTTGACGATAGATGTATAAAGTTTCTTTGTGATCTTTGACTAAAACTCCTTCTGACAAGAATTTCAAATACTTTTCGCGAACCTTTTTGTATTTTTCTTTTCCCGATAATTTCTTCGTTCCCAAAGATTCTTCGGGATGGATGATGTGAAGAAATGTGTAGGGGTTGTTCAATAACTTCTCTCGAAGGACTTCCTCTGAATAAGATAAATAGGAACGCGATGCAACCAAATGAGCCTTGTCTCTTGTAGGCCTAATGCCTTTAAATGCTTTAATTTTCATTATTATATATATTTTATAATATAAAAGTAAGCAAAGTGTTTTAGAAACAAAAAAAGACGCCATAAAGGCGCCTTCTTATTATTGGGGTCGAAAAATTTCTTATACTCTTCTTTCTTTAATACGAGCTTTCTTACCCGTAAGATCTCTAAGGTAGAATATACGTGCTCTACGCACCAAACCTTTCTTGTTAATTTCAATTTTCTCTAAAATTGGAGAATTCACAGGGAAGATCCGCTCTACACCTACGCCATTGGCACCAATTTTACGGATGGTGAACGTCTCAGTGATTCCAGCCCCACGACGTTGAATAACAACACCTTTGAAGAACTGCGTACGCTCTTTGTCTCCTTCCTTAATCTTGTAGTATACCGTTACGGTATCACCTGCTCCAAATTCAGGGAATTCATTCTTAGGAACAAATTCGTCTTGTACAAATTTTAATAAATCCATTGCTTTTCTTTTTTAAATCCCAACATCCACGTATTGTGCCAGCGGTTGAGTTGTTAGATTTTAAGGGTGCAATATTACGAAATAAAATGCTTATGTCTATCCTATTGCCATAAAAATTAACACTTATCTGTAAGCGCCAATGCTGTAGAGTAAGAATGTTAAAGGGAAATAATGAAAGAGTTTGAAAATCAGTCTATTCGAGTAAGTCAGGCCTCATGAGTTGCGTGCGCTTCACCGCCTCTTCGTGACGCCAGTCTTCAATATTTTTGGCATGACCCGAAAGTAAAACATCGGGAACCTTGTATCCTCTCCATTCTGCAGGTCTTGTATAGACAGGCGGAGCTAACAGACCATCTTGAAAAGAATCCGTCAAAGCAGAGGTCTCGTCACCCAGGACACCAGGAAGTAGGCGAATCACCGCATCACAAACCATTGCAGCAGGTAACTCGCCACCGGAAAGCACAAAATCACCTATGGATATCTCTTTGGTAATGTATACATCACGAATGCGTTGATCTATTCCTTTGTAATGTCCACACAATAGGATAAGAGACGAACACGTAGAGAGTTGATTCGCTTCACCTTGGTCAAAGCGACTCCCATCGGGACTCATGTAGATCACCTCATCATAATTGCGCTCGGACATTAATTGATCGAGAAGCGAAGAAATGGGTTGAACAGACATCACCATACCTGCGCCGCCACCAAATTGAGTATCATCGACACGACGATGCTTATCATCTGAATAATCTCTCAACTGATGAACAACAACGTCGACCAACTTTTTATCAATGGCGCGTTTCAAAATAGACACAGAAAAAGGACTTTCCAGTAGTTCAGGATGCAGGGTAATGATATCAATTCTCATACCGCTAAAATACATATTATTTTCTGAATGATTCATTCTTAAAATTGGAATAAAACAGCCGATAACAAGCAGGTATAACACGAAAATAGGTAGATGTCATGATGTCATATTTTGCACTCAAGTTGCTGTAATCCATATTAATACACAATACAACTGAAGCTATGATTTAATATAAATTTTGTGAAGCTAAAAAATGGGTCATTTTAAATTAAGACTGAGATAAGCATAAAAAATCGTTTAAAATTTCGAAACTAAAGACGTGTATGAAACAGAAAAATAGGAACAAAAATCAGCCCTACCCCACAACACTTCATCCACCCATAAAGCAAATATGGAAAAAGTAGAAAAGGACCCAATTCACAAAAAAATTGTAAATTAGAAGGGAAAGCCACACCACAATATGAAAGAATCAAATTCCATCACACCATCGCTATGTGACATACTGGGTATTGAACACCCGATTATTATGGCTCCTATGTTCTTAGTCTCAAATACTGAAATGCTCATCGAAGCATCAAAATCTGGAATTACAGGCTGCATACCCGCCTTAAACTTTAGAACTGATGATGCCTTTCGCTCAGCCATACAAGAGATACGCTCAAAAAGCAAGGGACCCATAGGTGTAAATCTCATCGTCAACAAATCCAATATAAAATTCAAGCAGCAGCTTAAAACCTGTATTGAACTTAAAATTGATTACATCATCACTTCACTAGGAAGTCCAGAAGCTACCATTAAAGCCTGTAAACCAGAGGGCATCAAAGTGTTTTGTGATGTGGTTGATGTAACATACGCTAAGAAGGTTGAGCGATTGGGCTGTGACGCCATCATTGCTGTAAATAAAGAAGCTGGAGGTCATTCTGGCCCTACTCCAGCAAACCAGCTCATCCCTCAACTAAAGTCTGCTTGCAAGATCCCCATCATATCGGCTGGAGGCGTTTCCAATGGGAAGCAACTCAGAGAAATGATAGCTCTCGGTGCCTGTGGGATATCCATGGGAAGTCCATTCATCGCCACTACTGAAGCTGATGTATCTGAAGCCTACAAACAAGCGATTGTAGACTATGGGGCCAAGGACATCGTTCTTACCGAAAAACTCTCAGGATCTCCTTGTACCGTCATCAACACCCCTTATGTACAAAAAGTAGGCACCAAAAGAAATTTTATTGAAAGTCTACTCAGCAAAAACAAAAAACTTAAAAAGTTTGTTAAAATGCTTACCTGGCAGAAAGGGACTAAAGCCCTAAGAAAAGCTGCATTCAACACCACATATGATACAGTTTGGTGTGCCGGTCCCTCCATAGAAGGAGTGAACTCAATTCGACCCGTTAAGCAAGTCGTTCAAGAGCTTATTGAACAATATAAAAAATAACACCCCACACCGGATTACAATAATTACCCGCCTTCAAACTTAGAATTGATAAAATCCTTTACTTTGTAGCAAAGGATTTCACATGAAAGCACAAAACCAAGCAGAACAGTTTTTCGAAAACGTACTCAGTTGCTTTAAAATCGACTCATTCAAGGCCGTAAGTAGCATGGACATGCTTCTCATCGTTCAAGATGAATGGTTTAACTATTTACTTGAAACCAAGGAGTTTGGCATCCTAAAAGACATTGAAGGCATGGATTTCTTTGTATGCACAACTTCTAAATCTGGGATTGCATTCAAAGGGGATTTAACCCCAGATGAAATCGATCGAATCAATCAACTCAAAGAACTTTACCAAGTCTTTCATGATTTGGACATGAACGCGCAAGGCCTTGTTTTAGAAAAGTTTTTTCCCGCTTCATAAAAATCCTTTAATTACGCGCATCAGTCGACCATGAAACATCTTATACAATTCATCTTCCTATTTACAAGCTCAATCGTATTTGCACAATCAGGAACAAAATCCATAGAGGCGATTCGAACAAATAAAGCCCCGGTCATTGACGGAGTTTTGGAACGTGAAATCTGGTCGGGGATCCCTGTAGCTAATCAATGGACACAAACCGCTCCTAGAAACGGAGAAATGGAAAGACCTGATCAGAAATCTGAAGTTCAATTCATTTATGATGACAAGTCCTTGTATGTGAGTGCCTTTTTTTACGACTCCAGTCCAGACCTTATTTCCAGAGAATATAGCCTCAGAGATGAATGGGATAAAAATTGTGATTGGTTTGGCATATGGATAACCCCCTATAATGATGCCCAAAATGAATTTATGTTTGCACTAACGGCGGCCGGAGTTCAATTAGATTCTCGATCTAACAACGGCAAAACAGAAATGGACTGGGATGCTGTATGGCAAAGTGCTGTGAAAATTCATGAACAAGGTTGGTCGGCTGAAGTCGAAATTCCATATTCAGCCCTGAGGATTCCCAACACCAAAAAACAAGAGTGGGGAATCAACATCAACAGAACCATAAAGAGAACTGGTGAAACCTACATCTGGAGTCCAATTGATGTGAGTAAATCAAACTGGGCTGCACAGGCAGGAACCCTTCAGGGTATTGAGAACATAAACATGCCAATGAGATTGTCGCTAACTCCCTACCTGTCCAGTTACCTTGACGTCTTTGAATCTCAAAAAAACACAAACATCAACGGAGGTCTTGACTTGAAATATGGAATCAATGAAAGCTTCACCCTCGACATGACCTTAGTTCCTGATTTTGGCCAGACGGTATTTGACAATGAAATTCTTAACGTCAGCCCTTTCGAAATTCGTTTGGATGAAAACCGAAACTTCTTTACAGAAGGGACTGAGATGTTTAACAAAGGTGATTTGTTCTACTCGCGAAGAATAGGCTCAAACCCCTCCCTCCATCCAGAAACCAAATCAAATGAGGTTGTCGTAAAATCTCCAGCAAACATTCAGCTGATCAATGCTTCAAAAATATCTGGAAGAACTGCAAAAGGATTAGGCCTCGCCGTTTTTAATGCGATCACACAAAGCACATACGCCAGCGTTAAAGACACCACAACGAATGAAAACCGTGAAACCTTGATAGAACCCCTGTCTAATTATAACGTCCTCGTTGTAGATCAGGTAATAAATGACAATTCCTACCTTACCTTTACCAATACTAATGTCAGCAGAAAAGGAAAAGCCCGGAATGCAAATGTGGAAAAACTTCAAGTGCAAATTGCCAGTAAGGGAAATCAATATCGGGTGTATGGAGATTTAAGTTACAGTCACATTTTCGAGCAAAACGCTCAAACGGATGGATTTGCCTCCAACCTAAGACTTGAAAAGTCCAATGGTAACTTTAGGTTTAAGATTTCACAAAACACCATCAGCGATACATACCATATAAACGACTTGGGTTATCTGCAAAATAATAATTTACAGCAACATCGCGCAGACCTCACCTATCACATTTTCAAGCCCATCGGGAAGTTAAGGAAAGCCGATTTTAGGATCAGCTACATCAACCAAATGCTTTACGCGCCAAGTAAATTCCACCAAAGATCACTGGAGTTAGATTTCGACTTCTATGCCACCAACTTCTTTTCAAGCGGCATATCCTTAAACCACACCCTTGGAGATACCTACGATTATTATGAAGCAAGAACAAATGATTTGAATCACGTCTTTAGATACGGCCCGACATTAAAGATGTTTTGGTGGAATTCTTTAGACGACCGAAAGAAGTTTTCAGGAGATTTGGGCTTTGGTTACGAATCAAACCCTGAGTTTGGCAGCGAAGCATTCCACATTCGCTGGGCTCCACAATATCGAGTCAATGACCATTTATTCATGTCTTATGTCATTTCCCACAAAACGGAAAAAAAGAACGTAGGACGTGCTTTTGATTCAAACTACACCAATATCACTGACGAATCAGGAGCCCTATTGTTCAGTGAAAGAAACCGACGAACCGTGACCAATGTCTACAAGCTCTCGTATGTAGTAAACTCGACCCTAGCATTCCATTTAAAACTCAGACATTACTGGTCCACACTTAAGCACAATGCATTCTTTGAGCTCAAAGATGGAGGTTTGATCGCCAATGATTTTCCGCTTCGTAACGAGCATCAAGAACCCATCTATAACGTGAACTACAACACTTGGAATGTAGACTTCAACTGCAGTTGGAGGTTTGCTCCGGGTAGTGAACTTAACTTTCAATGGAAAAACGCTGTAAGCAACCTCATCGCAGACGCAAATCTCAGCAGTCGCGATAATTTAAGAAGGCTGTTTGAAAAATCTCAGGGAAACAACCTATCTTTGAGATGGGTATATTTCTTGGATTACCAGCAAGTGAAAAATAAAAACATCCGTAACAAACAACCCTAGACTTTAACAATGATATCAGCTGAAAATATACATAAGAGCTATGATGGACTTGAGATCCTTAAGGGCGTATCACTAGAGGTTGATAAAGGTGAGATTGTTAGCATAGTAGGCGCATCTGGAGCAGGCAAAAGCACCTTACTGCACATCTTGGGAACCCTCACGGCTTCAGATAAAGGCATATTGAGCATCAACAACAAAAACACCCATCAACTTAACACAAAACACTTATCGACATTCAGAAATAAGGAGATTGGCTTTATATTCCAAGCCCATCAGTTGCTCCCAGAGTTTACTGCTGTAGAAAATGTTTGTCTTCCTGCCTGGATAAAAGGAACTTCTAAAAATATAGCCTTAGATAAAGCAAAAGTCCTTCTGAAGGATTTAGGACTCGGCGATCGCCTGGACCACAAACCTATGGAGCTTTCTGGGGGAGAACAACAACGTGTAGCCGTTGCCAGAGCCCTTATCAACAAACCCTCTGTGGTCTTTGCAGACGAGCCTTCAGGGAATCTAGATACAGAGGCTGCCAAAGCATTGCATGAATTGTTTTTTGAGCTCAGGGATCGATACCAGCAAACTTTTGTTATTGTGACCCACAATCGCGAATTGGCTGAAATGAGTGATCGTATGTTGGAAATGAAAGACGGCGTCATCGTTAACTCTTAATGATTGATTTTACCTCTCAAAATCAAGTAGAAAACTTATGAATCAAGCGCAACTCAAGGAATTTCTGGATGAAAAAGTTGCGCTGTACCTTCAGCCTAAATTCATCACTGAAGACCCCATCAGCATCCCCCATTCATTTGACAAAAAAGAAGATATTGAAATTTCCGCGTTTCTATGTGCAACCATAGCCTGGGGTCGAAGACCGATGATTATGAAAAATGCACATCGAATGATGGAAATCATGGAGGGCAGCCCCTATGACTTTATCATGAATGCGGGGTCTAAAGAGATTGAAAACACCCTCAACTTCTGCCACCGCACCTTTCAAGGAGTTGATTTTCAAACCTTCATTTTAGCACTGAGAAACATCTATAAAAATCACCAAGGACTGGAAGCTTGTTTTTTCACAAATAAGGAAGATCTAAGTGAAGGAATTTCAAATTTCAAGAAAGTATTTTTCAGTATTGAACACCCCTTAAGAACAGAGAAACACGTCTCTGACCCACTAAAAGGCTCAGCAGCAAAAAGATTGATCATGTTCCTCAGGTGGATGGTAAGAACCGACAAAGAAGGGGTTGACTTTGGGCTTTGGAAAAGCCTCAAGCCCAATCAACTTTCTTGTCCCTTAGATGTTCACACAGCCAATGTGGGTCGAAAACTGGGTCTGATTCAACGTAAAGCCAACGATTGGAAAACCGTAAAGGAACTTGATATCCACCTCAGAAAATTTTGCCCTGAAGACCCCGCTAAGTATGACTTTGCCCTTTTTGGCTTGGGCGTTTATGAGAAGTTTTAGCCCTTGGACTTTCACAATTTTGAAAATTCATTAACTTTGCCCTTTGATGAGATTATTGGAACCATACTTCCTCTATGCGTTTTTGGCACTTGCCATCCCAATCATCATTCACTTATTTTCTCTCCGAAAACACAAAACCGTCTACTTTAGTAATGTTGCTTTCCTAAAGCAGATTCAGGAGAAAAAGACCCACATCAATCAGATTCAAAAGAGACTTCTTTTACTCGTGCGTCTCTCCGCCCTATCCGCAATCATTTTGGCCTTTTGCGAGCCTTACACTCATGAAGGTGAAGCCCTTAAAAAGGAGCAAAAAATCATCGGCATTTACCTTGACAACTCCTTTAGTATGGAAGCCGAAAATGAGAAGGGAATCTTGATGGAACAGGCTAAAAATAAAGCCCGAACTATTTTGAGTGCACACAAGGGTAAGGATGAGTTTATTTTCATCAGCAACGACCTACAAGGAAAACATCAACGCCTTCTAGACGCGAAAAATTGTCTTTTGGCCATCGATGAAACACAAATTACTGCCTCCGTCCTAAATTTGGAATCCATACTAAATCGTTGGGATGCGCTTAAACAAAATGAAATCAATGCGAGTGCAGAACTATACCTAATTAGCGATTTCCAAAAGGCGAACTTCCCTATTGAATTGTTCACGACTGACAGTAGCTTCACCACACATCTTCTTCCTATTGAGTCCTACCCTCAATCAAACCTCACCCTAGACTCCTGCTACTTTGAATCTCCCAACCATCACTTGGACCAAAATGAAGTACTAAATTTTTATGTGAGCAATGCATCCGACAAAGACCTTGACAACCTCAGCGTTAAACTCACCCTAAACGGGAAATCTAAAGCGCTTACCACACTGTCTGTAAAGGCATTTGAAACGGCTAAGGGTTCGGTAAACTTCAGGAATCAAGTAAGTGGAAATCAAAAAGGCCATCTTGAACTCGTTGATGCATCCATCCCTTTTGACAATCGCTTGTACTTTAACTACAAAGTTATTCCTTCCAGTAAAGTCATGACTGTATTTGAAAATACGTCTAGCAAAGCCTTGAAAACTGTATTTAGAGAAGAGATTTTTGATTATACAGCATCAGAGGTTGGGAAGCTGAATCTCAATACGATTAAAAACCAGGACCTACTGATTTTAGAACACATAGAAAACCCAACAAGTGGGCTTGTGAATACATTAAAATCGTATGTAAAACTAGGGGGTGCCCTACTCATCATCCCTCCTGTAGAGTTGAATACATCTTCATACCAAAGACTTAGTGAAGAATTGGAAATCGCCTCTTTCGGGGAAATCAACAGACAGGAACTGAAAGTAAGTACTATCAACAGGCAACACTCTCTTTTTAAAGAGGTTTTCGAAAAACAGACGAATTCCTATGAGCTCCCTAAGGTAAACCTTCATTACCAGCTTGAAACCAATGGGAGAACTGAAGAAGAAAGGGTTATGACTTTGAACTCACAAGAAGCCTTCATAGCATCCTATGCGCTAGGGCAGGGAATTATTTACCAGCTGAGTTCTCCTCTGAAATTAAGCAGTAATAATTTTGAAAATCACGCATTATTTGTGCCCTTGCTTTACAACATGGCGCTGCAAAAAAGTACAGCAAACCCCATCTATTATACGCTCGGAAAATCACACAGTATCAACATCAACACCCCACAGAACAATAAGCCTTGGAGGATTCAAAAAAAGCCTGACCTAGACCTTATCGCTGAGGTGAACAGAACGCCACAAAAGACGCAACTAAAATTTCAGAACACCCTCCATGAAGATGGCTTTTATAAGTTGTCAAATGAAGATGCAGAACAGGTCATCTCCTTCAACTACGATCGCGATGAAAGTGAAATGGAACTCTGGGAACATCAAATTTTGTCTGAACTCACAGAAAACCATCCTCAGCTTAAATTATGGGAAAAAGAAGGGCTCGTCCTTGAAGAAAATTTAAAAGCATACAGAAGTGGTTTTTCCTTGTGGCAAAGGTTCATTTTTTTAGCTTTGATTTTATTAATTGTGGAAAGTCTACTTCTAAAAAATTGGAAGAAGAAAGCTGTAAAACTCGATAACGAAGATCTTTAATATGAAAGTACTCATTAAAAAAGCAACGGTATTAGATGTAAACTCTAAGTACCACATGCAAAGCAAAGACCTACTCATTGAAAATGGAGTCATCGTAAAAGTTGACGAAAACATACAATCTTCGGACGCAGAATTATTTGAAGCAGACAACCTACACATCTCACTGGGATGGACAGAACTAAATGCGCGTTTTGGAGAACCGGGATACGAATACAAAGAAGACTTAAACAGTGGGATGTCGGCAGCTGCGAAAGGAGGTTTTACTCAAGTCGCATTGATGCCTTCCACAAAACCCTGCATACAAAGAAAAACTGATGTAAGCTACCTCACCAACTACTCAGCCCATCACGTCGTTAACATACATCCTATTGGCGCGCTCACTGAAGATCGTAAAGGAGCGCAGATCACTGAGATGTACGATATGCATCAAGCTGGAGCAATTGCCTTTAGCGATGACAAACGCTCCGTAGAAGATGCAAACGTGATGAAGATAGCCATGCTGTATGCCAAAAATTTCGACGGACTCATCATGAGCTTCTCCTCAGAAAAGAAAACCATGCAGCAAGGACAGATGAACGAAGGAATCACAAGCACAAAGCTCGGCTTAAGAGGCATTCCTGCCATGGCGGAAGAAATGCAATTGGCTCGAGACCTCAAGCTATGTGAGTATACAGATGCCAAAATTCACTTTTCTACCCTCACCACCGCAGAATCTGTAAAAATGATTCGAGATGCCAAAAAGAAAGGCCTTAAAGTGACCGCTGACACAAGCTCCTACCACCTCCTTCTCGATGACACAGAATTGGAGTGTTTTGACAGCAATTTAAAAGTAAACCCACCCCTACGTTCAAAAAAGGACATAAAAGCGCTAAGAAAGGCCGTTAAAGACGGAACCATTGACGTCATATGCTCCGATCACTTTCCCCAAGACATAGAAAGTAAAAAATGTGAGTTCGACTTGGCCGCCTTCGGGATGGTGAACTTACAAACCTCATTCTCTGCAGCCAACACTGCGCTGAAGGATGATTTGAGTATTGAAGAACTCATCCCCAAACTCACGAGCATCCCCAGAGCAATCCTTGGCCTAGAAGTCTCCATCATTGAAGAAGGCGCTTTTGCTGACCTCACTCTTTTTGACCCAGAACTAAAATGGAAACTCAATGAATCAGATATTGTTTCTAAATCAAAAAACACAGCCCTGACCGGAAAAGAACTTACCGGAAAAGCGCTAGCCATAATGAACAATGGCCAATTTGTAAAATGTCAATAATTAGGGTCCCAGTGTTTAATGACAAGATCTAAAAAGCAAAAGCCCACACTCACGGCACCGTCCTGGCTAAAAATGAGTTTTAGGATATTGGAATTCATCTCTCCTTTTTTGGCTTCACGACTTGCCACTTACCTATTTTTCACGCCGATTCGTTTCAAAACACCTGTGAGTGAAATCGAATTATACCAGTCAGCAAAAAAATCATTTTTGACCTACAAAAAAAGTAAGGTTCAAATATACGAATGGGGAGATGCTCCACAGGCCGTACTTTTGGTTCACGGCTGGGCAGGAAGGGCCACACAGGTAGCACATCTGGCCAAAGCCCTAATCAATTCTGGATATAAAATCATTGCCTTTGACGCCCCTGCTCACGGTCGTTCTTCCGGGAAACAAACGAGTTTGATAGCGTTTACAGAACTGATACAAAAGATATCGGCTTTACATGCAGAGATAAGCGTCATTATTGGACATTCTATGGGAGGCACAGCAAGTATACACGCCCTACAACAAGGTCTTAAAGCTGACAAATGTGTGATCATAGGAACCCCCGCCTACACCGATTGGATTTTAACGACTTTTTGCGAACAAATCCATGTAAGTACTCAAGTAGAAAGACTCATGAAAGCCTACATAGAGCGCAAACTCGATCGGAAGTTTAAGGATTTAAACAACAGCTCAATGGTGAAAAACATCAATACAGAAGGCTTAATCATTCACTGTGAAGACGATATAGATACTCCGGTTGATGATGCTACGATCATACACAAGAACTGGAAAAATAGTACTTTAGTGCGCACAAAGGGATTGGGACATCGAAGGATTCTCAAAAACAAAGGCATTGCTCAATCGATTATTGACTTTTTAAAAAACTAAACCATGCTCAAGGCACTACAGAACCTTAATCACAAAGATTCAACGAACTTCTTTCTTCTCGCGGGCCCCTGTGCTATTGAAGGAGAAGAAATGGCCTTTGAAATTGCAGAGAAAATTAAAGAGATCAGCGATCGACTCGAAATACCTTTTATCTTCAAAGGCTCTTTTCGGAAAGCCAACCGCTCACGATTGGATTCCTTTACAGGCATAGGAGACGAAAAAGCCCTTAAGATTTTACAGAAGGTAGGTACCCACTTCAACATACCAACGGTAACAGACATTCATACTGCAGAAGATGCTAAAATGGCTGCAGCCTACGTAGATGTGCTGCAAATACCTGCATTTCTGTGCAGACAGACCGACTTATTGGTCGCTGCAGCGAAAACAGGAAAGGCCGTAAACATCAAAAAAGGACAATTTTTATCGGCTGAATCCATGCAGTTTGCGGTCCAGAAAATCATCGATTCCGGAAATCCTCACGTTGCGGTAACCGACAGAGGGACCATGTTTGGGTATCAAGACTTAATCGTAGACATGCGTGCAATACCTACCCTACAATCACTAGACGTTCCAGTTGTTCTGGATGTGACCCATTCACTACAACAACCCAATCAGAGCTCTGGAGTTACAGGAGGTAAACCTCAACTGATTGAAACCATTGCAAAAGCAGGAATTGCTGCAGGTGCAAACGGTTTGTTTATTGAAACCCACCCCAATCCTTCCGTAGCCAAGTCCGATGGAGCCAACATGCTTCCTTTAGACCAACTAGAAGGCTTGTTAGACAGACTCGTTCGAGTACGTCAAGCGATACTCTAAAGTACAATACATCCTGACTAGGCAAACAAAAAAAAGGCTTCCTAAGAAGGAAGCCCATATAAAAAAATCCTGGGGGGAATTTAATTCGTTTTAATAAGACACAACTGTGTTGTGGCTTTTATTTCAATCCCTAAAATCACAGTAATTTCGGTAGAAAATTAAGAGAAACTAAAAGGCCCAAGTCTTTTGACTTGTCGCTTTTTGTTAAGGAAATAATCCAATCTGGATTCTCTTGAGGGGTGATCATCATTGATGAATTCAAATAAAGTTTACACAAATATAAATTAATTTGCGACTCCAACAAATAATTTGGTGGTTTACAAGTAATTAAGTGCTCTTATTTTTTAACAAATCGCTTCACCAACTGGCTTCTACCCTGATTAACTCTAAGGAAATACAATCCACTTGGGTACTCAGAAACATCAAAAGTATAGGTAGATTCTGAGGAACCTGCATTCACAAGTAAGTGTTGCAGCTGTTGACCCAACACATCCGTTAAAACAACAGTTGCGTCATCTCTTAAATTAGCTAGGTCTACGTTGAGCTCAGACTCCGTAGGGTTTGGGTATAAACGGAACAGATCATCTTCGGAATCTTCAACACCGAGTTCCAACACAAGAACAGACTTCGAATAATAACCACAACCATCAGCATTTTCTACATATACTTGGTACAAGCCTTTATGTTGTGGATAATGCGCTTTGAATTTATCTTGTTGAAGAGGTACTCCCTTGAAAAGCCATTGCTGAAAGACAACATCATCTTGATTCACACTGTAAACCAATGAATCACGCCTTAAGACTTCAACCTCTATAGGATCCGGTTTTGTTATGGTAAAGGTATCCAAGCTAAGCACTTCTAGTGTATCATTCTTTACAAGAACGGAATCTTTGATTCCAATAACGTAATCCCCAGCATCAAGACCTTCTAAGGTGGCATATCCATTATCAAATCGAATGGAATCTTGCATGGTCATAGCACCCGATGGTGCAAGCCAATTATACAATGAATCTGAAGTGTAATTTGATCTAATGCTTCTAGAGTCTCCCGTAACATGAATGATGGCGGAACCATAATCATAACTACAGATCGGGCCTTCCATATCAATCGTCACACTCAAAGCTTCTACACACATACCATTATCAATAGTAACAAATTCACTGTAGTTGTAGGACCCATTTTGTTTACAACCAACTTGATCCGTATTAATTGTTACTTTATCAAAAAATACATCACAACCAACACTCAAACTATCAATACTTCCTGATCCAGTAACCCTAACAGTACCAGAAATTGAATCTGGAATCAGATATTCGGTAAAATCGTTGTACAATGGTATGCTTATGGTTTGAGAACCATTTCTAGGTATGGTTGCACCCGAATAGTAAGTCGTGTCAAGAAACTCAAAAGTATTAGAGTACAAAAACAGTTCAAAATTTGGTGTCAAGAAATCCTGATCGGAAAGCGTATTTTTAACTTTGTAGGTCAAAACAGGTTTGGCATTATCTGAATCGAATTCAATGGCAAAATCTGAGGCAACTAGTGCATTACAAGGGCTATAAGTACAGGACCCATCATCGATGGTAGCAGACGTATCGAAATTATCCGCCATAGGGTCATTACAACCTAGTGATCCAGAACAATTGAATGAAAGTACAGCTGATGTGGGCTGAGCTGTTATCTCATTAGTTATAAATTCAACTGGAATAGGCATTTCAACATCATATAAGATATTTTTATTTTTCAATTGAAACACAATTAGGTCTCCTTCAGGGGCTCCATCTATTTCAAGAGTAGATTGATCATCCCCCCAAATAGCCATTGTCTCTTGAATGACTCCTGAAACTGATTGCAAACCAACAATAGATCCATCAGAAGACTTTGCAACAAGATAAGCATCTGGATCTGTAATATTAAGGGAGCTGATGAAAGGTTGAGTTAACATCACGGTCATGTTTACCCCTGTATTAATGATGGTATCAATAACGAGATCACAGGCATCATTACCATTGTAAAGACAAGAACCGTCATTCGCAATGGCTTCAGGATTGTAATTGTCTGCATTAGGACGTGTACAACCCGCCTCATTTTCATCACAAACACCATTGTCATTAATGTCATTATCCACAATAAGTCCAGTACCGTCAGTAAATGGTTTCTCATCTTCATCCAAGGAACAGGTTTCACAAACACCATCTAAAGCAGGTAAACAGCCTTCGTCATCGGTAGCCGAAGCATCGTAATTACATCGGGTGTTGTCCATACATCCCAAAATTTCGTCCTCATCACATATACCATCTTCATCAGCATCGTTGATACAATCTCCATTACAATCATATCCAGCATCAGGGTAAGAACAAGAGCCGTCATCCTCAGTAGCATTGACATTGTAATTACATGCAGAAGCATCCATACAAGCTTTTACGATACAGGACCCGTTATTCTCGGTAGCTGTATCATCGTAATTCTCAGCCTCGGGGATATCACATCCTAAGATTTCATTTTCATCACAAACTGCATCACCGTCAACGTCATTCAAACAAATACCTGAACAATCTAGAACGGGGCCTTCGTAGGTACAAGAACCGTCATTGGCATTAGATGTAGCATCGTAATTACAAGCATTAACATCTGTACAACCTGGAATGGTTTTGTTATCACAAACGGCTGCAGTACCACAAAATAAATCTCCTACGGTATAGTCGAAATATTTGGTAACAGCCAAACCTCCGCTTTCCCAATCAAATTTACAGGCATAAGTAATCGTAGAACCTATAGCTTGATTGGTCAATGTCTTTGTGAATATTTTATCGGTGGTTGTAGTCATAGAAGTCTCAGAAAAATTTGGGTTCATCCCCCACAAATACGCATTAACCCCGTTTACGTCATCCAAAAGCTCAAAATTAATAATGACATCAGTTCCTACCGTAGAAAAATTCAATCGATAACCTTCAGAAAAAGAACCTTGTTGCTCTTCTGTATATATGTCATCACAAAGAGCGGTAGGATCATTGGCAACATCATCGTCTACCAAGACACCGGTACCATCGGTTTCCCCGGAACAGGATTGACAATCACCGGCCACAATACAAAAACCGTTGTCATCTACAGCATCTTTATTGTAATTACATGCTTCTGCATCAGTACATCCAACAACATTACAGGACCCATCATCATCTGTTGCGAGATTGTTGTAATTACTGGACAAAGAATTGGTACAACCTGCTACCTCAGCATCATTACATATCCCATCACCGTCATCATCATTGACAAGGATACTTCCTACTACCTCGAGAATATTGTCACCATTTTCATCAGTAGCACAGGTTTCACAGTCTTTTAGCGCAGGAGAACAAGCACTGCCATCGGTTGCATTACTGTTGTAATTACATCTGGATTCGTTAAGACAACCCGATATTTCATCCGCATCACACACGCCATCACCGTCACTGTCGAGAGTAACCACCGAAACACCATCTACACATTCCTCACATGAGTCGGCATCGGGATAATCACACAAGGTATTGTCAGAAGTTGCATTGGGCGTATTCGAATAATTACAAGCATTTTCATCGGTACACACTACCTCTTCATCTTCGTCACAGGTACCATTATTATCAGCGTCATTTATACAATCCCCATTACAGTCTTTGTTTGCTTCTGCTGAAAAACAAGACTCATCATCTTGGTTAGCCAAAGGATTGAAGTTACATGCCAAGGCATCAGTACAACCAGGAGTGGCATCTATACACGAGTTATCATCTTGGGTTGCCTCAGGATTAAAATTTACAGCATTTTCATCCGTACATCCAGAAACCGAGCAAGATCCATCATCTTGAGTTGCCTCAGCACTGTAATTATCTGCATTTTCATTCGTACAACCCAAAACAGGGGGTTGACAGTTTAATGTCAAAATAGCTGAACTGGATTGGACAGACATACCATTAGCAGTAAAAGTTACTGGTGTGGGCGCCTCAACATCATATAAATTGTCTCCATCTACCAATTGGAAAGAAATGGATTCATTTGCCATAGCTCCATCTACTTCATCTGTGATCGCGTCATCAGCCCAAACTGCAATGGTGATTTGGCTTACTCCCGAAACTACCTCACTACCTATCACCAAGCCGTTAGAGTTTTTGGCTACGAGATATGTACTTGGAGTTGAAATAGGCAAAGAACTAATAAAATCAGGAGTCAACATGACCGTCATGTTCGACCCAGTATTCCCTGTAAAAGGTTGCGGCAAATCACACTGAGCAAAGACTTGTTTCGGCAAAGCCAAAAGAGTAAGAATAAATGTATAAAGTAGGTATCGTTTCATATCCGAGGGGGTTCGCTTGTAATCGGTCTGTTTTATTAAAAATTATGAGCTAAAACATCGCTAATATAAGCATTTTATGTGATTAAAAAAGGGTTTGTTATTAAAAAATATACATTTATAGATATGTTTATTAGATTAAGGGATATAATCATTGACCAAAGACCACATAAATTATATGAAAACTAAAAATCTCAGCAAAAGAAAAAGAGCCTTCTGTTATTCATAAATTCACTTTATCTTTGCATGCATAAACTTACTTATGAAAAAAACCGGCGTCTTACTCATCAATTTGGGAACCCCCGACAGTCCAAAAGTCAAAAGTGTGGGTCCCTACTTACTAGAATTTCTTAACGATGCCCGCGTCATCGATCTGCCTTGGCTCCTTCGCAAGCTGATTGTCAACGTATTTATCGTTCCCATTCGCATGTTTGGCTCCGCCAAAGAATACCAGAAGTTATGGACGGATAAAGGATCTCCACTCTTATACCACAGTCTTGATTTACAAAAACTGATTCAAGAGGAACTTGGGGATGCTTATGACGTTCACCTGGCCATGCGCTATAATAAGCCTTCTATAAAATCGGTGCTGGCCGAGATGAAAAAGAAGCATTACGAAGAAATCATCCTATTCCCTCTATACCCACAGTACGCTTCTTCAAGCAGCGGAACAGCTATTGAGAAGGCCATGCAGTACATTTCAAAATGGTGGGTGATACCGAATTTAAAAATCGTTTCGGAGTTTTATGAGGACGAGGGCTATATCGAATCTGTGGTCGCCCGTGCGCAGGAATTTGACCTCGAGTCCTACGATCACATCCTTTTTAGTTACCACGGACTACCTACGCGTCACATCAAAAAATGTGACATCGAAGGCTGTAAAGCCAACGAATGTGACTGTTCACTGGTAAATAACAACCACTTCTGCTACCGTGCCAATTGCTTTAGCACCACCAATAAAGTCGCTGAGAAGCTAAAATTAGATCCTGCCAAATACAGCGTTTGCTTCCAATCTCGTTTGGACAACAAATGGCTCACCCCCTTTGCAGATAGAGAGGTTGAAAAACTCGCAGAATCGGGCGCCAAGCGCGTACTTGTCTTCTCCCCTGCTTTTGTTTCCGACTGCTTGGAAACCACAGTGGAGATTGGCGAAGGCTTCAACGAGCTCTTCATGGAGAAAGGAGGAGATTCTTTAGAATTGGTTCCCAGCCTGAATACACACCCTAGATGGATCAAGGCGCTCAAAGAGATGATCTTAAAAGCTTAGAAAAGTTAAAAAAATGAATGGACAATCGATCAGAAAGACTGCAGGGTCTTTTTGATGATGTCTACACACTCCATCAATTGCGATTCAGTAATCACCAGTGGTGGTGCAAATCGAATGATGTCGCCATGTGTAGGTTTTGCAAGAAGTCCGTTATCGCGAAGCTTTAGACACACATCCCAAGCCTCTTTACCATTTTTGGGTTTGATGACGATCGCATTCAACAGCCCCTTACCACGAACCGCTGTAATCATATCGCTATCCATATTCTGTAGTTCTCTTCTAAAGACATGGCCCAAACGCTGTGCATTGTCAGCCAATTTTTCTTCTACGACAACTTCAAGGGCAGCTTGAGCAACCCGACAGGCCAATGGATTTCCACCAAAGGTAGAACCGTGTTCTCCAGGTTTGATACACAGCATGACCTCATCATCTGCCAATACCGCTGACACTGGAAACACCCCACCAGAAAGTGCTTTTCCGAGAATCAGTACATCCGGACGCGCATCTTCGTAATCTGTAGCCAACATTTTTCCGGTACGCGCAATCCCTGTCTGCACCTCATCGGCAATAAACAGAACATTGTATTTCGTACAGAGTTGACGTACGCCTGCAAGATAACCCTCATCAGGAACCACCACGCCTGCTTCCCCTTGTATAGGCTCTACCATAAAAGCACATACATTTGGATCTTTAAGATCCGTCTCCAAAGCCTCAAGATCATTGTATGGAATGAGATCATAACCCGGCATATAAGGACCAAAACCTTTGTAAGACACAGGATCGTCAGAACTTGAAATGGCAGCCAGTGTTCTGCCCCAAAAGTTTCCTTTGGCAAAGAGAATTCGTGCTTTATTATCTTCAATACCTTTTTTTAGGTAACCCCATTTCCGAGCCAACTTATTCGCAGTTTCACCGCCTTCAACGCCAGTATTCATCGGGAGTACCTTATCATAACCGAAAAGTTCGGTAATGTACTTCTCAAACTGCCCGAGCACATCATTATGAAAAGCTCTGGAGGTGAGCGTTAAGGTGGCAGCTTGCTCATTTAATGCTGAAATAATTTTTGGATGACAATGACCTTGATTGACCGCAGAGTAGGCAGATAAAAAATCAAAATAGCGCTTCCCTTCCACATCCCATACATAGGCACCTTCTCCCTTGGAAAGGACAACCGGTAAAGGATGGTAATTATGGGCTCCGTGTTTATCTTCTAGGGCAATGAGGTCTTGTGAAGTCATGATCTAAGCATTCGTTATTGTGAAGTGCAAAGATAATTTAAATTCTGTATTGTTAAAGATTTTCATGGAAACGAAAATGCCGCTCAGTGAGCGGCATTTTTTCGAATTACAGTGAATCATCCCCCGATGAATACGAGTGCATGTCAAAATTAGCGATTTATCTGTTTTTCAGTTAATTAGAGAATTATAGATATTAAGAAGTCATTGTGAACAAGTGTGAGTAAACGAGGCTACGACTGGGCTAGAAGACCGACTTAAACCGCTGAAAAACAATCTTTAAATCCATAAATGAGACCCAAAAACAAAATTAGTCACCTGTAAACTCTGAATGCTCAAGCACTTTTTGATTCACGTAGGGAAAAGAGTCGATTTTCTTTAGACTGTAATAACTGTCCAATCCCGATATACCTGCACAGTCGAAACTGGACAAATCTATTTGTCCAATGGTATCTACTGAGGCGTCAGGAAGTTCCACCAATTCCACTGAGCCAATCATCAATCGGCATCCATTGGGGAGCAGAAGCTCATCAAGAAACTTCATGCCTATTTTTACGGAACTTTGTTGAACAAAAGGCGCGTAAAAATCATTGAGGTTCTCGGGCGTTAAATTCATCACATCGAACTCTGAAACTTCAGGAGCTGTTTTAGCGGAAGTAAAATGTGCCTGCCTGACAAAGGAGGTACTGACCTGATTGATGGTATAGTAACCGGTGTCGGTAATGTTGGTGTAAGTATCACTTTTCCTTGTGTGCGTAGGACGACAAAGCAGCCCCAACTGAGCCGGTTGGGAGCCCAGGTGAACGACGGATGAAAAAATGGCTACGTTGTTTACGCCTTCTTTAGATTTCGTACCTATGAGGTTGGCGGGTTTGATTCCCGTTATCGAATTGATGATGTTCAATCGCTTGATGCGATCCAATTCGTAGATGTCATTTTTGTCAAGAAGCATTGGCTCGGGTATGTAAGGTTAGTATTCTTTGTTTTTCAGTCTTTACTAGGGCGTTTTTTCGATGTGACCACAATTTCTGTTTGGATTTTCTGGGTGCATCTTCCAAATCTATTTTTGGCGTGGGATACGCACCTACCCCATCGTAAAACTGTTTTTCCATATCAGTCATCAGCCAAGGCTCATGAATAAATTCAGTAGGGATATGTCTCAATTCAGGAATCCACTTTCGGATGAAGACTCCCTCCGGATCGTGCTCTTTAGATTGCTTTACGGGATTGTATACACGTATGGTATTGATGCCCGTCACTCCGGCTTGCATCTGAAACTGCGTGTAATGAATGCCGGGTTCGTAGTCTAAGAAAAGCTGTGCCAGATGATAGACGCCCTGCCTCCAATCGGTATTGAGGTGATGGCAAAGGAAAGACACCAGCATGGCACGCATTCTGAAATTTATCCATCCAGTAGTCTGTAAACAACGCATACATGCGTCTACCAAAGGAAGACCTGTATGGCCGCTCTTCCAGGAACTAATGAGATCGGGATGGTTATCGTAGCCTACAGATTCATAGCCCCGATTCACACATACGGTTTCATAGTCGCACTCCACTTCAAACTTTTGTATGAAGTGACTGCGCCACTTCAAACGCATGGTGATGCCGTTAAAACTCCTTTTGTAGTTCGCCGCATTCGGATGGTATTTGATGTGCTGATAAGCTTGCTTTATCGAAAGATTTCCCCAAGCCAAATAAGGTGATATTCTACCACAAGAGCGTCTACTTTCATTGGGCTTAGAAATAAATTTTGAATAATACTGCCCCCTTTCTTCACAGAAAGATTTCAAATATGCCCAGGCACTCTTTTCTCCGGGATCTTGAAATCCATCGGAGTAATCGTTGCAGATTACCTTGAGCTCAGAACTCATCTGAAAAGGGTGTGAAAGCTCCTTTTGACTGGTCTTTGAATACACATTCTTAAGGACATCCTCGTAAATCTTCTGGTACCAAAGCTTATCCCAGTCGGTCCGATTTTGAATCCCTCTCAGTACATTGTCTTTTTCATACTCCACCCAGGATATATCCAGTGATCGAAAGAATTTTTTTAGTTGCTTATCACGCTCCCATGTAAGCTCAATACCCGACTCTTGATAAGAATATACCCTCTCTAAGTTAAATTGCTCGTCCAAATAGGCAAAAACCTCAGATGCAGATGCATGAAACACAAGTACCTCTCTCCCATACACAGAAAGCAGCTCGTTCATTTGTAAAATGGAACGGTAAATAAACTGCAGATGCCTTTCGGAAGTGTCCGGATACGACAATAACTCAGGTTCAAAAATGTAAATGGGTAAATAATCGGCATCATGTTGCTCTGCCTGATGAAAGGGCAAATGATCTTGCGTACGCAAATCTCGTTTCAACCAAACAATACTCCGCTTTTCTTTCATATGTGTGATCATGAAAATTCATTGACTCAGGGAAGACCGATGGGCCTTCCATTGAGATATACGCATCACTGGTATTCAGATCTAGTCTGTACAGCGACCCTGGAACAGATTGTCGTAGGTACCGTCAAAATAAAAATCTTCTGGCGCCTTCCTGTAGTGCTCATCCACAAATTCAGAAATACCTGCCACATCAACACAGTTGTTAAAGTAGGCCCATTCCCAAGCCACTACGGCAATGTTGGTCGGCATGTCGTGGTATGGCGTCAGGATGTATCGAAAGGCGCCACCATCATCTGCCGCACGCGCACAGGCAAAGGCTTCCAATGCATCAATCACTGAAGCGTCTACACAGGGATGATACAGAATAGCAATTCCCCCGTGTTCAATGTTGTGTAGGTATCTTTGCGGCGGCATGTAATCGTATTTTCCCCATTTCCCCCACATAGGTCTGTGTGATCCACTCGCTGGGGGATGTACGTCATAACAAATACCGCCTGGGTTCTGAATGTGGTTGGCTTCGGTACTTTTTCGATAGACAATATAGGGGTCGCATGACGCCGCATAAGCAGTACCTTTGCAGGAATAATCAATGATGTCGTCCCAAGTTTCCGAACACTCATAAGTACATGAGCCGTCGTCATAGAGGGCCACTTCATCGTAATTGGTCGCCAAAAGATCCTTACAACCCATTTTATTGTTCAGATTCTCAATACTGTCCAGCAAGGCAGTATTCACATCTTCCACATCAGAGTGATGGTCGGAATCAATAAGATCGTAATCACATAGATGAAAGTCGGCTACTCCATCGGTCAATTTCATCTGATAACCGTGACCAGGAATCAAATCGCCCAGACCGTTAAAACCATATTCAGGAAGGTAGGCAGCTCCTTCATTGTTCTTCACGATGACGATGAAATCTTTGATGTTGGACAAAGCAGCAAGCGCGTCAGCAGAGTCAGGACATACATAGCCAAACATGTTCCACCCTGCACTCATGTCAAAGGCAAAAGGGTTGACGGCTTCTTGAGATTCAATGACGGGATCCTGACAGGTCGAAAATGAACTCAGTTGCGCACTTAGAACCTCCGGGTAGGATCGGACGCAATTTATGGGATTGTTAGAAATGTTAAGATTGGTCAACGTTTCTGGTAAGTACGGCAACTCAGTAAGTAAGTTGCTTTGTATGCGCAATTGGTTGAGAACTGGTGACAAAACACCTATCTCAGTAATTTCATTGTTGTAAACGAGTGCCGTTTCAACCTTTGAAGGAAAATCAGGAAGCACGGTCAAATTGTTGTAGGCGCAGTAAAATACCTCTAGATCATCCGGTAAATCGGGAACCGTAGTTATGTTGTTAAAACAGAGTTTTAAATCTTTTACGGAATTAGGGAAAGGATTAACATACGTGAGGTCATTGGACCTAAGATCGATCTTCAATAGACTCTCGGGGAAATCCCCTAAAAAGTTAATCTGGTTGTTACGAGCGTATAAATATTCTAGGCCATCAGGAAGGTCTGTTAATTCCGTGATGCTATTTATGTTTACCGATAGGGTTTTTAGACTGGTGAATTGGGAAAGACCGTTGATATTGGTCAAGTTTAGATTATCGAGATTCAACAAGATGATTTCACTCACCTGATCCGGGTTTACCTGGTTGTTATCGTTCAACAAATCGGGAAAATTGGTCTTTAGATGTGCGATAAGGTTCGGGTCGGAAAGTTGAGTAAAATCAATGTCCTCGCCATGATCGTGGTCATGGTCGTGGTCGTGGTCATGGTCGTGATCGTGACCGTCATCAACAGAGACGTCTTCAGCTTCAAGCAATTTGAATAGAGAATCTAAGCTTGTGAGCACCTCCACCGGGTAATCCATGCAATTGGGATAAAGCGTCATGATGGAATCAATCTGACCTTGAAGGGACGTTTGGGCTTTGGTGGTAAAAGAACCCAATAAAAAGAGTACTGCGAAGAGGTGCATTATTTTTTGCATAGCTTTTTAATCTAATTCTTATACAAATTTAGGGAAAATTATTTGAACTGCTTATTGTTCTATGGATTGGGCACAAAATTCTGTCACAAGCCCGTCATCTATGCGAATGGAAAATTCGATGGGGTTGCAACAAACCTCACAATCCTCAATAAAAACTTGTTGGCGAATGCTAAAATCGACGAGTTTGGATTGTTCTTCAAAACAATACGGACAGGTAAAATAACTATCTAGCATGGATCAATACTTGAGATTAAAAGATGATACTCTAAAGATACGTTAATTGGAACAATATAGAAGTGGTGTTAGCTTGATTTCCTTGACAAGTGAAGATTCACAAACAGGAAATGCAAAAGCAAGCCCACAGGCATCAATACCACACCAAAAAAAAGGGAAATCCTCCTTGGCCAAGGCTTTATGTTTATAGACAAACTTCGCTTCCATATCCAGCGCGTCACGAAAATATCACCCACCACCACATGTGCCCAAGTGGCGGTGAAGGCCGACTTCGTGGATAAAGCCACAGCCATCGTCTCCACGAAACCTAGGTTTGAATTACCCAGAGATGAAAAGCTCCCAGAGTCAAAAATGAATATCAAAAGCCAGACCGCAATGGGGCCCACAAAAAGCCAAGGGCCTTTCATTAGGTTTTGGGTTTTTTCCGCCTCAGGCCTTAGAAGCATCGCAAACCAAAAAGGGCCTATCCAAAGTGTGGATACCAAAAAAGAAAGGTCATGTAGATCCATAAAGAGGATTTAAAGGTTTATACACTTACAAGGTAATGAATATCTGCAAAAAGAAATGCATAAAAAAACTCCTCCGAATGAACGGAGGAGTTTTCGTATTGCTGCGGTCTGGACGAGACTCGAACTCGCGACCCCCTGCGTGACAGGCAGGTATTCTAACCAACTGAACTACCAGACCCGTTTACTAAAGAACGTGTCTTTAACAGCGAGGCAAATATAGATGATTTTTCAAGGCCTACAAACAGTTCACAAAAAAAAATCACTTTTTTTTGACTTGATTTTATACTCAATTGGAAAACAAGGAAATAAAGAATCCCATTGTGTCTAAACCACAGACGAATCTTTGAGCAGTTCCAATTCCTGCTTCACAAAATCGGCCAGTTCTCTCACGTACTCTGCTGAGAAATCAAACTTAATGTCTGCCGCTGCATAAATCTCTCCAATAGTCTTGGTGTACCCTAAACTCAACGCTTTGTCGTAGGCATTTAAGGCCTTTTCAGGATCTTGCTTGTAATTCCTCCAAACGGCAATGGCCCCCAACTGCGCCATACCGTACTCAATGTAGTAAAAGGGCACTTCATAGATGTGCAACTGTCTTTGCCAAGCGGTTTTGTGTTCCTCTTCATACCCGGTCCAATCCACCAATCCGGTCCCATAGCGTTTAGAAATAGACAGCCATTTGTCGTGTCGCTCTTCAGGACTATGATTGGCATTTTCATACAACCAATGCTGGAACTCATCCACCATAGCCACCCAGGGCAAGGTCGCCAAAACTCCCTGCAGTTGTTCCTTTCTTGCTCGCTTCCACTGATCTTTATCCGTAAAGAATACATCCCAATGCTCCATAGATATAAGCTCCATGCTCATAGACGCCAATTCTGCCACCTCAGAGGGGGTGCTTTTAAAATCGGTAAGCGCTAAATCTTTCGTTTTAAAGGAATGAATGGCATGTCCCCCTTCGTGAACCATGGTCACGGCATCTCTGAGTAAGCCCACCGCATTCATGTAGATGAAGGGAACACCGGTCTCATAGAGCGGATACATAAAACCTCCGGGAGCCTTCCCTTTTCGAGAAACCAAATCCAGATGGCCCATTTTTTTCATTTCACGCAGGCAAGCGCCATAGTAGGGTCGTATACGATCAAAACATTCAATGCATTTGTCCAACAAGTCCTCCCCGCCCTCAAAGGGCTTTAGAGGGTCGTTGCCCTTTGGATCTACCTGAAGATCCCAGGGCTTTAGTTGTTCTAACCCCAAGCTTGCTTGGCGTTCCTTATGTATCTCGGCAATTAAGGGCGCGATTTCTTTTTCTATCGATTCGTGGAACTTAAAACAATCTTCTTTGGTGTAATCAAAGCGCCCCATGGATTGGAACTTGTAATCTCTAAAATTTTCGAAGTCGGCATTTTTGGCGACTTGCTGACGCTCGGAAATCAAAGTGTCCAAGAGATCATCCAGGGCTGTCTTATCTTCCAACCTACGGGCATTGATCTTTTCAAAAGCCTCTTTTCTCTGGGTTCTGTCTGTGTTTTTAAGTAGAACGCCCGCTTGCTGAAGGGTCATTTCTTTACCCTCGATGTTTACTGTCATCTGAGCAGATATCTCTCCAAATTTCTGAGCCTTATTGGCGAGAGAAGTAAACAAGGGAATGTTTTCCTCTCTGTACAATTGAATGGCGTTTTTCACCCCCCTGAGATAGATGTCATATCCCTCGTCATCCAATTCATCCAAATAGGGAGAAGCGACCAACTTAGTGTTAAATGCCTGGTCGTAGGGCGCTGTATTCGGGCTGATCTGCTCCACAAAAAACCGAAATGACTTTTGCAAGTCCTCATCGGTGGTGTCTATATTCATTTTAATGTAGCGCCAAGCCATGTCCTCCGACAATACGGCGTCAAGCTCACTCCGGTCTTTTAACCAAGTTTTCAGGTCTTCAGGAGCGTGGATTTCTCGCTGTTTTAAATCTTCAAAATAATTCTGGATTTGTGCCCAGCTGCTGATCGTCAAATCTTCGGGTAAAAAAGTTCTCATGGATGGTGAATCTTTATGAAAAAAGGCCCCATTCGGGGCCTTCAAAAGTACGTATTTTTTGGAGTATTTGTCCTTTATTCTATGGCTAGAATCTTAGGAGACCTACTTTTCCTGAGTCTTCGCTTTGGCTTTGGCCTTAGGCTTTTTCTCTTCCTTCTTTTCTTTCACTTCTTCGGGCGCCTCTTCCTCTACAGACTCCACAGCCAAACCTTCTCTTTGCAAGGTATTGTACCAGGAAATCACTTTTTTAATGTCGGAAGGATAAACACGATCCTCATCGTAATCGTCTAAGATGGTTCTGAAATAATCGGTCAAAACCGCTGCCGAAGACTTGTGTCCTATAGCTGCCTTCCCATCCTCTTTGATGCGTATTTTTTCAAGTACATCCACCAAAGGGATTTCTTCGGCATAGGTGTAAATCGCAATGTCTTGTAGGGCACTCATTTTGGAGCTTGAAGACATGGCCAACTTTTTACCGTCGGACAAGCTGGTAACAATCACACCATTTTTAGTTTGCCCAATGACCTTGTATAGTCCTGGCTTTCCTGAAACTGCAATAATTCCGTCAATGTTCATTTCTGATTATTTTCGTTAAACATCTACTCAAAAACCACAAACAAGGCACTCGATTTGTCCCTTGAGTTCGAAAGGTGAACCGTGTAGCAACCTTGATTAAGATGTTCTAAGGTTAAACTCTTTTCCATGAAATGGGTGCTCGCACCAAAATCTTCGCGATAATACAACTTTCCGTAGACATCGAAAACAGATAGTTGATAATTTCCCAATTCCTCGAGGTATAAATCCAACTGGCATGTTCCTGAGTTCGGATTGGGACGAATTCCAATGCTTAGAGATGAGCTTGGAGCTTTAGGTGTATGATTCATAGCCATAGCTAAATTAAGGCGTCCTGCACCCAACAAACCAATGTAATCAGGGTTCATTGCATCAATGGACTCAGCAGAGTCTATTAGCCGTCTTCGAATTTGATAGGCCGTTTCATTCGGAAAATGTGAGCGGAGCAAAATCGCCGAACCAGACACCACTGCGGTTGAAATGGAAGTGCCGTTACTCAGCTTGTACTGATTGTCTTTGTGTGGACCATAAATCGCAGCGCCTGGAGCCATAAGATCGACACTCGGTCCATAATTGGAGATGCTTGTTTTTTGATCGAATAGGTCCGTCGCTCCCACTCCAATAACGTAATCTAAGGCTGCGGGATAGAACCGCCCATCTGCACTTCCATTTCCCGCGGAGGCAATGACCAACACATCCATAACGTTCGCAACGTATTCAATCACATCTGCCTCAGATTGTCGATAATCAGTACTTCCGAAAGAACAGTTGATGACTTTAGCCCCCTGCTCTGCAGCGTAAAGAATGGCCTCGTTGGAACGTCTGATGTTCCCATCGGTATCCGAGATTTTTACAGGCAAATAACGGCAGTGAAAAGCCGGAGAGGCCGTTCCCAATTCGTTGTTTGTGGAGGCCGCAGCAATCCCAGCAATTACGGATCCATGAGCGCTGGCATCATCAATCATAGGGTTCCAATCTTCGGAACCAAAATCCCATCCGTAGTAATTGTCCGTGTAGCCGTCTCCATCATCATCAATACCGTTTAGGGGATCGTCGTGATTGTAGGCCAAATTGTCCTTGAGGTCTTCATGCATGTAATCCACCCCAGAGTCAATAATACCGACTACAAATGAGGAATCCCCTTGGGAAAGTTCCCATGCCGATGGCGCTTCTATTTTACGCAAATGCCATTGTTTGAGGGTGTAAACATCTGAAGGCTCAAACTGCAGCGTCCTAGAACTTGGGATTTCCCAGTACAAGAGCTCCCCAGAAGCCAACATTTCATGCAGAACAGTCGTGTCAGAGATGGTTACATTCAAGAAGTCGTCAAAAAAAATACGGTGTCTTCCCGATGATGGATAGGCATAAGTTGCCTGCAGGCCTTTTTCTTGAAAATGAGTAATGTCCAAACCTGGACTCATACGTACTAGATAACTTTCTGCTTCCTGAGCCGTCAGGGAAAAGACAGGAATCAACAACAACAGTATCGCTCGTAGAAACATCATTGTTGAAATTGTTGCATCAGGTCTTCATCCGAATAATTCAAAAGCATCATCATTCCTTTGGCCTCATCCACATAAGGGTGGTTCGGATAACGTATGATGAAGTCTTGATAGGTATTTTTTGCGCTGTGCTTCTGCTGAAGCTTTTCAAAGCAGTGGGCTTGATGAAATAAGGCCAAAGGGGCCACAGGCGATTCCGAGTGTGTGTCATGAACACGATGAAAGATGTCAGCAGCATCCAACCATCTTCGCTGTCCTTTCAGCACCTCTCCATATTTAAATAATAGCTCGGGTTTCTTGGGAGACTCTGGATGAGAACTCAAAAAGATACGATAAGCTTGAAGCAATTTTTCGGCATAGGCAGTATCGTATTCAAGCACTTGTTGTTCTATCAATTGTGATTCTAACTTTTCGATGTGCTGGTAGTCGTATTTTTCACGATCAACACAGGATGCAAGCAAGCACAAGAACAGAAAACAAGAGCTTAAACGCCTCATCGCTTTCGCTTTTTGGGATTGTAGAAACGCATGCGATATTCGGGACTTATTTTTCCGTCTCTAATGTCCTCTAAGCGTCTTTTGATCATTCTTTTGCGCAGTGGTGATAGGTAATCTGTAAATAAGACGCCTTCTATATGGTCGTACTCGTGTTGAATCACACGAGCAGCAAGACCTTCGTAGGTGTCTGTGTGTTCCACAAAATCTTCATCGAAATAACGGATGGTAATTTTTGGTGCACGGGAAACTTCTTCTCGAACTTCAGGAATGCTTAGGCAGCCTTCTTTGAAGAGCCAGTCCTCCCCTTCTTCCTCCAGGATTTCCGCATTGATAAAAGTCTTCTTAAACCCAGCTAAGTGGGGCTCCTCTTCTTCAAAAGGGGAACAGTCGATGACGAATACACGTATAGACTGACCTATTTGTGGAGCTGCCAAGCCCACACCGTGAGAAGCGTACATGGTTTCGTACATGTTCTCCAAAAGCTCTTTCAGGTTAGGGTGATCCGAAGAAATATCTTCAGCAACTTGCTTTAAAACGGGGTCACCATAAGCTACAATAGGTAAAAACATAGTTAGATTTTAAAATTTCTTTGTTCCATAAAAGATTGCAAAATGAGCGTAGCACTGACCTCATCAACCAGGGCTTTATTTTGTCTGGCTTTCTTTTTCAAACCACCGTCAATCATGGACTGAAATGCCATCTTGGAAGTAAAACGCTCGTCGACATAGTGGACTTCTAATTCCGGAAACGCCTTCCTCAACTGCTTGGCAAAACCTTTTACATAAGGCGTAGAATCGGTTTTCTGATTGTTTAGGTCTTTTGGAAGCCCAAGAACTATGGCCGAGACGGACTCCTTGGAGATGTAATCCTTTAAATAATCCATACAATCATGCGCCCTAACCGTACAAAGGCCAGATGCGATCATCTGCAGCTCGTCGGTAATTGCAATACCCACGCGCTTGGTTCCGTAATCCAATGCCAATAATCTTGCCATAACTCAATATCAAAGCAAATATAAGGATTGCAATACAATAAAGAATGCTCTTTCTGAGGCGATCCCTTGAAAAGTAAAAATAGGGGGATTCTTACCCCTCAATTGCTCGTAATAATTGCTTACTTTAGCCCTGTAAAACCGAATCGAGAATATGAAAATACTAACTTTTGCCACGATACTTCTGTTGAGCATTTCTTGTCAGATGAATTCCAACCATTCTGAAGTGACAGAAAAGGTTCAAGTAAAGAAAGCTCAAGACACACAAAGCCTCTGGTTTACAGATGTAGACCGTGCACTCATCACCTCCAAGAATACCGGCAAACCCATTTTCGCTTTTTTCACTGGGAAAGACTGGTGCAGCTGGTGTCATAAGCTAGATCGACAAATTTTACTTCAAGAAGATTTCATCAATTATGCGAAATTCAATTTGGTGTTGTTAGAATTGGATTTCCCAAAAGGCAAAAGAGATCTCCCTTTAAAGCAAATTGAACTTGCAAGAAAATTTCAAATCAGATCGTATCCTACCGTAATCCTTATGGATGCTTTTAAAAATGAAATAGGTCGAACCGGCTACGAAGCCATGACGCCCCTTGAATACACAGAACACATCAACTCAATCATCAAATAATTACAAACATCACATGCAATTACTAAAAGGAAAAACAGCCATTGTTACCGGTGCCACACGTGGTATTGGTAGAGGCGTCGCTTTAAAGTTAGCCGAACAAGGTGCTGACCTTGCCTTTACCTACGTTTCTTCGGAAGAAAAAGCCCTGGCATTGGAAAAAGAACTTCAAAGTTTAGGGGTAAAAGCAAAGGCATACAAATCCGATGCCTCCATCATGTCCGATGCGGAATCTTTCGTGAAAGATGTTCTTGCCAACTTCGACTCGATTGACGTCTTGGTAAACAATGCTGGAATCACAAAAGACAATCTGCTCATGCGTATGAGTGAAGAGGATTTTGACCGTGTCTTGGAAGTCAACCTGAAATCCATCTTCAACATGACCAAAGCAGTACAAAGAACCATGCTAAAACAAAGAGCAGGATCTATTGTAAATATGACTTCTGTGGTCGGCGTAAAAGGGAATGCAGGGCAGTCTAACTATGCTGCTTCCAAAGCAGGAGTCATTGGCTTCACCAAATCTGTGGCGCTTGAATTGGGTTCTCGCAACATTCGTTGTAATGCAATTGCCCCCGGGTTTATCGAAACAGAGATGACCGAGAAATTGGGCGAAGAAGTCATTGCCAACTGGAGAAATTCCATTCCTCTAAAAAGAGGTGGTTCCCCCGAAGATGTTGCCAACGCCACCCTGTTCCTGGCTTCCGATTTATCGGCTTATGTAACAGGGCAAACACTTCACGTTTGTGGTGGAATGCTAACCTAGAGAAACATCCCAACGATGATTCTTTTTGAACATCCATTTATGATTGTGCTGGCAGTAATTTTTTCATTACTGCTAGCGCTTTTTGTCTATCGCAAAGATGGGCGTTTCTCAGCAGCACCAAAATCGGTTCGCGGCTTACTGCTTGCGCTCAGGTTTACCTCATTGCTGATTTTGTCTCTTTTATTGCTAAAACCCAAGTGGCTTCAAGAGTCAAAAGAACTAGAGAAACCCATTCTGGTCTTTTTACAGGATGCTTCAGCATCGATATTAAATGCCCCCGACTCTTCTTACTATTCCAATGAGCTTCTTGAGACCATAAGACTCAACAACGAAAAGCTATCTGAAGACTTTGAGCTCTATGCGTATCACTTTGATCGTGAGATGAAAGAAGGCCTCAGCAAAGAGTTTTCAGGAAATAGCACAGACATATCAAAAGCTTTTCAAAACATTGAAAACCGCTTTTACCATCGAAATTTAGCCGGAGTCGTATTGGCTTCTGATGGCAATTACAACCGTGGTCTTAACCCCTACTACAAGGCCACAGACCTCAACGCACCTATCTTCACCCTTGCCTTAGGAGATACGACGCAAAAAAAAGACCTACAGATTACATCCATACGCCACAATGAAATCGCATATTATGGAAATGAATTTCCCTTACAATTTGATGTGCTGAGCAATTTCAATGCAACAGAAAAACATCAACTGGTCATTAGCAACAAAGGAAAAGTAGTTCACGAAGAGTGGCTAGAGCTAACCTCAAACACGCCCATCACCAAAAAAATATATCTACAAGCAGATCAAGAAGGCATTCAATTTTACACGCTCGAAATACAGTCTTTTGAGAGGGAGCAAAACACGGAAAACAACAAGCATGAAATCGCGATTGACATCCTTAAAAACATACAAAAAACCCTGATTCTCTCATCGGCTCCCCACCCCGATGTATCGGCACTAAAATCCGCCTTGCAAGAAGGACAAAACTACAAAGTAAGCACGGCCTTATTTCATGAATTTAAAGAGGACATAGAACCTTACAATCTGATCATTCTGCATCAAATACCTGACTTTACCCGAAGAAACCCACAACTCCTAAGTCAGATTCTAAAAAGTGAGACCGCCCTATTTTTTATAGGTGGTGGATCTACCGATTGGAATGCTTTCAACAATATTCAAGATTTTGCTGAACTGAAAACCGCAGGACAAAAGCAAGATGTTTTCCCTCACATCAACGATAGCTTTTCGGCATTTGAACTGTCCGACAAGTGCAAGAAGTTCATCGACAACAGCCCTCCTCTTCTTGCCCCCTTCGCTGAGGTATTCGTCGACGAGCCAAAGCAACCCCTATTCAAACAAAAAATAGAATCCATCACAACCGATAAAGAATTGTTGGTTTTCAAAGAAGTGAATGGAAAACAAATGGCCCTCCTACTCGCAGAGGGACTGTGGAAATGGCGATTGTATGATTATCAAAAAAATCAATCACACAACAATTTTAACGAGTGGATTCAATCCATCAGCCAGTACTTAACCGTCAACAAAGACAAGAGAAAGCTGAGGCTGCAATACCCTAAGTTAATTCAGGAAGGCGCCCCCTTTCAAATAGATGCACAGCTTTATAATGACAACTACAAGCTCATCCAAAAAGCAGCACTGAGTTTACGTCTCACAGATGAGGACAACAAAGAGTATATCTACTCCCTTTCCCCAGAGCTGTCCAGCTACAAAACAAAGCTTAAAAACTTACCTGTGGGCACCTACCAACTTGAGGTGACTTCAATACATAAAGACCAAAAACAAAGTCAAAAAGGCGTATTTACGGTCATGGGCGCAAATTTGGAAAATCAAAAGTTATCTGCAAATTGGAAGCTTCTGGCCCAAATGAGTAAGATTACCGGAGGAACAACCATTTATAAAGAATCCTTTGCGCAATATGCAGCGTCAATCAAAAAAAATACCCATGCAAAAACTAAGGTATATTACCAACAATACTTGAGTGATTTAATCCAACAAAAAGGAATCTTTTTAGTACTTTTGTTAAGCCTATTCTTTGAATGGGCACTCCGGAAAAGACTCGGGACTCATTAACTAAAAAATTAAACAATGAATCAAAAATTAAATCCATTATTGGTAATTGCTGGTGCGGTATTTTTCTTCTTGATGCTTTTGAGCTCACAAATCACCGTAACCATTAAACCTGGTGAAAGAGCCATTATCTTTAGAAAGTTTACCACTGGTTTAGATAAAGAACACATCATGCCTCCCGGCTTTCACTTCATTGCTCCATGGAACGATGTATTCGTCTATGAAGTAAAAGAGCAAAAAGTTGAAGAAAGTATGGACATCCTCGATAAAAATGGTTTGTCCATGAACATCGAGATCACGGTGCGTTTTAATCCTAACTACTCACAAATCGGTTTCCTACACGAAGAATTCGGTAAATCATACATCGATCGACTTGTAATTCCTGAAGTGCGTTCTTCCGCACGAAAAGTCATGGGACGTTATGAGGCAGAAGAAATTTATTCCACAAAACGTAATGAGGTAGAATCTGCCATCATTGAAGAAACCAAAGACGTACTTGCTGGAAATAATGTAGATGTAAAAGCACTTTTGATCCGTTCCATTCGTCTACCGGAAAAAATACGTCAAGCGATTGATGATAAATTAAAGCAAGAGCAAGAGGCCGCTGCCTATCGCTACAGACTGGACAAAGAATCTTCTGAGGCCGAAAGAAAGCGTATTGCTGCCGAAGGGGAAGCTGCTGCCAACAAGATTGTAAACAGCTCTTTGACAGAAAGCTTATTAAAAATGCGTGGTATTGAAGCTACTATTGAACTTTCCAAATCAAACAACTCTAAAGTGGTGATTATTGGAAGTGGTGAAAATGGTATGCCCCTAATACTGAACGATTAAAAAAATCTATTCAAAAAAAGCGATCCTAGATGGGTCGCTTTTTTTATGTCTTGTCATTTTTAAACCGCCCATATTTGTCGATCTAAACTTCTAAACTGTATGGCTTCTGCCACATGAATACTATGAATCAAATCACTGGAATCTAAATCAGCTATGGTTCTCGAAACTTTTAATATGCGGTCATAGGCACGAGCGCTCAAGTCTAACTTTTCCATGGCTGATTTTAAAATCATCAGTGCTTCCTCGTCAATAAAACAATGTTTTTTAAGGCTTTGCGTATTCATTTGAGCATTACAATGAATATTGAGTGAGGACAATCGCTGTTGTTGTTTTTGCCTTGCCACTACCACACGACGACGAATCTCCTCACTGCTCTCGGAAATATGTTTTGTCGTTAATTCATCAAAAGCAACGGGAGTGACTTCGACATGTAAATCAATGCGATCTAACAGAGGGCCCGAAATGCGATTAAGGTATTTCTGAACCATACCTGGAGCACAGACACAAGATTTATCGGGATGATTAAAATAACCACATGGACATGGATTCATGGATGCGACTAGGGTAAAGCTTGCAGGAAACTCCACACAATACCTCGATCTTGATATCCTGATGAGGCGATCCTCTAGCGGTTGCCTAAGCACCTCCAGAACCGTGCGTTTGAATTCAGGCAATTCGTCTAAAAACAAAACGCCATGGTGCGCCAAAGAAATCTCCCCAGGTTTCGGGACGGATCCTCCACCAACAAGGGCAACATCTGAAATCGTATGATGCGGAGCTCTAAAGGGCCTATGAGTAACCAATGAAGTGTTCGGAGAAACCTCCCCTGCAACGGAGTGTATCTTTGTCGTTTCTAATGCTTCACTCAAAGACATGGGAGGTAAAATGGTAGAAAAACGTTTTGCTAACATGGTTTTTCCTGCGCCTGGTGGTCCTATTAAAATGACATTATGTCCACCAGCCGCAGCAATCTCTAAGGCCCTCTTTATAGATTTGTTGACCCTTTACATCTGAAAAATCATGAGTCACGGATGCAGGCCTTAATCTGAGGAGTGCGCGCGAATCGACAACAATGGGCGCGACCTTCCCAGGGTTTTTGAAAAATTCACATACCTCTTCAATGGTAGACATGCCATAAACGTTTAAACCATCTACTATTCCTGCCTCTTTTGCATTTGCTGAAGGCACCAACAAACCCATACATCCATCTTTACGCGCTTGAATTGCCATGGGTAAAACTCCCTTAATCGGTAAAATTGTTCCGTCTAAGGACAGCTCCCCCATAATAACATAGGATGAGACATCTTGAGCCATCAATTGCTTGGAGCCCAACAATACACCTATGGCGATGGGTAAGTCGTAAGCAGAACCCTCTTTCCTAACATCAGCAGGCGACATGTTCACCACCACCTTAAATCCAGGCCATCGAAATCCTTGACGATGCAATGCCACATGTATTCGCTCCTTGGACTCTTTTACAGCATTGTCAGGGAGACCTACCAGAATGAATTTTGCCCCTCTGGAAACATTGACTTCAATGGTGATGGGTGTTGCATCTATTCCACAAACGGCACTTCCCTTAATTTTAACCAGCATATCATATATGAATATGTACTTACCTTATTAAATATATTAAATTTATATTTCACAACATTAAATTGACCAAATTATGTTGTGTCTAGGTAAATCGAAACTTTTGTCCCTTTGCCCAAAACTGAAAAAATCTCAATAGCACCACAATGTTCTTCAATAATGCGCTTACAAAGTCCCATGCCTACTCCTTTACCTTTAGGTTTGGTGGTAAAGTCATCACTGAATATTTTCTGTTGGGTATCCGCACTCATTCCCACACCAGAATCCGAAATTTCAATACAAATTTGATGATGGGATTGTGAGGTTTTAACAATAACATATTCATTCTTGAGTAATACTTTCTCCTGAATGGCTTCAAGGGCATTTTTAAGGAGATTCATAAAAACTTGCTCTAAGCGAACGGGTACTCCTTGAAACAAATTCAGCTCTTCTAAATCCTCGCGGATTGTAATTGAATCTTTGAGATTCAATCGTATTATCGCCAGTGTTTCTTTAAGGCATTTATTGATGTTAAAAGATTGTTTTTGTTGGCTGTGTGTCAAGAAATTTTTTGAAATATTTTCTACCCTATTAATGGCCAATTGAACTGATTTCAGACCATCAAAAAATTCCTTTGTCACGGTTTTTAAATGAATGGCTTTTTCGAATTTTATGATTTCCTGCTTTTTAAGGTTTGAATTTTTTTTACACTCCCTAAATTCTCTATACAAAAGCAATAATTTACTCATGTACGCAAAGTTGCGATCCAACACCCCTACATAATTGGAAACAAAGTAAATCGGGTTTTGGATTTCATGTGCCTGTTCTCTTAAAAACATGTATTGTTCTTTGTGTTTTGAGATTTCCCGATTCTCAGCAGCTTCTTTTTGAAAGCGAAGGACCCTGATTTTATAGCCCACAACCATGGACAAGAGAGTGGCCTCCAATGCAGAACCGATGAATAAGCCGTTGATCAAAAAAGGGTGATAGTACATATATCCCTTCAGTTGAAAAACAAACAGAATAATTAGAAAAAGATGTAAAGACCATGTTAATAGGAAATATTTGGCTACTGGCTGCCCCTTTAAATGAATTTTAAATCCCAAAACAAACAAATATGCTGATAACAAAATGGATGAGAATTGAATGATCAACCACACCTGAATAAACCCAATAAAATTCAATACAATGCTCAGTAAATAAAGGCCTATAAACCCCTTTAATATTGAAAAAGCCTTGTGATCGTATTTTTTAATTTGCAACAAAGCGTTTACAAACAAGATCATTACGATTAAATACATACTTGTGAATGATGGGAGAAAAGAGTTGATGAAAGCTTTATCCTGCCAGAGATACTGAAAAGCAATCCCCTTTATGCCACTAGATGAAATAATCAGCGTTATCAAATAAAACACATACCATAGCATGGCTTTTTCTTTGGTAGAGAGGTAAATAAAAAAATTATAAAAAATAAGAACAAACAAAATCCCAATATATCCTCCCCACAGCAAATTAGAATTTTGAAATTGCTCAATGAGATGTTGAAATGAACTCACATACAAACAGCTTTTAAAGTCAACCCCATTTTTAATCAGAATGTAGCATTCAAAAGAATCCATGGGTAGTTTGTAGACAAAATCATAAACCTTTACATCTCTGGTGTTAAAGGGTCTTTGATCTCCAGAAGAAACCTGCCTTATTAGGGTAGAATCTTTTACAAAAAACACATCTAGGTAGTCTATCGTCCCATCTTTAAGGACTAAAAATTGGTTAGAAGCGTGGTTGGTAATTTTGAGTTTGAACCAATAAACTTGACCATAACCTCCACTTAAAACGGAATCTTCTAAGGGGACCCAATCTTCCTGATCATCGGGAATAAAACCATTAGCAACTTCTGAATGAACCTCTCTGAGCATGGATATATGCTCAGCAATAAAAAGCTTTCCATTATAATTCTTTTCAATGACCAAGTCCTTTGACATCGAACTTAAAAAGGGAATTAGCAGAAAAGCTAAGAAATAAAAACACCTTTTGTTGATAAACACGAAGCATGTAATTACAATATTAATAATTGAAAATATCGCTAATTATTGGCGTCATTAGAACAATAAAAACAAATATATAAATATATATTATATAAATTACATAAGTGTATTTATCAATAATAAGTCTAGATAAATAGAAAGGTATTAATGGGATTTAAATAAGTTGCTTAATAAGAATACTTGTCCTTCCAACGATCTTTTAAAAAGGTTCGCATATGGGTTTCACGAGAATTGTTGCCCGGTTCAAAAAACTTTTGACCAATGAGTTCGGTTGGGAAAAACTCTTGATTTATAAAATGATCAGTAAAATCATGGGCATATTTGTAATCCTTTCCGTAATCCAAATCCTTCATTAATTGGGTAGGGGCATTTCTCAAATGTAATGGAACGGATAAGGAACCTGTTTGTTTAACGGCAACTTGTGCTTTATTGATTGCACTATAGGCAGAATTACTCTTTTCAGAACTTGCCAAGTAGGTTACACATTGAGCTAGGATAATTCTACTCTCTGGCATTCCTATACTGGTCACCGCCTGAAAACAGTTGTTTGCCATAATCAATGCTGTAGGATTGGCGTTGCCAATATCTTCACTTGCTGATATCAGCAAGCGCCTGGCAATAAATTTCACATCCTCTCCACCTTCAATCATTCGTGCTAACCAATACACCGCTGCGTTGGGATCACTTCCTCGAATGGATTTTATTAGCGCTGAAGCAATATCATAATGTTGCGCACCACCCTTATCATAAGAAGCGATGACTTGTTGCGCATGACGATTAACCAAAGCATCGTCCACCACCACCTTGTTTGTTGCCTCTGCGTTTACAATCAGTTCAAAAATGTTTAACAATTTACGTGCATCACCTCCTGAAAGTCGTAAAAGTGCTTTGTCTTCATTTAGGCTTATGTCTTTCTTTGCCAATTTCTCATCTTCAGCAATAGCCCTGACCAATAAATTCCTTAGATCCTCTTTGGAAAAATGCTCCAGGGTGTATACCTGACATCGAGAAAGTAAGGCCGGAATCACTTCAAAAGAGGGATTCTCTGTAGTGGCACCAATAAGCGTCACGATTCCGGTCTCTACCGCCCCTAGAAGTGAATCTTGTTGAGACTTACTGAAACGATGAATCTCATCAATGAACAAAACTGGGCTGTCGGTTCCGAACAAACCTCTGCCCTTGGCCTTTTCAATAACTTCACGAACATCTTTTACCCCTGAATTGATGGCGCTAAGCGTGTATATATCCCTATTGAGTTGTTGAGCAATGATTTGTGCCAAAGTCGTTTTCCCAACTCCAGGAGGCCCCCACAAGATTAGGGAAGGTAAGACGCCCGATTCCATCGCTTGACGAAACACTGTATCCTTTCCCACAAGGTGAGATTGCCCAATGTACTCTTCAATATTTTTTGGACGTAACCGCTCTGCTAAAGGCTTATTCATAGGTGTTTATTATGCTGTATCAAATATAAATTAAAAAACAAAAGCCGCTCAATGTTGAGCGGCTTTTGTGGTGTATCTCGAATTTAATTAAGTTATTTCACTTCTTCAAAATCAACATCTGTTACATCATCCGTTGCCGGTTCTGCCTCTTGACCCCCTGCTTGTGCTTCAGGACCTCCTTCGTTAGACTGAGCATACATTTCCTGTGATGCAGCTTGGAAGATTTGATTTAAAGCTTCCATTGACGTATCAATGGCTGCAAGATCTTGAGCAGCATGTGCTTTTTTCAATTCTGCGATGGCATCTTCGATCGGTTGTTTTTTGTCAGCTGGCAACTTATCCCCAAACTCAGCAATCTGCTTTTCAGTTTGGAAAATCATTTGATCGGCTGCATTCAACTTATCAACTTTCTCTTTTGCTTCTTTATCAGAATCTTCATTGGCTTTTGCCTCATCACGCATTTTCTGAATCTCTTCATCCGTCAATCCTGATGATGATTCAATCTTTATGTGCTGTTCTTTTCCTGTTGATTTATCTTTAGCGGAAACCTTCATGATTCCGTTGGCATCAATATCAAAAGTAACTTCAATTTGCGGAACTCCTCTTTGTGCAGGAGGAATGTCTGCCAATTGGAAACGACCTATGGTTTTGTTATCTGCTGCCATAGAACGCTCTCCTTGGAGCACGTGAATGTCTACGGCAGGCTGATTGTCAGCCGCTGTCGAAAATACTTGAGACTTGTTGGTAGGAATGGTTGTATTGGCATCAATTAGCTTTGTAAATACAGCACCCATCGTCTCAATACCCAATGATAATGGAGTCACGTCTAACAAAAGAACGTCTTTTACTTCTCCTGTTAAAACACCACCTTGAATGGCTGCACCAATCGCGACTACTTCATCTGGATTAACTCCTTTTGAAGGCTTCTTGCCAAAGAATTCTTCTACAATGGCTTGGATGGCAGGGATACGAGTAGATCCTCCAACTAAAATCACCTCATCAATCTCATTTTTATCTAATCCAGAATCAGCCAAAGCCTTCTTACATGGCGCAAGAGAACGCTGTATCAATGAGTCGGCGATTTGCTCAAACTTAGAACGTGTCAGCGTTCTCACCAAGTGCTTAGGACCAGAAGCCGTAGCAGTTACATAAGGTAGGTTAATTTCTGTTTGCGTAGAAGAAGACAATTCTACTTTTGCTTTCTCAGCAGCTTCTTTCAAACGCTGAAGTGCCATCGCATCATCACGTAAGTCAATCGATTCTTCCGCTTTAAATTCTTCAGCCAACCAATCGATAATCACTTGATCAAAGTCATCACCACCTAGGTGTGTGTCTCCATTCGTAGATTTTACTTCAAAAACACCATCACCCAATTCAAGAATAGAAATATCGAACGTACCACCCCCGAGGTCGAATACTGCGATATTTACATCTTTATCTTTTTTATCCAAACCATATGCCAATGCAGCAGCAGTAGGTTCGTTAATGATACGACGAACTTTGAGTCCTGCAACTTCACCTGCTTCTTTAGTGGCATGTCTTTGAGCATCATTAAAGTAGGCAGGAACTGTAATTACAGCTTCTGATACTTCTTGCCCTAAATATTCTTCAGCTGTTTTTTTCATTTTCTGAAGAACCATTGCAGAAATCTCTTGAGGCGTGTACAAACGCCCATCAATATCTACTCTTGGCGTGTTGTTGTCACCTTTTGCGATCGTGTAGGGCACATTCTTAATCTCCTTAGCACAATTGTCAAAGGACTCCCCCATAAAACGCTTTATCGAATAAATCGTTTTTTGAGGGTTGGTAATTGCCTGACGCTTTGCGGGATCACCAACCTTACGCTCTCCACCTTCTACAAATGCAACTATAGATGGTGTTGTTCTTTTTCCTTCCGCGTTAGCGATAACTACAGGCTCGTTACCTTCCATTACCGATACACATGAGTTTGTTGTTCCCAAGTCAATTCCGATAATTTTACTCATATCTTTACGTTTAATTAATTTCTTGTTATTTTCAATCAGCATAAGACAATCTTTGTGCCATTGAAAAAATGTATGTTTAAATGCTTTAAATAGTCATGATTTGACAGATTTTTGATAAAACATGGCAGAATAAATGACAGGATGTCTGATTTTATCCTTTAATAACGATTCTGATAATGATAATTAGCAGCCCCCTTACAGATCACTACAGTAGACATGCCCTTGGCCAAGCAAATTGGTTTTAAAATCATTTACAGCTAGGTCTAATATTTTCTTACTTTTGTTAACGCTTATTGTAAAAGATTAAAACCACCTATGAAACAACTGTTGTATTTCTTTTTACTCTGCACTGGCCTTTCAGCCACTGCTCAGCAAACGGTTCACATCAAGCTGAATCAGATGATGCTCGAGGAATCGTTTAGTGAGTTGAATGACATATGGCCCGTTATTACGAATAATGACAATTTTTTTGTTTTTGATAAAGGAGAATACTTTATGAACAGAACAAAGACAGAGAGTCCTTATGCAGTAATGGCAAAATGGGAAAACGACTTGAACACTTTTAGTCTTAGAGCATCGCTTATGCTGGGTCCTGTTGAGAGTATAAATCAAAGTATAGGCTTGATTTTTAGAGCAAGTAATGACGGCCAAACCGCTGTGATCTGTGACATCAATAAACTACACCGATTTAGAATTCGAAAATTGCTTGATGGACGCTATCAAACCATTACCACTGAGGGTAAAAATGGTTGGATAAAAAACAATGCCATCAAAGGAATCAACGAATACAATGAGATCAATATTAGAACCAATGGCTCTGATCACGATGTGTTCATCAACGGTATTCTGGTGTACAGCTTTCGCATAGAAGATATTGAAGAAGGTAGTTTTGGGCTATTCATTGGACCAGAGACAAAGGGCCGTGTAGATTATGTAAACGTTTATGCAGATGAGCTGTACAGAGATCAATCTAAAATCTACCTGACCGACGATGAAATAAGAGCACTCATAAAAGAAAATGAAAGTTTAAAAATAGATCTTGAACAATCATTGGATGCAAGGACACTGGAATTACAAAATGCCATTCGAATACTCGAAAATCAACTCAAAGCAATGCGTCTGATCAATGAGCAATTGGATCTAGAAAATACGCAATATGCCGTAATTAAATCGGCAGTTGACACCCATCAAGTGGATTTATTGGTGGACTTAAGTCACAAACTAATTGACAATACGCTCAAAAACCGACAGTTAAGCATAGAAAATCAGTTGTTGACCGACTCTATGCAAAGCGTAAAAGCACATTTTGAAGCGCTAGAATTGGAATTATTTCAAAAAGTGATCGACAAAAACACCGATGAGCAATTGTTTGCTGACTCTATCTTAACTCACTTTTGTTTAAGTGACACTGTTTTTCTATCTCCAGACTCCACCCTGTTGTCAACGGATTATGTTGACTCACTGAATCTTGATTCCATCTCTTTCGACTCACTAAATCTTGATTCTTTTCCCATTGAAAAAGTAAATCTCGATTCTTTTAAGATAGACAGTATAAAAAGCAATGATTCCATTAAGTTAGATTCAATTGCTGATCAAGAACTCATTCCTGAAACAGAATAACTATGTCTGCAGATAAAAAAGATTTTAAAAAAATCACCACCAACGTACTTCAACAAATGAAGCAAGACGGTGAGAAGATAAGCATGCTTACTGCCTACGATTTTACCATGGCTAAAATGGTGGATGCTGCTGGGATTGATGTCATTCTTGTTGGAGACTCTGCCTCTAATGTGATGGCAGGTCACGAAACCACGCTCCCAATTACATTGGATCAAATGATTTATCATGCATCTTCCGTGATACGAGCGGTAGATCGAGCTTTGGTGGTCGTCGACTTACCTTTTGGTGCCTACCAAGGAAATTCTATAGAAGCCCTAAATTCAGCCATTAAGGTCATGAAAGAGTCCGGGGCTCACTCTGTGAAATTAGAAGGAGGAGCAGAAATTATCGACTCTATACGCCGAATACTCACTGCAGGAATTCCAGTTATGGGGCACCTGGGCCTTACCCCACAATCCATCTATAAATTTGGTACTTACACCGTAAGAGCAAATGATCAGGGTGAAGCCCATAAGCTCATCGAAGATGCAAAATTACTCGAGGAAACAGGTTGTTTTGCGATCGTATTAGAGAAAATACCTGCACAACTAGCTAAAAAAGTTGCTGAATCCATAAAAATTCCGGTCATAGGCATAGGTGCAGGAGCAGATGTTGATGGTCAAGTTTTAGTTACGCATGATTTATTGGGCATGACTCATGAGTTCAGCCCGCGTTTCTTAAGAAGATACCTCTCTCTCTACAAGGACATTACACAGGCGATAAAATCCTACGTAAAGGATGTTAAGAATGTTGACTTCCCCAGTGATAAGGAACAGTATTAATGATTGAGGTTTTATATGAAGACAATCACCTAATTGTCATTAACAAACAGTCAGGTGACATCGTACAGGGAGATAAGACCGGAGACAAACCCCTACCCGATTTTGTAAAAGACTATCTCAGGGAAAAATACAACAAACCCGGTAATGTATTCTGTGGGGTTATTCATCGATTGGACAGGCCCGTGAGCGGAATTGTTTTGTTTGCCAAAACAAGTAAAGCCTTATCTCGGATGAATCAGCTCTTTCGAGATAAAGAAATACAAAAGACATATTGGGCTTTGGTCGAGAACAAACCTATCAAGACAAGTGATCGATTAGAGAATTACCTCCTGAAAAACCAACAAAAAAATAAATCAAGGGCATATTTGAAACCCGGAAATGGGGCTTTAAAAGCCACACTTGATTACCAAGTTTTAAAAAGTTTAGATCGATACACATTATTGGAAGTGAAACCGATTACGGGCAGACACCACCAAATTAGGGTGCAACTCTCTCATATGGGATCCGTGATAAAAGGTGACTTAAAATACGGAGCCAAACGCTCCAACAAAGATGCATCTATAAGTTTGCACGCAAGAGAAATCAACTTTATTCATCCCATAAAAAAAGAGCCCATTAAGATCATCGCACCGGTACCCAATGAGACTTTATGGAAGGCTTGTGAATAGTTAATTTTAAAGGGATGCGATGATCATTGGGGTGTTTTTATTTGCATATTTAATTCGTTTTTGGTATATTAGAAACAACCAATATGTAAATAATATGCATCTAAGCTCAAAAGAACTCACGATTTTATACAACAAAGAAAATGCTAGGGATCGAAAAACCTTATCCTATGCGCACACCATAACGAATAAAATTAATAAGCAAGAGTTGGGTTCTGTGAGAATATCAAGTACCATGTTCCAGGTATTTGTAAATACCCTAGAAGAAGATCCAAAAAAATTAATCAACAAAGCGGATCCCTACTACCAAAAGAACATCAGAGGGAGAACATTTAGCACCAACGCATGGTTTAAAATGCTTAAGAACCATCCAAACCTGTTGAAAGCGCCCCTTGCCATGTATGAGAACAAGGCGGTGGTTTGCCATACTCCAACGGACATATTAAAACTTGCATAAGATCGTAGTTACCAAACCTACATTCGACACCTATTTCACAAGGTAGGATGACCACCCTTTACCTCCAGATGGTCTTTTCATCCATATTTGAGAAACGCTTGCCAGATTTATTGACTTTTTTTTCACTTTTCCCAAAATACAAGAAACCAAGTAGGACATCTTCAACATCAAATCCCAAAAAAGATTTCATTGCCTCTGATTCGGGCATAAAACCCGAAGACCAATGAACGGCAACTTCCTTCGAAGCTGCCATCAACAAGATATTTTGAACCGCACATGAAGTTGCTGCAATTTCCTCTACAAAAGGGACTTTAAGAGTCTTTGTGTTTTTAGCTACAACCGCTATGACATGAGAAGCTAAGCAAGGAGTATTTACTAATTTATCGTACTTCATTTGATCGAAGGCGTCCTCAGGGGTCAATTCTTGATATAGGGAGGATTGAAAATCGCCTAATAGGGATCTTGAATCTCCTGAAAAAACAACAAATCTCCAAGGTTCTGTGTACCTGTGAGTGGGTGCCCAGTGTGCCGACTCCAAAAAACATTTGATCAATGCATCAGGAAGTATTTCACCAGTAAAAAACTGAGGCTTCACATTTCTGCGACTCCTAATGAGGTGTTCTAATTTCATAAGATTTTTTGTTGATCAAAAATTGATACATAAGAGTTCCCAAAGCATAGGCAAGTAGGTCAAAAACATCGGCAATGTAAACATTAGAAGTCATTGGCAAAATACATTCAAAAAAAAAGGATAGGTATAAAAAAAAGAAGATGAGTTGTTTGTATGAAAATACATACCTCGTCTTTGAATATATTGACATCATATAATTGGTCAGCGTTAGGAAAATTATAGGGGCTATAAAATCATTAAAGTAGGCATCTAAAAATACCCATTGAAGCTCCTTGCCCACAAGCTCATTAAGAACAAAAAGGAGAAATGTGATTATAAAATATTTGTTTCCTAGGGTTACCCGGGTAATATGCTTGCAATCCATAACAATAAGGACAGTATTCCAAAAAAAACGATTTGCACGAGTTGTATCATTCTCTTTCCAAAAATCAATAAATAACCGTCTTTGGAATCTATTTTAACGAGTGGTATTTTGAAAGGATCCGGATTGGCCTCTAAATTCTCCTTAACCTGTCTTTCTTTTTCAAACAGTTCAGCTCCACAATAGATACAATGAACTTCTTCAGCATTATTCCAACGTTTACAGTTAGGACAAGATTTTTCTCCGCGCATTCAAAATCATTGTTTGTTGACATTGCAAATTTAGAACAGAAAAAACATTTATTGGAAAGGACAGACATTTATTTTAAGATCTCAGACAAATCCTAATATGGATCGACATCTACACGAATTCTCAAGCCTTTGAATCGCTCGTGACTTAAAACCGCGTTTACAAACTTTCTCAACTTAACCTTTGAGTCTGGAAACGATAAATCTCTTTCGACTTTAAGGAGAATCTGTTTTTGATAATAGCCCTTCAAACGCTCGAAAGCTCCGTATTCTGGACCTAGAACTCTGTGTTCAAAAACCGTCCTAAGAGATTTCGCTAAAAAAGAAGAAGCTTGTTCTGTAACTCTTCTGTTTCGATGCCGAACACTAAGATGAATCAATTTGTAATAAGGGGGATATCTAAATGCTTGACGTTCGGTCAGCTGACCTTTTAAAAAATCTGGATAATTATGATTTTCTACAAATTTTAAGATCTCATGATCGGGCTGAAAAGTCTGAATGATGACTTCACTATCTGACTTTTTACGTCCCGCCCTCCCCGACACTTGTGAAAGCATTTGGAATGATCTTTCGAATGCTCTGAAGTCAGGGAAATTTAGCATTTGATCCGCACTTAAAACTCCAACCAACCCCACAGAAGAAAAGTCTAAGCCCTTTGAAATCATTTGTGTACCGACAAGAATATCTATTTCCTGATCTTCAAAAGCGTTCAGTAAATTTTCATAAGAGTCTTTCTTTCTGGTCGTATCCAGATCCATACGACGTATGACGCGATTGGGAAAAAGACCTTGTAACTCATCTTCAATTTTTTCGGTACCGAAACCTTTCAGTTTCATATCCTGTTTGTGACAAGCTTTACAATGATTCGAATTATTCTCTGTGTAGCCACAATAATGACATCTGAGCGTCGAGGTACTCATGTGATATGTTAAACTCACATCACAGTGTTTACACTGTGGAACATGACCACAAGACTGACACTCTTGTCGGGGAGCAAATCCACGTCTATTTTGAAATAACAAGACTTGTTCTCCACGTTCGAGCGTATTTTCAATAGCCATCAGTAAAGCCTCTGAAAAATGCCCATTCATTCGTTTGCGCTTGTGGGCATGTGCAATGTCAACAAGATGGATCTTAGGGAGCTTAAAGCCCCCATAACGCTGTTTCAAGGAATAAAGCCCATACTTACCTTCACCAACATTGTAAGCGGTCTCTAGAGAGGGAGTAGCCGTACCCAAAACAACTTGACAGTCGTAGTAGTGTCCCATATAAACAGCAACATCTCGTGCTTGATATCTAGGTGCTGGATCCTGTTGTTTAAAGGAGTTTTCATGCGACTCATCAACGATAATCAAGCCTAAATCTTGAAAGGGTAAAAACACTGAAGAGCGGGCACCAATAACAATGGGGAAACGAAGGTTATTTTTCACATCACGCCACAGCTCTGCTCTTTCATGCATACCAAAACGCGAATGATACACCCCAACTTTATCTCCAAAAGCATGCTTAAGGCGTGAAACCAACTGGGTTGTTAATGCGATCTCAGGTACCATGAATAATATTTGTTTCCCGGAACTAAGGCATTCGTTAATCAGATGGATGTATACCTCAGTCTTCCCACTGGAAGTCACCCCATGTAGGAGGTTGATCTTTTTAGAACTTGTTTTAAGGCCATTCAAAGCTTCCTCTTGCTCCGGATTTAAAGCCACCAATGGAGCCCCTGTCAAATGTTCTTGTTCAATACGATTTACCTCAAGCTCATAAAGTTCAAGAATCTCTTTCTGAATTAAACCTTTGGCGTAGGAGGTTTTAAATCCACAGCGCTTGCAAAAAGAATGAAATGGAACTTCTTCACAAGATGCTGACAAGAATTTGAGTAGAAACTCTTCTTGCTTTGGTGACCTTCTATGCGCTTTCAAACGCTCTATTGCTGACTCAGGGTTTAAACTTGAATTTAAACGCATCATCTTACGAATTTTGGGTCTAAAACGTTCGTAAACCTCGTCTTCTATCTGTATGATATGGGATTCTTGCATTTTTTTGATGAAAGGCAAGACTATTTTACGTTGTAAAATTTGAGCAATTTCCTGGATCTTAAGACGTTTTTGAAGCTGAAGAGCTTCGGTAACTAGGAACTCAGCATCAGTTAGTTTAGATGTGTCCTCGTCCCACTTTGGATTGAGGACTATGGAGGTTTCATTGGCCAATTTAAAAGACGAAGGAAGTGCCGCATTCATGACTTCACCTAGAGAACACATATAATATTCGGCAATCCAATGCCACAAGTCCATATGTTTCTTAGATACAATTGGTGAATCGTCTAAAACATCCAGAACAAATTTTGTTTCATAATCGGGCGTGTCGTGATGAATGGCATCGATCATCCCTGCATAAATTTTTGTACGACCAAAGGGAACAGCAACTCTGCATCCCTGCTTAGCTTTGTTCAAGTGCCCACTGTCTAGCTGATAGGTAAACTTCTGCTGTAATGGTAATGGGAGTATAACATCAACATATGTTATTTCCGAAAACATATTATGAAGGGTTATTTTTCATTTTTTTAGTCCCCAGATACATTTCATACTTTACAAAACGACATTCTAGCTTGGCTTGATAAATCTCAATCTTTCGAGAAGCCCTCAATCCTACGTGCTTTAAACCTTCCATGTGAGAGGTCAAGAACCAAGCTTCGGATCCCGAATAATTCTTTTTTAATGTATCTCCAATCTGCTTGTACATTTCAGGTATATCCCCCTGAATTCTAACACCATAAGGCGGATTAAACACCAAATGTGTAGGACCTTCTGGTTTTGAAGTTTCAAAAAAGTTGGCACAATGGATTTCGATATAATCTTCAAGCCCTGAATTTTTGATATTGACCTTAGCTGAGGCTACGGTCTCAGGATTTAAATCATAACCGATAATTTTACCGTAACAATCTGTAGCTCTCTTTAACTGGCTACTGCGAATTAAATCCCAAAGCTCTTGATCGAAATCAGGCCAATCTTGGAAGGCAAAATGAGCTCGATTGATGTTGGCTGGAATGTTCGCACCTATCATAGCAGCTTCCACTAAGAAAGTACCAGAACCACACATTCCATCAACAAAGTGTGATTTCTTGTCCCAGCCGCTCAATAGGATAAGACCTGCAGCTAAAGCTTCAGATATTGGAGCTTCGTTGGTTTCTAATCGATAACCTCTTTTGTGTAATGATTTCCCTGAACTGTCAATAGACAAAGTACAAGTTTCATCCGTAATATGAATGTTAATTCTCAGATTCGGTTGATCTAAATCCACATCCGGTCTCATACCACACTTGTCTCTGAATTGGTCAACAATGGCATCTTTGGTTTTTAAAGCTACGTATAAAGAATGGTTAAAATGAGGAGAGTTTACAAAGGAATCGACAGCAAACTTGTCATCGATGGTCATGTATTGCTCCCAGTCAATGTTGCGAAGTTCTGCGTACAACTGATCCTCATTACGAACTTTGAAGCTTTTGATCGGTTTGATAATTCTAACAGCGGTGCGCAGCGAAAGATTGGCTTTGTACATAAAGCCTAAATCTCCTTTAAACTTTACAGCTCTACGTAGTGTTTTTATATCTTGAGCCCCTAATTGAAGTAGCTCCTTAGCTAAGACATCTTCCAAGCCGTGATAAGTTTTGGCAATCATCTCGAAATTACCCGAACCCTGATTATTTTTCTTTGGCATACCCTTAAACCATTTAAATGAAGGACAAATATAAACGTATTTTACCTTTATGACCTTGATCGACCACAGACAAATTATTTTTTCATGAATCTTTCATTCTGATAAAGATTCTAATTTCCCAGCGATGAATCCAGTCGTCCATGCAGCCTGGAAATTAAATCCGCCCGTGATGCCATCCACATCCAAGACCTCCCCTGCAAAATATAGGTCTTTACAAATTTGACTCTCCATAGTTTTGAAGGATATTTCTGAAAGACTTACACCGCCACAAGTCACAAATTCTTCTTTAAAAGTGGTTTTACCAGAAACTGTGTAAACATCGTTCAACAATGCATTAATGAGCTTGTTTTTATGCTTCTTTGACAAATCCAACCACAAGCCATTGGCGTCTATTTGTACTTTATGCAACTGATACATCCACATTCTATTGGGCAGCCCAAATGGATTGGTGTTTGAGATTTTTTTCTTTGGATGTTGATCTATAATCGTCTTCAGAATTTCGTGTACATCCGCTTCACTTTTGATTGACAACCAATTAATTTGAATCTGAAACTGGTAATTCTTTTCATGAAGTTGTCTTGCTCCCCATGCTGATAATTTAAGAATTGCAGGTCCACTCATCCCCCAATGTGTCATCAGCACAGGACCTTTGTATTCAAGTTTAGTCCCTTGAATTCTGACAGTAGCACCTTTTACTACCAAGCCCATAAGTTCTCTTATCGGCTCTGTAGGCATATTGAACGTAAATAGTGAAGGAAGTGGAGGAACAATTGAATGCCCCATGTTTTTCAACCACTGAAAGCCTTCTATTTTGGGACTGCCCCCAGTAGCAATGATGACTTTATCAAAAAAATATTCAGAATCTTGTACACACAAAGTATATCCCCTATTCTCTTTAATCAATTGTCTAACACCATTCTTCTTGAAGATGCTGACCTTCTGTATTCTAGCCTCATGCAAAAAACAATCTATAATAGTTTGAGAATCATCACTGATGGGAAACATCCGCCCATCAGCTTCTGTTTTTAAAACAACACCTCTTTTAGAAAACCAAGCTATGGTATCCTTGGGTTGAAATTGATCAAAAGCCTTCTTCAATGGCTTGGCTCCCCTAGGGTAGTATTTTGAAAGGGAGTTGACCTGATAACAGGCATGAGTAACGTTACAACGACCTCCGCCAGAAATTTTCACTTTGGACAAAAGCTTATCTGTCTTTTCAAAGATACTCACCTCTGCATTGGGATGATGTTCCTTAGCTGAAAAGGCAGCAAAAAAACCCGCTGCTCCGCCTCCAATTATAGCTACCTTCATAAGGCTAAAATAAATGATCTCAAACAAAAAACGACCACATTAGTGGTCGTTTTGTAGGATGGAATAGAATATTATGAATTGATCTTTCTCATTCTTAAGCTCTCAGGTGTTACCTCTAAGTACTCATCTTCGCTGATGTACTCCATAGACTCCTCGAGTGAAAAGACAATTTTTGGAGCTATCTTCATGGCATCATCTGAACCGGACTTCCTCATGTTGGTCAATTGCTTACCCTTTACAAGGTTCACTTCAAGATCATTATCTCTGGAGTGTTCCCCAACGACCTGACCTTTATATATCACATCGGTAGGTGCAACAAAAAATCTTCCCCTATCCTGTAGTCTGTTGATAGCAAAACCGGTTGCTGGTCCTTGCTCCATAGATATTAATGCCCCTTTCAATTTAGAATTTATCTCACCTTTAAAAGGTAAAAACTCTCTAAAACGGTGGGTCATAATTGCCTGACCTGATGTCGCAGTTAGCATATTATTTCTAAGGCCTATCAACCCTCTGGACGGAATATCAAATTCCAGATGTTGCAAATCACCTTTGGGTTCCATAATGAGTAAATCACCCTTTCGTTGTGTTACCAATTCAATTGCTTTACCAGAAAAATCTTCAGGCACATCAATAACTAAGGTTTCATATGGCTCACATTTAACACCTTCAATTTCTTTCTCGATAACCTGAGGCTTACCAACTTGTAACTCATACCCTTCTCTACGCATGGTCTCTATAAGTACAGACAAGTGAAGGATCCCTCTTCCAAAGACATTGAATTTATCTTCGGAGTCTGTCGTTTCTACTCGTAAGGCAAGATTTTTCTCTGTTTCTTTAAAAAGTCGATCTCTTAGGTGACGAGAAGTAACGAACTTACCTTCCTTACCAAAGAATGGAGAATTATTAATGGTAAATAGCATACTCATAGTAGGCTCATCAACGGATATCCTCGGAAGGGCCTCTGGGCTTTCTAGATCAGCCAGAGTGTCACCAATTTCAAAATCATCTAAACCAATGATGGCACAAAGGTCTCCACTACGTACTTTATCAACTTCTGTTCTTCCTAGACCTTCAAAAACAAATAGCTCCTTGATGCGAACCTTTTTGTTTGATCCGTCCTTACACAGCATGTAATCTTTACCTTTCTCTAAATCACCACGGAATACGCGACCAATCGCTATTCTACCCTTAAAGCTAGAGAAGTCTAGAGAGGTAATTTGCATTTGCGGCGAACCTTCTTGGTATGGTGCTTCTGGAATCGTTTCTAATACTGCATCTAAAAGAGGGATAATATTATCTGTAGGCTTTTGCCAATCCGTACTCATCCATCCTTGTTTGGAGGAACCATAGATTGTTACAAAGTCCAATTGATCTTCTGTTGCATCTAAATTGAACATTAAATCAAAAACTTGTTCTTGGACTATATCTGGCGTACAATTTTCTTTATCAACTTTATTGACGACTACAATCGGCTTAAGACCAAGTGATATGGCTTTTCCCAAAACAAAACGCGTCTGAGGCATAGCTCCTTCAAAGGCATCTACCAATAGTAAAACTCCATCTGCCATTTTAAGGACACGTTCTACCTCTCCACCAAAGTCAGCGTGACCTGGAGTGTCTAAAATATTTATTTTAACCCCTTTGTAGTTAGCTGCCACGTTCTTGGAAAGGATTGTAATTCCACGCTCTCTTTCTAAGTCATTGTTGTCAAGGATAAGTTCCCCAGTGTCTTTCCTAGGGTCCATGATTTGACATTCGTGAATGATTTTGTCAACCAAGGTTGTTTTACCGTGGTCAACGTGAGCTATAATCGCTATGTTACGTATTGATTTCATCGTCAAAATTTAAGCTGCGAAATTACACAGAATAAATGACTAGCGGACTATAAATGAAACTTATTTGTAAGAATCCTATTCCCATGAAGAAATAAGACGAAATACAGAGAAATGATAGGCTTTAAGAAAACATGACGACCGAACCATTTAATAGGACTCTTGGGCTAATATTAGATCTATGATGTACTTATTTTGAAGTGAAAAACTGAGTAGTGAATTCACACCTTCTAAATCCATTTTTCTACAAATACTGAATCTATGATTTTGAACTGTTTTACCACTCAAAAAGAGTTTTTCTGCGATCTCATTGGTGCTCATGTTTTCCGAAATGTATCTAAGCACTTTTTTCTCGGAATCAGTAAGTAGGTTGATGTATTTGATAATATTACTTCTCAAGCCATCTTTCCTGTTGTTATAGAATCCCATAATGTGAGGAGAAACAAACAATTCTCCGCGAATAACCGCCTTGATGCTATTCACAATATCTGTGGATGCATTATCTTTTAAAACATAACCCGAAACACCATAATCTAGTGCTAAATTGAAAATTGCCTCATTCTTATACATGGTAAGGACAATCACCTTGGTATCTAATTTTAATTCTTTGATTTTTCGGGTCACCTTAATCCCATCCAATCCAGGCATCGCAATATCTAAAATCGAAACTTGAGGTTTGTTAATGGTAATCATCTCTAATGCTTGCTCCCCATTAGAAGCAACATAATCAACTCTCATTCCATCGCTGGACTCAATAATCGAAACTAAACCAAGCAAAAATATGGGGTGATCATCGGCTATTAATATTTTTATTTCACTCATAATTCACATATATACATTATTAATAATAATATTTAAAAACGGTATGCTAAAAAAAATCATTCTATTATTAATCGTTTAAAAATAAGAAAAGTGTCGAGAAAATCATAAAAACTAACGGATATATAATGATTGTTAAACGATAAAATCACAAACACTTCACAAAGTCGAGCTCATCACTGATTGTTCAGAACCCATGGTAAGATTAAAGCAAAGCAAGAGAAAACAACGCTGTGGGAATCATGCTGAGAAAATAACCCCAATGTAAATAACAGAAATTCAAGCCAATAGAAAACACCTCTTTAAAAAAGCTAGAAAACTAAAGAACAAGAAAAAAATCTTTAATATATTCGCAGCCGAAATTGAATAAGCCGATGTAGCTCAGCTGGCTAGAGCAGCTGATTTGTAATCAGCAGGTCGTGGGTTCGAGTCCCTCCATCGGCTCATAGTTCTTTAAAGATTTTAATGTTTTTTGGGTGGGATACTCAAG
>JAKMFX010000013.1 GCA_022425195.1 Flavobacteriales bacterium | reverse complement strand
ACATACAGTCAAACTCAAGATTCCCCATGGATATTCTCTCTAGGTGCCAATGCAATCACTTTAGTTGGAACAGAGGTTGATTAAGGGTTTAACTTCGGAGGACCAGCTCTTAGTTTAAGCAGGCATGTAGCCGGAGGACTATCAATCGGGACTCAATACAGTCTCGGTCAAGTTGATAATTTTTCTGACTCCTTCACTTATACCTCACTTGACGGTTTTTTAAAGATAAACTTAGTTAAGGGTAGCTTTATACCCTATTTGACAGCTGGATATGGTTTTTCCCTTTTTTCTGATGGCGTTCAAAGAGAAGGTTTTTTCCCCTCATCAGAGACTAGCCGAACTTATTTCGCGGGTTTGGGCTTTAACGCATTCACGAGTGGTAAAAAAGCGATCAACGTACAATCTTCTTACAGAATGATGAATGAAAACGATGGGTTTGATCATTTACAACATTTGTTGGGTATAGGCTATAGTTTTGGGGTAGGCGATACAGACAAAGACGGTGTTTCTGACAAAAAAGATAAATGTCCAAATGTTCCTGGATTAAAAGAGTTTGATGGATGTCCTGACTCCGATGGCGATGGAATCATTGATAAGGATGATAAATGCCCAGAAGTAGCTGGAACGATAGAACTTCAAGGATGTATAGATACCGATGGTGACGGCATAGCTGATCCTGATGACACATGTCCTGATGAGCCAGGTTCTATCGAAATGAATGGTTGTCCAGATTCGGACGGAGACGGTCTATCTGATGATATTGACCAATGTATAGAAGAAGTAGGTCCTGCAGAAAATAAAGGATGTCCTTGGCCTGATGATGATCAAGACGGTGTTTCTAATAAAGATGATCTTTGTCCTGATGAAAAAGGGACTACTGCCAATAATGGCTGCCCTGAGCTTTCCTCAGAAATAGTACAAACCTTGAATGATTTTGGATCTCGTATTTATTTCCCAGCCAATAGTGCGCAAATTATTGGTAGAAAAACACAAGAAGTTTTGCAAGAAATTAAAGATGTATTGATTGAAAATCCAAAGGGAAACATCATTATAGAAGGATATGCTTCCTCAGACGGCGATGAAGACTACAATATTGATTTATCAATGAGACGCGCAGAAGCTGTAATGGAGTATTTGATAGGCTTGGGAATTTCACCTGTCCGACTCGAATTAGAGGGATATGGAGAATCTGATCCTGTTGGGGATAATAGTGAACCTAAAGGAAGGGCAATCAACAGAAGGGTTCAGTTTAAGCCTAAGCGAGACTAATTGACATTTTTTAATGTCTTAATTGTACTCAAGGAATCGGCAGACTTGAACACATGACTTCCAGCTACAAGAACATCTGCACCACAAGAAATTAATTTGGCTGCATTTTTGTCTGTGACACCTCCGTCAATTTCTATCAAACAGTTGCTGTTGGTGTCCTCAATTAATTGTTTAAGCTCTTTAATCTTATCGTAGGTCTTTTCAATAAAAGACTGGCCACCAAACCCAGGATTAACGCTCATTAAGCAAACTAAATCAATGTCTTGAATAGTGTCCCTAAGGTGTTGTACTGGTGTGTGTGGATTAAGTGCTACACCTGCTTTTATTCCGAAAGATTTTATCAACTGAAGGCTTCTATGGAGATGTTTACACGCTTCGTAGTGTACTGTGAGTATTTCTGCACCTAATTTATGAAACGTTTCTAAATAACGATCTGGATCAACAATCATCAAATGAACATCTAGAGGTTTTTGAGCATGTTTTTGAATTTCAGCTAAAACTGGCATACCAAAAGAAATATTTGGAACAAAAACACCGTCCATGATATCAATATGAAACCAATCAGCATCACTGGTATTGATCATTTTACAGTCCTGTTCTAAATTTCCAAAGTCTGCAGCTAGTACAGAAGGCGCAATAATCGGTTGCATGAATTTCTTTATTTTAAAGATACAAAAAAAGGCAACTTGTAAAAGTTGCCTTATGCTTTAACCCAAATAGGTTTTTAGAATTTTACTTCTAGAGGTGTGTTTGAGTCTTCGTATTGCTTTTTCTTTAATCTGACGAACGCGTTCACGAGTCAAATCAAAGGTTTCACCAATCTCTTCCAGAGTCATTGCATGTTGATTTCCTAATCCGAAATACAAACGAACAACATCAGCCTCTCTTGGCGTGAGAGTTTCAAGCGCTCTTTCGATTTCAGTTCTAAGAGATTCATGTAACAAGGTTCTGTCAGGATTGGGAGATTCACCACTATTGAGAACATCGTAGAGGTTTGAGTCTTCACCTTCAACTAAAGGCGCATCCATAGATACATGGCGACCTGAGTTTTTGAGAGACTCTTTTACATCATTGATGGTCATGTCCAATTCCTTTGCTATTTCTTCTGCTGAAGGCGCACGTTCGTGAGCCTGCTCAAGAAACGCATAGGTTTTATTGATTTTATTAATGGATCCAATCTTGTTAAGCGGAAGCCTAACAATCCTTGATTGTTCAGCTAGAGCCTGTAAAATTGACTGTCGAATCCACCAAACTGCATAAGAGATGAATTTAAATCCACGAGTTTCGTCAAATCGCTGAGCAGCTTTGATCAAACCAAGATTACCTTCGTTGATCAAGTCAGGCAAAGTCAATCCCTGATTTTGATATTGTTTGGCAACAGAAACAACAAAACGCAAATTTGCTTTCGTCAGTTTTTCTAAGGCTATTTGATCACCGGCTTTGATTCGCTGAGCCAATTCAACTTCTTCTTCGGCAGTAATTAAATCTACTTTACCGATTTCTTGGAGGTATTTATCAAGTGAAGCGGTTTCTCTATTGGTTACCTGTTTGGTAATTTTAAGCTGTCTCATGCATTAAATCGTATAGGTTTGTAGTAGTATTACGTTAGAATCTTCAAATTGTTACAAAACTTTGAGAAAAAAATTAATCTTTTTTATCTGGTCTTGGTAACAAGGCTTTACGAGACACCTTTTCTTTTCTTGTTCTAGAGTCTACACCGAAGTATTTTACATTGAGAATATCTCCAAGATTTACAACATCAGATACATTTTCTGTACGCTCCCATGCCAATTCACTCACGTGAAGTAATACTTCATTACCTGGCGCTTCAGTATATTCTACTACAGCACCAAAGTCAAGCATTTTTATCACTTTAACCTCATAAGTATTCCCTACTTTAGGTTTGAAAGTAATGGAGTCGATTTTGCCTTCTACCATGGCAATGCCCTCTGGAGAAGTTCCTAAAATCTCAACTATACCTTCTTCGGTTACAGGATCTTCATTTATTACTATCGTACAGCCAGACTCCTTTTGAAGTTCTTGGATTACTTTTCCACCAGGACCAATTAATGCACCGATGTATTCATTTGGAATACGGCGATTGATCATTTTTGGTGCATGTGCTTTCACATCTTTGTTTGGACTTGCTATGGTATCAGTAAGGTGTTTTAAGATATGCAGCCTTCCTTCTTTAGCTTGGTTTAAAGCTTGAGTCATAATATCAAAACGCAATCCTTTAATCTTAATATCCATCTGACAAGCAGTAATTCCATCAGCTGTTCCAGTTACTTTAAAGTCCATATCTCCTAAATGATCTTCGTCTCCCAAGATATCTGAAAGTACTGCAAATTTATCTCCTTCAGTAATCAGTCCCATTGCAATACCTGAAACTGGTTTTG
>JAKMFX010000011.1 GCA_022425195.1 Flavobacteriales bacterium | reverse complement strand
TTTATCTGTGTTTAATGCAATGGCTGTGGCATTCGTTGCAATGTCTGATGCATTATCGGCCACTCCAGAGGTGTTCGCTGTAATGGCGGCTGTATTCGTTGCTACTGCAGTGGCTGCACTTACATCTACACTTCCTCCATCATCCAAACTAAGGGTGTTTCCCTCCAAGCTCAAAGCTTGGTTGTCTACCGAGGTTAAATCGGTTTGAATCCCAGCGATTGCACTTGCATTCGTAGATACTCCAGAAGTGTTCGTTGTTATGGCTGTTGCTTGTTCAGTAGTAATGGCTGTTTTATCTGTGTTTAATGCAATTGCTGATACATTCGTTGCAATGTCTGATGCATTATTGGCTACTCCAGAGGTGTTTGTTGTAATGGCATCAGCATTTGTTTTTATCTGTGTATCCAACCTATCGTCAGCATCATCAAGTGATCCTGCTGCATCAAGGTAGTGGGTTCCAATGTTTACAGTGTAAGCTCCATCTGTAGCCAATCCCGATCCGGTTTGGATGGCATCCAGCATGGTACCGTCTGCAGCAACATCCCTGCCATCTATCATCCCAGGATTGGTGATGTTTTGACTACCCATATCAAGAGTTCCTAGCATTTGATCACCACTAAGGTTCAAATACCTACTATCAGTTGCATTCGTATTTGAAGTAATTTCATGCCAGGTATTGCCATCACTAATGAAAGTTCTTCCATTATTATCTCCATCCGTATCATTAGAAACAACATACATATCCCCTTCTTTAGGTACTGAAATTGGTCTTCCATTTAATGTTCCTGTTTCCACACCAGTAAGAGATATCACCACTTTACCGTCAACATCTGGGAATACCCCATTTACAACTTTAACAGTGGTATTGAGTTCATTGGTATTGCCATCTACTTTGGTATTTAAATCCGTCAATGCCGTTTCGTGCGCTAACTTGTGATCCGATACCGTATTATTTAATACATCAATAGTACTTTGCAAACCATGGTCTGCTTGATCTACGTATTCTGTGGTAGCGACTTTGGTAGAATTATTGTTGGGGTTTTGAGTGGTGGCTACTACGCCATCAGCCAATACGCTTGTTGCAGTTACATTACCGGTCAAATTACCATTTAAAGTGACGGCAGTTATATCATTTACATTGACGATGTCATTCATCCCTAAATTCAGATTACCCTGCATTTCATCACCACTTTGATTCACATATCTATTGTCTGTAGCAGCTGTATTCGATGTGATTTCACGCCATTCTTCCCCGTCACTAATAAAGGTTCGACCATTGTTTTCAAATGAATCACCAGAAACAATATACATGTCTCCTTTTTCTTGAGCATTTGTGGTCAATGGTTTGGCGGCAAGTGTTCCCGTATTTACTGCAGCTAAGGATACAACTACATTTCCACTCATATCCGGATTTGATCCATTTACGGATTTGACAGTGGTCTTGAGTTCATTTTCATTGCCCTCTACCTGGGTATTCAAATCTATCAATGCCAATTCATGGGCCGCCTTGTTGGCGCTTACCGCAGTGCCGAGCCCATCAATAGTTCCCTGAAAGTTAGCGTCTGCACTTTCGGATGCAGTTTTGTTTTGACCTATTGTAGTCTCCAAATCTGTCAATGCCAATTCATGAGCCGTCTTGTTGGCGATTACCGTAGTGCTAAGCCCATCAATAGTTCCCTGAAGGGTAGCGTCTGCGCTTTCGGATGCGGTTTTGTTTTGACCTATTGTGGTCTCCAAATCTGTCAATGCCAATTCATGGGCCGCCTTGTTGGCGATTACCGTAGTGCTGAGCCCATCAATAGTTCCCTGAAGGCTAGCGTCTGTAGTTTCGGATGCGGTTTTGTTTTGACCTATTGTAGTCTCCAAATCTGTCAATGCCAATTCATGGGCCGCCTTGTTGCCGCTTACCGCAGTGCCGAGCCCATCAATAGTTCCCTGAAGGGTAGCGTCTGCGGTTTCGGATATGGTTTTATTTTGATTTACGGTAGTTTCCAAGTCACTAAGTGCCGTAGCATTCGATGTGATGGTTTCTGACTGCTCAGTAGTGACCCCTATTTTATTGGAGTTCGCCGAAACATCGACTCGAAGAATATCAATGGTGTTTTGCAAAGCTAAATCTGCTGCGACACTTTCCGTCTGATTTTTAGCCAAATTCGTCTGTATGACAGAGATAGAATCTTTAATATCCGAAAACAGTCCGATATTTAATGAATTGTTGGGATGTGGCAGATATAGAAGATCTTGTGTATTGCTATATTGATAGGATGATCCATTTGCCGCATAGTCGATTTCTACAGACAGTTGTTTCTTGGTCCCATTCCAAACAATATCGCTAAAATCTCCTTGGGATGGAATTCCAGCACCTACCGTTAGATTCACTTCACCTAGAGCGTTTGTTGTAGTGAAATGTTCTTCTATATATTCTTTTTCCCCCGATGCATTGAGAACTGAGAATCGCAGAGCGACATCACTACTGGCGAAAAAATTTAGGCTTACCGTTTCTCCATAGAATTCAAAACTATTGGAAGGGTCTGATTTGATAATGGCTTGATAATTAAACCCTAAGGTTTGTGCAATTGCTCCTAAACTACCGCAAAAGAATAGCATTAATAGGAACATTGTTTTTTTGTCTGTATTTTTCATAACATTATTCATTTGGATTGATTGGATTCATTTGGATTAATTCAATTCTTCTATTGTATACCGTTTCATTTTGATCATCTAAATCTTCATTGATATAGGCCACTACCAATTGTGAGCGTTGAACCCCTTTTTTTAACAAGAAATCTAACACCGATTTAAGTCTTGCAATACAAATATTTTTGTGGGTGAAATTTGTGAAATAACCTAAGATATAATACCTAAGAGAGGGGCTATATAATAGCCTACTTGAAAGTCCCTCAAGTGATTCGGTTTGATTTTCGTAGAAGGCTGAAGAACTGGGTGGGAAAAATATTTTTAATCTCGAAGAATCAATCGTATTTGTAGGTTCTTTAAAACTTAAATCAAGCGCAAAATGATTTAAGTCGGGACTGAGAATAGGCAAAGTAGGATCAGGAAGATCTGAGGTTAGATGCACATCTAAAGGACTCTGTTCTTGTTTTGAAATATTAAAAAGCAATCCTACTGAAAGATCGTGAGCACTAAAACCATAATTTACTTTTTCAGTTTCAACAGAGGTAAGGGTCTGGTTGAAATTATACTGTGTATATATATCCATAAACGTGTTAACGCGGTAGGACAGTCCAAATCCAAGTTGAAGATTACACCACAACTTCTGAAAATGGTCTTCTTGCAGTAAATTGGGGTTTAAATTTGAAAAGTACGTGTCGGATACATTAATCACCTGGTCGGTTCTCTTTCCGCGAATCAACTGATTAAAGGACATTTTACCAGAACCGTAAAATCGCCAATCTGCGGTTTGAGAAAAGTTCAATTCTATACCCAAATTGCTACCTAAGTAATCGAGTTCAAATAGAGAATTTGTAAATATCTCTGCGTCTAAGGATTTATTCTTACCCAAATTTAGACGGTTGCTGAAATGATATGCATTACTGGAAAAGCCCAAAGTGATATTCACACGATTGGAAATAGGGTACTTACATCCAAGTTCAAAATGCTTTTGTGGTGAAAACGTTTGTTCAGAATCATACGTTATGGCCACAAAACTTTCATAGTCCATCTTGGTTAAGGCATTGATTCCAAATTCAGTGTAAAAACTTTGCGCACTGATTGTGGTCAAGGAACAAAATATACTGAGAACGAAAATTCGAAATGGTTTTCTCATAAGATGATTGTATTAGGCTATTTATCTGAGTTTATTTAATCTTTATGATTGGATGTATCACTTGTTTGCTATTCGTCGCTATTTTGATGAAATAATTTGCAGTGGGTAAATGCGCCAAAGAAATCTGTATTTTTTCGTTATCTTTAAACTTATATCGCTCCAACTCCTTTCCTAAAGGACTAAATAAGATGAGCTCAACATCAGAGTTTGTTGCTTCTGTGAGTTTTACCTGAACTTCACTGACAAATGGGTTGGGGAAAATTTGTACTTTCAAGTCCAAAATCTCGCTGAGGCCAGTCATCAATTCCCATACATTGGATTGAACAAATCCTTGACTCAATAGATAACCACCCGAAGCATAAGTTCCAGTAAGTCCAGATTGACCTGAACTTTGTTGATGAATGAATTTACGGTTCTCTCCCGAAGTAAGTGTTGAAGTGCTAAAAGTCGACCTTAGAATTAATGAGTTGTCTAAGGCGTTTTGCCCCAAAAGAGAAAAAGTATAAAGACACAGGAATACAGAAAATAGAATATTCATATTTTTCATTATTTATTATTATTATTAATTATTGGCAATCGAAATAAACGAATCATGATAAGATCAGTATCTTAAAATAAGACCACAATGAACTCACTCACCAAGAATTAGGTGATGTTCTGAAAATAGATAACAGAAAGTATTTGAAATTTTTATTAGTTGGGTGTTTCAATCATTAGGGAGGTTTTAAATTATTATATTAAAAAAATGCCCATTTGACTTTATCTTTTTTTAAATGAAAAAGTCAATCCAAGAATAGTATCCAAACGAATCGAACTACAGAAAAGTAGTAGAAATGAAAAAGAGCAAACTGCCGCTTTTAAAAAATATTGAGATGAGTTGTCAGATGTGAATTCATGGATTCTATTTTTATATTATTTTATTATACACAAACAAACATAAGGCTTAATCACTTAGTTTCCAAATACATCCACAAAAAATTGAATTTAAACAGGGGGTTTTCGAGGTACAATAAATGGCGCAAAACGTTCATAGGACTGCACTCAAGCTACTTTAAAAACGATAACTAGATCCTATGATGAATTGTCTTCCTAAAACTGGGTTTTGTTGCCAAATCACAACTTCTTGATCAAATAAATTCAGTGCTTCCAAATAAAAATTAAATTGTTTGTCATGCGAGTAAGTCAACTTCAGATTCAAATCAAATAGCTCCTGTAAATCTTCACTTTTCACCCGTTTGTCGTTATCATCAAGACTAGGAGTCAAAACTTCACGAGCGCCCATACATCTCATTGAAGAACGGATAAACCATTGCGTATTGTATTGATAAGCAATGTAGAAACCTATTTCCGTTTCAGGAGTGTAGGAAAGGTGTTTGTCATAGCTTCGAAAATCACCTTTTAACCAAAAGTGAAGCTGATCGTTCCATTGAGCCTCAATTTCTGCATGAACTTGAACGGAATTCAAACTCGTATAATCAGGAATTATGGACATATTACTCGCTTCAGCAGGGTTTGAAATGCGAATAAAATGCATGAATTGGTCATCTGTTTTTGCCGTAATAGACAACTGGTAGACAAGGGTTTCAAACAACTTTCCATTCAAGCCCAGCCTAGAAAAATAGCTCGTATTATCTTCCAGGTATTTACCGAGCGAACTTCCTGAAGACCCCATAAGTGGCAGATAAGGGTTCTTTAGGTAAAGTTGATCTAATGAACTTAGTTCTCGGTTTCCTCCAAGTTCAAAATAGCTGTACAAACCTTTTTTAATTGGGTACTGAGCTTTGATTTCTGGAAACAGCTTAAAACTTCCATCCAATAGGTCGAAACCTAAAGCTAAATTTACATCGAAAACATCAATTTTTGTATTGGTCTTTACTTTTGATTTCCAATGCAGCTTGTTTACATCATCTGATTTTTGAAAGGCCAATACATTGTCGAATCGCCATTTCAAGTTTTTGATTGGAATGTTATCGTGCAATGTTTTAAAAGTAATCTTTCGCTCTGCAAAACTTCCATCGTATAACAGAAGGCTGGTAGATGCATCAAAAAGGTCTGGAATATAAGAGCGAGTGCTGTCCTTAAATTCTATGGATGAAGAAAAATCCAATGGAGTAAGTTGAATATTACGATCTAGAGAATCAAATCTACTCAGGTTTTGAAAGGCGAAATCCGATTTTAGATGACCGGTATTAAAAGGATGTTTATAAGCAGCCCCTAATCTTAAATCACTGTATTTATTGTTTACGGGCATACGATTAGAAAAAGATCCATCATAATTTAAATAAGCATGATAAACGTTTTTGGTACTTCTACCATTACTTACATCATAAGATATATATGGGCTTAAAAGGGATCCTATGCCCACGTCAAGTCGTTGATGGTAAAGCTCATCTATGTGAGGTCTGTTGAGCAACAAGGCATGTAAGGAATCCGTTTTCTGTTGCACTGTAAAGTCTTCTAATCGAATTTGGTAGCTCAGTTTTTCAGATACTTTTGAGGTATCTACAAAGACAGGCTGTGTCTTTATTTTTTCAGCCTGCATCACTTTAGGTCTGAAATCTTTCACCACATCGATGACTTCTTGATTCAAACCTTCCTGTGCTTGAAGCGTTGAGACACAAAAACAATAAAGCGCCAGTTGTACTATCTTTTTCATGATTTATTCTTCTGTAATTCGTAATGAATCTGATGTAGGGATTGAGTCTGCAAGAATCAGAGAATCTAAACCCAAGGTCAAATCCTGTTGTGTGTTTTCATTGGCAAGGATTTCAGCCTTTAATCGTTTTGCCGCTTTCAAAATTTCAGCATCATCTACGTTAAGTATCAATTGATCCAAGGTATGCGTGGCTTGAAATACGTCTTCTTCTTCCCAATAATTTTTAGCCAATATGATGAATGATTTACCCAACCATTCCTTGTAGCGAGGTAATGATCTTGATTGCTCAAAAATGAGTTCTTTAGAAAGCTCATAATCCCCTTCATAAAAAGCCAGATAGGCAAGATGATACATGGATTCAGCTTTCAAAGCTCCTTGACTATTTTCCTCTATTACCTTATATTTTTCAGCAGCTAAGTCGCGATCCAAATCTAAAAATGCAACCCGAGCCACAAAGGTGTTTAACTCCAAAATAAGACTTTCGTCTACCCGACCAGAATTCAGTATTAACTGGGCTTGCTCAATAGCATTTGTATATTCACCTTTACTGAGGTAAGCATCCATCAAGCCTTGTTTGGCAAAAAGTTGAGCTTCTACAGTTTCGGCTAAATCATCCAGTTGATGAAATTTTTCAAGAGCTTTGTCGTACATTTTTTTCTGCTGATAAAGCTCAGCTGTATGCTTCAAAGCAACATGGGTGAAAGGATTGTTATGATAAGACGCGACAAGCTCAAAAGCGACTAATGCCTCATCTGTTTTATCTATTTCTAGGGCAGACACTCCATAATAGTAGTTTGCGGAAAGCTTAAAGATACCCTCAGTATAGGTGTTGAGATAGGATTCAAAACCTAAAAAAGATTTCTTAAAGTTCCCCTTCAAATAATGCAATTCGGCAGATTCATAGGCCGTAGAATCAAGGGCTGAGGTACTTATGTTTACGAAACTTAGCGTTTCAACCCAGTCTGCATAGGATTGAACATCACCCAAATCAACATAGACACTCCGCGCATTACTGATGGCTTCACGAGCAATCGTTGTCGCCGGGTATTCGGTCACAATGGCTTTAAATTGCTGGATGCTCTCCGAATAATCCTCAGCATGGTATAAAACCAGGCCTATCTTCATTTTTGCATCTGCTACATAGGCACTGTTTGGGAAATTAGCCCCAATTTTACGAAACATTTCTAGTGCTTTTTCAGAGTTTTCCAACTTGATGTAGGCTTCTCCCATTCGATACCAAGCGTCATCAACATAAGTGGATTTGGCGTATTGCTCATCGAATTTCACAAGACTTTCTATCACTTCATCATACTTCCCCAACTGTTGATAGGCCAATGCAATCTGATAAGCTGCGTAATCTGCATCTACTCCCCATAGCTGAACGGCTTTCTCATAAGACCTAATGGCTTTCGAATAATTTTTAAGCATGTAGTTAGAATCACCCAGGCGAACGTAGGTGTCATGCAATCTCATGTCATTTTTATTCGCGTTGCCAACAAAAACCTCAAAGCCTTTCGAAGATTCTGCAAACTTCCACAATTTGAAATAAGCATAGGCGATATGATAAGAAGCGGATTGATATTCAGGGAGCCCAATTGATATTGGTGTATTTTGAAATTTTTTATACGAAGTGATGCTTTTCTCAAATTCGTTCAGTCGATCGTGAGATTCAGCATTCCAATAGTGAGACATCGCTTCTAAAGTTTTATTATGTGGATGAAGCAGGGCTTTCTCAAAGTGAATGACGGCGTTTTGATAATTCCCATCATTGAACAATTGTACCGCTCTGTAGTATGAAACCTCTTGATAAGCTTGTTGTAAAAGCTCACTCGACAAACCACTGTTTTCGAGAGACTTTATCGCTCTGGAATAGTCCTTATGGGTTAAAAATGCATTGACCAAGAAAGAATAGGCTTCATCTAAATATTCGGATTGAGGAAAGTCTTTGATGAAATCCTGAAGGATCATCGTAGGATCGGCATAGGGATAGCCCAACTCATAGCATAACTTAGCAAAATTAAAATGCGCATGTTCGGCGATGGCTGTGTTGAAATCATAATGAGATGCCGACTCAAAAGCATTTTGTGCAGAACGCTTGTCCCCTAATTTCAAGTAACAGTCTGCCAGATGGTAATAAGCGTTTTGAGCCAAACTATCTTCTGCCTCCACAATTTTGTTAAAGGTTGATCCTGCCAAAGAAAACTCCTCAGTCTTGTAATAAGCTTGACCCAGAAGATAGTAGCCATAATCGTCTAACTTAGCTCCGGTATTCAAATACTTGTCCTTGAAAAAATAAATTGATCGGTCATAGTCACCAAGATGGTAATAAGCCTCAGCCAAGAGCTTGAATAACTCAGTGAATGTAAAGGTAGCGTCTACATAGGGTAAGCCAAACGAAATTAAGTCCTCATGAGCATCTTGCTTGTGATATATTTGGGCCACATAGAGCGGAATCTCCTCCAAATACATCTCTTGTTCTATCAAGTCTAAAAATTGTTTTTCAGCAATTGTATAATTCCCATTGATGTAGGCGATATAAGCAAAGTAGTATTGTGAAGCACTCTTGAATTCGGAATCTTTCGAAATCAAGTCGTGAAAAAAGGAGGCTGCACCAGAAGTATCTCCAGTGCTAAACAAACTATATGCGTAATGAAACCTGTAAACATCACGGTACTTTGCTTGCAACTGAGTAGGGTCAATATTTTTGTAGTAATGCAGCGCATTTGAATAGTCTCTTTTCTGATAATAGTAATCTGCTAAATTTCTTGATGCTTCATAAAAAAGTGAGCTGTTGGGGTAAGTCAACAAAAACGTCTCCATCAGAGAAATCGCATCTTGATGAAAAAGCTGCATGGCTGAACGGCTCTTGTAGTAATGAGAGTGAAGCGCTATTAAGCTGTAGGTATCATCAATCTCATGATGAAGGTTCTTGAAAATCATAAAAGCCTCAGCATATGAACCGGTATTATAAGACTGGATACCTCTCTGATAGCTTTCCATCAAAGGGTCTATTCTATGTTGCTGTGCTCTTGACGTTTGATTTGAAAAAATAACCAGAAAAAGGCCTATCCATAATAATCTCATTGCTTCTAATTTAAGTCTTAAAATTAATAAAACTATTGCTCCAGAATACTCTTGAAAAACGAACTTATGAACGATAAAAAGTTAATGGAATGGCATTCATAATTTGAAAATGAAAGCAGGGGAAAACTAATATTACGAGGCCCATCACTTAAAAACTTTGTTCCTGTTCCGAAATAATTACCTTTGGGTTTTTTAGAAACAATGGAATTAGCCTGGTACTTCTACCCTCTCTTTTTTCTTGCCGGTGCACTGGCAGGGTTTATTAATACACTTGCCGGAAACGGCTCTGTATTTACCCTAAGCTTATTACTGTTTGCGGGCATGCCGGCGGGATTGGCCAACGGGACAAATCGATTGGGTGCTCTCGTTCAATGTATTGTCAGCATATTCACATTTCGCAACACTGATAAGTTTAAACCACTATTAAAAAGCAGTTTAGGCTTAATGATTCCAGCAGTGATCGGGGCTATTTTGGGTGCCACTTCTGCCCTACAAATCTCGGATGACTTACTCACCAAAGTGATTGGCTATTTGATGATCGTCATGCTTAGTATTGTCCTATTAAAACCAAAACGCTGGCTAATTGAAACCGCAAATCGAGAGGACAACAGATCACTTTTAAATTATATTATTTTCTTTGGTATCGGTTGGTACGCAGGGTTTATTCAAATGGGAATGGGGGTGTTATTTTTAGCGGCCTTAGTTCTGGTTTCAAAATACAGCTTGATTGATGCTAATTTCATAAAAATCATCATCAGCTTTACGCTTTTCATTCCTGCCCTACTGATCTACATGTATAACGATCAAGTAGATTGGAAGCCCGCCATAGCATTGTCTATTGGGCAAGGACTTGGCGCATGGATAGCCACAAAATTTGCTCTTGAAAATAAAAACGCAACACTTTGGGTGAGACGCATCCTCATTCTGATGATTTCTCTTGCCATCGTAAAATTATTTAACCTTTACTCCTATTTTATTTAACATGAATAAAGACTGGTTTGTAGATTGGTTCAACACCTCTTATTATCACACCCTTTACCAACATAGAGATGAGGGTGAAGCTTGCCGATTTATCGACAATTTATGCATTCATCTTCAGGTCAAAGAAGAGGCGGAAATTTTGGACCTTGCCTGCGGAAAAGGCAGACACGCTATACATCTCGCTAAAAAAGGCTTTCAAACCACAGGTGTTGATTTGGCAGAAGAAAGCATCCGTATTGCCCATGTAAATGCGCTGAACAACAAAGTTGAAAACGCGTACTTTGACATTCACGACATTCGTAAAACCTATATCGATAAAGGGTTCGATTATGTATTTAATCTTTTTACCAGCTTTGGTTATTTTGAAAAGAAAGAGGAAAATATAAAAGTTTTAGCAGCGGCTGCACGCAACCTAAATGATGATGGTGTTTTTGTTTTGGATTTTCTCAACATCGAAAAAATCATCCCAAATCTTATTCCACAAGAAACTAAAACACTTGATGGGATAACTTTTGACATCAGAAGACAATACAACGGAAAGCATATCATCAAGGACATTGAAGTTCATGATCAAAACGAAACGCGTCATTTTCAAGAGAGAGTGGCTGCGTTTGATAAAAAAACACTCTTAGAAATGGCTTCTGAGGTAAATCTGAAAGTGATAAATGTATTTGGCGATTATGATTTGAACGAATTTGATCCCGATAATTCAGATCGCTTGATCCTAGTCTTTAAAATTTACACCTAAAATCATCGTATTTTAGCCAAATGTCTCAATCGAAAAAAACAAATTCTTCATATATTTGCCCTCGCTAAAATAAACATATGACTTATATTGTTTTAATTGCCTCCGTTGTTGTTGGAGTTCTTTTGGTTCTACTTGGAAAAGACTTGAAGCCGAATGTCATTAAATTATTACTGGCTTTCTCTGGAGCTTACCTATTTGCCATTTCTGTATTCCACCTTCTACCCGAGATATACGTAGACCAAGGAAAAAAAATAGGTTTATTTCTACTGATCGGATTCATTCTTCAAATCATTTTGGAGTTTTTCTCCAAAGGAATTGAACACGGTCATGGCCACGTCAGCAATAAAGCCATTCCTATATCTATGTTGATAAGTCTAGCGATTCATGCCTATTTAGAAGGCATGCCTATTGGAGGTATTGACCACCACGGACATTCACATTTTGAGGATTCACTTCTCACAGGAATTGCGCTTCATAAAATTCCTGTAACCATTGTTCTCATGAGTCTTTTCGCTCAAGCAGGCTTCTCCAAAACCAAGTCTCTTGCATACATAGCCATCTTTGCAATTATGAGCCCTCTAGGGGCACTGACAGGGAGTTTAGTCTCTGAATTAAGCCACTACCACAAAGAAATAACAGCTATTGTTGTGGGAATTTTCTTACACATCTCAACCACAATTTTATTTGAGAGTTCCGAAGGTCACAAATTTAACATTCAAAAATTACTCGCCATTAGCGTAGGAAGTATTCTTGCTTGGATGGTATAAATTAGTCCGTCACAACAAACCTCTTTGTTGTGACTCCCCAGTCGCCAAAAATACTGCAGTAATAAATACCTGGCGACATATTTTTTGTGTCTACAAATTCGGTTCCTACTGTGAAATTTGTTCTTTGAAAACGAGTGACTTCATACCCCTTGGCATTTATAATGCTGACCTCAAGATTTTGTGGATGCCCCAAGAAAATATTCAGATGCAAGAAATCTTTCGTAGGATTTGGATAGAGATTCAATCCTATCGTATCAAGCACACCTGTGTGGAGAGAAGGATTTATGGTAAATTGATAATCGATTTCCTGTCCAAAATCATCAGGAAATATTTTCAACAAAACCCCTTCCAGATTCCTAATTTGTAACATTCCAGCTGCTGAGTAAGGCTCTCCAGAATACCAATACTCATTAATACCATCTTGACTTAAATCCCTAAATACTAAGGAATAACAACCAGAACTTAATCTCAAAGTATCGTGATACCAAGTGTTGGATTCCGAGAAGGAAAAATCATCAAAAACAAGTTCACCGACACTATTGTACACCTCTAAAGAACTTTCAGCAGCTCTGTTGGATGAATCAAAGTTGTTCTGTGTTTTATATGAAACTATAAATTCATTGGGCAAGACCTCAGTAAGATCAAAATCTGAAGTCAATGTATTGTTGAGTAAATACTCATCTTCATCATAAATAAGGTGAACGACAAATTCAGAAGCATCATTTAAACCCTTCCAGTTGGGCTCAGGCAACTCAATCCTTGCTGTTTCGAGAAACTCCAAATCACCAGTCCAATCATAAGTAGTTAAGTCCTCTCCTTTAAGGCCGTATTGTATTTTTATAGAAGAGACTTTCTCTGAACCCCGATTCCGAATTTCAATAAGTGGACCTGCACACATAGGATTCATCCTACGCCATTCATCCTTCCGAGAAGGTTTTAAAATGTCTATAATTTCAAGGTCTTTCTCAAAATTAATAGCCCCATAGGAGAATAAAGTATTAGACACAATAAACGTTCCAGTGTCTTCTCCATTATTCTCGTAAGGTTCCACGCTGTAATCTAGGGTGAGGGGAACATCAACATTTATATAATTGGTAAGCTCCTTCACTTTGAGGTCTACCGCAGAGCCCGGACACCAACCCGCACGATCAAATGGCCAAGTACCTCCTTGTGGGAAGATAGGATTCATCCCACAATCCTTCCATACACTCCATTGGCTTACTGCCTGAGAGTTGATACTTAAAGAATGGTTTTTGGGAACCCACTCGCAACAGTTTTCAGGCCCAGCATGCTTATGACCAGATATATATGACTTAAGAGCAAGCCCTTGTATTGGCTCCTCAAATGTTCTTGTTAGGGACGGAAAACTCTCATCATCAGCCAAACTTCGATAAGAATACTCATCAACAGGATACATATTTTCAATATGCAAAACCTCTCTAGGCGGAACACCTACAATAAAATCAAAGTCAACAGTGGCACTGAAACCACTAGACCAACCCCCGTAATGAACTCGAATCAATGAGGTATCTCTTAATAATGGAGCAAAATCTGTGACATCAAAAATATAAGAATGCGTCCATGAATCATCATATAGATCATTTGGGTCTCCTGAAATGTAAGCATCCATATAGGCTCCGTAAGGTGTTATTAAACGAGCCAATTCAAATTTCTCAAAAGACTCATTAACCGCCCAAATCGTATCTATTGTTAAGGGTTCGAGAAGCATCGTATCTAAAACCAAGACAGTGGAATCCAGATGGCCCGTGGGTCTCATCAAAAATACAGATACGGTATAATCCCAATCTGAGTAGCCCCCACTCGCACAGCCCATGGTAAAATCCATTAGCACCTTTTCAAAAGAATTTTCACTTGGAAAGACGACCTCTTTATCGTAATCACCATACCAAGTCAAATCTACTTGATGGTGTGATTGAATTATTAGGGTATCGGTTTGTGCGACAGCCACCAAACCTAAGAGCATAAGTATTGAGAAGAATCTATTCATCTTGTGAATTGTTTTTATTCAAAGAAATACTCAGGAGAGGTTAATGATGTCATATCATTACATCAACTCAAAAGATGAATAAGAGCTTACTTTTTGAGTCTTGAACGGCTTAAGACACGATTATTTACATGAAATATGATGAGCTGTAAAAGATAAACAATGGCTAAAAATGAAGCCAACCTTCCCACATAATCCCCATGCACCACGTAATATGTGTATTTACTAGATGGAGAAATGGTGGCATTTAAAACCCCCATTTCGTTGTAACTCAAAAACTGTTCCACATGACCGTCCGGACGAATGACAGAACTGATTCCTGTATTCGCCGATCGAAGCACATACCTACGAGTCTCAATGGCCCTTAAACGAGCGTAGGCATGGTGTTGCTGATGTCCAAATGTATCACCCCACCAACCGTCATTCGTGATAATACAAATCCAACCAGTCCCTTTGCGAACAAATTTAGAAACGTATTCTCCAAATATAGACTCATAGCAAATCATGGGAGTCAATGTCCCCAAATTTGAATTTAAATTAAAAATGGAATCATTTACCCCAAAATTACCTACGGTGCCCCCCAACTCAATTGGAAAATGATCTAAAAAGGGCTTCAATAGACTCGAGTAAGGAGCCATTTCTGCACCTGGAACCAATTTGGACTTATGGAAAACTTGAACAGAATCTTCCGCAGATATCAATAATGCTGTATTGAAAACTTCATACCAGGTGCCTCCAATACTTTTGCGTGCCGTTGTTTTTAAGGAATCAGAATCACTTAAGACCTTTCCTGTTGAAGCCCCAGTAAGTATTTGTGTACTGGGGTGGTCTTTCAACCAAGACTTCATTGACATGATGGCTGGAGAGCGTTCTATTCTTGACTCCCAAATCCAATCTGTAATGAATGTTTCTGGCAAAACAATTAAGTCTGGATTCGATTCCCAAACGGAATCTAACAAGGTCTCTACACGCTCAAACTGTTTATGTTGCGGGATGGAGAACTTTTCAAAATGTGGCTCGTAATTAGGCTGAACCACCACCACCTTAACGGGGTTATCTTCAGGGTTCACCAATAATGGCGTCAATTGTTGAGACAAGAAATACGGAATGGTAAAAATAAGTACGGCTGAAATCAAAGTGGCAAATCTGTATTGCTTTTTGAGTAATTCAATCGCAAACAAGTACAGCAAAACATTAATGATTAAAACCCAAAGTGAGCCCCCTAGTACACCCGTATACTCATACCACTGTATCCATTCCGTTTGATGGGAAAACACATTCCCTAAGGTCAACCAGGGCCATGTTAACTCCCAATTGAGGTGTAGATATTCAAAAGCAAGCCAGAACAAAGGGAAAGCAATCAATGCGTGTTTGTTTCCATAACTTTTTCTGAGCTTATAGACCAAGAAAAACACCGATGACATCAGAGAAGCATTGAATAAAGAGGCAAACAAGCCCCCGCCCCAATGGGCATTCATTACCCAAGAGGTAAGCGCGAAGTTGATAAGGAAAAAAGTGAGGTAAAGAAAGACAAACAAATAGCCATCAGGAAGCTTCTTTTCTCCCGTATTGAAATTAAATACAGTCCATAGTACAGGAATGAAGGCGACAAAAATACATCCTGTCAGGGTATGCGGTGGCCAAGAGCTGTAAAACAACAATACGGGCAACAAACAAAGGAGAATATGTTTTACAAAACTCATATTTTACAATTCAATCGCAATAAATTGCTTTAATTTGTTACAAATATAAGTTTCCGATGTTAAAACACATTCCAAACCTTCTGACAATCTCAAATCTTATTTGTGGATGCGTTGCCTTGTACTTTACTTTCCACAACCAAATGGTTGTGGCAGCTTACCTTATTGGACTTGCTGCGATATTCGATTTTATGGATGGGGCCGCAGCGCGATTACTCAATGTTTCTGGTCCTATGGGTAAAGAACTTGACTCTTTAGCGGATATGGTGAGCTTTGGAGTCGTTCCTGGATCTGTAGTATTCCACCTTTTGGCATCAAGCTCTTTGAATGCATATTCATTTGTTGCTTTGCTCATTCCGGCATTATCCGCATATAGATTGGCGAAATTTAATGTTGATCAAAGACAAACGACTCATTTCATAGGATTACCCACTCCGGTAAATTGCTTATTCTTTGTCTCCATTCCCTTGATTCTTACTTTTCAAAAAGAGAGTGGCCTTGCTCATTTGATGGGTTCACCAGAGATAATTATTCTCTTCACTGTACTGATGTCTCTAGCGATGATTTCAGAAATCACATTGTTTTCCTTAAAATTTAAATCGCTAAAGTTTGTAGACAATAAGTTAAGATTTGTCTTTATTGGAACAAGTATCGTGTTGTTGGCTGTGTTGCAATTTTCTGCAATTCCTATGATTGTACTACTTTACGTACTCGCATCGATAATTTTTAAACCAAAATCAAGCTAAAGACCCTAGGATACTATTTTCTCAGTACAAAGTTCTGTCCGAGATATACACGACGAACCTGCTCATCATCAGCCAATTCCTCGGCAGTTCCTGCTTTTAAAATATTTCCTTCAAACAGCAAATAGGCTCGGTCAGTGATTGAAAGTGTTTCCTGAACATTATGATCGGTAATAAGTATTCCGATGTTCTTCTTTTTGAGTTGATGCACAATAGATTGTATGTCTTCTACAGCAATAGGATCCACCCCTGCAAATGGTTCATCCAATAGAATGAATTTTGGATTTACGGCCAATGCTCTGGCAATTTCAGTTCTTCTTCGCTCTCCTCCAGACAATAAATCCCCACGTGTTGTACGAATGTGTTGTAGACTGAATTCATTGAGTAATTCTTCTAACTTTTGCCTCTGTTGATCCTTGCTCAGATCAGTCATTTCAAGTACGGCCTTGATATTGTCTTCCACAGATAATTTTCTGAACACAGAGGCTTCTTGGGCTAAATAACCTATTCCCTTTTGAGCGCGAACATACATGGCATCGGTCGTTATGTTCTCTTCATTAAGATAAACATTCCCTGAGCTGGGCTTCACCAAGCCAACAATCATGTAAAAAGACGTGGTTTTACCCGCACCATTGGGACCTAATAGCCCCACAATCTCTCCTTGATTGACTTCTAAACTAACCCCTTTGACTACCGTCCGATCTCGATAGGTTTTAATTATTTTTTCAGCTCTTAACTTCATGCTTTGATTGAGATCTTTTGATTACAAATTTCGAAATATGTATGCTTATTTCATACAAAACCAGCAAAGGTAAAGTTACCAATATTTGGCTCGACAAATCAGGTGGCGTGATGATTGCAGAAATGACCAGTGCACCGACAATAGCATGAGATCGATAATGCTTCATGGTCTCAGGAGAAAGCAATCCAAGTTGCGTTAAAAAATACACAACTATCGGCAACTGAAAAATCAATCCACAAGCAAAAGTAATGGTGGTTACTGTACTGATAAAAGATCTCAAATTGATTTGATTCGAGACCATATCACTGACTTGGTAAGTTCCCAAAAAGTTGACTGACAGGGGAGCTATCATATAATAACCAAAACAAATCCCCAATAAAAATAAAAATGAAATCACAAAAACAATAGCAGATGTATAGCTTGATTCATTGGCGTTTAAAGCGGGTTTTATAAATCGCCATAACTCCCATATGATGTAGGGGAATGCAATGATCACTCCAGCTATAAAAGCCACCCACAAATGCATGGTGAACTGTCCAGACATATCAACATTCATTAAAATGAAGGGTTGTTCAGTAATGCACAACACGTCTCCCAGTCTAAGTAACTCGGATATTTTACAAAGGGTTCTGTAGGTGATAAAATTGGGTTCTTTAGAAGCCAACAACAAATCGTCAAATAAGTAGCCCTTATTAACGAATGCCAAAACAGTAAAAGCCAAAACAGCAATTACAGAACGAATGAGGTGTCCGCGAAGGACTCCCAAATGCTCTAAAAAGGACATCTCTGCTTTTTCTTGACCCATACTATAAAATCCCTTCTTTCAAGATGTCGTGTAAATGAATAACCCCCATATAACGCCCTTTATCTTCTACAATGAGTTGTGTGATGTAATTTGACTCCATCTGCGACAATGCCTCAGCTGCAAGAGCATCTTTAGAGATGCATTTTGGCTTTTCACTCATGATGTCACGAGCGAGAACGCCACGAATTTCACTGCCTTTCTCTAGCATTCTTCTCAAGTCACCGTCTGTAATTAATCCAAAGATTTCATTCGATTCTACAACTACAGTGGCCCCCAAACGCTTTGAAGAAATCTCTATAATCACTTCTTGAAGAGAAGCGTTTAATGAAACTTGTGGCTTTTCTGAATGTAAAAGATCTTCCACCCTGAGGTATAATTTTTTACCTAAAGATCCGCCAGGGTGGTATTTTGCGAAATCACTACTTGTAAAAGATCTCATCTCCAACAAGGCTACCGACAAGGCGTCTCCAAGAACCAATTGTGCTGTCGTACTGGTGGTCGGAGCGAGGTTATTGGGGCAGGCCTCCTTTTCTACATAAGCATGAAATACATAGTCTGCATGTTCGGCTAAAAAAGAATCTTTATTCGATGTCATTCCGATCAGTTGATTTCCTAAATTCTTGATTAAGGGAACCAAAACTTTAATCTCGGGTGTGTTGCCACTTTTAGATATACACAAGACAATGTCTTCGGATTGAATCATCCCCAAATCACCATGTATGGCATCAGCAGCATGCATAAACATTGAGGGCTGACCCGTTGAATTTAAAGTCGCTACAATCTTATTGGCAATAATGGCGCTTTTCCCGATACCCGTGATAATGAGTCTTCCAGGAGACTTATATATAGCAGTAATTGCTTCGCTAAAATGCGTATCCAGCAAACTCGATAGATTAGAAATCGCTTGAGATTCGTTTTGTATAACTTTTTTAGCTATTTCTATAATTTCTTTGTGAGATTTCAATGGTATTGTTTTGATATTTCGCAACTTTGTCTTTACTTTAATACTGCAAAATAACTCAATTTTCGTGAATTTACAGCGCATGAGCGAAACAAATCAACCTCTTCACACTTCCCTCAAAAAGTTTTTTGGTTTTTCAAATTTCAAAGGCAATCAGGAATCGATTGTTCAAAGCTTATTGGGAGGGCATGACGTATTTGTCATCAAACCCACTGGTGGTGGTAAATCGCTCTGCTATCAATTACCGGCATTCATTAGTGAGGGTACAGCAATCATCGTATCTCCGCTGATTGCTTTGATGAAAAATCAAGTAGATGCCATCAGAAATTTTTCCTCTGACGACAGTGTTGCTCATGTACTCAACTCTTCGCTAACAAAAAAAGAAGCAAAACGAGTTAAGGAAGATATTACAAATGGTTTGACAAAGTTGCTGTATGTCGCTCCAGAATCTCTCACAAAAGAAGATAATATCGCTTTTTTGAATTCCGTTAAAATTTCTTTCTTCGCCATTGATGAAGCTCATTGTATCTCAGAATGGGGGCATGACTTTCGACCAGAATACAGAAATCTTAGAAGTATATTTCAAAAAATTGGGAAATCGCCTATTATGGCGCTGACCGCAACGGCTACTGAAAAAGTTCAGGAAGACATCCAAAAGAACTTGGGAATGGAAAATGCCAAGCTCTACAAGTCTTCTTTTAATCGAGGTAATCTCTTTTACGAAGTAAGACCGAAGATTAATGTCAATAAAGAAATCATTAAATTCATTAAGCAACACCCCAATAAGTCGGGTATTGTGTATTGCCTAAGTCGTAAAAAAGTAGAAGAAATTGCACAGACACTTCAGGTAAATGGGATCAATGCCCTACCCTATCATGCTGGCCTTGATGTAAATACGAGAGGTAAGCACCAAGACGCTTTCTTAATGGAAGATTGCAATGTGATTGTGGCAACCATTGCTTTTGGAATGGGGATCGATAAACCCGACGTTCGCTTTGTCGTTCACCACGACATTCCCAAAAGCTTGGAAAGCTATTATCAAGAAACCGGAAGGGCTGGTCGTGATGGTGGTGAAGGTATATGTGTTGCCTTTTACAGCTACAAAGACATTGAAAAGCTTGATAAATTTATGCAGGGTAAACCCGTTGCAGAGCAAGAGATTGGTAAACAACTGCTTCTAGAAACGGTTTCCTTTGCGGAAACATCCATGTGCAGAAGGAAATATATTTTGCATTATTTTGGAGAATCATTTGACGAAAACGATTGCAACAATTACTGTGACAATTGTAAGACGCCTAAAAAACAAAATGAGGGCAAAGAAAATGTCATCCTTTTGCTAAATGCCATCAAAGAAAGTAAAGAAAAGTTCAAGGCCAAGGAACTCGTCAACATTCTCATTGGAAAGATGACAGCCATGATCAATGATTACAACTGTAATAAACTTGAAGTATTTGGCAAAGGAAATTATAAAGATGCAGCCTACTGGCATGCAGTGATTCGACAAGTTCTTGTACAAGGCTACCTAGATAAAGATATTGAATCTTATGGCCTGATTAAATTAAATGAAAAAAGTATGGCTTTCATGGAAAGCCCCAAATCTTTTATGATCACTGAGGACCATGATTATACAGATATTGAAAAACAAGAAGCCCAATCTAATGTAAAATCTGCTGTCTTTGACTCCGTATTATTGCAGATACTAAAAGACCTTCGTAAAAAAATAGCCAAATCAAAAAACCTTCCGCCTTTCGTTCTTTTCCAAGACCCCTCCCTTGAAGACATGGCATTACAATACCCAATTACCATTGAAGAGCTTACAAATATTAATGGTGTTGGATTGGGGAAAGCAAATCGATTTGGTCAAGAATTTATCAGCTGCATAAACAACTATGTCACTGAAAACAATATAGATAGACCCCAAGATATGGTGGTAAAGTCCATCGTTAACAAATCGGGACTTAAGGTGTACATTATACAAAGTACAGATCGTAAATTACCGCTTGAAGACATTGCTTCTGCAAAGGGCCTTGACATGCAAAACTTAATCACTGAGATGGAAAACATCGTCTATTCAGGGACCAAAGTAGACATCAACTACTATTTAGATGACATTCTCGACGACGACCAGCAGGAAGAAATATTCGACTATTTCAAAGAGGATGCGGAAACCGATTCAATAGATGAAGCCATGTCCGAATTCGATGGTGATTATGAAGAGGATGACTTGAGATTGATGCGCATCAAATTTCTATCCGATTTCGCCAACTAATCTAAAGCTGAAAGAGCCAGCTGAGCCATAACGCCTGCTCCAACTTTCAATGCATTTTTATCGATGTCAAATTTAGGGTGGTGCACACCGTAAGTAATTCCAAGGTCTTCATTACGAACCCCCAACCTAAAAAAACAGGCAGGCACCTTCTGGCTGTAAAAAGAAAAGTCCTCTGCCGTCATACGAATGTCCATCTCTTCGACATTTTCAGCACCTAAGTAATCCTTAGCGCTTTGCATAGACTGACTTGTAAAAGACTCGTTATTGAGTAAAGAAGGATAACCTTTCACGATACGCAATTCACCTTGAGCATTTTTTGAAGTTAAAAATTGAAGGACAAACGCCTGCATTTTCTCATGGATAAGCTTACGCCACGACTCATCCATAGTTCTCAATGTACCTTCAGCAATTGCAGAGGGAGGGATCACATTAGTGGCGCCCTCGGCTTGTAGTTTACCGATGGCAAATATGTAAGGTGACGTTCCATCAGACAAAGACTTTACATAAGCTTCCAGCTTAGGTAATAACTCAGCAATAATCATAATCGGATTGTTGTATTCACTAGGTAAAGCTGCGTGTCCTCCTTTACCCTTAACATTAAGATACAACTCATCGCAAGCAGCCATATATTGTCCGGCCCTAAATCCAATCTTCCCGACATTCATGGTAGGAAATACGTGGAGAGCGGCAATTTTATCAACCTTTGGATTTTCCAACACACCTTCTTTAATCATTAAAGAAGCACCACCAGGCAAGACCTCTTCACCGGGTTGAAAAATAAGTTTGATGGTACCCTCAAACTCTTCTTTTAAGGTTTGAAGTACCTTTGCAGCCCCCAACAAACAGGTGGTATGGACATCGTGGCCACAAGCATGCATAACCCCATCTACTTTAGATTTGTATGGGGCATCATTTTCTTCAAAAATCGGGAGCGCATCTAAATCTGCTCGCAAGGCAAGACACTGTTTTTTGGGATTTCTTCCCTCGATCAAGGCAACGATTCCCGTTCCTGCAACTCCCGTTTGAAAAGATATGCCCATAGCCTCCAACCTAGCGGCAACGAAAGCTGAGGTTTGCTCCTCTTTAAATGAAAGCTCTGGATGAGCATGAAGATATTCTCGCCACTCAACTAAGTCTGAGTATGACGATTCTATGATTTCTTTAATTTTAGTTATTTGCTGCACTACAATATGTTTAATCACGTAAAGTTAGGTTATTCTTGCTTTAAATAATTACTTTGTTAAAAGTAAAAAAGACAGTCCTAATGATACAAATTAAAAGCTTCACCTTCAACCCCTTTCAGGAGAATACATACATTGCTTATGACGAAACTCTGGAGTGCATTATTGTTGACCCGGGTTGTTATGATCAAAATGACAATACGATACTTAAAAACTTCATTGAAGAAAAAGGCTTAAAACCTATGGCGCTTGTGAATACGCATTGCCATCTGGATCATCTATTTGGAAATAAGTTTGTCTCAGAAACTTACAACATAAAACCCATTATGCACAAGGCTGATCTTCCGCTTCTGGAATATGCTCCACTTACCGCAGAACAATATGATCTGCACTTGGAAGCGCTTCCTGAAGTGGGTCATTTTGTTGAAGAGGGAGATCATATAAGTTTTGGAAACAGTTCCTTTGAAATCATTTTCACACCAGGGCATGCCCCAGGACACATCTGTTTGGTTAACGAAAATGAAAATATTTTACTCTCTGCTGACGTCTTATTTCACCTTAGTATTGGGCGGACAGATTTACCTCTGGGCGACCATGCAACCCTCCTAAAATCTATCAAAGAAAAACTGCTCATACTCGATGATAAGATGGTTGTATACCCCGGTCACGGCCAAAAAACAAGCATAGGATTCGAAAGAAAAAACAACCCATTTATTCAATAATTTATTTGGGATAATCTGCACTTTTGTAAACAGTACATAACAAATTATAAGTTTTGGATTAAAAAATATCTTTTATCAACCGAAGTTTATGGGTATGTGTTCCCAACTCTTCATTGAAAATACCTTGTTGATCAACTCGGTCTACCCTAACTTTTCCTGAAGCGTGAAGTATGTGATTGTTTTCTAAAATCATCCCTACGTGAACGATATTACCTTCTGCATCATCAAAAAAAGCTAGATCTCCAGGCTCAGCTTCTTCTATAAAACTCAATGTCGTACCCAATTTGATTTGCTGAGAAGCATCACGAGGAATAGATTTACCATTCAAGCGGTAAGCCATTTGGGTAAAACCTGAACAATCAATGCCCATAGGAGAACGACCACCCCACAAGTAAGGAGCGTGCAAATACATAAAAGCCGTATTGACAACATCGGACTTTCTGTTCTTTTCATCCGGTTGCTGAGCGCCTTCAAAATGAAAACGCTGATCATTAATCAAACAATGTTCTCCATCGTAAAAAGGCAAAGTACTTCCCAAGCCTATGGGGATCATATCCCCAGAATCGGTACTTAGGGCATCCATCAAATTATAATTGTAATATGGAGAGTCGTCAGATAAGCTTAAATATTGGGCTTTGTCAATTTCAAAAAATTGCTTGATACAAATCCAACCCTCATACTCATCATGAGACAAGCGAACTTTAACCCATTTTACGCGTTTGTCAACAACCTTATAATGCTCCCCAAAAAGAATCTGATTCACCATTTCTGATGTATCAGCTGCTTCAGCCCGCATTGGAATAATGCTAATATGTGCAATCCCGTATTTCATTGACAACTAATATAGGGTGTTTTTATATGCCTAATCTGAGCTTTAGAGAAAGTAATCAACAGATACATGTGAGCCATTTACATAGATCATGATCAAGAATATGAAAGGGAAATCTGATCAAGCCCAGCTTTACCCATTAAATCATTTTTAAGCCATTATCCATTCAAATCAAGCAGTTAAAATATTACGAATGAATGGTGAGCCAAACAAAGCCTTGCCACTTATAGATTGAAGCGTTTGCTAATCCAAATAAATGCTATAAATTTGCTGCCCTAAACACGCCCAATAAAAAGGGCGAATTGGTCTTATATTATGAAAAATAACCTGTCTCACATAGCCCAAGAATATGGCACACCCTTGTATGTATACGATGGTGATGTGATTATTGAAAAGTATCAATCGTTTAAAAACGCTTTTGATGTAAAAAATCTTAAAATTCACTTTGCGGCGAAAGCGCTTACCAACCTTTCGATTCTGAAGCTTTTCAAAGAAATGGGATCCGGGTTAGATTGTGTTTCCATTCAAGAAATACAAATGGGATTGAAGGCAGGGTTTGCTCCTGAAGACATCATATTTACGCCCAATGGTGTTTCTATTGAAGAATACGAAGAAGCCATTAATATTGGCACTAAAATCACAATTGATAATATTTCAATACTAGAAAAAATTGGGCTTAAGTTTCCAAATACACCCATTTTCATAAGGGTAAACCCGCATTTAATGGCTGGAGGGAATAACAATATCAGTGTAGGTCATATTGACTCTAAATTTGGAATTTCTATTCACCAAATCCCTATTGTACTCCGCTTGACAAAAAAATACAACATTAAAGTTGAAGGGATCCATGTTCACACGGGATCTGACATTGTTCAAGCAGATATTTTTGAGCGGGTGGCCAAATTAATTTTCACCATTGCTGATCAGTTTGAAGACATCACATCTATTGACTTTGGAAGTGGATTTAAAATTAAATACAAGGAGAATGATCTAGAAACAGACATCGCAAAAATTGGTACTCAGTTCAGTAAACTTTTCAACGAATACTGTGAAAAAAGACAAAAAGACTTGACGCTTAGATTTGAGCCTGGGAAGTTTATGGTGAGTGAGTCCGGTTCTTTCTTGGCTGATGTAAACGTAATCAAACAAACTACAGCCTGTACTTTTGTTGCCGTTAACAGTGGCTTCAATCATTTGATTCGTCCTATGTTTTACAATTCACATCACAACATAAAAAACATCTCTAACCCCAATGGGGAAAAGAAAATGTATTCTGTGGTTGGATACATTTGTGAATCTGACACATTTGCTACAGATCGAATCTTGAACGAAGTTCGAGAAAAAGATATTTTACTCTTTGAAAATGCGGGTGCCTATTGTTACTCCATGGCATCCAATTACAACTCAAGATTTAAACCTGCTGAAGTTCTAACTTTAAAAGGTGAGACGCACTTAATTCGAGAAAGAGAAACCATGGAAGATCTTTTGAAAAATCAAAAAGTCATCGACATCAAAATCTAGAAGTACAAAAAATAACAACACAAAAAAAAGCACTCATATGAGTGCTTTTTTTTTGAATTATTCCCATTCAATAGTTGCTGGAGGCTTAGAGCTAATATCATAAACAACTCTGTTCACTCCTTTAACTTTATTGATAATATCATTAGAGACTTTTGCCAAAAACTCATAAGGTAAATGCACCCAATCCGCTGTCATACCGTCTACAGATTCAACGGCACGTAATGCAACCACTTTTTCATAGGTGCGCTCATCACCCATCACACCCACAGACTGTACCGGCAACAACATAGCTCCTGCTTGCCACACATCATCATACAGACCGTGATCTTTCAAGCCTTGAATAAATACATGATCTACCTCTTGGAGGATGGCTACTTTTTCTGGAGTGATATCGCCCAAAATTCGAATGGCCAACCCCGGTCCTGGAAAAGGATGTCTTCCTAAAAGTTCATGAGACAAGCCCATAGCTTTCCCTACCCTGCGCACTTCATCTTTAAAGAGTGTGTTTAGGGGCTCTACAATTTTCAACTTCATATAATCGGGTAAACCACCTACATTGTGATGTGATTTAATGGTCGCTGAGGGACCACCCGTAGCAGATACGGATTCAATAACATCTGGATATATAGTCCCCTGTGCCAACCAAACGACATCTTCTATTTTGTTGGACTCATCATCAAACACATCAATAAAAGCTTTACCAATGGCTTTTCTCTTTTTCTCTGGGTCAGACAAGCCTGCTAGATCATTGTAAAAACGATCCTTAGCATCAACTCCAGTAACGTTTAAACCCATCCCCTCATATTGCTTCAAAACTCCGCTAAACTCATCTTTACGGAGCAATCCGTTGTCTACAAAAACACAGTGTAAGTTTGAACCGATGGCTTTGTGTAACAAAACTGCCGTCACCGAAGAGTCAACACCTCCGGACAAACCAAGAACCACTTTGTCATTTCCTAATTTCTCTTTTAAGGCTGCTACGGTGGTTTCAACAAAAGACGCTGATGTCCAATCTTGAGAACAAGAACAGATGTCTACCAAAAAGTTTTTTAGAAGCGTTGCCCCGTCTGAAGAGTGATATACTTCAGGGTGAAATTGAATCGCATAGGTTTCCTCATTCTCTATATAATACCCCGCACATTCTACATCATGTGTGGAAGCAATTACCTTGTACCCTTCTGGAAGTTTGGCAATGGTATCACCATGGCTCATCCATACTTGAGAACCTGTGGGAACTCCTTTAAGCAAAGGGTGAGTGTCGTCAACAAAAGATAAGTTGGCACGACCATACTCACGAATTTTGGAGGGTAAAACTTCTCCACCAAACTTATGAGCCAGATGTTGAGCCCCATAACAAACCCCTAATAAGGGTAATTTTCCTTTGATATTTTCCAAATTGGGTATCGGTGCATTTTCTTCACGTACCGAATGAGGAGAACCTGAAAGAATTACGCCTTTCAAATTATCGGTTAATTCAGGGATTTTATTGTAAGGATGAATCTCACAATAAATATTTAACTCTCTCACTCTACGCGCAATAAGCTGCGTATATTGAGAACCAAAGTCGAGGATAAGTATCTTTTCTTGCATGGCTGCAAATTACTACGCTTTTATGAATTGACCAACCCTGAGGGGATTGTAAAATTTGAAAAATTTCAATTTACAGCCCATTAAAAAGTATCCATAGCATTTCTCAATCAGATTCCAATCATTTGAACTACCTTTGAGGCTTATACGCCATATATGACATTTAAAGATCTAGGGGTTATAGACCCCATACTTAAAGCTTTAGAAGCTGAAGGATATTCACAACCAACCCCTATTCAAGAACAATCTATACCCATTCTACTCGATCGAAAAGATCTATTGGGATGTGCGCAAACGGGTACGGGAAAGACAGCCGCTTTTTCCATTCCAATCATTCAACATATACACAACTCCAAAACTCATGAAAATGGAAGACGGAAAATAACTGCGCTTATTGTTACGCCTACCCGTGAGTTGGCCATACAGATTGGTGAAAACTGTTCTAAATATGCCAAACATACCCACGTAAAAAACACCGTCATCTTTGGAGGTGTTAAGCAAGGTGCACAAACCAATGCACTGCGAAATGGAGTAGATATCTTGGTGGCTACACCCGGCAGATTGTTAGACTTAATGAACCAAGGCTACATCTCCCTAAAAGATGTAAAGTATTGTGTCCTCGACGAAGCGGATCACATGTTGGACATGGGCTTCATTCATGACATCAAAAAGGTGATCGCAGCGCTTCCAGAAAAAAGACAATCATTGTTCTTCTCTGCGACCATGCCGCAATCTATTGTAAAGCTTTCTCAATCTATACTCGGTAAACCCGAAAAGGTGACCATTAAACCAGAGCAGGCCACTTCCGAAAAAGTTGAACAAGCGCTTTATTACGTGAGTAAGAAGAGTAAAACCAAATTACTCATTCACTTAATCAAAGAAAATGAAATCGATTCCGTATTGGTCTTTTCTAGAACCAAACACGGTGCCAATAAAATTGTAAAACAACTGGATAAAGTTCAAATCAAGTCTGAAGCCATTCACGGCAACAAATCTCAAGGAGCACGACAAAGAGCTTTGGAGAATTTTAAAAACAGAGACACTAAGGTACTCATTGCTACAGATATTGCTGCAAGAGGTATTGATGTTGATGAACTCGAATTGGTCATCAACTACGATTTACCGAACGTCCCCGAAACTTACGTTCACCGTATTGGTCGAACTGGACGTGCGAAAAATTCAGGCGTTGCTGTATCCTTCTGTAACATTGAAGAAAGGGCCTATTTAAAAGACATACAAAAACTTATTGACCAGAAAATACCGGTCGTCACACAGCATCCTTTTGCAGATGAAGTTGAGGAAATGCCAGAGAAAAAAACCAAAACTCGGGGGCAAAGAAACTATAACAAACCTCTAAAAAGAACTGCTGATTCGGATAATAAGGCCAACCGTTCAAGAGATAAAAGAGCGCAGAAGTCAAAAAACCGATATTAAAATCGTCTTTCCATCCCCCTTTGAAATAGATCGCTGAAAAAATTGATAGAAAGTATTAAAATAGCGCTTAACTCCATCAAAGGGCATCGTTTGAGAACCAGCATCACGGTTTCAATCATTGCTATTGGTATCTCTGCTCTGGTCGGCATACTTACAGCCATCGACTCTATTGATCATGCATTAAACGATAATTTCTCTATGATGGGAGCAAACACGTTTACGCTTCAACATCAAGAAAGAGGAACTCGCTCTCGAGAAGAACGAAAAACCGACAACCCCATTATAGAGTATAAAGAAGCTCTAGAGTTTAAAAAACGGTTTGAGGAAATGGGCTTAACCTCTGTTTCGTATTCCGCAACTGGAATCGCTACTCTAAATTACCAATCCAAAAAAACCCATCCTAATATCAGAATCTTGGGTGTGGATGAGAACTACCTTAATGTTTCAGGATATGAAATTGAAATTGGTAGAAATATCAACCAAAATGATATAAATCTCAATAATAATGTCGTACTGATTGGGCAAGACATCTATAAAAAACTGTTTAATACTTCTCCAGATGCGATCGGTAGTGTTATCTCTGTAAACAATAAACGGATGAGCGTTGTTGGTGTTTTAAAAGAAAAGGGGTCTAGCATGAGTATGGGAGGAGACAAAAGCTGTATGGTTCCCAACAGTTATTTGCGAAATAACATAGCCTATAGACCCTCAGCATCCATAAGTATTATGACAAATAGTAGTTATGTAATCGATGCAATAATTGGGGAAGCTACAGGTGTTTTTAGAAGTGTTCGAAGGCTGAAACCGAAAGAAAAAAATAATTTCCACATCACCAAGAGTGATGGTCTGGCAAAATCACTAATGGAAAACTTGGATTATGTGACACAGGCTGCAACAATGATTGGTTTCATTACCCTCTTGGGAGCGGCCATTGCACTAATGAACATTATGCTGGTGAGTGTTACCGAAAGAACAAAAGAAATTGGAACTCGAAAAGCCATTGGAGCTCCCTCAAGCACAATCAAACAACAGTTTTTAGTAGAAGCCATTGTCATCTGCCAAATGGGAGGTGTCGTGGGTATTCTCTTGGGAATCTTTATCGGAAATATTACCTCTTTTGTTGTAAAATCTGCATTCGTAATTCCCTGGGTTTGGTTAGGTGCAAGTGTGGTACTATGCTTTTTAGTAGGCTTGGCGTCGGGGATATACCCAGCCATCAAAGCTTCAAGACTAGATCCGATAGAAGCTTTAAGACACGAATAATGGGGTGATGATTGACAAGGGGTCTGTCAGATGAAACTTAAGATTTCATTTGCTCCTTCACCCTTTCCCAATACAAATCCATTTCAGCTAAATTCATATCTGACAAGCTCTTTTCATCCTTCAATATGAGGAACTCCATAGCCTGAAAACGCGCTCTAAATTTTTTATTGGTGCGTTCTAAGGCGTCTTCTGGGTTGATGTTTAGATGACGGGCATAGTTGACCAAAGAAAAAAGAAGATCTCCATACTCAGCTTCCATTTCACGGGTGTTGGTATTTTCTACTTCGTATTCGAATTCCGCTAATTCCTCTTTGACTTTTGCCCAGACATCTTTCTTATCGGCCCAGTCGAATCCTACACCACGGACTTTATCTTGAATTCTTATGGCTTTCACCAAAGCAGGTAAAGAACTAGGAACTCCCTCTAAAACAGAAGCATTGGCACCTTTTTCTTTCAATTTTAATTGCTCCCAATTTCGCTTGACCTCTTCCTCATCCTGAACATCCACATCTCCATAAATATGAGGATGACGATAAATCAACTTTTCTGAAATCCCGTTCAAAACATCTGCAATGTCAAAGGCTTTTTGCTCCGAACCCATTTTTGCATAAAACACCATATGCAATAAAATGTCTCCAAGTTCTTTCTTGACTTCTTCCATATCTCCATCCAGTATGGCATCGCACAGCTCATAGGTCTCCTCAATGGTCAAGTGTCGAAGACTGTCCATCGTCTGTTTCATATCCCAAGGACACTTAGCTCTTAAGTCATCCATGATATCCAAGAGTCTTCCAAAGGCTTGTAACTTTTCTTCTCTAGAATGCATGAAATGATGAATGATGTTATAAATGAATAAATAAAAACTTGAGGAAGGTTCCTTTAAAGAGGGAAATTAAACCCGCTATTGCTTACCGATAACTGAAAGCAATCCCAATCGGTAGGAATCCATCCCAAAACCACTGATACTCCCCTTACACTTAGCAGCTATTAATGAGATGTGTCTGAAAGATTCTCTCGCTACGGGTTCAGAAATGTGAACTTCTATACAGGGAGTCTCTACTGATGAAATGGCATCTGATAATGCAACAGATGTATGTGTGTATCCTCCAGCATTCATGATGATTGCGTCATACGAAAATCCAACTTCATGGATTTTATCAATAAGTTCACCTTCCACATTACTCTGATAATAATCTATCGTAACATCCGAAAACTCGGACTTTAAAGTCTCCAAATAAGACTCAAAGGTTTGGTTCCCATAAATTGTAGGCTCTCTCTTTCCCAAAAGATTTAAGTTGGGCCCATTGATGATGATCACTTTCATATATTTGCTATTGGTTGGGCTAATATAAGAAATGAACTGGAAAAGTGCTTTAAAAGAATACCGGAATTACCTCGTACTTGAACGGGCTTTATCAGACAATTCTGTTGAGGCCTATCTACGCGATGTCAATAAACTATCTCTATTTTGTGTTCAGCAAGACCTCAAAGACTGTACGAGGGTCACTACAGAAACCCTTCGCCATTTTATAGAGGAACTTCACAAACAAAAAATGGGGAGCAAGTCTCAAGCACGAATTCTTTCGGGTATAAAATCCTTCTTTCATTATTTGTGTGTAGAAAACATTACTGATACAAACCCCTGCGACCATATAGACCGTCCGCGCTCCGAGAGAAAATTACCCGACACCTTAAACCCCAAGGAAATCAACCAAATCATTGACTCTGTGGATTTATCAAGCAGACATGGTGAACGCAACCGAACTCTATTAGAAACACTTTATTCCTGTGGCTTAAGAGTTACGGAACTCATTGAGTTGAAATGCTCAAAACTCTTCTTGGATGATGGCTTTTTAACTGTCATTGGTAAAGGAAACAAAGAACGCTTAGTCCCCTTAAACAAAACGCTGGTTAAATATCTTAAGAATTATATTCAGTTGGTTCGCAGTCATCAGAACATAGCAACAGGTCATGAGGATTTTGTTTTTCTCAACAATCGAGGACAACAACTCACAAGAATGATGATATTTACCATCGTGAAAAAACAAGCAAAAATAGCAGGAATTAAAAAGAGCATTAGCCCTCATACTTTTAGGCATTCCTTTGCGACACACCTTTTGCAAGGAGGTGCAGATTTGAGAGCCATCCAGACCATGTTAGGTCATGAGAGTATTAGTACCACAGAAATATACATGCACATCGACAGAGACTTTATTCGGGAAGAAATCATACAACACCATCCTCGAAAATGACCAAACTACCTCATCCAAACATTTGGAAACTATTTGTCATCAAAGGTTCCCTTTGGTTTATGGTCATCATGCCGGTTATTGTTCTTTTTTTTCAAGACCACGGTCTGAACTTGCAAGAAATCATGATTATTCAAGCCTGCTATTCTTTATCCTTGGGGCTTACTGAAATTCCATCAGGCTATGCAGCAGATATTTTAGGTCGACGCAAAACACTTATTCTTGGATGTGTTTTAGCTTTTGTTGGTTTTAGTATCTTTTCTATTTCCTATGACTTTTGGTGGTTTTTGGTCGCACAAATTTTTCTAGGTCTTGGTAATAGCTTTATATCCGGAGCAGATACTGCCATTATGTATGACAGCCTTCTTGAGGTAAAAGCTGAAGATCGTTTTTTAAAATACGAAGGACGGAGTGTATCCATCGGAAATTTTTCGGAAGCCGCAGCCGGTATCCTGGGTGGTTTCTTAGCAGCAATATCCTTTAGGTACCCCGCATATGCACAGGTCATCGTGACAATGATCACCATCCCTTTTGCCTTCGCTTTGGTGGAGCCCAAAACACAAACGAAACGCCTTAAAAACTCTTGGGAATCGATCGTATCTGTTGTACGTTTTTCTCTGATAGAATCTAAAATTCTGAGAACCTACATCATCTACTCAGCTATTATGGGTATTGGAACACTCATGATGGCTTGGTTGGCGCAGCCTTTTTTAAAGGATATTGGGATGGGTATGAAAAATTACGGAATCATCTGGGCTTTACTGAACATTTTGGTGGGAGTCGTAGCATTCTTAGCCTATCGAATAGATAAGACACTAAAGCCTATAAACAGTTTGATTCTCATCTTTGCATCCAGTGTGTTCGGCTATATTTTGATTGCCCAAAACATAAATTACCTGGGGCTTTTCATCTTATTCCTATTTTATGCAAATCGGGGCTACGCAACTCCATTACTGAGAAACTACATCAACAAACACACCGAATCCAATGTTCGCGCAACTGTAATGAGTATTCGTAGTTTTATCATCAGAACCACCTTTGCGATTATTGCGCCATTTATAGGGTGGATTGCCGATCATGAGGGCCTCAGTAGTGCCATGATGGCCATGAGCATAATTATTGCCTTGATAGGAGGAATATGTCTAGTTTGGTTTATCAAAAACCAAAAAGAAACGGTTCTTTATCGCTAAAATGTCAATTAAGAAAACACGATGTAACTAGAGAGTCGCCAACCAAGTCACCATCTCATCAACCGTTCGCTTTGATTGAGTACCGTCAGCCATATTTTTGATGGTTAACAAGTCATTTTTCATCTCATCTTCTCCAACAAGAACGACATAGGGAATGCCTTTTTTATTGGCGTAATTCATTTGCTTTTTCATCTTAGCGGCATCGGGATACAACTCAGAATTGATGCCGGCACGACGTAGTTTTTGAAGGGATTTAAGGCAATAATCCGCTTCTTTTTCACCAAAATTCACAAACAACACTTGGGTGAAATCAGCCTCTAAGCTCGGAAATAAGCCCAACTCCTCAAGCACTAAATAAATTCGATCTAGACCAAAAGAGATCCCAATTCCTGGCATATTTTTTAAACCGAAAATTCCAGTTAAATCATCATAACGACCGCCGCCGCCAATACTACCCATTTGCACGCCTTTGGCTTGAACCTCAAAGATGGAGCCTGTATAGTAGTTTAAGCCTCGGGCAAGGGTCAAATCAAAATCTATCTCTGTGCTTTCTAGTCCTAAAACCTTGAGCTTATCAATGACTTTTTGAATTTCATCAACCCCTTCCAATCCCAAAACAGAATCGGCTAAAACCTCTCGCATGGTAAGCAATTTATCACTGACATCTCCTTGCATATTTAATATGGGATCGAGCTTCTCAACGGCAAGGCTTGAAATGCCTTTTTCCAACATCTCATCTTTCACCTTATCAATCCCAATCTTATCCAACTTATCAATGGCAACCGTCATATCAATGAGCTTGTCCTCTTCCCCTATAACCTCTGCAATACCAGAAAGTATTTTACGGTTGTTGAACTTAATGAGCGAGGGGAGTTTCAAATCGGTAAATACCTTATCATAAAGCTGTATGAGCTCTACCTCATAAAGTAAAGAGTTTGAACCTACCACATCGGCATCGCACTGATAAAATTCGCGGAACCTCCCCTTTTGAGGACGGTCAGCTCGCCATACGGGTTGTATTTGATAGCGCTTAAAGGGTAAGGCGATGTCATTTTGGTGTTGTACCACATATCGCGCAAAAGGAACCGTTAAATCATAGCGAAGTGCTTTTTCAGAAATCTTAGGCATCATTTTCTTAGCCTCAAAGTCGGAGTTGGCATCTACTTTTTTTAGATAATCACCAGAATTTAAGATTTTAAATATCAATCGATCACCCTCTTCACCATACTTACCCATAAGGGTAGATAAGTTTTCCATTGAAGGCGTTTCTATAGGAAGAAAACCAAAGGTTTTAAAGGCTTTTTTGATGACTTCAATGATGTAGTTTCTCTTGAGCATTACTGCAGGAGAAAAATCACGTGTTCCTTTAGGTATAGATGGTTTTTGAGCCATTATTGTTATTTTGTATTCAGTTCTCTAATGTAGTCAATTCTATCAACAAGCCGGAATGCTTACAATCCCGCTTTTACGATTCCTTTGCAAATCTTCTTGATCATGGAAGGCCCTTCGTAAATAAATCCGGAATACACCTGTAATAAGCTCGCCCCTGCTTGAAGTTTCTCGATAGCATCTTCTGCTGTATAGATCCCACCCACTCCTATAATTGGGAAAGCTCCATTGGACTTTTGATGTAAGTAAGCTATTACCTCCGTAGATCGTTTACCAACAGGCTTACCACTCAAACCTCCAGCACCGATGGCTTCCACTATAGATGGAGCTGAAGTCAGCATCGAACGATCAATCGTGGTATTGGTGGCAATAACGCCATCAATCTTTACTTCAGTGACAATGCTAATGATGTCGTCCAACTGCTCGTCATTCAAATCTGGAGCGATCTTCAGTAGTATCGGTTTTTGCTTGGGCATGGCAAGCATTTCTACCTTCAACATTTTCAACAACTTGGTCAGCGGCTCTTTATCCTGAAGCGCACGCAAATCAGGCGTATTTGGAGAACTCACATTCACCACAAAATAATCTACATGTTCGTAGAGTGCATGAAATGTTTTGTAGTAATCCTCCTCAGCTTTTTCATTGGGAGTGACTTTATTTTTACCAATATTCCCTCCTATAAGCACCTTGGTCCTTCGTTTTTTCAATCGCTGAACAGCCGCTTCTACGCCTTCATTGTTAAATCCCATACGGTTGATCAGTCCGGAATCTTGGGGCAATCGGAAAAGTCGTGGTTTGGGATTTCCATCCTGACCCACCGGCGTAAGCGTTCCTATTTCTATGAACCCAAAGCCAAAATTGGCCAGCTCATTATAAAGTTTCGCTTCTTTATCAAACCCCGCAGCTAAGCCCACAGGATTGTCAAACTCCAAACCAAAAACCGTTCGTTTCAAGCTCGAATCATTGGGGGTATATATGATTCTTGTGATCAATGAAACCAAGGGAATACTTTGCATCCATTTGATCAAATTGAAGGTGAAATGATGGACTTTTTCCGGATCAAAACAGAAAAGTAAGGGTCGGATGATCGTTTTATACATAGTTCTTTGAATTCCGGGTAAAAGTAATAAGAATCTTCAACTATTTGTTACAAACTTAAAAAGTTGATTATGGATGTTTAAAGATAAAATTAGCTTCACTGGTCTTAATATTCCAAATGCCTAGGAATCATTTCTGAATGGTAATCTCACTTTCGACAAAACTCCTCACCTGAAAATTTCCCAGAGCATTATTAAAGTTTGTATTGTTGGAAACTACATTCCCATAAAGCGGAAATGGAGGTGGCGATCCTATGCCACTGGTCTCCGTAAGGAGTGTATACAAATTAAAGTAATAGAAATACACTTCTTCCGTAAGAGAAGAAAAGCGCACTTTTAGATGATCTCCGTATTTTAGAGGCTCATCATTTACCTCGAAGTCTAGAGCGCTACCATTGGTGTATTCATCCCTCAAGATTGAAGATCTTTTGGTTCCCCCATTTAACTCAAAACTCAAGCTGTCATTGATAAACACATCTAGGTGGTAAAAATTAGCAACCTCAATAGGATCAACTAACATGATCTTTGCATAATACCCCTCATCTTGGAAAGGTGGAGATGCTGGTTCGTAAACGTAATAGATAGAATCGATACTGGGAATTTCTGTGTAAGTATCTTTGGCACTCCATTCGCCTTCTTTACCATCAATAGTAGCACTGATTTTTAGTTCGAATTCAGATGCTCCCACGGGTATGGAATCTTGGCTGACGAAGTAACCCAAGGAATCTTGAACCTCTACCAGTGTATAGGTATCGTTGATGGTAACAACAGCATTAGAGACCGCCTTGGGGGAAGTCTTTCCATAAAATTCACTCGATTCCGAGAGATAAACATGTGCATGGCCCTTGTTTGTTTTACTTGAGAACTCTAGATAAGATTCTACCACTAAGTTTTTTTCACCTTCATTCAAATCCACTTCAACAACGGTTTCGCAAGAAGTAAAAAGAATGAGAATCAGACTGTATAAGCTTGCTTTTTTCATTAGAATTTGAAATTATATGAAACACTAGGAACAATGGGGAAAATAGACAGCTTAACGGCTTCTGTTTGTCCAATAAAATCTTCACTTTCTCTGAAATAAAGTGATGAAGCATTTTTTCGGTTATAGATATTATAAATGCTAAAAACCCATTCTCTACGGTCATTTCTTCTAGGTCTTAGCGTAGCTGCAAAATCCAATCGATGGTATTCTTCCAAACGTTCTTGATTTCTTGAACCCGAGTAATGCGGAACTACGATTCCCTCATATTCATACTTTGCTTCAGGGTAGTTTGTAGGAATTCCTGTTGCATAAACAAAGTTAGAAGAAAAGGACCACTTATCATTCAATTTATAAAATGCAACCAAAGACAAATCATGTGTTTTATCTTGTGGATTAGGATACCACTTTCCCATATTAATCCCCGGGCCACCGGCTCCATTCCCCGAAACTCTACTTTCCGTTTTCGCATAGGTATATGACATCCATCCAGTAAGTTTTCCCAACTTCTTCTCAACCATCAATTCCAAACCGTAGGCTCTTCCCTTTCCATAAAGGATTTCTGTTTCGAGGTGGTTGTTAAATTCCAGATCTGCAGCATCCACATAGTCCGTCACATTATCTAAAGTCTTGTAATACAATTCACTGGTGAAATCCCACATTTGATTGTCTGAGCTGTAAAAATACCCCAGGGCATACTGCTGACTCTTCAATGGCTTGATAAAAGGCCCTGAAGGTGCCCATATGTCCAATGGAGTGGGAGAGCTTGCATTGGTAATCAAATGCATGTATTGATTCATTTTCTGATAACTCGCTTTTAGGGAATTGGATTCATCGAGTTGGTAACGTATGGACAATCTCGGTTCTAAATTCGAATATCGCTTCACCAAGTCATTAGCATCGTAAAAAAGGGAATCTACAACAGTTCCGTTTGTGTACTGAGCCAAACTTGCATCATAAGTTATCGGTGCATTGTTTTCATATACCAAAATCGTATCGCTACCCATTCGGTAAAAAGAGGACCATCTGAGGCCAGCTTTTACCAACAAGCGCTCCGACACTTTCCACTCGTCTTGTACAAACAAAGCCGTTTCGTAAGCAAACTTATCTCTCATATCAAAAGTAACAATTGCGGAGCTGTCAGCGGCAGGAGCAATCAAACCGGGTTCAAAATCATATTTATTGAACGACAGCCCCCCTTTGATCTGATGTTCATTGCTGTGATAATAGGAAACATCATACTCTAGTTGATGATTTCTAATCTTGGACTTCCAATCAAACTCAAAGCCTTCAGGCAATATGGAAACCAAATAATCATAGTCGTTAAAATTATAAGACAAGTTAGACAACGTTCGGTCTGAAAAAAGGTGCAACCATCTGAGGTTAATGGTTTCATTACCCCAAGAGGAAGCAAATAAACTTCCAAATTTAAAGGCGTCTCTACCCATGTATGAGGATAAAAATAATCGATCTTTTTTACCGAGCCAGGTATTTACCTTCATATTCAAATCGTAGAAATACAACTTATTATCTCTCAAGGCAGAATCTTTGGAAAAAGCCAAAAATAAATCACCGTAAGACCTTCGCCCTGCGACCATAAATGAACTTTCATCCCACATAGGGCCTTCCACCATAAAACGACTTGATATCAAACCTATACCACCAGAAGCTTCCGTGTAATTTGAGTTTCCTTCCTTTTGTCGGACATCCAAAACCGAAGACACCCGAGAACCATATTCAGCAGGGATACCTCCCTTGTAGAGCTTCATATCTTTTATCGCATCTGCATTAAAAACAGAAAAGAAACCAAACAAATGAGAAGCGTTATAAAGCGTCATCTCGTCGAGTAAAACCAAGTTTTCATCCGCAGCACCCCCACGAACGTTAAATCCATTTGCCCCTTCTCCCACGCTCGTAACACCGGGCAATAGCTGTATACTCTTGATGATATCTACCTCACCTCCGATAGCTGCCAGTTGCTTAACCGCCTTTGTCTCTAATTTGTTAACACTCATCTCTATCGAGCGAACCTTTACATTCGCTTCATCTTCCAAGACAACTTCTGTAAGCTGCTCTGCAAAATTTTGCAGAAAAACATCTCTATTTTTGGCTTCTGAAACACTGAGATCAAACACTTGATCGACATAACCGATAAATGAATACCTAATGGTATGCGTACCCTCTGGCAAACGAATTGAATAGAATCCGTAGGCGTTGGTCGTTGCCCCAATTTTTAAATTTTCGCAAACTACATTCGCACCAATAAGGTCTTCAGAACTCTCCGCTTCACGAATAAAACCGCTTAGCGTAAAAGAGTCTTGAGCAAAAATGAATGTATTAGATAAGAGCAGGAGAAAAAGTAAATTTCTTTTCATGAATATGTGTTAAAAAAATCCTCCTTCGCTATCACGAGGGCTGCTGTAACTACCTCTTCTTTTTGACGACGAACGATTTTCATTATGGTTACCAAAGTTACAACTTAAACTCAGACTGAGCACTCGAGAGCGTCGTTTATAGCTGAACGATTGATCAAAATTTTCTCCGAAAGTGTCAATTGCAAAGCCACTCGTGTTAAAGACATCACTGAGCTTTATCGTCAATTTCCCCTGATCAGAAAAAATATTCTTAGCATACACCAAATCGGTGTTGAACATCGTTTTCATCTTTCCCTGGCCTACTTGTCCCCCCGGACGAACCCATCCAGAAACCTGGAACTTATGTCCCATTTTATTCCAGGAAGCATTAAAGCTAGATCTCATTTTTATCGCAGACTCCTGATAGGTTCTTGTCAAATTTGAAGCATCCATTTTAGAATGGTAAATGGATGAGCTTACCCTAAAGTTAAATCTAGATGTTATTTTTTTAGACCAAAGAAATTCAAGCCCCACATTTAAAGTCCCCTTTAAATTTTGATAGGTCACACGTGATACATTATTTGAATCTACCGCAATGTATCGTCGCTGTTTGTCATGAATGTCTTTTGCAAACACAGACGCGGTAAAACTCATTCCATCACTGTATTTCTGATATCCCAACTCATAAGAGTTTATGTATTCTGGCTTTAAAAATGGGTTTCCCATTCTCAAATTATAGGGATCAGAATACTTAGGAAAGGGATTTAAGGCCTTAAATCGGGGGCGGTTAACTCGACGAGAATAACTCGCTTGTATCGATGACAAATCATCGAGCGAATAAGTGAAAAATGCACTGGGGTAAAACTTCGTGTAAGTGGTGGTGTAAACAGAATTTGTTTGATCAAGACATGAACTGGTTGTCATCTGTTCTGTCCTAAGACCTCCTTGAAATGACCACAGGCCAAAAGCTCTTGAATGATTAACATATGCAGAATAAACTTCATCTTCAAAGACAAAACGATTGTCAAGTGGTTTGCCATCTAGATACGTTGAATTTAATTCCGAAAATTGATCTTGATCCATTTTACGATCACGGTAACTCAAACCCCACTCCCAAAATCCTTCATCCTTATCCCCCAGAGTAAAGTCCAATTTCGCCTCCAGCTTATCATCAACCCTATCGTTAGAAAGCTGATCATATATAGGATAAATGCCGAGCATATCATTTTGACTGAGTATCGTTTCAGTATATAGGTCTGATTTATCAATCGTTTGTGAGGATTGGCTCAAGTACATATCGCATATCAAACCATAAGACCACTCTTTTTTGGCACCAAAACTGAGCTCCCATGCTCCATTACTAGACTCTGAATCTGTTAGTCTATCGTAAGCATTAAAACCACTAAAATTTGTTTGATTATAGTGTACTGTATCTTTATTAAGTCGTTCTGAAGGCGTATATTTTCCTTCTAAAGTGAAATAATTCTCTGGACTGGGATTGTATTCTAGGCCTGCTTTAAAAGTATGAGATTTACGATGATTTACACCACTCTTGTCTTGACTTAAATGAAAAATATCCTCAGAAAAATAAGTGTGTTTTTCACTTTTGGATGTGAAGGCCCCCTCGCGATCCATGAAGCTATATGAGGAATATATATTCACTTTTTCAGAGCGACGATTGATGAGTGTCGAAAAATTGGTTCGGTTGGGATGTCCATAGGTCAATGAAGTACTGCCATTAAATCCACGCTTACGGCTTTTCTTTAAGACAATATTAATAATACCTGACATGCCCTCTGGACTGTACTTTACGGAAGGATTTGTGATTAATTCAACGGATTCAATCATGGATGATGGTAGATTTTCCAACAAATCTGAAGCACTTTGCAATGAAGATTTCCCGTCGACAAAAAGTCGAACTTGATCCGACCCTCGTAAACTCACATTTCCATCTACATCAACATCAACAGATGGAAGGTTCTGCATCAAGTTAAGTGCAGTACCAGATGAATTGGCCTCATCCTGACCTACGTTAAAAACCTTTTTATCAATTTCTTGAACCACATATGTATTTCTCTCCAACAGCTCAACCTCTTGAAGCTCTTCAACAAACTTATTAAGCAACAAAGACCCTAGATCTGTATACTCCTTTTCATGAAAAAGTTCTAACCCTTCTCGAAGCATAGGACTGTAGCCCATAAACTCAATTAATAGCTCATATGAGCCTTTGGGCACATTTTGCAGTTTAAAGACACCCTTTTGATCACAAATAGTCCCCATCAACTGTGAACTTGTTTCTACATCAAGTAGACTAATCGATGCATAGGATAATGGTTTTAGAGTCACCGAATCCAACACCAATCCCACAACAGCACCGCGACCTTTATCCTTCTCCATCGTGTAAGTTTGTGCCCAGGTTAAACAGGGAAGAATAAGGAGGAAAAAAAGGTGTTTTCTCATGTCATATGCATTTCGTGCAAAGATAATCAATACACATCTGATATATACAAGTAAAAACCACTCAATCCGTGAGTTCATTGTTAAACAAGATAAATATCCTGAGAATTTCGGAGAAGTCTAATTTGATAAAAGCCTATATTTGCATTATGTTTTATCAGGTTAAAGAATTGGTACTAAAAGACATTCGATTGAACGGTCGAGAACGCAATGCTTTGTACAGCATGCTTCTTTATGTACTTAGCACAAGCTATGTAGCCTACTTAAGCTTTGAAGGCGTTATAGACAAACATGCATGGGTCGCTTTATTTTGGATTATTGTACTGTTCGCGGCCATGAACGCTTGTCTACAAAGCTTTAAAAAAGAGCTCAACGAACAAGCTTTATTTTTTTACACACTTGCCAATCCTAGGGCCATCATTCTTGCCAAAACACTTTTCAATAGTGGTCTATTGATTTTCTTAACCCTGGCAAGTTACCTCGTCTACAGTCTTTTTTTAGGCAACCCGATCACTGCAAACATTTCTTTCATTCTTTGTGTCATCTTGGGAAGTTCGGCACTCGCTTCAGTACTTACTCTCGTTTCTGCCATCGCTTCCAAAACAAACAATAATGCAGGTTTAATGGCGGTATTAAGCATGCCCTTGCTTTTTCCTTTGCTCCTAAACCTCATACAAACCTCTCAAATTTGTTTGAGTGAAAACAACCTTTTCATCGCTGGGAATCAATTGTTGTTTTTGGCATTATTAAATATTGCTAGTGTTTTACTCTCTTACCTATTATTTCCGTACCTTTGGCGGGACTAAAAAAAGCTTTTTTCGATGCAATCAAAATGGTGGAAAATTCTCGGAATCTTACTGATTTTATACAGCATCATTGGTGGCTTACTGTTCCCCGTTCCTCAGCTAAACATTCTTAACGAAACCATTCGAAACTTATACTTCCACGTTACCATGTGGTTCAGTATGATTTTTTTGATGTTATTTTCAATGATTCAAAGCATTCGATTCCTCAATGGTTTTGACAAAACTAAGGATACAAAAGCGGAGGCCTTCGCCTCTACAGGAATGTTTATGGGTTTACTGGGCCTATTGACTGGAATGGTGTGGGCTCAATTTACCTGGGGAACTTTTTGGGTAAATGACCCAAAACTAAACGGAACAGCAGTTACCATGCTCATTTATCTCGCCTACTTCATCCTCAGAAATAGTATCGAAAATGAAGACAGCCGAGCGCGTGTAAGTGCCATTTACAACATCCTTGCTTTTGTTATGATGATTGTATTTATTGGAATCCTTCCGCGAATGACAGACAGTCTTCACCCAGGTAACGGAGGAAATCCGGCATTCGGCAATTACGATTTAAACAGCAATATGCGTATGGTCTTCTACCCCGCCGTTATCGGCTGGATATTGATAGGCGTATGGGTAGCACAGTTGCGATATCGCATCAAAACACTTGAAATTAACAAAGAAAATAGCTAAAAAATGAAGTCCTTACTCGGTTCAATCTTTTGTTGCATGTTTTTCATGAACTCAGCCTCTGCTCAGGCAGTTGAAATGGCAGATGTCATGCGATCAAATGGAAAAATATACGTTGTTGTTGCAGTGATTGCCGTAATCTTTATCGGTTTGGCCATTTACTTATTCGGAATAGACCAAAGAGTTAAAAAGCTCGAAGAATAGAATGAAAAAAACGGAAATCATCTTGATCTTACTTGTTGCAGTTATCATTGGCGTCATCGTTTCTCTGACCTACAACGCAAGTACCTACATTACCTTTACCGATGCGGAAAAACAAATGGGGAAAGAGTTTACCGTCATTGGAGCGCTCAACAAAGACAAAGAAATTCTTTTTGAGCCACGCTTAAATGTACTGACCTTCTATGCGTCTGACTCACTTCAGAACGAACGAAAAGTTTACTATTACGACTCAAAACCCCAAGATTTTGAGCGGTCCGAAAAAATTACAATGACCGGTTTTGCAACCGATTCAGGTTTTACAGCCCGCACGATACTGATGAAATGTCCATCAAAATACAATGAGCAACAATCTATTGAACAAGATACACTTACACTTCCTCAACTATGATAGAATACATTGGAGAACACACCCTCGTTGGAACCATTGGGCAAGCTTTTATCAGCATTGCTTTTGTTGCCGCTTTACTCTCTGCATTCTCTTTTTACAAAGCTTCCAAAAGTGAAACCTCGAAGAATGAATGGACGCCACTAGCTCGGGGTACATTTTACATACATGGCTTGTCCATCATCGGGATTATCGTATGCATGTTCACCATGATATACAATCACTATTTTGAATACCAATACGTTTGGCAGCACTCCTCTCTATCACTTCCTACACATTATATGATTTCTTGCTTCTGGGAAGGTCAAGAAGGTAGTTTCTTACTATGGATTTTTTGGAATCTTATTTTAGGGGTAGTACTCATGAGAAAAGCCAAAAACTGGGAAGCCCCTGTTCTTACTATCGTTGCTTCCATTCAAGCATTTCTTAGTTCCATGATCATCGGTGGCTATTTGTTTGGAATAAAAATTGGTACCAGCCCATTTATTTTGGTTCGTAATCTAGAGGAAAATATTGGCTTGCCCTGGACCAAGATGCCCAACTACCTGGAAGTAGTCCCTCAGTTCCTGGACGGAAGAGGTTTAAACCCTCTATTGCAAAACTACTGGATGGTGATTCACCCTCCCGTACTTTTCTTAGGCTTTTCTTTAACCATGATTCCTTTTTGTTATGCGATTGCTGCGCTGTGGAAAAAGAATTTTTCAGGATGGGTTCAAGAAGCACTCCCCTGGACCTATGCGGCCATCATGGTTTTGGGTACAGGGATTTTAATGGGTGGGGCTTGGGCTTATGAGTCTCTTTCTTTTGGAGGTTTTTGGGCCTGGGACCCGGTTGAGAACTCTTCATTGGTACCCTGGATCATACTGGTGGCTGCGGCTCATTTAATGCTTGTTTACAGAGCCAAAAAGACCGCTTTGAGGTCAACATTTATCTTGACGATTCTGTCGTTCTTACTCGTCATTTACTCTTCTTACCTAACGAGAAGTGGTATCTTGGGCGATACCTCTGTACATGCCTTTGCAGGAGGTTTGGACTATCAACTGCTAATCTACCTCATCAGTTTCGTCATTTTCTCTATTTTCATCTTGGCCATTAGATTCAAAAAAATACCACATGTCAAAAAAGAGGAAGATTCGAGTTCACGAGAATTTTGGATGTTCATTGGGTCTATGGTATTATTCATTTCTGCATTTCAAATTACCTGGTTCACCTCCTTACCTGTCATTAACAAGGTCCTTGGAACACAAATGGCTCCTCCTATTGATGCCATTGACTTATACAACTCTTGGCAAGCCCCTATCGCAATCATTATCATCGCGTTAATTGGTATTACCCAGTACTTGAGTTACGGGAAATCAGATTTGAAAAAAATATTCAAACAAATCACTTCGAGCCTCATTTCATCAATAGCACTCACATTTGTCATTGCTTTTACGGTTCGAATGTGGGATCCAGTATACCTCATTCTTCTTTGGGCGACCATCTTTGCGGCCTTGTCAAACTTCTTTTACTGGCGAAAAATACTCCAAGGGAATTGGAATTTATCGGGTTCATCAATCGCTCACATAGGCTTTGCGCTTGTTATTATGGGAGCTCTACTGAGTAATGCCAACAAAAATGTCATCTCTAGCAATGAAGGTTTTATCGCGAAAGACTTTCCGAGTAACGAGAATATTTTACTCGAAAAAGGAGACACCACTGCCATGGGAACCTACTTTGTACTCTACAAATCGGATACGCTCATCGGCATCAACAAAACCTATGAGGTGGAGTATTTTAACCTGAAAGAAGATGGTAAGTTTGAATATCAGTTCACCCTGAACCCATTCATACAACTGAATGAAATCATGGGTAATGTGGCAGAACCCTCCACTAAACATTTTCTACTCTACGACGTCTACTCTCACCTCACCTACGCTGATGTTGACGAACATGATGAAAATGACCCTTATCACCAAGAAAGCCTTATCAATATTAAACAAGGAGACTCCGTAATCTACAGCAAACACTTCCTCTATCTTGACAGTTTACTGGTGAATGCAAACACCAACCTTGAAAGTGAAAAGGCTTTAGATGTGATGTTAATTGCAAAACTTAAGATGCAAAACATGCAAGGAGAATTCTCAAAAACAGAAACCATATATGCAGTAAAAAACAATGTAGCACAGTCATTTGCTGGATATCTAGAAGACGGCCCTTTAAAATACAAATTCGTTTTTAGCGAGGTTAACCCTGAGGCGGGAAGTATACAAATCAAGGCCTATGAACACCTAGACAATGAAAAACCATTCATCGTCATGAAGGCGATCATATTCCCCTACATAAACCTGTTGTGGATTGGAGTAATTCTCATGGCAGTTGGTACCTTCATTGCCATGCTTCATTTATTTAAACAAACTAAAAAATAAAACATTTTGAGTACCTTAAAGCTAAATATTGTCATCCTTGGAGCCGGAAATGTAGCTTGGCATTTGGCAAAAGAACTTCAAAATAAAGAGCAAAACATCCTTCAAGTATACAACAGATCTGAGAAAGAAGTTCGCTCCTTATCTCGTCGTCTAAAATGTGATTATACTACGGAAATAGAAAAATTAAATCCTGATGCTGACCTCTATATTCTCACGGTAAAAGATTCTGTCATTGAAGAAGTCGCTGCAAGCTTAAACCTAAAAGATAAGCTTATTGTACATACATCGGGCGCCATCGATCAAGATGTCATAAAACATTCTAGAAGAGGGGTTTTCTATCCGCTACAAACATTCTCCAAAAAGAAGAAGCTTAATTTCAAAGGCATTCCATTTTGTATTGAGGCGTCTAAAAGTGAAGACTATAATACATTAATGAGATTGGCGACCTTAATGAGTCCAATTGTATACAACATCAACTCACATCAAAGAAAGGTGCTACACGTAGCAGCTGTTTTTGCATGTAACTTTAGCAACTACATGTATATGATTTCGGATGAAATACTTCAAAAAGAAAACATCCCCATGGACATATTACATCCCTTAATTAAAGAAACTGCATCTAAAGTTTCAAGCTATAAGCCCAAAGATGTTCAAACCGGTCCTGCGGTCCGTAAGGATAAAGAAGTCATTGACAGCCACCTTAACTACTTGGCAAAAGGGAAAAATTACGATATTTATAAATTGTTGTCCGAAAACATAATCCTCAAAAACAACGATGAATTATAAAATCAAACTCAAAAACATCAAAGCTCTTATTTTCGATTGTGATGGAGTTTTAACCGATGGAACCGTAACACTTATGCCTGACGGCGAGCAGGTGAGAAAGATGAATACTAGAGATGGGTATGCCCTTCAGCTAGCCGTCAAGCAAGGTTTCGTTGTAGCCATAATCAGTGGAGGTAGTTCGGCAGCGGTAAAAACAAGAATGAATCGCCTGGGTGTTCACGATGTGTATTTAGGCTGTCATCAAAAAGTAGAAGCCCTAAATGAGCTCATGCACATGTATGACTTGGCATTTGAAAACATCCTATACATGGGTGATGACCTTCCTGACTTTCAAATCATGCAAAGTGTGGGGCTACCCACCTGCCCTGATAATGCCGCTAACGAAATTAAAAATCTATCCGATTATATATCACCAAAAAAAGGTGGGGAAGGATGTGTACGTGACGTGATTGAACAAACGCTTAAAATTCAAGGAAAATGGAGTAATGATAGTTCTACAACATCCATTTAAACAACTGAAATGACACAATAAACTCTAGGTGAAATACTTATCCCTCATTCGATTTCAAAACCTGCTTGTCATGGTGCTTATACAGTACCTACTTAGGTACAGCATAATGGTACCTGCCTATGGCAAGGAAAACGTATTGGGTGATTCATATTTTGCATCACTCGTATTGAGTATGATTTTAATTGCTGCGGGAGGCTATGTCATCAATGATTATTTTGATATCCAAACGGATACAACCAATGAAAATGTCATTGTTGGCAGAAGGATAAAACGTAGAATAGCACTCATTCTTCATGCTCTACTATCCTCTAGTGGTGTATTATTAGGTTTCTACATCGCCTACAAGATAGACTACATTCTCCTTGGAGCCTTCTTGACTTTAGCTTCATATATCCTGTGGGAATACAGCCTAAGACTTAAACGCTTTCTTTTTGTCGGGAATTTAATTGTTGCTGTACTGACAGCTCTGTTTGTGATTTCCCTTTCCGCCTACGAAATGCTACCCAGATTCAACGCAGCCGAAAGTCGATATCCTTTCATTGTGGTTTGTATCTATACAGCCTTTGCATTCATCTCAAGCCTGATGAATGAGATCATAAAAGACCTCAGAACCGTAGAAGGTGATGTCAAGTTTAAAATAAAAACACTCCCGTCAGTTTGGGGTATTGAGAAAACAAAAGAATTTGTAAAATGGTTAAGTGTGCTCTCTGCATTCATGATCGTTGCGATTTCCACCTACGTTTTCGAACGCGAATTGATGACACTGACTTATGCTCTTTTGCTGCTCATCGGACCTTTATTCTTATTAAACATTTGGATTTATAAAGCTAAGGTAAATGCTGACTACGAGCGTATTTCTAAACTCATTAAGCTTATTATTTTTGCAGGAATTCTCAGTTTGTGTTTTTTCATTAGATAGACTTACAAATCAAACTCATTGACATCTAAAATATGATGAAACGTATCACCCTAGGATCTCAGTCCCCAAGGCGCAGAGAATTATTAGCGCTTCTGGATTATGATTTTACGATTGAGGTTCGAGAAATTGAGGAAATATTTCCAGATGATCTTGAGGCAAACGAAGTTGCAGAATATCTCGCTAAACTCAAAGCTTCTGCATTTTCTGACATAGATGAAAATCAAATTATTATTACTGCGGATACAGTAGTCCTTCTGGATGATGAAATTTTAGGGAAACCCAAAGACAAAGCTGAAGCCAAACGCATGCTAACAAGTCTATCCAATCGCAGTCATGTTGTGGTTTCTGGTGTCTGCATTAAGTCCAAATACAAAACCTCTTCTTTTTCAAGCAAAACAAAGGTCTTTTTCAAAGAACTAAAAAATTCTGAAATAGATTATTACATCAATACATATAAGCCCTTTGACAAAGCAGGCTCCTATGGAATTCAAGAATGGATAGGTGCTATTGGCATCACAAAAATTGAAGGTTCTTATTTTAATGTCGTAGGTCTACCTATTCATCAATTAAATGATCAACTGCTTACTGGAAGCTTTTGAAGCCTTCCAACAAAAACTATTTATATAAATACTTGACAAACCATTACCCTTAAGCGCATTTTCACCTAATGGCCCAAATCTGATTTTATTAGATTTGTAGCATCCCTAACCCCATTACAATTCAATATATGTCATTTACATCTTTAGGTTTATCAAGATCTTTATTAAATGCTATAAAAGATCAAAAAATCACAAAACCGTTCCCAATTCAAGAGCAGGCTATTCCTGCTGTTTTACAGGGTAAAGATGTAATGGGAATTGCGAAAACAGGCTCGGGGAAAACAGCGAGCTATGTACTTCCCATCCTGGACGACTTACAAAAGAACCCCAGCACTAAAAACCGTCATGTAAATGTTTTGGTATTGGTTCCGACACGCGAGCTCGCCGTTCAGGTAAAAGACGTGTTTCAACAATTTGGGACATCGCTTCCTGAAAGAATAAAAACATTAGCTGTGTATGGAGGGGTTTCTATCAACCCACAAATGCAAGCCCTAAATCATGTAAATGTATTGGTAGCGACTCCGGGTAGACTATTGGACTTAGTGGAATCTAATGCCGTTCATCTATCCGAGATTAAGACCCTCGTTATCGATGAAGCTGACAAAATGTTAAGCATGGGCTTTAAAGATGAAGTTGACCGCATCTTTAAACTGATTCCTAAAAAACGTCAGAATTTACTATTCTCAGCGACCTTAAACGAAGATATTGACTCCATCAATCAATGGATCCTTAAAGAACCTGTTCTCATAAGAATTGAAGAGGAGAAAGATTCAATAGAATTGATTAAACAGTTGGGCTATTGGGTTAGTGAAGAAAAGAAAGGTCCACTACTTCGTTATTTAATTAAGAATGGGGACTTAAAACAAGTTTTAGTATTTACCGCATCTACTTATAAGGCGGATAATGTAGCCGATAAACTCCGTAAAAATGGCATTGACGCTTCAGCAATTCACAGTAAGAAAAGTCAAACGGCAAGGCTTGATTCCTTAGCAAGATTTAAAGCGGGGACACTCCGAGTCCTCGTCACAACAGACCTACTGGCTCGTGGTATAGATATTGAATTCCTACCTCATGTCATTAACTACGAACTACCTCGATCACCAAAAGATTATATTCATCGAATAGGGAGGACAGGGAGAGCTGAATCACCCGGAGATGCGATTTCTTTGATCACTCCCGAAGACAAACACCACTTTAAAGTCATTCAAAAGAAGATGAAGAAATGGGTAGATATGGTCGATAGTGAGCATTTAAATTTGAAAGGATAATTCACCACTCAATAGCAGTTTAAATCACTTACCGCACCCTTTCAAACGAAATCCCCAATGTATTTTCGTACTCCATTAATTTCTTTCTTTCGAAGGCGGTCACAAAAGCCATAGACACCCCTGAATTTCCGGCACGAGCAGTTCGCCCACTTCTGTGTGTATAATACTCCTCACTTTCTGGCAACTGATAGTGAACCACGTACGAAAGTGCATCTATATCTAATCCTCTGGCAGCAATATCGGTAGCTACGATAAGTTGTAAGTTTTCCTTTTTGAAAGCCCGCATGACTTTATCGCGTTCCTTTTGATATAAATCACCATGAATGGCATCGGTAGCTATATTTTTAGCAATCAACTGTTTTGCCAGATGCTGTGTCGCTTTCTTTGTTCTACAGAACACGATCCCTCTATCTTTATGTTGAGATTTAATGAACTGCATTAAAACGTGAAGTTTTTCATCTTCATCACAAACGAAATATTTGTGTTGTATATTTTCATTAACTAAAGTCTTTCCACTCGTCTCGACCTTAGGAGCGTCAATAGAAAGATGCTCTTTGATCATTTCGCGAATTGTATGCGGCATTGTTGCTGAAAACAACCATTTATTGGCATCTTTAGGAACGAAAGATAAAATTTGGTTGAGTTCCTTTTTGAAGCCCATACTCAACATTTCGTCTGCTTCGTCTAAGATGATGGTTTTCACCTTATCCAAACTCAATGCTTTACGCTTTAACAAATCGATAAGTCTGCCGGGAGTAGCCACCACAATATGTGTTGGTCTGCGCAAAGCTCCAATCTGACGATCTATCTTTTCTCCGCCGTAAACCGCTTCAGTAAAAATTTTATCAGAGTACTTCGTAAATCTAAATAACGCTTTTGCAATCTGTTGTCCTAACTCACGTGTAGGGCAGAGAATCAGACCTTGAATCTCACTACGGGAAACATCAATACTTTGAAGGAGTGGCAAGCCAAAAGCCGCTGTTTTTCCAGTACCTGTTTGTGCCTGCCCCACTAAATCGGTTTTACCATTCAACAATATGGGGATGGCTAAATTTTGAATTTCCGAAGGTGTCGTAATGTTCAACCCTTCTAAAGCTTTTACAAAATCTTTGTGTACGCCTAACTCTTTAAAACTCTTCAAAATAATCCTTGTTTAAATTTCAGCAAATATAGTACAATAGAAAAAGATTATGAGACGGGATGGCAAGGCTAATATTAATTGATTGATTGCCCTAACGAAAAGGTGTTTTCACCTAAAGATCTCTAAGGCCTTATTGTATGCTGATTCAAAAGCCATAGCGTTGAGACCGGCATCTTCTTTCTGCTCATTAAAAAAGGATAAGAGTTTTTCCGTAGGCATATTTCCGGTCAATTCATCTTTGGCCATTGGGCAGCCTCCGTATCCTTTAATGGCTGAGTCAAATCGAGTACAACCTGCTTGATATGCGGCCAGAACATTTTCTTTCCAATTTTGAGCTGTGGTATGTAAATGAGCTCCAAAAGTCACCTCAGAAAATTCCGGTATCAATTGGGAAAACAAGGCGGTAACGGTCGCCTTGGATGAAATCCCAATGGTATCTGAAAGGGCTATAACCTTCACCCCCATTTGAGTGAGGAAGTGCGTCCATTTGGCAATCATATCCACATCCCATGCTTCGCCGTAAGGATTCCCAAAAGCCATAGAAAGGTACACCACTAAGGTTTTATTTCTCCTCAAACAGACGTTCTGTAACTCCTCCACGAGAAGTAAAGAGGATTCAATAGAACGATTGGTATTTCGTTGTTGGAAGGTTTCAGAAACAGAAAAAGGATACCCTAAATAAGTGATTTGATCGAAAGAACAGGCTTCTAAAGCACCTCTCTTATTGGCTACAATAGCAAGTAACTTTGAATCTGTCTGATCGACATCCAATCTTGACAACACATCAGCAGTATCTCGCATTTGCGGAATCGCCTTGGGAGATACAAAAGAACCAAAGTCAACCGTATGAAAGCCAACTTTCAAAAGCATATTAATGTATTCAGCCTTTTTTTCTGTTGAGATAAACTCGGAAATGCCTTGCATGGCATCTCTAGGACACTCTACAACTTGTATCATTTGATGGAGATGATTTTCAATTCTGTTCTTCGGTTGTCAGCTTTTTCCTGCTCAGAACGATTCGAATTTAAAGGTTCCGTCATTCCGTAACCTTTGATATGAATACGATCTGAAGGCAATCCTCTTTGCACCAAAACATTTTTTACAGATTGGGCGCGCTTTTCTGAAAGCACTAAGTTATAATTTTGAGAGCCACTACTATCAGTATGCCCTCCTATTTCAATAGTAACCAAAGGATTGGATTCCATAAACTGAATCATCTTATTCAACTCTGTAGCGGACTCGTCTTTTAAATCAAATGAATTTAATTCAAAGAAAATATTATCTAACCGAACTTGTTCACCTACCGCTATCGGTTGTAGTTTGAAATTCTTTACAAGAATGGTTCCCTCTTCTTCCATCTTTATATTTTCAGAATAAAAAAGATAGTTCTTTTTCAATACTGTCAATGCATATTCCGCATGAGAAGGCAAACAAAACATAAAATCCCCCCCCGCATCACTTCTTGAACTCTTGTATGAACGATTAGAAGCTAAGTCTACCAATTCTATTTCAGCTTCTATGGGTTTTTTCGATTTTGCATCAATCACCACCCCCTGAATGTAAGCAACTTCTCTGGCCCTACTCTCAATAGGTAAATCAAAGGTGTAAAGATCTAAATCCGTTCTACCTTCTTGAAAATAAGCGGAGGCAAAATAGGCGGTTCGACCATCCTTTGCCACGATTAATGAATTTTCATCCGATGGAGAATTGATAGGATAACCCATATTTTTGACGGGGCCCCAATTCCCTAAGTCATCCAATCGAGAGAGAAAGACATCAAAGCCACCCATGCCCACATACCCAAGAGATGAGAAGTAAAGCGTTTGATTGTCCCAATGTAAAAAAGGGGAAACATCATCTCTGATTGTGTTGATCTGTTTCCCTAAATTTTTTGCTTTCGTCCATTTGCCATTGGCGTTTTTATAAGCCACCCAAATATCCTTTCCTCCCAGCCCTCCGGCTCTATTAGAGACAAAGAACAACTGTCGACCATCAGAAGAAATAGCCGGCTGAGATTCCCAACTTTCAGTATTTATATTTTCACCAAGATTTACAGGTTCCGTCCAATATCCTTCAATAAGATCAGAAGAATACAAATCACAGCGTCCGTATGAATCCTGACGAGAACAAGCGGTAAAATATAGTGTTTTCCCATCGGCAGTAATGCACTGGGCTCCTTCATTCTGAAGGGTGTTTATTGGCGCACCTAAATTCTTAGCCAAAGACCAGCCTTCATCCCCATATAGTGACAAATAAAAATCTTCATTTCGAGCACCCTCAACCCTCTTGCTTCTCGTAAATATCAATTTAGATCCATCCGCAGATAGTGCCGGCAAATACTCATCAGCTTCAGTATTCACATTTTCCCCTAAATTTTCTGGACTGAAGGTTACAGGGTTTTTCATCGATGAGATGGAAAACTCGCATGATTTTTTTAGTGCTATTGCCTTTTTTCTATACTTTTCAGAAACCTTTTTAAAACTTAAATATTTTCGAATGTGCTTTAAAGCCTCCGTGTAATCTCCCAGAGAATGTTCTGCATTGGCCAGTCGATAGTACATGGGAAATGAAAAACGAGGCGAGATTGGTATTGACTTTTTGTAGGCTTGTATCCCAGCATACTTATCTCCTAGGCCCATACTAACATCACCCAGTAGGATCCAAGCTTCAACAAATTGGTCGTCAATGATTAAAGCTTGATCCAAAAGCAATTTTGCCGATGGGTAATCCTTTACTGCAACTGCACTCTTGGCTTCTTTGAATATTTTCGCCGCCTTTCGGGACCTAGTCGTTTGTTGAGCAAAGAGATGAATACTTATAAAAAAAAACAATAAGAGAATACGCATATCAAGGGATATCCATGTATTTGTGCGTTTGTAAAGAAATACTCCACTTGGGATTTTCCTTGACATAGGAAATGAGATCCTTGAGAATAAGAGATTCTTTAGACCATTCTGGTTGAAGGTACAATTTACAATCAGAATTCACTTTTAAAGCTTGCGCTTCGGCAAATTGAAAATCATTGTGTCGAGCAATAACCACTTTAAGCTCGTTCGCTTTGGAGTAATTGATAGGCTGAGGGAGTTTACGCTTCTTAGGAGATAAGGTAAACCAATCCCAACTTCCACTGTAAGGATGGGCCCCAGATGTTTCTATATGACATTCAAGGCCTCGTTGGTGTAGCATCCCACACAAGACATCTAGGGAATACATCAGAGGTTCTCCTCCCGTCACAACGACCTTTTGAGCTTTAGAGCTGAGTACCCAAGCAATGATGTCTTCTACCGTATGAATCGGGTGTTTTCCTTGTTCCCAACTTTCCTTTACATCACACCAAGGACAGCCTACATCACATCCACCGAGCCGAATAAAATAACAAGGCGTCCCAGAATGGAAACCTTCACCTTGTATGGTGTAAAAATGCTCCATAACGGGCAGCACCGTTCCTCGCTTGATACGCTCCGATGTTTCTGATGAAAAAAGTAGGGTTTCACTCATGGGACAAAGATATTTAAAAAATATAGATAGACGGAACGGATACGCCAAGTATTGGATCTATCTAAAAGCCTGTGGGTTATTATTTTAATAAAAATAAATTCAAACAAACGAAGCGCTTACAACTGAATTTCTTTGTCTATATTTGCGGCACGAAAAAAAATATTAAGCACTAACCTCAAAAGCATGAACATTTTATCTGATCGTATTCTGAATTTAGAAGAATCACAAACCATTGCCATGGCTCGTAAAAGCCGTGAATTAAGTGACAGTGGCGTAGATGTAATCTCACTAAGTTTAGGGGAACCTGACTTTGACACTCCTGAATTTATTAAGGAAGCTGCAAAGAAAGCGATTGACGATAACTTTTCTCACTATACTCCTGTTCCGGGATTGGGTGAGCTTAGAAATGCCATTTCAAAGAAATTCAAAAGAGACAACAATCTAGATTATGCGGCCGATGAAATCGTAGCATCTACAGGGGCAAAACAAACCTTATCCCAATTGTTACAAACCATTGTAAATCCTGGTGATGAAGTGATTGTTCCTGCTCCGTATTGGGTAAGTTACTTCCAAATGGTGAAAATGGCTGAAGGTACACCTATTGTCATTGAAGCTACCGTTGATGCAGACTTTAAAGTAAGCGCTCAACAAGTTGAAGAAGTAATCACAACGAAAACAAAAGCATTCTTATTTAGTACACCATGTAACCCAACAGGATCTGTGTATAGCAGAGAAGAATTGGCTGAATTGGTGAAAGTATTTGAAAAATACCCGGAGATTATGATCATCTCTGATGAAATATATGAGCACATTAATTTCCTGGGTGAACACGTAAGTATTGGCCAGTTTGAGTCCATCAAAGACCGAGTGGTTACTGTAAACGGTGTCTCTAAAGGATTTGCCATGACAGGCTGGAGAGTGGGTTACCTAGGAGGCCCTAAGTGGTTGGCGTCAGCTTGTACGAAAATGCAAGGCCAAACAACATCAGCTACCTGTTCTATAGCGCAAAAAGCTACCGAAACTGCGGTTTCTGCTGATCCAAGCTTCACAGAAGATATGCGTACTGCATTCTTGAGAAGAAGAGATTTAATGATTGGGAAACTTCAAGAAATTGATGGTCTCAAGTTGAGCATCCCTCAGGGAGCCTTCTATATTTTCCCAGACGTGTCTTCCTACTTCGGTAAATCTTTCAAAGGAACTAAGGTCGCAGATGCAAATGACTTCTGTATGTACTTGTTAAATGAAGCCAATGTAGCAACGGTAACAGGAGAAGCTTTTGGTTCCCCAAATTGTATACGAATTTCATATGCCGCCGCCGATGAAAAACTGATCGAAGCAGCAGATCGAATTAAAGCAGCTCTTGAAAAATTAGCATAATTAAAAATCCCCTACATGATGTAGGGGATTTTTTTTGTTCATTTGTATCTGAAAGTGGTCTTAACCAGTCCTTTCATTATTAATTTTGGACACGAACAACCTTTATGAGTTCAATAGCAAATATTTTACATCAATTTCAGTCGAAAAAAGTCTTGGTCATTGGCGACGCCATGATTGATGCATACATGTGGGGGGAAGTAAATCGCATGTCTCCAGAAGCACCTGTTCCTATTGTTGAAATAAATAAGCGAGAAAGTCGACTGGGTGGAGCGGCAAATGTTGCACTAAACATTCAATCTCTGGGAGCTATACCCGTTCTATTCAGTAGTATAGGAAGTGATCATTATGGAGACTTATTCCTCAAGCTCATGAAAGAACAGAATCTTTCTACTGAGGGAATTCAAAGAATATCAAATCGAAGCACTACCGTTAAAACACGAATCATTAGTGACAATAAACATGTGTTAAGAGTCGATGAGGAAGAAGTGTCGATGATCCGGGATGAAAAAATCATCGAGTGTCTCAAAAATTTAATCCTTACGGGTACTTTCGACGTCATCATTTTCGAAGACTACAACAAAGGGCTTTTGAGTGAAAAACTCATACAAACTGCCATAGAAATAGCCACTGAAAAAAACATCCCAACGATAGTAGACCCAAAGAAAGAAAACTTTTTCGCCTACAAGGGTGTAGATATATTCAAACCCAATCTAAAAGAAATCAAAGAGGGAATGGACGTAGAATTTGAGGTTCAATCTGAATCAGAATTATCTAGATACGTTGAAATTTTAAGAGCGAAACTAAACGCTAAAAGTATACTACTTACCCTATCTGAACACGGAATTTATTATCAAAACAGAGAAAATATATTCCGAGAAAAAGCACATAAAAGATCTATTGTTGACGTTTCCGGTGCAGGAGACACCGTTGTCTCCGTAGCTGCACTGGCACTTGCTTGTCAGTTAGACAGTGAACTTTTAATGAGAATTGCTAACTTAGCTGGAGGTTTGGTTTGTGAGAAGGTAGGCGTTGTCCCTATTTTAAAGGAAGATTTGTTAAAAGCAAGTCTCCAGTAAACAGAAATAAAGTATGTCGATCAGATCGATACGAGAGAAAATTAACTTAGCACTCTACGACAGTAAAGAACTCGTTTTGAACATTTTCAAGATAGGTAGCTTTATTACTGCATCTTTTATTTTATCTCTTCTCGTTTATCAATTCGGATTTGACCCCAATACAGAAATTAAAAATTGGATCATTCTATTTATAAAAGCCAGCTTTGGCTTCTACATCCTCAAATACCTGGTTGATTTACTATACTCCTACGAACCCATAAGGTTGATTCGAGAAACGTGGTTTGAAGCCCTGCTCTTGTTTTTAATTTTCATCAATGCAATTTCACGTGTAACCTTTGAACAATCCTTACTGAACTTTATCGGCAATGAACTAGAGCTATTTCATTTAGAAAACTTTTACATGCTGTTCATTCAGTGCTACTTTTTTGTATTGGTGGGAATTGGGCTCGGAAAAGCCAGTCCCAAACTATCCTTCTTAAAAGTAAACCCACCTCGATTACTCATATTCTCATTCATACTACTCATCCTAATTGGAACAGGCTTACTGATGATGCCTGAAATGACAAAAGAAGTGCGAATGATGCCTTTTTTCGAAGCATTATTTACTTCCATAAGTGCCTGTTGTGTGACGGGATTGATTGTTGTTGATACAGCAACTTACTTTACGCAAAAAGGACACATCGTATTGATGCTTCTGATTCAGCTTGGAGGACTTAACATCATATCTTTTGCAACACTATTTGCTATTTTTTCAAAAAAAGGTTTGGGAATCAAGCATCAGACCATGCTACAAGAAAACTTTAGCTCCGAATCTCTCCTGAGTGGTAAAGGTCTTTTGAGAAAGGTTTTCTTATTCAGTTTTTTTATTGAAATGATAGGGATACTTCTTATCTATTTCACCTGGAGTCCTCAGATAAAATTCCAACATGTTGAGGAACAACTTTTTTACTCGATTTTTCATTCTGTCTCCGCCTTCAACAATGCGGGCTTTACTTTATTTACCGATGGATTAAACAATCCATTACTTCAAGACTCATACAACTTACACATGATCGTAGGATTATTGATCTTGTTTGGAGCCATAGGTTTCCCAGTCATTGAAGACTTGGTAAATTTTAATCGAATTAAAAAAACAATAAAAACCCCTTGGTTAGGACTCAAACTAAGTACTAAAATATCTTTCTACACCTCACTATTCCTTATCGCATTTGGAATGCTGGCTTTCTACTTCCTAGAACAACAAAATACGTTAAACGGGATGAAGCTCGATGGTCAGCTAGTTACTTCGTTCTTTCAATCCATCTCTAGGACAGCAGGATTTAATTCGGTCGATATTTCAAAAGTAGGGACTCCCATGCTAATCATATTTCTATTCTTGATGTTTATTGGTGGGGCACCTGGTTCTTTTGGAGGCGGGGTCAAAACTTCAACATTTACTTTGATTGTCTATTCGGCAATGAATACCATCAGAGGCCAAAAGAGAATTGAAATCGGTAAACGCACCATTTCCCCTGAATTACTTCACAAAGCTTTCTCCATATTTCTATTCTCGTCTACTGCCATCTTTTTAGCCATTTTCATCCTTAGCATAAGCGATGGGGACAAAGGCCTGATGCCCATTGCCTTTGAAGCGGTATCCGCATTTTCCACTGTTGGCCTTTCAACAGGGATAACAGCTGAACTTTCTTCCTTTGGAAAAGTCATCATCATGATCTGCATGTTTGTCGGGAGAATTGGTACACTTACCCTTGCCTTTGCTTTAAGTAGCAAAATGAATTCTAACAACTACGAATATCCAAACGCGCACCTAACTATTGGATAATTCATTTGCAATAGATTGACCCTAACACTCGAGACTAAATCAAAAGAAACATTTCAGTATACTAAAGCTGTCTTACCAAGAATCCACAATAACAAATAATTAAGTTCTATTTGAAGCTTTAGGTTCATTATTAAGTTTATTTTTGCAAAAAAAAACATACCCATGAGTGAAGTAAAACACAAAGTCATATCTCTAAATTACAAGTTATTCAGAGACCATGCAGAAGGAGAAATGATCGAAACTACAGAAGGGAAAGAGCCCTTGGTGTTTTTGTCTGGCGTCAAACAAATGATCCCTGAATTTGAAGCACAAGTGATAGACCTGAGTGTTGATGACACATTTTCATTTGGAATCAAAGCTGAGAACGCCTATGGAACAAGGAATGAAGAAGCAGTCATAGAATTGCCTCAGGATATGTTCAAGCAAGATGGAGAACTCATCAAAGAAGTTGTCGTCGATCATGTACTTCCTCTTCAAGATCAAAGTGGGCAAGTTGTTCCTGCTAAAGTCGTATCAATAAACGAAGAAACGGTTACTATGGACGTCAATCACCCATTAGCTGACCAAGACCTACATTTTACAGGATCTGTACTTGAAATAAGAGAGGCTACGAAAGAAGAAGTCGAACATGGTCACGTTCACGGCCCGGGCGGGCACGAACACTAGTCTTCTAAAGAATATTAAAATCTCTTCTTTTCGAGGAGATTTTTTTTTTGCAAAACAAAGAAATGAATTAAAGTATATTTGCGTCATGTCGCAAACCTTAAAAAACCAAAAGAGTATTCTTAGTAAGCTTGGCATAGAGGAATTAAACCCTATGCAAAAAGAAGCCCAACTGGCCATACAATCCTGCACAGACATTGTGCTACTATCTCCTACAGGGACAGGTAAAACACTGGCATTTTTACTACCTATCATTGCCGAATTAGACCCCTCTTGTGATGAAATTCAAGCATTGATTGTTGCCCCTTCAAGAGAGTTGGCCATACAGATTGAACAAGTCCTAAGAGAAATGGGCTCGGGTTATAAAACATCCGTAGTTTATGGTGGTCGACTGTTTTCCAAAGATAAAATTGACTTAAAACACCGTCCTGCGGTCCTGGTCGGAACCCCAGGGAGGATTTCTGATCACATTCGAAGAAACACATTTTCAACCTCAAACATCAAAACCATTGTACTGGATGAATTTGACAAATCTTTAGAGGTGGGCTTCGAAACAGAAATGACAGATATTTGTACATCGATACCTAAGGTGAAAAAGAAAATACTTACCTCGGCGACACAAAAAGTACGTGTACCGAAATTTGTAGGACTTACAAGTCCTGTATATGTAAACTACTTGAAAGAAGGGGAATCTCAGCTGAAAGTAAAGTCAATAGTCTCACCTTCCAAAGACAAATTGGAGACCTTAGTAAAGGCCCTTGACCACTTGGGCAACCAACCCGGTATTATCTTCTGTAATTTCAAAGAGTCGATACACAGAGTCAGTGAGCACCTAACAGCTAATTCGATTAATCATGGCTGCTTTTATGGTGGCATGGAACAAAAAGATCGAGAGCGAGCACTCATAAAATTCCGCAATGGAACCCATCAGTTAATCCTTGCAACAGATTTAGCCGCTCGTGGAATAGATGTACCAGAAATCAAATTCATCATACATTACCATCTCCCCATGCGTCAACAAGAATTTACGCACAGAAATGGACGAACTGCTCGAATGAACAAACAAGGAACAGCCTATGTTATTCATTGGAAAGAAGAAAAATTACCCGACTTCATCCATCAAATGGAAGAAGAAAAACTAAGCGGTGTGTTACCTCCAGAAACCACCAGAAAGACTACTTTATTTATATCTGGCGGTAGAAAAGATAAAATTTCAAAAGGAGATATAGCAGGTTTGTTTTTTAAACAAGGAGGGCTTGTTGGCGATGAGTTGGGTACCATAGAGTTAAAACAAGATTGCGCCTTTGTTTCTGTCCCTACAGAAAAAACAGATGAACTGATTAAAAAACTAAACAACACCAAATTAAAAAAGAAGAAAATCAGAATACGCATCATATAATTAACCCACAATTACATTACCTCACAACAAAGAATACGCCCAGGCATGAATGAAGTCCAACTAAAGAGAATTAACAAATATCTTAGCGAAGTAGGTTACTGCTCTCGCAGAGCTGCTGACAAACTCATAGAAGAGGGACGTGTTACCGTAAATGGTCAAGTACCAGAAAAAGGAACTAAAATCACAGCCGAAGATAAGGTATATGTAGATGGTGAACTCATTATCACTCCTGATGAAAACCACGTTTATATCGCGCTAAACAAACCCAGAGGAATTGTTTGTACTACAGACACCAAAGCAGAAAAAGACAATATCGTTGATTATATAGGACATCCCAAACGCATATTTCCAATTGGGCGTCTGGATAAACCCAGTGAAGGCCTCATATTGTTAACCAGTGATGGTGATATCGTTAACAAAATACTCCGTGCAAGAAACAACCACGAAAAGGTTTATGAAGTAAGGGTTAACAAGCCCATCACAAAAAAGTTTATCGAACAAATGGGGAGCGGTATTCCAATTATGGATACAGTCACTAAAAGGTGTAAGGTCGAACAAATTGACAAGTTCTATTTCAGAATCACATTAACTGAAGGCTTAAACAGACAGATACGTAAAATGTGTGACTACCTTAGCTATGAGGTATATAAACTCAAGAGAATACGTATCATGAACATTAAAATTGACGACATACCCTACGGCGAATGGAGAGATATAAGCCAAAAAGAATTGGCCGAAATCAACCGTTTAGTAGCTGATTCACGAAAGACCTATGACTCCGATTTTTAATCTTGATCTACAATTGAAATATAATAAATACAAGCGAAAGCCTATATATTCAATATATAAAACTATCTTTGCACTTTAAATTTACAAATTACACTATGAACAAAGGAACAGTAAAGTTCTTCAATGAGTCTAAAGGTTTTGGATTTATTGTTGACGAAGAATCAAAAACAGAATACTTCGTGCACGTAACAGGATTAATCGATGAGATTAATGAAGGTGATGCCGTTGAATTCGAATTGCAAGAAGGTAGAAAAGGTTTAAACGCTGTAAACGTTAAAACAGTTTAATCTTACTACTATGAATAAAGGAACAGTAAAATTCTTCAATGAATCTAAAGGATTTGGATTTATTGTTGACGAAGAGTCAAAAACAGAATACTTCGTACACGTAACTGGATTAATTGACGAAATTAACGAAGGTGACGTTGTTGAATTCGAATTGCAAGAAGGAAGAAAAGGTTTAAATGCTGTAAACGTTAAGACCGTTTAATCATTCACTTTTCAACAAATCATTATAAAGCCTGTCACAACTGACAGGCTTTTTTTATGCCATGGCTCTTCTAAATAAACATTGTTTTATACTATATTGGTCAAATGACAGAATACATCAAATCCAGAACTTTCTTTGAATCAAAGAAATCCAGTCATAAAACCGAAACACACCCCATTATTGTTTGCTGGAAACTCAATACGCCAAACAACCTAGGAAATGTACTCAGACTAGCAGATAACATGGCCTGTGAAAAAGTTCTTTTTGTTGATGAAAGCCCCTCCTTTAGAAATCGTAATATTAAAAAAACGGCTCAAACAAGTTATAAAGCTGTTGAATGGCATTTCTGTTCCACTGAAAACTGGAAAGAACACATTCCCGATGACTACCATCTTATTGCCATAGAGACTGCTTCTCCGTCTTCAGACTTGTATGAAACAAAATTACCTAGCAAGAGCGTGTTCTTTGTGGGTAATGAAAAAGTTGGATTGGACGACAGCGTTTTGAATGAATGTGAAAAATCAATACACATACCAATGAAAGGGCACAATAAATCGATGAATGTAAGTCATGCACTTACCATCGTTTTAGGAGAATGGTTACGTCAAAATTACTACCCATAAACAGAATCCCATCAAAACCTCTTTGTGTAAACGTCTTCTTTCAAATCAACAATTTGAATATTTTGAGATGAGAACAACTGCTTCATTCGCAACCTTTCGTAGTTGGGAATGCTCGCATCTAGTAAGACGACCTCTGGAGATAAATGCTCTTTGATATGGTATGCATCTTCTCTGAAAGATTGTAGGATGAGAACGTCTACATCAATCCATAAATCGGACCTGATCAACTGATGATCAACAATCATTAATTGGTGATTGAGTATGCTCATATGAGATCCAAAAGCACCGAAAAAAGCATTGGAATATTCAGACCTTAGAGGTAAAGTATCCAAACAAGATATAGAATTCCTCAAGGAATAGTCCCCCAATAAGTAGTCCAATGAGTTGACATCATTAGTTAAAACAACTTGTTCATTGTTTGCAATAACTGAAATCACCAAGGCATTTGTTGAGGCATTGACAAATAGTTCTTTTTTGTAACCATCCTTTCTAAAAGAATAACAACAAACACCCAGAAGCACATAGAGATACAAAAAATGCAGATGCTTGAATTTTTTCTCAAGAAAAATCCAACAGATCAGGATCAATAGACCGTAAAAATAAAACACCTCATTACGAGTCATGTATATAAGTACTGGTGAAAATGAAAAACGCTCAATAAATGCCAATAATTGCAATAGCAAATCTATCGTGACATCCATTGCGTGTGAGATATAAGACATGTAAACATCAAAAATCAATAATAGGAGATAAATAAAACCGAAATACAGCAACAGCATCATTATGGGCATCACGAGTAAGTTGGCCCATAAAAATGATACAGGAAAAGTATGGAAGTAATAAATCGAAAGAAATGCAGTACTTAATTGTGCAGAAATCGTGACGAAGGCAATCCCCAATATAAACCTTTTCAAAGGGCTGATGGTTTCGAAGTAGTTCTTGAAAAATCGATAGAAATACAAAATGCCAATAACAGCAAGATAGGACAACTGAAAACCTAAATCGTACAACAGATTAGAATTGTAAATGAGCATAACCAATGCGGAAAACATTACAATGTTAAGTGAGGGGACCCTTCTATTTAGAGATAAGCTGACCGCATGAAGTAAAAACATCAAAGAAGCTCGCATCACAGAAGGGCTCATACCGGTTAATAACGCATATAAAACAATGATTACAACTAAACATATTGACAGTAAAATGGGCCTATATTTAAATATAAAACGTAAAAAAAAAGCGAAGAACCCATAGATCAAACCGATGTGTAACCCACTTAAAGCCAGGACATGAGCCATTCCTAGATTCGAAAATTTTGCTCTTAACTCTTTATCTAAATTTCTCTTATCACCTAATAACAATGCTGACAATATCTGACGTGTGGATGTCGTCAAGTTTTGACGATTCAGTAGCTCAAGCCAATGAACTTGTTTACATCGAATTTGATCATACCAATTATTGGGCTGCTCTAATTTCATTATCGGCACGCCTTTCAACCATAGATGTTTTGTAATTCCTTTTAACCTCCAATAATTATAGGAATCAAACAATGCAGGATGTTTAGGCTTAACAATATCATTCATATACACATCTGCATAGAAGAAATCGCCAGGATAGTAATGTTTGCTATGAGTATCTATGTTTTGAAATAATAGGCAATCTCTACCAATCAAATAGGTAGAATCACCAAACACAGTCTTCAATTCCACTATATAGCTATAGTTTTGACTTGTTTTCTTATGACGCTCCACAATCTTTAAGAAAACCACATACCCTCCATCCTCGAGGACATCTATGGCATTATCGTTTTTATCAGCAAATTCATAAATCTGAACACAGCTAAGTAAAATACAAATAAGAAAACCATTTTCTAAATGATAATGACCTCCCGTATGATAAATACTTACAAAAAAAATGGAAAAAATTACAAACATCAAGACCCATAGACCCGGGGTAACTTGAACTAGCGATGAAAGGAGAATTCCAAGAATCCAAAAAATCAAGATTTTGAAAATCGGAAACACTTCAAATAAACTATTTATTTACATAAATTTATGTAATAAAATTTTAGGATGCTATCATCTTACTATAAATTAGAAAGTATGAAAAGTAAAAAGAGTGTATTTATAGAGAGTGTAACTATATGATTTGAAATTTGATCAATTCTCCCTCCATTTGTTGTTGTAATTTTAGCGCTTGTTTATGAGCAGCAGTGGCAAAATCTGGACCATCAGAGGCGTATATAATACCTCGAGAAGAATTGACCAAGAGTCCGCAGTCTGAATTCATACCAAATTTAGCTACTTCTTGTAAACTTCCTCCCTGAGCACCTACGCCTGGCACCAATAAAAAATGATCAGGAATGGTGTTTCGTATTTCCTTCAACCAATCTGCACGAGTTGCGCCTACCACGTACATCATGTTAGATGAGTCCCCCCATTGAGAGGAGGTTTCCAAAACTTCTTGATACAAGGGCTTTCCAGCTGATTCTATCAGTTGGAAATCCTTACCCCCTTCATTCGAAGTTAGTGCGAGTAAAATAACCCATTTGTTATCGTAAACAAAAAAGGGCTGAACAGAGTCCTTTCCCATATAAGGAGCTACGGTAACAGAATCGAAATCCATGTTTTCGAAAAAAGCCTTCGCATACATACTCGAAGTATTTCCTATATCACCCCTCTTGGCATCGGCAATAGTGAAAATATTCTTTGGAATGTAATCTAAGGTTTTCTGAAGGGACTCCCATCCTTTGATGCCCAGTGACTCATAAAAAGCTAAATTGGGCTTGTAGGCGACACACAAGTCTTTAGTCGCATCAATAATTTGCTTGTTAAACTCGAAAATAGGATCATCAAAATCCAATAAGTGTTTGGGGATACGATCTAAAGATGTATCTAAACCTACACATAGAAAAGAGCGCTTTGCTTTTATCTGAGCTATTAATTCTGCTCTAGTCATCGGCCCCTTCTTTTAATCTTTCTGCATTCTCTGCAACTGTAAGTTCCTCTATAATTTTGTGAATGTCTCCATTTACAATGTCATTCAAAGAGTAAAGCGTAAGGCCAATACGATGATCAGTTACACGACCCTGCGGATAATTGTAGGTACGAATTTTTGCAGAGCGGTCCCCTGTGGAAACCATCGTTTTTCGCTTACCTGCAATTTCTTCATTTCGCTTTGCCAATTCAATCTCAAAAATACGAGATCTTAATACTTGTAAAGCTTTAGCATGATTTTTTATCTGAGACTTCTGATCTTGACATTGAGCAACAACTCCCGATGGAATATGTGTTAAACGAACGGCAGAATAAGTGGTATTTACCGACTGCCCACCTGGACCTGAAGAACAGTACGTTTCTTTCTTTATATCCTTTTCACTGACCTGAACATCAAATTCCTCTGCTTCTGGCAAAACAACTACAGAAGCTGCAGAGGTATGAACTCGACCTTGTGTTTCTGTTTGAGGAACGCGTTGTACTCGGTGAACGCCAGACTCATATTTCATAGTTCCATAGACATCCTCACCACTTACATTCATCACTATTTCCTTATAGCCACCTGCAGTACCATGCGTCACATCAACCAATTCTGTTCGCCATCTTTTACTTTCACAATATCTCGTATACATTCTGTAAAGATCACCAGCAAAAATACTCGCCTCATCTCCCCCCGCTCCCGCGCGGATTTCTACTACTGCATTTTTAGAATCTTCAGGGTCTTTGGGTATGAGAAGTACTTTTATAAGTTCCTCCATTTCAGCCTTTTTAGGAAGTGCTTCATCCAATTCCATCCGAGCCATCTCTTTCATTTCATCATCGTCTTCTGTTTCCAGAATTTCATTCGACTCATCAATGTTGTCACACACCGTTTTGTATGCTTTATAAGCATCTATGATAGGTTGCAAGTCTTTGTATTCCTTATTCAGTTGAACGTATCGTTTCATATCGGCAATCACTTCAGGTTCGATGATCTGTTGTGAAACATCATCGAAGCGAAGTTTAATCATTGCTAATTTATCAAGTAATGCCATATTAATAAACGAATTCGCCGTAAGGGCTTTTAATAGTCAATTTCTTTCCTTGATGTTTTTCAACGCGTCCAATAATTTTTGCGTCAATACCAAACCCTTTGGATATATCTATCACTGCTTGAGCATGTTCCTCCTGTAAATACAGTTCCATACGATGCCCCATATTAAAGACCTTATACATCTCTTTCCAATCCGTTCCTGACTGCTCCTGAATGAGTTTAAACAAAGGAGGTGTCTCGAATAAATTGTCCTTAATTACGTGTACATCATCTACAAAATGAAGAACTTTTGTTTGAGCACCCCCACTGCAGTGAACCATTCCATGTAGTGCATCTCTGTAATGATCTAATATTTTCTTAATGACAGGAGCATAGGTTCGCGTTGGCGATAAAACCAATTTCCCTGCATCCAATGACACACCTTCTACTGAATCTGTTAAACCAACACCACCTGAATACACCAAGTCAGCAGGCACAGAAGCATCAAAACTCTCGGGGTACTTAGAGGCTAATTCTCTATGAAACACATCATGACGCGCAGAGGTTAAGCCATTTGAACCCATCCCTCCGTTGTACTCTTTCTCGTAATTGGCTTGTCCTGAGGATTCAAGAGCAACAATAACCTCTCCACCAACAATTTTGTGGTTAGAAATAACATCAGATCGCTTCATACGAGCAGTAACGGTTGAGTCTACAATGATGGTTCGCACCAAGTCACCTACATCAGCAGTTTCTCCTCCTGTAGAATAGATTTCTACACCTTGAGAACGAAGGTCAGCCAATAACTCTTCTGTTCCATTGATGATTTCAGAAATCACCTCTCCAGGAATTAAGTTTTTATTTCTTCCTATGGTCGATGACACCAAAATCTTATCGGTAACCCCAACACACAATAAATCATCAATATTCATAACCAAAGCGTCTTGCGCTATCCCCTTCCAAACGGAAACATCTCCTGTCTCTTTCCAATACATATAAGCAAGAGAGGATTTGGTACCTGCACCATCTGCATGCATAACGATACAGTAATCTTCATCACCAGTTAAACGATCTTCAACAATCTTACAAAATGCTTTAGGGAACAATCCCTTATCCACATTTTTAATGGCATTATGAACATCTTCTTTGGATGCTGAAACACCTCGCATCATGTATCTATCTTGCTTACTCACAGGTAAAATCAGATTGGTTAATTTGTGCAAATATACTCAAATAAAAAAGCATCCCACAGGAGTGTAGGACGCTTTTCTTTGAGTTAAAATTATTTAGTACTCACCGTACTTTTCAGCATCTTCTGGATCGGGTTCAATTTCTCTAAAGTCCGTTCTTCGATTCATCTGGTGAGCTGTATCTCTTTTTCTTTTTGAGCGTATGCCTTCAATGAATTCTTGAGTGAATACATCTCCCTTTTTAAAACCATTTCTGTCTTCAGACAAAACAAGTGGCTCAACCTCTCCCATACCTACTGCCTCCAACCTAGAAGCATCTATACCCTTTTCAATGAGGTAGCTTACACAAGCTTCCGCTCTTTTTTGTGAAAGCTCTTGATTGAATTCATCACTACTTCTAAAATCGGTATGAGAACGCAATTGGATTCTCAATTCAGGATTGGTTTCTAAAACTTCGACTAGGTTGTCTAAATCTTTTTCCGCAATGTTACGAAGCTCCCAACTACCCAGATCGTATTCAATACGAGGCAGTACAACAGGTAAACGATACACCTTCATAGATAAGTCAACAGAGATGGTGTACAAGAATCCTTCATCAGTAACTTCAAAATCATTTATGGTCAAGTTCTGCGTCGAAACGGTATCATTGACAGTTACGTAAGTATCTTTCGTATAAGTAACCTCATATTCAACACCCTGCTTGATGATCTGATCACCAAAACTAAACAAGCCACTTTTGTTGGTTATCGCATCAAAAGAAGTGCCATCAGAGCCTTCAATATGTACATTAACCCCTTGTAAAGGATCTGTTGTCTCTTCATCAACAAGAAGACCTTCCATAATAAACTTCAAATCTGAAAGTTTGGCTTCCCAGATATCATCTCCACCACGTCCACCTTTACGGTTGGAGGTAAAGAAACCATTGATCGCATCTTGTCCAGAGAAAATAATTCCAAAATCATCAAAGGAAGAATTGATAGGATATTTCATATTCTTCACCTTTCCGTATTGCCCACTAGGGCGTTTTGTGGCTCTAAAGATGTCAAAACCTCCCATGCCCACATGTCCTTTGGACGCAAAGAATAGGGTTCCATCTTTATGGAGGTAAGGGGCAATCTCTTTATCTGGTGTATTGACCTCAGGACCAAGATTTACAGGCGTAGTCCATACATCCTGCCTTTTGTCGTATTCAGACATCCATATGTCGAAGTCTCCTTCGCCTCCAGGCATATCGGAAACAAAATAAAGCGTTGTTTCATCTGCAGACAAGTTGGGGTAAATGACCATGTAATTGGAGTCTACAGGTAAATTAATTTCAATCGGCTGCTCCCACGCGCCCCCTTTCTTGATTGCTGAATAAACACGAGGAATGTGATATTCCTTTCGCTCCATGATGGCACGATTGAAATAGATAAGGTTCCCTCGCTCATTTAAGGTTACGGCGCCTTCATCGAATTTGGTGTTTAAGTAATCCTCAGCACCACCGGAGTTTTCAGCCATGGAAACAGGTTCCTTCCATTTTGGCTTTGCCTTTTTGCCTTTACCACGTTTACTTTTATTTTTTTCTAAATCCGAAACCCATACATCGGTAAAGTATTGCCCTGTCTGTGCACTGATCTTTCTTCCTGTAACTCCTTTACGAGCGGTTGTAAAAAGAAGCTGTGTAAAATCTTTATTACCAAAAGCCGGCATACGATCATCAAACTTGGAGTTAATGACCTTCATATTAGAAACAGCATATCTAGATGGATTGTTAACCCAATCAATAGCCAACTCACAGGCAACAATAGCTTCTTGCGCTCTTATGTCTTCAGGAACTTTATCCATATACAATTGAAAGGACTCAACAGCATCTTGGTACTTCCCTATATTGCGTTGCATCATTCCCAGATAATAGATGGCAATAGGATCATCATAGCGCATTTTGATCGTACGCTTGTAATAACTCTCTGCTTGTCTGTAATTTCCGATTCGTCGGGCACACTCTGCCAAACGGAAACTCATGTCAATTTTCTGAGTTCGGTCATTAGATTTTGAATAGGCTCTTTTGTAATGCTTCATCGCTTTGTGAAACTCAAATTGTTCAAAGGCAGCATCGGCTTTTTTAAGCTGCTTACCTTGACCAAAAGAATTCAGGGAAATCGCTATCGTAGCGATGAATAAAAATGCTATGTTTTTGGTATATCTCATCGAATCAAGTTCCTGACTTATTATTGTTTAATCTTACAATTTTCATGCAAAGTTGTGCTAAAATAAGGAAAAATTAAGCAAATAAAAAAGCAATGTGATGTAGGATGTAAGATTCTAATTTATTCAAAATATAATGTCATAAAAAAAGCACCTTTTCAGGTGCTTTTTTTATGCTTATATAAAGACTCAAATATTAAATATTTGCGCTTTTAACAGTTTTTACAATTCTTCCCGCAATCTTGTAAGGATCACCGTTTGATGCTGGCCTTCTGTCTTCCAACCAACCTTTCCATCCTTGTTCAACGGTAATAATAGGAATACGAATAGAAGCTCCTCTGTCAGAAACTCCATAGCTAAAGTCATTGATAGAAGCCGTTTCGTGTAAACCTGTTAAACGTTGGTCATTATCAACACCGTAAACATCAATATGCTCTTTTACAACGGGTCTAAATGCCTCACATACTTTCTCATACGTCTCTTTAGAACCACAAGTTCTTAAAAGTGTATTCGAGAAGTTTGCGTGCATACCAGAACCATTCCAGTCTCCTTTGATAGGTTTTGGGTGGTACTCAATATAGTAACCATACTTCTCTGTAAGTCGGTCTAGTAAGTAACGAGCAATCCATATTTCGTCACCGGCTTTCTTAGCACCTTTTGCAAACAATTGGAATTCCCATTGTCCAGAAGCTACCTCTTGGTTGATCCCTTCAAAGTTTAATCCTGCATTGATACACAAATCAGCGTGTTCTTCAACAAAATCTCTACCATGTGTATTTTTACCACCTACAGAACAATAATACATTCCTTGTGGGCCAGGATAACCACCAACAGGGAATCCTAATGGCAATTGTGTGTCAACATCCATAATGAAATACTCTTGTTCGAAACCGAACCAGAAATCGTTATCACCATCATCTATCGTTGCACGTGCATTAGATTCATGGGCAGAACCATCAGCATTCAAGACTTCCGTCATCACTAAGTATGCGTTGATTCTCTCAGGATCAGGATAAATTGCTACGGGCTTCAATAAACAGTCGGATGAACCACCCTCTGCTTGCTTCGTAGAGCTTCCATCAAAAGACCACATTGGGCAATCTTCTAATTTACCTCCAAAGTCCTCAACAACTTTTGTTTTACTTCTCATGTTCTGAGTTGGAGCGTATCCATCCAGCCAGATGTATTCCAATTTTGTTTTCATAAGGTATAAGATAAAGGTTAAACTAATTTTCTAAAAAGATGCGACAAATATAAACCCAATTATTAATCATATTATGATTAACAATGATTTTTTACCATAAAGAATCAAATTTATCCGAAATCATTAATTTTTCAATGAAAAAATAATAAAAACATTAAAAAAGAAAGAAAATATAGACAAGATACAAGACAAACAACACAATACCCTCTACACGACCTATGCGCTTCCTAGTGAAGAAAAACATCAAAGGAAGTAACAGTAAAGCAAGACCGAACATCCACCATATGTCGTTGGTCAAAAGACCTTGATCAATAACTCGAACAGGATGAATCATTGACGTAACACCCATGACTGCGAGTATATTGAATAAATTGGAACCTATTAAATTACCTATGGATAAGCCTTTTTCTTTTTTTGAAGCTGCGATTATCGAAGCAGCTAATTCGGGAACTGAAGTTCCAAAAGCAACTACGGAGACCGAAATTACTCTTTCACTGACTCCTATCAATCGAGCGATTCCAGTAGCACCTCCGACCAGCCACTGGGTTCCAAAATACAAACTCAAGCCACCTATAATTAAAAAAGAAAGCCATTTATATATGGGCATTTCAGCAGAAGCAAACGCATCGTTCTTTTGCTCATTCTCTTTTCTAGAGACCGATATCAGATAAATGATTAAAACCGTCAGCAGCGCTATAAAAACAAAACCTTCCCAAAAGATTAAACTGGAGTTCGTGTATAGGAAAAAGCCGAAAAGAATTGAGGCAAACAGCATTACGGGGATATCAAAGCGATACAATCGTTTTTCAAAACTCAAAGGGTATAAAATAGCCGTAAGGCCTAAGACCAAAGAAATGTTTGCAATGTTTGATCCAATCACATTCCCAAGGGCAATATCAGGGTGCCCGTTCAAGGCAGAATACACACTTACGATTAGCTCAGGAGCTGAGGTCGCAAAAGAAACAACGGTCAAGCCTATAACAATCATAGAGACCTTCATCTTAACAGCCAAGGCTATAGCGCCCTTTATCAGAAATTCACCTCCAATGACGAGTGCAATTAGACCCATAATTAAGTATAAAACATCCATGGGCTAGCTATCTAGTGTTTTCTTTACCCCTCTCTTAACAGATTGCGTAAGATCTTCGAATTCATCAATTTCTTTTTTAATATTAGAGGTCATGGAATCTATGTCATTCGAACTGGCATGTATCTCTTGCTTGATATCTTCGCTGGCATCTTTAACTTTTCTAATTCCTTTCCCTAATGTTCTTGCTATGCCAGGAATTTTATCGGGCCCAAACAGCAAGAGAAATACAAAAGCGATTAAAATAAATTCACCTGTACCTAAAAAATTTAAAAACAAGATTGCTTTTTCCATAGTGCAAAATTAAAAAAGTCCTGCAAATGCAGGACTTTTTATTTTAATCTTATGTGTAATTGATTATTCTTCAGAATCTTTTTTCAAGGTATCTACCATAATTGGCGTCGCAATAAATAATGAAGAATACGTTCCAACAGCAACACCAATCATCAGTGCAAACATAAACCCTCGGATTACCTCACCTCCAAACAGGAAGATGACTAGTAACACGAAAAATGTAGTTAATGAAGTGTTTATGGTACGACTTAATGTACTGTTCAAAGCGGCATTGACAACCTCTTCACGAGATCCTGACTTTGAACCAAAGTACTCACGAATTCTATCAAATACAACAACAGTATCGTTCAATGAATAACCTATAACGGTTAGAATTGCTGCGATAAATGCTTGATCAATCTCCAACGAGAAAGGTAACTTACCGTATAACAAAGAGAATACGGATAAAACAATCAATACATCATGGAATACGGCTGCTACGGCACCCACAGAATAAGACATCTTTCGGAAACGAATCAAGATGTACATGAAAATCACTACCAATGAGAACAAAACAGCCCATACTGCAGATTGCTTAATATCATCAGCAATAGTAGGCCCAACCAACTGAGAACTCATCACTTCATAATTCATGTCAAGCGTTGCCAATCCCTCATTCAATTTACTGTCAACGAGTTCATCGGTTCCTTTTTCGTCTATTAAATATTTGGTGGTAATCTTTACCTGATTTCCTTTTCCAAAAGTCTTTACTTCTGGAGCGGTTTCAAAAGGTGTAGCCAATGAAGAACGAACTTCCTGAGTAACAACATTTTGATCAAATCGGACAACGTAAGTACGTCCTCCCTTAAAATCAACGCCCTGATTTAAACCTCTTGTGGCCAAAGAAGATACCCCAAGGGCAACTAAAAGTGCAGAGACTAAATAAGCTCTTTTACGTTTTGCCAAGAATGAAATCGATGTGTTGGCAAACCATCCTTTGGTAAGTGATGAGGCAAAATTAATGGGCTTTTTAGACTCCATTTTTGCTTCAAACACCAAACGGGTTAGGAAAATTGCGGCAAATAACGAGGTAATGATACCAATAATCAGTGTCGTCGCAAAACCTTTAATTGGACCTGTACCGAATGTGTAAAGGATAATCCCTGTCAATAAAGTCGTAACATTCGCATCAATAATCGCAGCGTAGGCATTTTTGTATCCATCTGAAATAGATAAACTCAAACCTTTACCCATTCTCAATTCTTCTCGTATACGCTCATATATAAGTACGTTGGCATCAACCGCCATACCAATGGTCAGAACAATACCTGCAATACCAGGTAAGGACAGTACTGCTCCAAGAGAAGCCAACACACCAAAGATGAATAAGATATTAAGCACAAGCGCGAAATTCGCTGCCAGACCGGCTGTTTGGTAGTAAAAAATCATGTAGACCAATACAATCAACAATGCGATCGCAAATGACTTAAGACCTGCGCTAATAGCTTCAGCTCCTAAAGAAGGTCCTACAATTTCAGATTGGATAATTTTTGCAGGAGCAGGTAATTTACCCGCCTTGAGTATGTTAGATAAATCTTCTGCTTCTTCAACGGTAAAGTTCCCAGATATACTAGAGCTTCCGTTCGGAATCACATCATTCACAGTAGGGAAAGAATAAACATAACCATCAAGAACAATAGCCACTTGACGACCAATGTTATTTTCTGTTAGCTTTTTCCATTTCTTAGCACCTTCAGCATTCATTCTCATGCTTACATTCACCAATCCTGTTGGATCAATCTGAGAATTTGCATCTACAATCACATCTCCACTCAACTGAGCTTGATCATCTCTATTGGATTTAATGGCAACCAACTCTAATCCAATCTCTTCTCCACTTTCAACAAGAGGTTTTGCCGACCACAAGAATTTGGTGTTTCTCAAGTCTCCAGATAGTAAAGAGCGAATATCAGATCGTTTCATAATCTCATTTACCTTTGCCGTATCTTCTATAGAAACAACTCCAATTCTAGCCCCAAAGGCATACTGAACATTCAACAATTCAAAGAATGGATTTACCGATTGATCCAATGAATCTAATTGAAGCGAATCTCCTGAGAAGAAAGATTCTTCCTCGGCACTTATCTGATCCTGTTCTGCTTTTACCACAGTAGCAACATTAGAAACAAAACCTTGTAATTGTTGAATATCTGTGGTTTCCCAGAACTCCAATTGTGCCGTACTCTGCAATAAACGCTTGACACGATCGTGATCTTTAACGCCTGGCAACTCAACAAGAATACGACCTTCCTGTTCCAACTGCTGGATGTTCGGTTGTACAACACCAAACTTATCAATACGGGCACGTAAAACAGAAAAAGCTCTATCAATAGCTCCTTTTAACTCCTCACGAACCACCGCAATGACTTCATCATCAGCTGCATTGACTTCAAATTTATTGAGCATGTTTCGATGCCCAAAAATGCGAGGGGAAGAAAGGAGAACATTGGTCTCATTGGCTTCATTAACCTCATCAAATGAAGAGACGAAATCGTCTATATAGTCATTTTGAGAGTCACTCTGTTTTGCATTTGCTCGATATATCGCTTCGTTGAAAGTGGCATCTTTAGAGTTATTGGCTAGTATTCTTAAAATATCCCCAACAGAAACTTCCAAGGTAACGTTCATACCACCTTTTAGGTCAAGACCTAAATTCATTTCTTGCTCTTTACACTCCTTGTAAGAGTAGCCAAAATACAATTCATCTGTAGCGACCGAATCGAGGTAAGCTTTTTCTAGTTTGTAATCACCATTGGCATAGGTTTTCGCGTCACTCTCAACACTTTTAACCATCCAAGTAAATGCTAACTGGTAAATGCATATCAGTGCAAATACAACAGCTAAAAACTTAGTAAATCCTTTGTTGCGCATATCTATTTGTTTTATAGTCGATTATTTAAGGCTGACAAATATAAACTTTCAGTAAAATAATCACAATTTATTTGAAAGTATTATCAAAGTACTTAAGCTGTAAGCGATAAAGAAAAGAAACAACCAGACTTAATTCATTCGATGTCAATTACATCAATTTTTAATTGAATTTTATCATCATAAATACAACTGGGCACATGAATGTTAAATTATACTTGGTCGAGCCTGATTTGTGCAGAGATTATAACATCAAATTGATGGGATTGGTTTGCTAAAAACTTTAATTGAATGAAAATCCCCAATAAAGGAATTGCACAGAAATAAAAAGCATTGTAAATTCCGACATAACTTCGCAACCCACATATTGAGATATTAACCACAAATTTGAGTAAACCTGAATTGCACTGATGAGTAAACCCATTCTTTATTACGACGGTATGTGTGTCCTTTGCAATCGATCCATTCGATTTATCATCAATCGAGACCCTCAAAAAAAATTTAAAATTTTACAACAACAATCTATCAAACACAAAACTAAGTACGAATCTGTTGTACTGATTATAAATGGAGAAAGATACACACATTCTACTGCGGTAATTAAGAGCTTAATCCTTCTGGGAGGGATTTACAAGATCTTTATCATTCTTTTTATTATCCCAAAAACAGTCAGAGACTTTATGTACAGCATCGTTGCAAAAAACCGGTATAAGTGGTTTGGTAAATACGACTCATGCCCTACCCCTCCCACATCTTGGAAGGAACGCTTTATAGATACTGATGATCTGCCAAATGATTTCTGCTAACAAAAAAAACCCGAAGCATATGCTCCGGGTTTCACTATTATAAATGGTGATTTCACCTTCCCATAACCAGCTTAAAACAACTCTAAACCGCTAAGTAATTTATTTGTTGCAGCGACTCCCTCTGCAGATTCAGCCAACAAAGCCTTTTCATCTTCATTCAAATCAATTTCAACAATTTTTTCAATCCCCTGCTTTCCCAGAATAACGGGAACACCAATGGTCAAATCATTCAAACCATACTCACCTTCGAGTAATGCGGAACATGGAAACATTTTCTTTTGGTCACATGCAATCGCTTGAACCAAAGCAGAAACTGCAGCTCCAGGAGCATACCAGGCAGAAGTACCTAACATACCAGTTAAAGTGGCCCCACCTACCTTTGTGTCTGCGGCTACCTGAGCCAGACGATCTTCATCAATAAACTCAGAAGCTCTAACGCTATTTCGAGTCGCTAATCTTGTTAAAGGAACCATTCCTTTGTCACTGTGACCACCAATAACCATTCCGTCAACATCTGATGCAGGACAAACCATAGCCTCACTCAAACGATACTTAAAACGAGCGCTATCTAAAGCCCCACCCATACCGATGATTCTATTTTTTGGTAGACCTGTAGCTTTGTGAGCCAAGTAAGTCATGGCATCCATTGGATTGCTCACAATAATTAAGATCACATCCGGGGAATGCTTAATGAGGTTTTCAGAAACCATTTTTACAATCCCTGCATTAATTCCAATAAGCTCTTCACGAGTCATACCTGGTTTTCTTGGAATCCCACTCGTAATTACAGCAATGTCACTATCTGCAGTCTTTGAATAATCGTTAGTACTACCAACAATTTTGGTATCAAAACCGTTTAGTGATGCGGTCTGCATCAGGTCCATAGCTTTTCCTTCGGCGTAATTTTCTTTGATGTCAATCAAGACAACTTCAGAGGCGAAATCTTTGATTGCAATGTACTCGGCACAACTCGCGCCAACTGCTCCTGCACCAACAACGGTAACTTTCATATATCTTTTTTTATAGTGAATTGTTCTTTCATGTAAAACGAGGGCAAATTTAAGACATATTATCCCCAAAGAAAAAATATAAAAGTATATTTGATAAATTTTAGCACCAACTTCTCGTGGGTGGTATCATTATTGACTCTAATAACAGAACACAATATCGATTGTTACAAATGAAAAATCGTTTTTTTACATTTTTAGTCTTTTTGGTTTCTTCAATTACTTATGCACAAAATTGTGGAGGTTTAACGATAAGTAGTCTAAGTCCTAAAATCATTGAAGATCGAGCGTTAGAACTAAACTTCATTAATTTGTGTATGGGTGAAACCATCAATCTCACAGCAGAATCACAAAATAACTCAGTTGACTACAAATGGTACATTGACGATGAGGAAAAGTCAACGGGAGAAAACTTCTCACACACTTTTAACCAGTCAGGGGGATACACCATTAAGTTGAACAACCCAAGTGAAAACTGTTCTGCAAAAGAAGTCAACATTCGCGTGGGATTTGAACCCATTATAGAACTTAATCCAAGCACTATTTATGCCTGTCCGGACATAGAAGTGTCTCTTGGTGAAGACAACTCAAATGACATTCCATTTTCAACAATAACAGAGCTTGATACCCTTTGGAAATCTCCGCCATGTGAAGATGAATTTTCAGAACCCAAATACCTTCCAGATGGTCTTGACCAAGTCTACGAGACCGAAATATCAATTGAATGTTTTGACGAAAGCAAAACCATCGAAAGCGTAAATGACATTGATTCAGTATTCATCAATATTGAACACTCATTCATGGGAGATTTAGACATCTATCTGACGGCTCCAAATGGCTCTATTGTTACCCTATTTGAAGCCGCAGGAGACGACACTTGGTTTGGGGAGGCTACTGATGATGATGACACTGAAGAAAATAGAGGAACTGGCTATGATTACGGATGGTCTATGACTCCAAGCTACCAGGGGACAATGGCTCAAGGTGTTCTAAACAATACAACAACACTTACACTTTCTCAAACAGAAACAGCATCTATATTAAATTCGGATACCTACCTCCCTACCCAATCGCAAGGGTTTAGTCCTTTCACAGGATCAACACTCAACGGAACATGGAAATTAACGATTGTGGATACTCGAGAAGATGACAATGGATGGATTTTCAAATGGGGAATTAAATTTAAGGATGAACTTCTTCCTAGCTCATGGACGGTTGAAAACCAGACACAAAGTGAAGGCTTCATTTCCAACCCCTCAATCGTCAGTAAATCTGAGCAAACTTTAATAATAAAACCTCCTGTAGGTGAAAACAAATACGTATATGAAGTAAAGGATAGCTACGATTGTTCTTATACCAAAGAGCTAACCGTTTTTGCCTCAGACGTCAAAGCTCATTTTGAAGTAAGCACAGATGTAGTGAAAAACTTAGATGCCATTGTAGACTTCAAGAACCAGTCAACTCCAAACACAGATGACATCAGTTATTACTGGGATTTTGGAAATGGTGACTATTCATATGATGACAATCCTCAATATAACTTCTTCGCTATAGACACCCATAAAGTTCAACTGACCGTTACGAATAAAGCAGGTTGCACAGACACCTACTCAAGAGACATCATCACAGAGGAAGACTACATCGTTTGGACACCTACTGCTTTCACACCCAATGGCGATGGAATTAACGATTCTTTTAAACTGATTTTAGAACGTACTAAAAAAGACGATTACAGTCTATTCATTTACGATGCATGGGGTAAACTTGTGTTCGAGACAAACGACATAGACGAGGGTTGGGATGGAAAACGGAAAGACAATGGAATCATAGCAGAGAGTGGCAACTACTCTTATTTGTGTCATTTTAAAACGAATCAAGATAAATCTCAAGAAAAAATAGGGTCCTTTTTTCTAATGGAATAAATTATTTATCCCGTTTTAAAAACAACTTCAGTCTCAGACTTAAATCCTTGTAATTAGACTTTTCGTCACCAAAAACCTCCTCAGTTATTCAAATAAAAGCATTGTATGAATATGATTTCATTTACAGATATTCAGTGAATATAGTTTTCATCTATATATTTACGATATTTGGAAATAATTATGATCATTTTTAACAGACTAAAATGATTTAGTTTGAATGCAGAAAAGATAGAGCACAAGATGAGATAGATACGATTTTATTCGAGAAGCATGGATCAAATTCAGCTCTTACTCTGAATGATTGACTGAACAACAAACAGAAGCTTTTTTTTACTAAAATTTAAAAGTAAATGAAAAAACACACATACATCCTACTCTCCCTAATTACACTTTTGACTGTGCAAAAGAGTTGGACACAGGATTGTGACAACGTTTTTATAATCCCAGGCATAGAAATCGTTACTGACATAACCCCTTACACTCAAGAAGATTCTATCATTAATATCAATTATTATGATGTATGTATTGGAGACACTCTACAATTTATAGGAAACTGGTCTTATTTAAATGATGTACTTCAAGAATCCCCAGCTGATTCCACTTTTATATGGAGTCACACCATTGGCTCAGAAAAAACGACTGAAAAAGGTCGTTATTTTTCACACATTTTCAAGAAACGAGGAGTTCATCAAATTGATCTAAACATCAAAGACAGCTTGAATTGTACGAATAAAGAATATGAAAAAGTTTACGTGCGAGTGTCCCATGTAGAAGCTGATGAAATTTACATAACACCCGCTGAGGTATGTGTTGATGTGAAAACTGAGCTTGAGGTAATGACGAAGCCTGAACCTGGTGCCATCGTATCTATGACAGGTATATATGAATTTAAAGATCAGCAAATATTTCCTGAGCCTGATATAATTCCGGATACAGCTGCGGCTTGTTCAAAAAAATTCTACGAAGAAAAAATTTCTGTCAACTCTTTTTCACCCAAACAAAAATTAAAAGACATTAATGATTTTGATGAGATATGCATCAATATGGAACATGAATATGCCGGAAAACTTACCATTGAACTTGAAGCGCCTAACGGAAATACTGTTTCCTTACTTTCAGATGAAAATGGAAACTTTGGAGGGAATGGTCTGGGACTTTTTTATGAATTAGGGTTACCCAATGTGGATGACAATCCTGATTGCCTTCCGGCAAATAATCCTGCAGGAACAGGAATGAAATATTGTTGGTCACCGAACAACACAGACACTACTTGGCACGAATTGAAAAGAAAAAGCCTAAGCCTTCAAGACTTTACAGAAGAAAGCAATGACTTCATGATTATCCCTTCTAATACCGATGAAAGAACGAGAATTTACGCGGCCTACAATAACAGTTTTAATAATCTCCAAAACACACCACTTAATGGCCGTTGGACACTAAAAGTAGAAAATATCGACAAAGATGGTAACGGATATATCTTTGATTGGTACATTAAATTCAATAACGATATAGTCCCATCGAACCTTATCTATAAACCTGTAAGCACATCTTTTAAATGGACCAATTCCGATACAATTGTATCGAATACAAATAAGACAAATCTAGAAACAGCCAACCCAGGTTACTATGACTATGAAATAGATATCGTTGATAATTTTGGGTGTAAATACTCAGGAATTGACAGTGTCTTCGTTCCAACAAAAGTTTTACTAGATCGATACGAATCGTTACCAGACAGCTGTGAAAATAGAATTGGCTCAGTATTGGTTGAAGGTAGCGGTGGAACAAAACCTTACACCTATTTCTGGAACACACTCGACAAAACAGACTCTACCGTACTCTATCTTAGAGCCGGAGATTACCCCTATACAATCACTGATGCTACAAACTGTAAACACGAGGGTATAATTAATGTAGGGCAGAGAAGCAAAGATGTTACGGCTGCATTCAGCTTTGAATTAGATACCTGTACTAGCCATCTTAACCTGAGTAATGAAAGTACAAATTCGAAGTATTTCACATGGAATTACGGAGCAGATAAACTAAAATATGATCGGAATATCGCCTTACCAAACCTAGGCGAAGCCTATCAAATAGAATTAATTGCTTCGAATGAACATTGTGCGGATACCATAGCTGACAGCTTTGACCTTACCGGAACTGATGCATATAATAGAATAAAAAATTACCTACCTAATGTTTTCACCCCTAACGATGATTCCTTCAATGATGTATTATCCATAAAGGGATTGAGAGAATGCGAAACGGGAACACTTAAAATTTACAACAAATGGGGGGACGAAGTCTACTATAGTGTATCCCCGGGGTTGGAACCATGGGATGGGACCCATTTTGGTGAAGAAGTAGCTGAAGGAACCTACTTTTATGTACTTAAGCTTAATTACGCAGAGTTCAAAGGGACCGTATCGCTTATCAGGTAGAATCACCATACAATATCTAAAAACAAAAAGTCGCTGATTTCAGCGACTTTTTTGTTTCTATAAACTTAATCGTAATTAAGCATCAATATTAGCGTATTTAGCATTGCGCTCTATGAAATCCCTTCGCGGTGGTACATCGTCTCCCATCAGCATAGAGAATACATGATCTGCTTCAGCAGCACTGTCTATCGTTACACGGCGAAGCGTTCTATTTTCGGGTTGCATGGTCGTATCCCACAACTGAGAGGCATTCATCTCACCAAGACCTTTATAACGCTGGATGCCTACAGAGGACTCTTTTCCTTTAGCCATATCTGCAATATGCGCGTCTCGCTCTTCATCGTTCCAACAATAACGCTGGTCTTTACCTTTCTTCACCAAATAAAGAGGTGGCGTCGCAATATAGACATATCCGTTTTCTATCAAATCTTTCATATATCTGAAGAAGAACGTGAGGATAAGGGTAGAGATATGAGAACCATCTACATCGGCATCACACATAATTACAATTTTGTGATATCGAAGTTTTTCTAGGTTTAAGGCTTTACTATCTTCTTCTGTTCCAATAGAAACACCCAGGGCCGTGAATATATTTTTGATTTCCTCATTATCAAACACTTTGTGTTGCATGGCTTTTTCAACATTCAATATTTTACCACGAAGAGGTAAAATGGCTTGAAAATTTCGATCACGTCCTTGCTTTGCGGTACCTCCGGCAGAATCACCCTCGACGAGGAATATCTCGCACTTCTCAGGGTCTTTTTCAGAGCAGTCAGACAATTTACCAGGCAAACCCGTTGATGACATCACCGTTTTACGCTGAACCATCTCTCTGGCTTTCCGAGCCGCCTGACGTGCTTTGGCCGCAAGGATCACTTTTAAGATGATCTGTTTGGCATCTTTTGGATTCTCCTCCAAGTAGTTGTTTAACATTTCTCCTACCAACTGATCTACTGCCCCAGAAACTTCAGAGTTCCCTAATTTGGTTTTGGTCTGACCTTCAAATTGAGGCTCCATGACTTTTACTGAAATAACAGCAGTTAAACCTTCTCGGAAATCGTCACCGGCAACAGTCACTTTCTCGCGCTCTAGCATTCCGGACTTTTCAGCATAGGATTTCAACGTTCGCGTTAAAGCACGTCGGAATCCGGCTAGGTGTGTTCCACCTTCATGAGTATTGATGTTATTTACGTAGGAATGTAAATTTTCAGAGTAGGAAGTGTTGTAACTCATCGCAACTTCTACTGGAATGCCATTTTTCTCGCCTTCCATGTACATCACATTTTGAATCAAATTCTCACGTGTTGCATCCAAATACTCCACAAATTGGCTCAAACCTCCTTCTGATAAGAAAGTAGAAGTAATATCTTTACCTTCATCGTCCTGCTCACGCTTATCCGTTATTGATAGAGATATGCCTTTGTTTAGGAAAGAGAGCTCACGCATCCTTGAAGCCAGAATGTCATAAACGTATTCTGTGGTGGTAAAAATGGTGTCATCAGGTCTAAAAGTAACGATAGTCCCTCTATAGTCAGTGGTTCCAATCTCTGTTACTTCCGTCTGAGGAATTCCTTTCGCATACTCTTGAGTAAAGATTTTGCCATCTCTATGTACCTCTGCCTTTAAGTGATTAGATAAGGCATTCACACAGGAGACCCCCACACCATGGAGACCTCCAGAAACTTTATAGGAATCCTTATCGAATTTACCACCAGCATGCAAGACAGTCATTACAACCTCCAGGGCAGACTTACCCTCTTTTGGGTGCATAGCAGTTGGAATACCACGCCCATCATCTTTAACCGAAATGGAATTATCAACGTTGATGATCACATCAATGTTCTTACAATGTCCAGCTAAAGCTTCATCAATCGAATTGTCAACAACCTCGTAAACCAAATGGTGCAAACCCTTCTGACCTACATCTCCAATATACATGGCTGGACGCTTACGAACAGCCTCTAGACCTTCAAGTACTTGAATACTTCCAGCTGAATAATCTTGTCCTTTAATCTCTTCACTCATGGCGTGTGTTTTTATGTCAATTTTGACCTATAACAAATATAATAATTTAGACCACTTAAGGCCTGATTTCAGGCTTCTAAATACCCTGTTTTTATTAACATTTTATGGACTAATTAACAATTTTGAAAAATAAAGGAACGCATAAAAAAAGGCCCCTTTGAGGGGCCTTTTAATCAATCAATATGATGAGCTAATTATTCCGCAACAACCTCAAAAGTAACGTCTACGACAACATCTCTGTGAAGACGAACAGAAGCCGTGTATTTACCTAATGCTTTCACAGATCCACCAGTAATTGAAATGAATTTCTTTTCAATCGACTGACCCGCCTTGTCAAAAGCAGCAGCAAGATCTATCGTCGTAACAGAACCAAATAACTTATGACCTCCTTCAGCTACCTTAGCAGACAACTTCATGTCCAGGCCTTTGATAGCTTCGGCGATTTTATTTGCATCGGCAACAATTTTTTGCTCTTTAAATGCTCTTTGTTTGATGTTTTCTGCCAACACTTTCTTAGCAGAATCTGTAGCTAACTTACCGTATCCTTTAGGGATTAAGTAGTTTCTACCGTAACCGTTTTTTACTGTAACGATATCGTCTTTAAAACCTAAGTTGGCTACGTCTTGTGATAAAATAATTTCCATAGTACTTAGCTTTTTACTTCATTAAATCAGTTACGTACGGTAAAACAGCAATATGACGCGCTCTTTTAACCGCCTGGGAAACTTTTCTTTGAAACTTCAAAGAAGTACCCGTAATACGACGAGGTAAAATTTTACCTTGTTCATTTAAGAATTTCGTCAAGAAGTCAGCGTCTTTGTAGTCAATATACTTAATGCCTGATTTCTTAAAACGACAATATTTCTTCAACTTACCCGTGTCTATAGACAACGGTGTAAGGAATCTAATTTCTGAATTTGATGCCATTACTTAGTCTCTTTAGAATTAGCGTTTAATCTTTCTCTTCTTTGACCTGCGTAAGCGAGTGCATGTTTATCCAAAGCAACAGTTAAGAATCGCATAACACGCTCATCTCTCTTTAAAAGAACTTCCAAACTAGAGGTTAGGTCAGATGCTCCTTTGAATTCTACTAAAAAGTAAAATCCACTTTTCTTTTTTTGGATAGGGTAAGCGAGCTTTTTTAAGCCCCAGCTTTCCTCTGCTACAATTTCAGCACCATTTGATTTCAAATGTGCTGTAAACTTGCTTACTGCTTCCTTTGTCTGTTCATCAGACAAAACGGGATTCAAAATGAAAACAGTTTCGTAGTTTCTCAACATGGTTAAATTATTTAGTTTTTGTCCAAAATGGTCTGCAAAAGTAAGTAATTTATATGGAATTAAAAAGAAATCTAAACATCTTAATAATGCTTATAAAATAGGGGCTCGAAGCAGTAGTACTCATCACTCATGATGATAGGGCTCATTCCTTAAAATAGTCATCGCACGATAGACTTGCTCCACGAAAAATAAGCGAATCATTTGATGTGAGAATGTCATTTTTGATAAAGACACTTTTCCTTGAGCTTTAACATACAGAGAGTCATCAAAACCATAGGGTCCACCGACCACAAATACCAACCTTTTTATTCCGGAGTTCATCTTTTGCTGCAAATGATTGGCAAACGCTAAAGAGCGAAACACCTGCCCTTTCTCATCCAATAACACCATGTGATCCCCCACTTTTAATTTTGCAAAAATCAAATCTGATTCTTGTTTTTTCTGCTGAGATTCGGATAAAGACTTTCGGTTTTTTATATCGGGAATTTCTACGTAATCAAACCCGATGTAATGCTTCAAACGAAGACGATATTTTTCTATACCTTCCAACAGGTATTTGTCATCCGTTTTCCCGACAACTAAAAACAAGATCTTCATAGATATTCATTAAAAAGTTAGTTATTTTGCATGTACCTACAAAGTAACATAATCTTATGATGAAAAAAGAACAAGTACTTCCATTTATAACAGCAGCCTTAGAAGAAGATATACGAGAAGGAGATCATAGTTCTCTAGCTTGTATCCCCAAAGATAAAAGTGGTAGAGCTCAGCTTCTCGTTAAAGAAGATGGGATTATTGCTGGAATTCAGCTGGCAGAATGGATTTTTGAAGTTGTGGACCCTAGCATCAAGGTACAAAACCAAATTCAAGATGGTGACTCAGTGAAAAAAGGAGCCATTGCATTTACCGTAGAAGGCCCTTCCATCTCGCTGCTTACTGCTGAACGACTTGTTTTAAACTGCATGCAAAGAATGAGTGCTATTGCATCAAAGACAAAGGACTACATGAAAATTATTGAAGGCACTAAGACCCGTATTTTAGACACCCGAAAAACCACGCCTGGCATACGAGTAATAGAGAAATGGGCGGTGAGAATTGGTGGTGGCACCAACCACAGGTTTGGCTTGTACGACATGATCATGCTTAAAGACAATCATATTGATTTTGCTGGAGGTATATCTCAAGCCATTGCCAAAGTAAAGAAATACCTAAAAGACAACAAGCTTGGCCTCAAAATTGAAGTAGAGGCAAGAAACATGAGTGAGGTTGAGGAAATTGTTTCTGTAGGCGGGATTCATAGAATCATGCTCGACAATTTTACCCCAAAAGAAACTCGATCAGCGGTTCAATTTATAAACGGAACCTACGAAACCGAATCCTCAGGAGGCATCACAAGTGAAACCCTTCGAACCTATGCGGAATGCGGTGTAGACTTTATTTCTGTGGGTGCACTCACCCACTCTATCCATAATTTGGATTTAAGCTTGAAAGCCTATTGAAAGAATACCAACCAATGCGATAATACATGAAAATTAAAAATCTATTATGCAAAATCATCATCCCCGGATTTCAAGGACAATCAGTCTATGACGTTTCAATGTTTTTTTACAAAGGACTTGTTGAAGGTGCGCTAACCACAAGAGCTTCAGCACTGGCATTCAACTTCTTCCTAGCCCTTTTCCCATCCATCATTGTCATTTTCACGCTCATCCCCTTTGTACCAATAGAAGGCTTTCAAGAACAACTTTTCGCATCCATTAGCGACATCCTACCTCCCCACACCTTTGAAGCTACAAAATCTATATTGGACGACATTATCAACCATCAACACGGGAGCTTACTTTCTTTGACATTCATTTTAACCTTTTACTTTTCTACAAATGGAGTAAATACCATGATAACCTGCTTTAATGCCACCTATCATCTAACGGACAAGAGAACCTGGCTGCAATTGAAAATCCTTTCAATAGTATTGACTTTTGTGCTCGCACTGTTATTTATTCTTACGATTACATTACAAATATTTTCACTGGAATTTCTTCAGAGTTTGGCAGAAGGAGAATACTTAAAGCCCTTTGCCGTAGTATTAATTAATTACTCCAAGTGGCTGATTTTTGTTCTCTTGTTATTCGTGAGCATCAGCATCCTTTACTACTATGGCCCCGCCGACAAAAGTGGATGGAAGTTCTTGTCAGCAGGCTCCATCACAGCTACTGTCTTAAGTGTGACCACCTCATTAGGATTCAGCTACTATGTTGACAACTTTGCGCAATACAACCAACTGTATGGATCCATAGGCACATTGCTCGTGATCCTACTTTGGATGTATTTTAACTCTATCATTTTACTGTTGGGCTTTGAATTGAATGCCAGTATTGTGAGTGCCAAAGAAGATCAATCGAAATAAGTCAGAAGAACATTATTGCTTAAGCATATAATTCAGCTAAAGAACTAACTGCGTAATCGATTTCTTCTTTGGTGTTGAATCTAGAAAAAGAAAATCGAATGCTTGGACGATTCTCAGGAGCATCAATACCCTCCAAAACATGAGAACCCGTATTTGCTCCAGACGTACATGCAGAACCTCCTGAACATGCCACCCCCAAGATATCCATATTAAAAAGCAACATAGATGCAATCTCAGTGGGAGGCAAAGACACGCTTAATATTGTGTACAAACTTCGAGACAAATTATCACAATCTGCATTGTACTCCACTCCTGGGATGCTACTATTTAAGCGTTCCATCATGTACAATTTCAAATCTGTGACGTATTCTTTGTGTGCTACAACATTACTTAAAGCTATATCCATAGCCTTTGACAAACCTACAATACCATACACATTCTCCGTACCTCCACGCATGTTGCGTTCTTGCGCACCCCCATGGATGAGTGGATTGATCTTAATTTTATGATTTACATACAAAAAACCAACCCCTTTGGGGCCATGAAACTTATGGGCAGAACAAGCGAGAAAATGAACCTTGTCGATCACCTTCATATCAAATGGATAGTGCGCCATCGTCTGAACCGTATCCGAATGAAAAATAGCGCCATGCTTTTCACAAATTTCAGAAACACGTTCCAAGGAAAGTAAGTTCCCAACTTCGTTGTTCGCATGCATTAATGTTACTAAAGTCTTCGGATTTACAGATAATATTTGATCCAAATGCTGAAGATCCACGTGCCCCTTCTCATCCAAATGAACATAAGACACCTCAACTGAACCTTCTTTTTTTAACTGATCAATCGTATGACCTACGGCATGATGCTCTATGGTACTCGTAATGATATGCTTCACACCCAAATCTTTAACAGCAGATTGAATCGCCATATTATCAGCTTCTGTACCACCCGAGGTGAAGAAAATTTCTCCAGGGCTGCAATTCAAATGCCTTGCCACATTTTTTCGTGCACGCTCAATAAGTGACTTCACCTTTCTACCGTATGAATGAGTGGAAGAAGGGTTCCCAAAACCTTCTTTTAAGACAGGCATCATTGCCTCAAAAACCAAAGGGTCTATGGGCGTTGTTGCGGCATTATCTAGATACACTTTCATGGGGTTCAAATATAATTTAAAAGTCTTTTATGTTTTGATCGATTAACTGACACAGATTTGACAATCACATCTCCTTACAAAAAGCTACCTATTTCCTTGATAAAACGATCCGCTAAAGCGCTCGCTTTTTGAGGACTGGTACTTTCCGTGTAAATCCGAATGATCGGCTCTGTATTGGATTTCCGGAGGTGTACCCATTCCTCATCAAAATTAATCTTTACACCATCCGTACAATCAACATCCTGTTCTTTATATTTTTGCGCTATGGAAATTAGAAGTTGGTCAACATCCAAATTGGGAGTAAGTTCTATTTTATTCTTGGACATGAAATAGTCCTTATAAGTCTTCCTCAACTCGGAACAGGTCAATTTTGACTGTGCGAGATGTGTCAAGAATAATGCCACACCCACCAGTGAGTCTCTTCCGTAATGAAGCTCGGGATAAATGATTCCACCATTACCTTCCCCTCCAATTGGGGCAGACACTTCTTTCATCATTTCAACTACATTCACCTCGCCTACTGCTGAGGCAAAGTAATCAACCCCATGCTTTTCACTAACATCACGAAGTGCTCGAGTAGATGACAAATTGGATACCGTATTTCCTTTCTGGGTTTTAAGAACATGATCCGCAACAGCTACTAGCGTGTATTCTTCACCAAATAAAGATCCATCTTCAGAAACAATCGCCAAACGATCGACATCTGGATCTACAACAAAACCAAGGCTCGCCTGGGTTTCTATAACCTTAGAACACAAATCGTGAAGATGTTCTGGCAAGGGTTCAGGATTGTGGGGGAAATGCCCGTTGGGTTCACAATACAATTCCACAACCTCAACACCCATTTGACGCAACAAGGCGGGCAAATAAATACCACCGGTTGAATTGACGGCATCAACAACCACCTTAAAGCCAGCTGACCTTACAAGTTCGCTATCAACTGTGGACAACTCAAGCACAGCGTCAATATGTTTCTGCAAATAATCTTTTTTTGTTGCACTACCTAGGTCGTCTACTTCAGCATAATCAAAAGCTTCATCCTCAGCAATTTTAAGTATGACAGCCCCATCTTCAGCCGAAACAAACTCACCTTTTTCATTCAGAAGCTTCAAAGCATTCCATTGCTTAGGGTTGTGACTCGCCGTCAATATAATTCCCCCTGAAGCACTTTCCATAGGTACCGCAACCTCCACTGTTGGCGTTGTGCTCAAACCCAAATCAACAACATCAATTCCCAGCGACTGCAAACTGGATTGCACCAGATCTTGAATGATCGCCCCAGAAATGCGAGCATCTCTTCCAACAACAACCCTGACATCACCCTGAGTTCTTGCCTTTAACCACATACCATAAGCGGTACTGAACTTAACGACATCTAAAGGAGTTAGATTATCTCCAGCCCCCCCTCCGATGGTTCCTCTAATTCCAGAAATTGACTTAATTAGTGTCATGAATTATTTTTTTGCTAATATACATAGATGCCTTTGACAAAGTCACCTATCAGGATAAAGAAACTAACACATTAAAGTGAATAGCATAGACTCTTCATACGTAAACGAAGCTTATTGTGAACTTTTTTGTGGATAAGTTCGGGGGATTAACGTCAAAAGAAGACCTAAAAAAAGTAGTTTTAAAATGTAGAATTGTAATTTTGCACAACGTTTACAGACCTGCTATGGATCATAAATCTTCGGGAAACAAAAAAGACATCTCACAACTCATAGAACGCTATGAGAACATGTTGGATGGTCGAGCGCAATTATTTTTCGACTCCTATGAATTTGAGGACATTGCAGACCACTACATTGACAAAGGACTTCTTGGAGAAGCGATGGGCAGTATGGACCTTGCTTTTAAACAATATCCTTTCTCAGCAAACTTCCTGATAAAAAAAGGCCAGATTTTAACCATCTTAGAACGTTTGTCCGAAGCGGAAAAAATCTTAGAAAAGGCTGAATCTCTAGAGCCTAGCAACCCCGACCTTCACATAGCGAAAGGAAGTATTTTATCCAAAAGAAGAAAGCATCAACTGGCACTAAAACATTTCCAAAAAGCTCAAATTCTTTCAGAAAATGAAATGGATGTATTCCCATTCATTGCTTTTGAATATCAATGTTTAGGAAAATTTAAAGATGCCATCAAATATTTAAGCTCTTTCCTCGCTGAAGAACCCGAAGATGATATTGCTATTTTCAATATTGCCTATTGTTTTGAGCGATCAGATGCTTTTAACGATGCCATTGACTTTTTCAAAAACCTCATTGAAAAAGCGCCTTATTGTGAAATCATATGGTACCAATTAGGCCTATTTCACAATAAAACTAAAGACTACAAGCAGGCCGTTTGGGCATTAGATTTCGCCATAACCATTGATGAATGCTTCACAGCGGGATATCACGAAAAAGCCCGAAGCTTATCTCATTTAGGCAAAACTAAAGAGGCCATAGAAACCTATATGCTCACCTTTGCTTTTGAGGAACCTACAGGCTTCACCTACCTAAAAATTGGCTTGTGCTACAAAGAGCTCATGCAGTACAAACAAGCCATTAGATATTTGACCAAAGCTTGCCACGAAGACCCTCAATTATCTGAAGCATGGCTAGAAATAGGCTTGTGTTATGATGCCTCGGGAGCTTCAGAAGAAGGTTTACACTACATTAAAAAGGCACTTAACCTCAATCCCGACGACCTTGAATACCTTTACATTCAAACAAAAACATACAAAAAAATAGGTCTTTATGCCGAAGCGGATTTAGGATACCAAAAACTCATTGAATTGGGCTGCGACTCGCCAGCACTTTGGATGGAATACGCCCAATTGATGAGAGACCTCAATGAAACGAAAGATGCCATTAGTCTTTTGCGACAAGGGCTTCAAAAAAACAAAAATCACGTCAACTTACTTTTCAGATTGGGCGCATACCTATTTCTTGAGGGACAAGAGGAGCAAGCATCGAAATACCTACAAAAAGCCAATGCGATTCAACCCGACTCTAAGAGCGATCTCTTCGAACACATCCCCGATCTAGAAAAAAATATAAGTTTTAAAAAACTACTAAAAACAAACGAATGAATTTCAACTTACCTCACATACCTCAAAGAACTTCGAGCCCAAGGTCAGAAGGTCTAACGATGGTAATGGATAAAGGATTAAGCCTAAGAGAAGCTGAAGACATGCTTTCTGCCTCCTCGAAACATATTGACTTGGTTAAATTGGGTTTTGGCACGGCTTATTTAGAAGAAAATCTGAGCGCTAAAATAGAACTCTACAAAAATGCAGGGCACAAAGTGTACTTTGGAGGCACACTTTTTGAGGCTTTTATCGCCCGTGACATGTTTAAAGAATTTATTGAGTTGGTGGATCGTTATCAACTAGATACTGTAGAAATTTCAGACGGATCGATTACCTTGGAACATGAAAAAAAGTGTGAATACATAAAGACACTGGCGGAAAGTACAACCGTATTGTCTGAAATAGGCGCAAAAAGTGAGGATGTTTTGATTCCTCCCTACAAATGGATTCAAATGATGGAGAAAGAATTAAACGCGGGCTCGTGGAAAGTCATTGCTGAGGCTCGTGAAGGAGGGAATGTGGGGATTTGCAGAAATACGGGAGAAGTACGATCTGACCTTATTGAAGAAATTTTAACTGAAATCCCTAAAGAAAAGATTCTTTGGGAAGCCCCCCAGAAATCTCAACAAGTTTGGTTCATCAAACTTATGGGGGCAAATGTAAACCTCGGAAACATCGCTCCTAATGAAATCATCCCTCTTGAATGTCTTCGCTTAGGCTTGAGAGGTGATACATTTTTCGATTTTTTACCTAAGAAGTAATGAAACTTATTGAACCTAAAGAGCTCAAAAAAAAATTAAAGGACAAGGAGAATATCCAACTCATTGACATTCGAGAGCCCTATGAATACGAAGATGGTGCTTTGTGCAATGAAAATATTCCTCTTGACAAAATGATGACATCTACAGATCGCATCTCGATCGACAAACCCGTGATCATTTATTGCAGAACAAGCCGGAGGTCTTCGTCCATTATTTATATGTTAGAAAAAAAATTCAATTTTAAAAACCTCTACTGCCTAGTAGGTGGTTATAGTGGCTACATGGAAGATGGGGAATCGTAAGCTATTTGACATCAAAAGCCTTTGGGTTATCCTTAAAGGCTTCGCTATGGGTGCCGCAAACGTTATTCCAGGCGTGTCGGGAGGAACTATTGCTTTAGTCACTGGCATTTATGAGGACCTCATCAATGCTTTGAAGTCATTTGATAAAAAGGCTTTGAATCTTTTTTTGGGAGGCAAATTCAATGAATTAGCAATTCATGTGAATGCAAAGTTTTTAGTTGCTCTGCTCCTGGGAGTCGTCTTAAGCATTTTTAGTATTGCCAAACTTTTTGCTTACTTATTGGTAGTGCATCCTACTCAAATCTGGGCTTTCTTTTTTGGCCTTGTGCTGGCTTCTGTATATTACGTTGGCAAAACTGTTGAAGTATGGACACTGGCAAACCGCAGCTTTTTCATATTGGGAACAATCATCGCGATTGTCATTTCATTCACCAATCCAACACCATCAGCAAATGGCAATTATCTTTTCGTATTTTTCTGTGGAATCATAGGGATCAGCGGAATGCTCTTACCAGGGCTTTCAGGGTCTTATATACTTATGTTGCTGGGGAATTACAAACTTCTGATGGTTGATTCCATCAACACACTTTTATCATGCATTAAACAGCTTGCCACTGGTGATGTGTCATTTTTGAGCAATACTGAGCAATCCAATGGACTTATTCATTTCGCGATCTTTTTACTCGGGTCTGTGTTCGGCCTTCTTGCATTTTCCAAAGTCATTGCCTGGATCTTTAAACGATTTAAAAACAGTACAATTTCAATTTTAACCGGATTTGTATTCGGTTCGTTAGCAATCATTTGGCCCTGGAAAAAAGAGATTACCAATCCGAATATACTAGATCGTCATGGAGAAGAAATGGTCATTGGCTATGAGCGGTTCTTTCCCTCACAACTTGATCAAACCACTCTGTTGACATTTTTATGCATCATTGCCGGGGTAATATGCATCTGGGGAGTTGAAAAAATGGCAGAAAATCAAAGCAAATGAAACAATTTGGACTCATAGGTAAAACACTCGGTCATTCTTTTTCTAAATCTTATTTTGCAGAAAAATTTGAGAAGGAAAAGATTGAAAATACTTCCTATGACAACTTTCCGCTGGAGGCTATAGATGCATTTAAAACACTCGTCAAAAACCATTTTTTCAGTGGATTAAATGTCACCATCCCTTACAAAGTATCAATCATACCCTTCTTGGACGAGCTTTCTGAAGAAGTGCAAGCTATAGGAGCTGTAAACACCATTCAATTTAAAGACAACAAATTAATTGGCTACAACACCGATTATATAGGCTTTCACAACTCATTAAAACCTTTTCTGGAAAACACCATGGACAAGGCTTTAATTCTTGGAACTGGTGGGGCCTCCAAAGCCGTTGTGTATGCGCTTGAAAAAATTGGAATTACATGTCTTTGCGTATCTCGAAAACCTGGAAAAAATCAGTTAAGCTATGAAGATGTGAATGAAATGGTTCTCAAACATCACTTACTGATTGTTAATACGACTCCTCTAGGAACCCATCCAAACGTTGACCAATGCCCTGGTATCCCCTACCAATTCATTACTGAGCAACATCTACTTATGGATTTAGTTTACAACCCTGCGGAAACTCTTTTCTTAAGAAAGGGAAAAGAAAAGGGGGCGAACATCCTCAACGGAAAATCTATGCTTGTTCATCAAGCTGAAGAAGCATGGAAAATATGGAATTCCTAGTTGTACTCTTTTCGAAGGATATCAATATCGTTTTTTAGCTTCTCCATATCGTTTGGAAGCGTACCGTCATAGTAACCTCTAATCCTCTGGTGTTTATCCATTAACATAAAGTTTTCAGTATGGACAAAATCTCTTTCCCCACCATCACCTTCCGTCAAAACAGCAAAGTAGGATTTACGTGCCAGAGAATATATCTCCTTTTTTGAGCCTGTGAGTAAAACCCACTTATCAGAATCAATCTCGTACTTTTCTGCATAAGCTTTTAGAACTTCCACGGAATCCATTTCTGGATAAACGGTGTGAGACACAAACATGATGTCATCGTCATCAAGATAAAAATCATGTAAGCCTTTCATCTGAGTTGTCATTTTAGGACATATATTCCCACAAGTAGTGAAAAAGAAATCAGCAACATAAATTTTACCATCAAGGTCCTCCAGGCGGATGGTGTCTCCATCCTGACTGTACAATTCAAAATCACTCACCCGATGATCTTCATTTTCCATTTCAACAGACTCATCCACCAATTTAGGATTTACATCTGCAGGTTGGTAAATTTTTAATGAGGGTTCATTTTTCAACTGAGGGTAAACAAATAAAAAGCCGATCGAAAGGATTAAAGAGACGATCAACATTCTGCTTTTTGATCTAGATTCTGAGCTCATATTTTATTTTTTTACAAATTTATGGATAAAAAAAGCTCCTTTGATAGGAGCTCAGTATTATTTCACAAATGGTCTTGAAACTTTTTTAGATTTTATGCCTTTGGAATAATCATAAAATCCCTCACCAGTCTTTACGCCCAATTTATGCGCATCAACCATATTGACCAACAAGGGGCAAGGCGCATATTTAGATGACCCAAAACCATCTTGAAGTACTTGAAGGATAGATAAACAAACATCTAAGCCTATAAAATCAGCAAGGTGCAAAGGCCCCATAGGATGAGCCATCCCCAGCTGCATCACTGTGTCTATCTCTAAAACCCCTGAGACACCTTCATGTAGGGTGTAAATGGCTTCATTAATCATGGGCATCAAAATACGATTGGCAACAAAACCCGGGTAATCTAAGACTTCAACTGGAATCTTTTGTAAATCTTTAGCACATTGCATCACTTTTTGTGTCACCTCATCAGAAGTCTCACCCCCCCTAATTACCTCAACCAACTTCATAACAGGCACGGGGTTCATAAAATGCATGCCTATCACTTGAGGGGATCGCTTCGTTATCGCTGCTAATTTCGTAATGGATATCGATGAGGTATTCGTAGCCAAAATAACGTGGTCCTCACAAATTTCATCCAGTTGAGAAAAAAGTTTCATTTTCACCTCCACGTTTTCAGTGGCAGCTTCGATGACCATGTCCACACCAGCAAGACCATCACTAAGGACATCAAAGCTTTTGATGTTATCCAAAGTAAATTGCATCTGCTCAAGACTTAGCTTATCGCCTTCAACCATTCTATTCAGATTTCTCTCAATGGTATTGATTCCGTATTTCAAAGAATCCTCGGAAATATCAATTAGGGAAACTTCACACCCATTCTGTGCGAAAGTATGTGCAATTCCATTACCCATGGTGCCGGCACCAATTACAGCTATTTTTTTCATCATCCTATTTCCCTCTTCCTTGAAAAACAATTTTAAACGTGTATATCAAGACTTTTAAATCATTAAATAAAGACAAATTTTCTATGTAAATGATATCGTATCGTAATCGATCAATCATTTCATCCACTGAGCTTGCATAACCATGCCTCACCATTCCCCATGAGGTAATCCCAGGCCTTACCTTTCGCACATGCTTGTAATAAGGGGCGCGCTCCATAATTTGGTCGGCATAATGAGCCCGTTCAGGGCGAGGGCCAACCATAGACATGTCTCCCATGAGGACATTTAAAAACTGGGGCAACTCATCAATGCGGTATCTACGCATAAAGCGACCCCATCGAGTCACTCTGGCATCGTCATCTCCAGACAGTTGAGGCCCCTCTTTCTCCGCATCAACGCACATAGACCTAAATTTAATGATATTAAACAACTTCCCGTTAATCCCAACGCGTTCTTGGAAAAAGAAAATAGGGCCTTTGGAGTCTAGTTTAATAAAAAGTACAACCAACAAACAAAGAGGAGACAGAAGTAACAATGCTGTGAGAGCGATCAGCACATCAAATATCCGTTTTGTCGCGATCTGCCACAAAGGCATCAATTCATGTTTAATTTCTACAAGTGGGACTTCAAATATCGATTTCATTTTCACTTTCCCGGCTAGAATATCATAATTATTGGGCTTTACCTTGATAAGAACATCTAAAGCTTCTAAATCATTAATGATCTCTTCCAATATATGATTTTGTTCTGATCGCTCTATAGCTATGAGAACTTCTTCTATTTCATTGGACTGGATAATGTCCGCAAGGTTTTTATATGACCCTAAATAAGGTATATATGCTTCTAGTAGATGTCCATCTAAATCCATGCCATTCACAAATCCTACAAATATATTTCCAGAGGACTTGGGACTTTCTTTGAGGCTTTTGTACATCATCACAGCACTTTCTCCCCCACCGACGATTAGGGTTTTAAAGCCAATTTCTCTGTTGTGGATTCTACGAATCGTGCGAGTAGTGATTGTATACCTCAAGATAAAGGTAAGTGAAAAATGAAAAGAGAATAAGATTAAAATACTGCCGTAATAATTCTTATAGTTGGTAATTGTATCATCTAACAGGGCCACAAAAAAGATGACCAAAACCCCAAAAAAAGTCTGAACAATAGTCTGCTTGAGCTCTAAAAGTCGAGAGCGACGATAGATGCTTTCGTAATAACCTGAGAGTGCATAGACAAAAACCCAAAAAAGCGCAACCGAGACAACCCCATATCTAAAACGCTCATCCTGCATGATTATATGGTTGACATCAAAGACTTGAGCCTCTATAATGGATTTTCTGTATGCGAAAAATAAGAACCAAGCAAAACCCGCTGAAAAAGCATCTGCAAAAAGGTATTTTAGAGCTTGTATTTTTTTATTCATTGTTCCTATGAAGCCATTTGATATTGTCAAAATAAAAAGATGCCGATTCTGATGACTCACTCATATTGGCATTGATAAAAACGCCATATTCATAGGACGCACTTTCTGTATGTATTGGGTCAGTCATGTCTAAATATATTTTATTCCAAACCGTACTGGGTTTTATGTAATAGGGCGAAAACCTTCTAAAGGTATCGGCCTCACTAGATTTTATGAGTACTCCCACTCTAAATGGATGATCACAACGATAATTCAACTCCAACATAGAAGAAGCCCCTTGAATAGGTAACGTTGTAAAGTTCGAACTTCGTATTTCAAAAAAGGAATTTACCTCATCCAAAAAAACGGCTACTGATGAAGCTCCTTCATAAACTAAATCCTCGGACTTCACATGAACAAAATTTGTATCTGAAATCTGCGATGAAACCATGAGATCTTCCTCTTCAAACCCCTCTATAAGTGTAAATGTTGTAGATGACGAATAACGCGTCACTGCTTTTATATGAACCACGCTATCTCTGTGAAGAGAAATCTTAGAAGAACTTGTATTCGTATCGTCGTCATCATGAATCCACACATCGCATAACTCTAAAAAAGGATGCCGAATACGTGTCGCAGAAACGCCATTTACTTTAATTCCGGGGTAAATGTGAAAATTATGAACCCCCTCTGCTAAAATAGGAACCGTTGCTGGTAGTTCAAACACGCCCAAGAACTTACCATCCATGGTCACCCAAGCATCCGTAAAATTACTGGAACCAGAACCTTCTGAAGCGTCTGTTTGTAGATCTATCGATGAAATATGCAGATAAGAAGGGATGTCTGCTTCATAACTTTCTTTTGAACAGGAGATCATCATCCCTAAAAAAAGCAAAAGCAAAATTCTTATCATGGCCATTAGGTAAGATCATCATTACATTAACATCATCACAAACAGTCCATCTCAGAAATCATTTTTAAAATGAAGAGCAAAGAAGACTGCATCTACTATACGCTAACAAATATAAAAAAAACCGAAACAAAGAAATCATCTTTACAGACGTACAATAACAAATCATATTTATTTTTGTTGGCAACACGCATTTTAATAGATTCGCAAACATGGAAGTGGTAGATACTATAAAACATCAAGGTCAGCGAAAAAAACTCATTGAAGAACTCAATACCATGGGGATTGAATCAAAAGAGGTTTTGAATGCCATGTTAAAAGTTCCTCGTCATTATTTCCTTGACTCATCATTTGAAGACTTTGCCTACCAGAACAAAGCCTTCCCCATCGGTGAAGAACAAACCATATCTCACCCCTACACAGTGGCTTTTCAATCTGAAATGCTAGACATTAAGAAAGGAGATAAAGTACTTGAAATTGGAACAGGATGTGGCTACCAAACGGCTGTTCTATTCCATTTAGGCGCCAAGATTCACAGTATTGAAAGGCAACATACATTGCACCATAAAGCAAAGGTCGTTCTGGCCAAAATGCGCATTAAAGCCCACCTGAATTATGGCGATGGATACTTGGGGCTGCCCAACCACGCTCCTTTTGATAAAATCATTGTTACGGCTGGGGCTCCTGAAATGCCTCAAGAACTTTTTAAGCAATTGGCCATTGGAGGCCTTATGATGATACCGCTGGGCGCTAAAAAACAAGTGATGACCCTCATTGTGAAAACGAGCGAAACAGCGCTCAAAAAAATTGAATTTGACAATTTTAATGAGCAACATTTTCGTTTCGTTCCCATGCTAAAAAACAAGCAGTAAGTAGCTGATTTGACAGAAATGAACAATTCCAAAATTTAAAAAAGAGAACAATTAACCTTAAATACGGGTATATCCACCCCGACAATACAGTTACTAACACACGCTACAAGTCAACACTACACTACACAAAGCACCCTTTTCAACACCTAAATGTTGATAAGGGGAATTCATCACACAAGTGCGACCACAAATTTTACTGAAATTGTAATCAGCAAAAAAACAAACTTTAACTAAATCATTTATTATGAAAAAGACAATTTTATTTTTGTTCTTAGCTTGCACCTTCGGTGTGAATGCCCAAGACTTTAGTTTTGGAGCAGACGTTCAATCTCGTTACGTATGGAGAGGGGCGCAATTAGGCGGTGAAAGCGCGAGCTTACAACCTAGCGTTGAATACACCAACGGCAAATTAGCGGTAGGTGCATGGGCTGCTTACTCATTAGGTGGTACAAACAGTGCTCAGGAAATGGATCTTTACATTTCTTATGCTTTGACGGATGCAATTTCTGTTACAGTTACTGATTACTACTTTCCAGATGCATCGAAAACTCAGGACTACTTAGACTTGGATGCAGACCACACAGGACACCTTTACGAAGCTTCTGTAAGCGTTGCAGTTACTGATGCCATCTCATTAATGGCGGCTAGCAATGTTGGTGGTACTAATGAAGGAGAAACTTACATTGAAGCTAGCTATGCTGCTGATCAATTCTCTTTATTTGTTGGTGGTGTTATGGGTGATGATGATGGTTTCTACGGAACAGAAGAAGGTGATGGCCTTGTAAACGTAGGGATTAGCCTAGAAAGAGACATTCAGTTGAGCAGTACATACAGCCTACCTGTAAACTCTTCACTAGTTGTTAACCCAGATGCAGGAAACGTATTCCTAACCTTTGGTTTCTCACTATAATCGACATCGATTATTACAACATAAAAAAAGGGAGCTTGGCTCCCTTTTTTTTATGTCTTCACTTTACTTGTATTGCTTTAATGCACGATCCATTTGTCGCTGATCATCCTTCTGTTTCAAATCTTCCCTCTTATCGTGTAGTTTCTTCCCTCTACCCAGAGAAATTTCTATTTTAGCCCAACCTTTCGCATTGATGTACAACTTCAAAGGGACAAGAGTCACCCCCACATCTTGAAGTGAAGATTCAATTTTTGAGATTTCTTTTTTGTTCAGTAGTAACTTTCTGACGCGTTTGGGCTCGTGATTCATATAGGAACCATAACTGTACTCAGCAATATACATCCCCGTAATCCACACTTCCGAATCCTGAACATAGCAATAGGCCTCAGCAAGATTCGCGTTACCCTCACGTAGAGATTTGATCTCAGTACCCTGCAACTGCAAACCGGCTGTAAACACATCCAACAGTTCGTATTCAAATCTGGCTTTACGATTGGAAATAGATATGGATTGATTTTTTGTTTTCTTAGCCATTAACTTCTATTTTTTCTCCACGGGGATTTTTCCAATGCATTTACCCTCATCGAAGGATTACTTTTATCCATCATTAATTTCGCAGCAAACCAAGCCGCAATGGTTTTTTCTTCTTTTGAAGCTGATCGCAACGTTTCAGGCTTAAAATACCTATCCACAAAATGAGTGTCAAAATTACCGGAAACAAAAGCAGGATGCTCCATAACAAAAGCACCAAAAGGCAATGTCGTTTGCACACCAACGACGTGATATTCAGAAATAGCACGACGCATTCGAGCTATAGATTCATCTCTATCTTTTCCGTAGGTAATCAATTTTGAAATCATAGGATCATAATGAATGGGAATCTCCATACCCTCTTCGAAACCATCATCAACACGAACACCAATACCTGAGGGCCTCCTGTAAGCATTCAAAAACCCAATATCAGGCAAAAAATGATTGCAAGCATCTTCTGCATAAACACGCACCTCCATCGCATGACCAGAAATGGTTAAATCCTGCTGGGCGAAAGCCAAAGGCTCACCACAAGCAACACGAATTTGCTCCTTCACCAAATCTACCCCCGTTATCATTTCCGTTACGGGATGCTCAACCTGAAGTCGGGTGTTCATTTCTAAAAAGTAAAACTCATTTTTTTCATCGAGCAAAAACTCTACCGTCCCAGCGCCTTCATAATCACAAGATTTGGCGACATTGATGGCACAGGCACCCATTGCTAAACGCAATTCTTCAGTAAGCACTGAGGATGGTGCTTCCTCAACGACCTTTTGATGTCTACGCTGAATGGAACACTCACGCTCAAAAAGATGAACAACCTTACCGTGCTGATCTGCCAATACCTGGATTTCTATATGTCTGGGTGAAGCGATGTACTTTTCAATGAATACAGCTCCATTGCCAAAGGCAGAAATGGCTTCACTTACCGCCAACTTCATTTGGGCCTCAAAATCTTCTTCCTGATTCACAATGCGCATTCCTTTACCTCCACCTCCTGCAGAGGCTTTAATGAGGATTGGAAAACCGATGTGCTTTGCAATGACTTTTGCTTCAACAACATCTTCAATCGCTCTGTCTGTACCAGGCACCAGGGGAATTCCATATTCTTTCACCAAAGCTTTTGCAGATAACTTATCTCCCATAAGGGCGATGGCTTTTGAAGAAGGCCCTATAAATTTTAGCCCCGCTTGCTGAACTAAGTCTGCAAATTCAGCATTCTCAGAAAGAAAACCATAACCGGGGTGAATACCGTCAACATTCAAATCTTGTGCTACAGATATCATTTTAGAGCCCACCAAATATGATTGACCCGAAGGAGGTGGTCCAATACAAACAGCCTCGTCAGCATACAAAACGTGAGGAGCATATCGATCAGCTTCCGAAAAAACTGCAACGGTTTGAATGCCCATCTCTTTTGCAGAACGCATAATGCGCAAGGCTATTTCTCCTCTATTTGCAACCAGTATTTTTTTCATCGATAACATTAGCTACGCAAAATACAAATTTTTGAGCCATCCCTGAGGTAGGTTTTTGACAAAAAAAAAGGAGTCTTGCGACTCCTTATCTATTTCAAAATGGGTTCCTAAGCCAATACTTCAGCAACCTTATCGGCAGCTTCTTGAAGCTGAATCACAGAATGAACTTCCAATCCACTTTCGTCAATTAACTTCTTTGCCTCGGCCGCATTGGTACCTTGTAAACGCACAATAAGAGGAACGTTAATCTCACCAATATTTTTATAAGCGTCAACAACACCTTGAGCAACGCGATCACAACGAACAATCCCTCCAAAGATATTAACCAATAGGGCTTTTACATTTTCGTCTTTTAAAATGATTCTAAAAGCTTGTTCTACACGAGCTGCATCAGCAGTCCCACCTACATCTAAAAAGTTGGCAGGATTACCACCAGCATGCTTAATGATATCCATAGTTGCCATGGCCAAACCTGCACCATTCACCATACACCCTACATTACCATCCAACTTCACATAGTTTAAGCCGTACTCTCCTGCTTCAACCTCAGCAGCATCTTCTTCACGAACATCGCGCATCTCTGCATAGTCCTTGTGACGATATAGTGCATTATCGTCTATGGATACTTTGGCATCAACAGCAATAATTTTATCATCTGATGTTTTTAACACCGGATTGATTTCAAAAAGCGAAGCATCAGCACCATCGTAAGCCTTGTACAAACAAGCAACAAACTTGGTCATTTCCTTAAATGCTTTACCCTCTAGCCCTAGGTTAAAGGCTACTTTACGACACTGAAAAGGCAATAAGCCTGTTGCTGGATCAATCTCTTCTGTAAAAATTAAATGAGGTGTTTTCTCAGCCACTTCTTCAATGTCCATGCCTCCCTCGGTAGAATACATAATCATATTTCTTCCCGAAGCTCTGTTTAAGAGTACCGACATGTATATCTCACTGGTTTCAGATTCACCTGGGTAATACACATCTTCGGCAATCAATACTTGATGAACAGTTTTCCCTTCAGCACTCGTCTGTGGAGTTACCAACTGCATTCCCAAGATATTTTCAGCGTGAGATTGTAGCTCTTCTAAACTTTTAGCCAACTTTACACCACCACCTTTACCACGTCCACCTGCGTGTACTTGAGCCTTGATAACGTGCCAACCGGTTCCGGTTTCTTCCGTTAGTTCTTTGGCTGCTTGAACAGCTTCTTCAGGAGTTGAAGCAACTTTTCCTCGCTGAATTCCTACTCCGTAACTGTTGAGTATCTCTTTACCTTGGTATTCGTGTAAATTCATTATTCTTTCTTATAAATTGAGTTGCAAAAGTAGAATATTGTTAGGAGAATAAAAAAGAAAATAGTGCAAGAAATTCGGCACTTTAAATCCTGTTTTATTGCATAAAAAAACATGTAAAAAACGGGTAGTCATCACAATTATAGATAACTTGCTCACATCTTTTCAAATGTTAATATGAAATCGTCAGCCGTTTTATTTTAGATAGCAGACCGTATAATTAAAAATAACTTTACTTTTACTTTAAAATTAGTTTGCTGATGTCAGAAAAAAATCCATCCGTTCACTACATCAACTATTTGGAGCTTGACAAAATCCTCAATGCACAACATCCAATAAGTGGTGATGGAAAAGAAGCTGCTCATGATGAGATGTTTTTCATCATCATACACCAGACCTATGAATTATGGTTCAAACAAATCATACATGAAATAGAGTCTATCATGGACCTTTTTAAGGAAGAAAAAATTAATGAAGACACCATTGGTGTCATCGTTTCAAGAATTGAGCGCGTCAATAAAATTTTAAAAGTTTTGGTCCAACAAATTGATGTTTTGGAAACCATGACCTCCGCTGACTTTTTAGATTTTAGACACCACCTATCCCCTGCTTCTGGATTCCAATCCCATCAATTCAGAAAGCTTGAATTGATGCTTGGACTTAAAATAAAAGACCGTCATCAACTAGGAGGTTGCCCCTATCACAATGAATTTGAGGGGGCCAAAAAGAAAGAAATTCTAAGCTTAGAAGACAGTGATTCTCTGTTCAAGCTCGTTGAAAAATGGCTAGAGCGTATCCCTTTCTTAAAAATGGAAGGATTTGATTTTGTTGACAAATACGAAACGGTAGTCAATGAAATGATGAACAAAGAGTGCCTGAGTATAAAGGAATCACCGCTACTCTCTGAGCAGGACAAAGCCCTTAGAATTCGGATGATTGAAGAGAATAGAATATATTTTGAGCGTGTCTTTGACGAAAGGGTACATCAAAAAGCCTTCGACAATGCTGAGACTTCTCTTTCCTACAAGGCAACTCTATCTGCTTTGTTAATTAATTTGTACAGAGAACAGCCTATACTTCACCTACCCTCTAAGTTTTTGAAAAACCTTGTAGAACTTGATCATCAAATAGCTACTTGGAGATTCCGACATGTTCAAATGGTAGAAAAAACACTGGGGCAGAAAATAGGAACTGGAGGTTCATCCGGTCAAGGTTATCTCAAGAAAACAGTTGATCAACACAAATTATTTACCGATATCGCCAATATATCTACACTTATGATTTCTAGATCATATGCACCCGAATTACCAAAAAAGGTCCGAGAGCAATTAGGTTTTAACTTTACCGATAAATGGAAATAGGATTAAATACTAAGAATGCAATCGTATGTGGTAGCACCGAGGGCATAGGTAAAGCCTGTGCCCTTGAACTTGCGAAACTCGGAGCCAACATCACGCTCATCTCCAGAAATGAAGAGAAGCTAAAAAAGGTGTTGTCTCTCTTAGATACCTCCTCCGGCCAGAAACATTCCTATTTAACTGTAGACTTTAAAAACACAAAGCAGTTAGAAGAAAAGATACAGACCCTCGACGATAAAATTCACATCTTAGTGAACAACACCGGAGGTCCAGCCGCCGGTGCCATAACAGAAGCGGACTCAAAAGCCTTTGAAGAAGGATTTAAGATGCACGTCGTTTGCAATCAGATTCTCGTTAAAAAGGTCATATCTGGAATGAAAGAAGAGGGTTATGGCCGCATCGTAAACATCATATCCACCTCCGTAAAATCCCCGATACCGGGCCTAGGAGTCTCCAACACCATAAGGGCGGCTGTTGCCAATTGGGCCAAAACGCTCTCTCTAGAATTAGGCCCGTTCGGAATCACCGTCAATAATATTCTCCCTGGCTTTACAGACACCCCCCGATTAAAATCACTCATTACTTCAAAAGCACAAAAAGAATCCCTAACGGAACAAGATGTAATTGAAAACATGAAGTCAACCATTCCAGCTAAACGATTTGGGGAAGCTTCAGAAACGGCAAATGCAGTCGCCTTTTTATGCTCCCCTGCTGCTGCTTATATAAATGGAATTAACCTTCCTGTAGATGGAGGTAGAACGGGATGTTTATAAATGGAGAAAATATTAAATTACATAAACGGAGAATTACTAAAACCTAGTAATGGGGAGTACTTTGAAAATTACAATCCCTCAAACGGTAGCGCTTATTCATGGGTCCCTGACAGTGATAAAACCGACATTGATAAAGCCGTTGCCGCTGCCAAAGAAGCCTTCAAATCTTGGAGTAAGACCTCTAAACATGAGCGCTCTAAGCTTCTTATGAAACTGGCTGATGCCATCGAAAAGCGTTCTGAAGAATTCATACGAGCCGAAAGTAAAGACAATGGTAAGACGGAGTCTCAGGCCAGAAAGGTAGACATCCCAAGGGCTTCAGCAAACCTACGTTTTTTTGCTACCGCCATTTTACACGACCACTCCGAACTTCATGAAATGGATGGCGAAGCCATCAATTATACCTCGCGTCAAGCCATAGGTGTAGCCGCTTGTATTTCACCTTGGAACTTACCCCTATACCTACTTACATGGAAAATTGCACCTGCCCTTGCAACAGGAAACACAGTGGTTGCAAAACCCTCTGAAGTGACCCCTATGACCGCCTTTTTGCTGAGTAAAATCTGTATAGAAGTAGGATTCCCAAAAGGCGTCTTGAACATTGTACATGGATACGGATCAAAAGTAGGTGACCCGCTGACCACACATGTAGATACACCGATCATTTCTTTTACCGGAGGGACTGAAACGGGTAAACACATCGCTGGACTTACAGCTCCTATGTTCAAGAAGACCTCTTTAGAACTGGGAGGTAAAAACCCAAACATCATATTTGCAGATGCAAACTTCGACCAAGCCATAGAGATGTCTGTAAAGGCTGCATTTTCAAATCAAGGGCAAATCTGCCTTTGTGGATCTAGACTCTTTGTACAAAAGGAAATCTACTCAAAATTTAAAGCGGCGCTACTCACCGAAGTTTCTAAACTTAAAGTCGGGGATCCTAAGGCTCCTGAAACTGATTTGGGGGCCATGGTCTCTGAATCGCACATGAAAAAGGTCCTTGGAAAGATTGAAGAAGCTAAAAAATTAGGAGGACAAATACTCATCGGTGGGGAACGAGAAATCCTTGGGGGAGAACTCAAAAAGGGTTACTTCCTTCAACCCACTGTGATTGAAGGACTTTCCAATGATTGCTCCATCAATCAGCAAGAGATTTTTGGCCCAGTAGTCAGCTTAATTCCTTTTGAAACTGAAGGAGAAGTTATTGAAATGGCAAACGCAACAAAATACGGTCTCTCGGCAAGTATCTTTACTGAAAATATAAGCCGTGGCCATCGCGTTGCTGCTGCTATTGATGCCGGAATCGTTTGGATTAACACATGGATATTACGAGATCTTCGCATTCCTTTCGGAGGCATGAAGCAATCCGGTTTGGGAAGAGAGGGTGGATTTAAATCACTTCAATTTTTCACCGAGCCCAAAAATGTTTGCCTGAAAATTTAAATGTTTTGACAATGGAAAAATACAATAGCAAAAGAGCCCCTCAAGCCGTAGGAATATATCCTCACGCTCGGAGACATGGCAATCTATTGTTTCTTTCGGGTGTGGGACCAAGAGTCGCAGGAACAAAAGAAATCCCAGGAGTCACTCTAAATGATGAAGGAGACATCCTCTCTTACGACATTGAACAACAGTGCCATTCCGTATTTAAAAACATCAAATATATACTAGAAGATTCAGGTTCCTCATGGGACAAAATCATCGATGTTACCGTCTTTCTCACCAATATGAAAGACGACTTTAAAACCTACAATAAAATTTACGCAAACTATTTCAAGGACAATCAACCCTGCAGAACCACCGTAGAGGTCAATTGCCTACCCACACCGATTGCCATTGAATTGAAAGTGATTGCATCATTATAAACGAAGACATTATGCCTATTAGAAAACCCTTCAACTTCCAACAATGGATTAAAGACCATCAAGAATTCTTGAAACCGCCCGTAGGAAACAAATGTGTCTACACTGAATCTGGAGACCTGATTATTATGGTGGTGGGTGGACCGAACCAAAGAAAAGACTATCATTACAATGAAACGGAAGAGTTTTTTTATCAGATAAAAGGAGACATCACCCTTAAAATCCAAGAAGAGGGAAAAGCGGTAGACATTCCCATCAAAGAAGGAGAAATCTTTTTATTACCCGCAAAAGTACCACACTCCCCTATCCGTCCTGCAGATAGTGTTGGCTTGGTTATTGAAGTGAAAAGGAAGCATGGAGAAAAAGACGGTCTTCAATGGTACTGCGAAAACTGCAATCATCAGCTGCACAGCACCACATTCAAATTAAATAATGTTGAAAAAGATTTTCAACCCCGTTTTAAAGAATTTTATGGCTCTGAAGAACTCAGGACATGCAGTCAATGTGGAACAAAGATAGAAATCGATCAAAGATTTGTATAGCTAGGAATGAAAAAACAATTTACGGTAGACATACACACCCATATTTTACCCAAAGAAATCCCAAATTTTGCCAAAAAGTTTGGTTATGGAGAATTTATTCAATTGGAGCATCACAAGCCTTGTTGTGCAAAAATGATGATGAATTATCAATTCTTTAGAGAGGTGGAATCCAACTGCTGGGATGGTAAAGCAAGGATTGATGAGTGCGATCGCCATCAAGTTGACGTACAAGTATTGTCCACTGTACCGGTAATGTTTTCCTATTGGACAAATCCCAAAGACGGTCTTGAAATTTCCAAATTCATTAACGACGATCTAATTAAAGTGGTTGACCAATCTCCAAAAAGGTTTGTGGGGCTAGGGAATATTCCTATGCAAGACCCTGACCTTGCCATAAAAGAATTGGAGCGATGTAAAGCCATAGGCATGAAAGGCGTTCAGATTGGCTCACACATCAACGACCGCAACCTAAGCGACCCCATGTTTTTCCCAGTTTATGAAGCATGTGAAGCCCTTGATATGTCACTTTTTGTTCACCCATGGTGGTGGATGGCTAAAGAAAAAATGGATAAATATTGGTTGTCATGGTTGGTGGGAATGCCTATGGAGACGTCTCTTGCCATATGTTCCATGATTTTTAGTGGAGTATTCGAAAAATTTCCGAACTTGAGAGTGGCTTTTGCTCACGGAGGTGGATCATTTCCGGCCACCATAGGGAGAATTGAACATGGTTTTCACGTTCGACCTGATTTAGTGGCCGTGGACAACAACATCAACCCAAAAGATTACTTAGGTAAGTTTTGGTTAGACAGTATCGTTCATGATCCTAAAATGTTGGACTACACTCTTGATTTGGTGGGAGAAGACAAAGTTGCAATGGGGTCTGACTACCCCTTTCCTCTAGGTGAATTAGAACCCGGAAAAATGATTCATAGCATGCCCTTTGAAAACAGAGTAAAGGAAAAACTACTCTCAGAAAATGGGCTCAATTGGCTCAATATGAAAAAATCGGACTTCCTATAAATGAAGGCAGAAATCACCATAAATAACACGGTATATCGCGTTGACTTTTCGAAGGGGAGTGACCTCTCAATACCTCTGAGGTTTGATGGCGAGCAGCCCAACACCTATGGGGTACAAAAAGCTTCCTCCGAACCCTATTCAGATGAGAATTTTATCGGAGATACTCGAAAAGGAGGCGTTTGTAATTTTGAGACTTATCATATCACACCTCATTGTAATGGAACGCATACCGAGTGCATCGGACACATCACAAAAGAGCGAATTGATATCTTATCCTCTCTGAAAGACCTGATGATACCCGCTCATTTGGTATCTGTAACTGTGCAAAAAACAAGCGAAAAATACGTTCCTGAATTGCATGAGGATGACCTGCTCATCACAAGAGCCCAATTGTCAGAAAAACTAGATGAAGTGCCTGACGAATTTTTGGAAGCTTTAGTGGTGCGAACGCTCCCCAACACATCCGAAAAAAAGACACAAAATTATCTTGAAAATGGTTCCCCATTTTTCACAATAGATGCCATGGAGTATCTCAAAGATCGAGGCGTAAAACATTTGCTAGTGGACGTCCCATCTGTAGATCGCTTATTAGATGAAGGTATCTTATCTGCTCACAACACTTTTTGGGATACTGAGAACAAGAAATTCAACCCAAACACCAAACACAAAACCATCACAGAAATGATTTATGTGCACAATCAGATTCAAGATGGTCATTATTTATTGACGATTCAAATCCCAGCTTTTGTTTCTGACGCTGCTCCGAGCAGACCAATTATTTTTGCGATCCATGAACGCTAAACATACAAAAGAGTTTGCTAGGCAACTCGACGAAGAGGATCAACTAGGTTCCTACAGAAGTGAATTTCACATTCCGAGAGATGAAAACGGTAGAGCATTGATTTACCTGTGTGGAAATTCTTTGGGGCTACAACCCAAAAAGACCAAGACCTATTTGGAACAGGAACTACTGGATTGGGCACAACTGGGTGTTGAGGGTCATGTGAAGGCTAAAAATCCATGGATGCCCTATCACGAATTTCTTAGTGAAGGGTATGCCAAAATTGTGGGAGCTAAACCTTCAGAAGTAATTGCCATGAATTCACTGACGGTAAACCTTCATTTAATGATGGTTTCCTTTTATCGACCCACAGCGAAAAAACATAAAATTATTATTGAAGCAGATGCGTTTCCCTCGGACATATATGCACTTAGCTCACAAATAACACACCATGGGTATGCGCCTGAGGAGAGCCTGATAAAAATGAGCCCCCGACAAGGAGAACATGCCCTGAGGACTGAAGACATCGCAAAACTAGTTACTGATCAAGGAGATGAAATTGCACTACTTATGCTGGGTGGAGTCAACTACTATACTGGCCAAGTATTTGATATGAAAACGCTGACAGAACTAGCGCATAAAAAAGACATTTGTGTAGGATTCGATCTGGCACATGCGGCAGGAAATGTGAATCTAGAACTTCATGACTGGAATGTGGACTTTGCCGTTTGGTGCTCCTACAAGTACTTAAACTCAGGACCTGGATCGGTTGCCGGAGCTTTCATTCATGAGAAATATCACAAAAGCAAGCTACCTAAATTTGCGGGATGGTGGGGACACAATAAAGACAATCGATTTAAAATGCCTGACGATTTTGAAGCGATTGAATCAGCAGAAGGATGGCAACTAAGCAATCCCCCTATTTTATCCTTAGCAGCAATTCGAGCTTCTCTATCCATTTTTGATCGGGTGGGAATGAATTCCTTACTTCAGAAATCAAATAAACTCACAAATTACCTCATCGAATTGTTGGAAACTCTAGATTCGGATACCATCAACATCATCACTCCCAATCAGAGAGGCTGTCAAGTTTCCATTCAAGTGAAAAATGGAAACAAAACATTATTTGACAGCATCACAAAAAAAGGCGTGGTTGCAGATTGGCGTGAGCCTGATGTCATCAGAGTGGCTCCAGTACCTTTGTACAACAGCTTTTCTGATGTGTATCAATTTTACCAAATTCTAAGGTCTAGTTTATGAAAAAAAACATCACCATAGCCGGAGCAGGATTGGTAGGGTCTCTGAGCGCACTATACATGAAAAAAAGAGGCTTTAACGTAGCCATGTACGAAAGAAGGGATGATTTGCGGTTGGCTAAAATTACTGCGGGCAAGTCCATTAATTTAGCCCTATCAGAAAGAGGATGGACCGCCCTAAAAAAGGTTGATGCCGCCAAAGATGTCGAAAAAATTGCCATTCCCATGTACAAAAGGATCATGCACGATGTACAGGGAAACCTTTCAGAACAAGCCTACGGGAATCCGGGACAGGCGATTTATTCCGTATCCAGATCCATGCTGAATTTGGTTTTAATGGAAAAGGCTGAAAAATTGGGTGTTGACATTCACTGCAATCAAAAATGTACCGATATAGATTTTGAAACTGGGACTGCCCATTTTGAACACACAAACTCCAATGAAAAAACAAGCATTCATTCAGATCTTTTAATTGGTGCTGATGGGGCCTTTTCTGCAGTTAGAAACCAAATGGTAAAAAGAAGTCGGCAACAATACTCTCAACAATACATTGAACACGGTTACAAAGAGCTCCTCATTCCAGCTCATGACAATGGCAGCCACAAACTGGAAAAAAATGCATTGCATATATGGCCTCGAGGTAATTTTATGCTGATTGCACTGCCCAACCTAGATGGCAGTTACACCTGCACCTTATTTGCTCCTTATGAAGGACAAGAATCCTTTGAAAAGCTTAAAACACATGAAGAAGTTCAAGAGTATTTCGAAAAAATATTTCCTGACTTAGTCCCTCTGATCCCAGATTTATCTGATCAGTTTTTCACAAACCCTACTTCCTCCATGGCCATCATGCGAACCTACCCCTGGCATGTTAATGACCATACCATCTTAGTAGGAGATGCTGCCCACGCTACGGTCCCTTTTTACGGACAAGGAATGAATGCTGGTTTTGAAGACTGTAGAATCCTTGATGAACTATTGGACAAACACAATAATAATTTCAAAACTTGTTTTGAAGAGTATTCTAGAGTTCGAAAACCCAATGGAGACGGAGTACAAGACCTTTCGATGCACAACTTCATTGTCATGCGAGACAAAACCGCTCAGCCCAACTTCTTGTTACAGAAAAAAATAGAGCAAAAATTTACTCAACTTTATCCAGAGAAATGGACGCCACTCTATTCTATGGTTAGTTTTACCAATATTTCGTACGCAGATGCTTGGCACATCGGAATGAAACAAGAGAAACTCATGCAAAGCATTATGAACATCCCAAACATAAGTGAAGTTTGGGATTCAGATGATATTATGGAGAAAATGCTTCGTCTACTTTAATGATTTCCCAACAACTACATTTTGGTCTATAATAGACTAAGGATAAATCAAATAATTTGCTCTTGTGTTCTTGAAATTATCTAGACCTTCTTCCCAGGATTCTTTAATCTGATTCGATGTCCAGCCTGCCTCTATTTGAATGCGCAACTGATTTGAGCCGGCAAGTTTATCAAAAAAAGAAGTGAAAAAACCGAGCCCTTGAGAACTGTATTGATGATAAGACTCAATAAGATAATCCAAATGGATTTCATCTTCAAACTCAAGGTCACTCAAGTTCCATCCACAACAAACCGTGTTTTCATGCTTTGGATATTTGGCACCCTCCCGAGAAATTGGTGTGAATACATAAGAACAACTATCCAGTTTAGGTGAGCCTATCACTTGAAATTGTTGTAGTGTACCCCTTCCAATACTTACGTCCGTACCTTCAAACAAACACAGAGAAGGATATAAGGCTATCGATTGGGAATTTGGAAGATTAGGAGAGGGTTTTACAGGAAGTTTGTAGGGCTTCTGATGATGATAATTTTTCATAGACTGATACTTCAGCTCACACTGCAAAGAGTCCTTTAGCCAATATTCACCATTGATCATCTGGGCATACTCAGCAAGCGTCATCCCATGAACTATGGGTATGGGGTGCATGCCAACAAAAGATTGATATGCCGTATCTAAAATCGGGCCGTCTATATAATGACCATTGGGGTTTGGACGATCAAGAACCAGCACCGGAATAGAGTATTCTGCACAAGCCTCCATTACATAATGTAAGGTGGAAATGTAGGTGTAGAATCGAGCACCCACATCTTGTATGTCAAAAAGTATCAGATCTACATCTTTCAAAAATGCTGAAGTCGGTTTTTTTGTCGATCCATAAAGGGATAAGATGGGCAATCCCGTTTTTTCATCTAACGCATCATCAATGGAAGCCCCGGCGTCAGCTTTACCTCTAAATCCGTGTTCAGGCGCAAAGACTCTAGTAACCATTATTGATCGCGCAAGTAATGTGTCTACTATATGTACTCCGTCTATCAGTGAGGTTTGATTGGCAACAACCGCAATATTTTTTCCCTCAAGCGAAGGAAGATAGTTGTTCAACTGTTGTGCTCCCGTAATGATTTCATCAGATGCTTGTTGGGCCTGACAGGAAAACAAGAGCACAAAAATGAAACCCGTCAGTAACTTCATTTTACTATATTTGGAAACACATTGATAAAGCATAGTCCCTTGAATTTTGAAAAATTTGTAGCAAAACGCCTACACACCGAAAAAAATCTTCAGCATTCCATATCAAAACCTATTTTGAAAATGGCCATTGCTGCGGTAAGCTTAAGCATTACAGTTATGATCTTAGCCATTGCCACTGGCAAAGGTTTGCAAGAAAAAATCAGTGCTAAAGTTACCGGATTTACCTCTGATATTCAAGTGGCCGTGTTAGATCTTAACCCATCCCTAGAAGTCGCTCCAATTCTCGCTGACAGCCTTCTCCTGGAGGCCTTTTATGGAGTTGATGGCATTGTCCACATCCAAACCCAGATCACCAAAAATGCCCTTATAAAAACGGATACTGAATTTGAAGGGATTGTGGTCAAAGGAGTTGATGAAAATTTTGATTGGAGCTTTATAAACAGTCACCTTATAGCAGGAGAATCTCCTCGCTATAGGGATTCCCAAAAAAGCAACACCATTCTTATCTCTCAGAAGATAAGTCGAAAATTAAGTCTAGGCGTTCAGGATGAGGCTTTATTTTATTTTCAAGGGAAAAAGAGCCACCAGCCCTTTGTAAGAAAATTTACTGTTGCGGGGATTTATGAGACCGGAATCGAATTGTTTGACGACCTCTACGTATTTGCTGACCAGCAACATTTGCGAAAAATGAATCGATGGTCTGAAAATCAATGTAGCTCGATTGAACTGAAGGTGAAGGAGGGATTTAATCGTCAGCAAGTTCTTTTGGAAGTTGAGCAGAAAAGCCCTTTCGACACCCGCGTTACTAGTGCAAGAGATACGTATTCACAAATTTTTGACTGGATCAAACTCTTTGACATGAACATCGTCATTATCCTATTGATTATGATCCTTGTAGCATGCATCAACATGATTAGCTCTCTACTCATTATCATTCTCGAAAGAACAAAGATGATTGGCCTAATGAAAGCCTTGGGGGCAAGGCAAATATCCATCAAAAAAATATTCCTTTACCACGCCTTTTATCTGCTTCGAAAAGGCTTGATTATAGGGAATGGTATCGGGCTATCACTAATAGGAATTCAGAACTATTTCGCTCCCATACAATTGGATCCTGAGCACTATTACGTAAAATCGCTTCCCGTTCTTCTGTCCCCTGAAAATTGGATGTTAATCAATCTATTTAGCATTGTCATCTGTATGTGCATGCTCATCATTCCCTCCCTAATGATTCAGAAAGTAGAGCCCATAAAAGCACTTCGCTACGAATAGACCTGGTATTGTTCAGAAAGTAAAAGCCTAGGACTCTAATGCTGATTTGATTTCTTTAGCAATACGCGCTACAGACTTGTCGTCCACCACGACACTGTGCTTGGACTTTTGATAACAATCCAATCGTTCGGAAAGGTGATTAGAAATGAATGCTGCCAACTCATTCTTTTCTTTAAAATCTTTAAGTATGGGCCTACCGGACTTCCCAATCCACAAACGGTTGGTAAGCGTTTCAATACTGGCATCGAGATAAATTGTCTCACCCAGTTCAAGCATCAAGTCTATAGCATCGTTAAAGCAAGGCATTCCTCCTCCTGTAGACAAAACAATATGATCATGATCCATCAAAAACTCCAGACATTCTTTTTCTTTTTTTCTAAAAGCAGCTTCTCCGTCCTGAGAAAAAATTTCGGGAATGGTCTTACAAGCCCTCGCTTCTATCCACTCATCGGTGTCTATAAATCTACAACCGAGTAATTCGGCCAGTTCACTAGCTACAACGCTCTTTCCAGAGCCCATATATCCGACCAATATCACTTTCATTTGAAAGGAGCATCTGGTTCTTTACGCATGTGGTTGTAGACCAACTTATCCACCCACTTCGGGAAAAACTTATTCAACAAAACAGTCAACTTTCCATTAAGAGTCAATGTCAATCGATCCTTTCTCATTTCGACTGCATCGACGATATAGGTCGCAACTTCTTCAGGCTGCATCATTTTCTGCTCATCTCTGGGTGTTTCTCCCTGCGAAGAACCATCACCAGTGAGTGCTGTATTTCTTATGTTGGAGGCTGTGAATCCAGGACATGCAATCAAGACATGCAATCCATTTTTTAGATTTTCCAAACGCAAAGATTCGAGAAAACCATGCATGGCAAACTTAGAGGACGAATAGCCTGTTCTCCCCGGTAAACCTTTGTAGCCAGCAATAGAGGAAACACCCACTACTGAGCCTTTATTCTCAAGAATACTTGCCAGGGCGTGACGTGTACAATAAACCGTTCCCCAAAAATTAACGCCCATCACTTTTTTAAGAACAGACACGTCTATATCAGCAAAAGAGGCTCGCATGGAGATCCCCGCATTATTGATCAGAACATCAATTTTACCAAATTGATGAAGTACCTGATGAATCATTTTTTTACAATCATCTTCCTGGCTTACATCTGCCACCACAGGGAGGGCTAGAACGCCATAGGATGAAATCTGACCAGCAAGTATTTCCAACTTCGCTGCGGAACGGGCTACTAAAACTACATGAGCACCCTTCTGAGCAAATTCAATGGCACAAGCTTTCCCTATTCCCGAGGAAGCCCCTGTAACAATTACCACCTTATTTTTCATCCATTGCTTTTTAAATTGTAAAATTGCATATCAATGCAGAAACAAAGATAAAATTAATCACCACATCTAAAGCCCAAAGCATGAAGATCGTTGAAGTTTCTAATTCGAATGAAATAAAAAGATTTCACCAAGTTCCTCACACAATATACAAAGATGACGCTAACTGGATTGCACATATAAGACAAGAAGTAGAGGCTGTTTTTGACCCGAATAAAAACAGCTATTTCACACACGGCTCTGCAGCGCGATTTATTTTAGAAAATAAGCAAGGAGAAACCATAGGAAGAGTTGCCGCGTTCATTGACAATAAAAAAGCGCACACATTCAATCAAGCCACCGGAGGAATGGGGTTTTTTGAATGTATTGAAAATGAGCAAGCTGCACATATGCTATTCAACGCATGTAAAAGTTGGCTCACCGAAAGAGGAATGGAAGCTATGGATGGCCCTGTAAATTTCGGTGAAAAAGACCGTTATTGGGGCTTGCTGGTCAACGGGTTTGAGCACCCTCCTATCTATGCAAATAGCTACAACCCTCCTTATTACCAAGCATTTTTTGAGAATTACGGTTTCCAAACCTACTTCAACCAACACAACTTTATAAAACCGCTTACCCAAAAACTACCGGAAAAGTACATCAATAAATTTGAGCGGATTAAAGAGAATAAAGACTACAGACTTGAAACCATCAATAAAAACAACCTAAAAAAGTACGCGGAAGATTTTCGGGAGGTTTACAATGCAGCTTGGGTAACCCATGACAATTTCAAAGAGATGTCGAGCAATCAAGCCATGGCAATGATGCAGAAGATCAAACCTGTTATGGAAACGGACTTAATCTGGTATGCCTATTACAAGGATAAGCCCATTTCATTTGTGATCATGTTACCTGAATTGAATCAATTCTTTAAGGTAACACACGGAAACTTTAACATCTGGGGGAAACTAAAGTTTCTGATCCAAAAGCTTTTTAGTAAACCGAAATACGTTTGGGGAATTGTCTTTGGCGTCACTCCAAAGTTTCAAGGACTGGGAATGGAGTCCTATATTCTATTTGCTGCGGCAGAACATCTTCGCACCAAACGCCCCAACTATAAAAAGGTCATTATGACCTGGATAGGAGATTTTAACCCAAAAATGATACACATCAGCAAATCTATGGGTGCCAAAAACTACCACGACCTCAAAACCTACCGCAAGCTCTTTGATGAAAATGCTGTTTTTGAACGTTCTCCAATCATCGAATAAGTAGGATTTACAGATTCCTAAAAAAACATAATAAAACTTCAAAAGACGTATGGTGTTATAAAATAATGCACTTATATTTGCATCGCTTTTCACAAAGCATGATGGCAATCAATAATGCCTAGGTGGCGGAATTGGTAGACGCGTACGCTTGAGGGGCGTATGACCTCTGGTCGTGCAGGTTCGATTCCTGTTCTAGGCACATTAAAATTTTGACTTGGTAGCTCAGTTGGTAGAGCATCTCCCTTTTAAGGAGAGGGTCCTGGGTTCGAGCCCCAGCCAAGTCACTTACACACACCTCGTTATGACTTGGTAGCTCAGTTGGTAGAGCATCTCCCTTTTAAGGAGAGGGTCCTGGGT
>JAKMFX010000028.1 GCA_022425195.1 Flavobacteriales bacterium | reverse complement strand
ACAATCGATCAATCTGTTTTCCGTTTATGCTATAAATTTCGATGAAATCAATAGGGTTTTCAGATTGAATAAATATTTTTCCTGTTGACGGGTTTGGATAAAGTGTTAAACGAGTTGGCGAAATATCATTGTGGGAAAGCTCCCCAATAAATTCAAATTCTATCCAATTTAAATTAAACTCATTTCCGAGAACGTTCATTGTCAGTTCAAAGCTTCCTTCCATTAATTCAAACTCTTTTTCAATGGTTTGCCAGCTTTGCCATCCTCCTGTATTTGGAACCTGAAAATTATTCAAAACCACATCATTTGAACTATTTGAAAGCACAAGATTAAACAGTCCGCCGTTGTGGTTGCTTGAAACTCGAGCTTTTATTTTATAATTTCCAGACTCCATAATATGAACAAGGTACTTTGCGTAGTCATTTTGATTCATATATGACAAGTTTTGGCCGCCACCTATATCATAACAATTCTCGATACTCAGTCCACTTTCCTCCCAATAATCTTCGGCTTGCAAGGACCCTGGAATTTGAATTCCACCATTTTCATCATAAATAAATTCAAACCAGTTGACATTAAACTCACCTTTTAAAACGTTAAAATTCAAAGTGTAATTCCCTTCTTTTATCAAAATAGTTACTGCTTCAGTATCTTGCCAACTTTGCCACCCGTTTGTTTCCGGGGTCGTATAAGTATGTAATATTTCATCTGGTTTATCTCCACTTGATAAAGACAAGCGGAATTGACTTTCGTCAAAACCCGAAACCCTTGCTTTGATGGTGTAATAGCCTGTAATGGGGACATGAACCAAGTAGTTTGCGAAATCACCAGGGTTTAAGAAACTAATGTTTTTTCCTCCTCCGAGATCACTACAATTTTCAATATTTATTCCATAATGATTAAAAAAATCTTCTGCTTCAACTCGATCAGAAAGTGTTATCGGCTGCATATCAGATGACTCATAAGCGAAGTCGTACCAATTGATGTTCACAGAAGAATTTATTGATGTCATTTTAAGGTCGTAATTTCCTTGTGGAATCACTGCTTCTTGCTCTATCGTTTGCCAATTGTTCCAACTACCAGTATTGTTTGGCTGAACTTCGGATATTGGATAGGTTTTACCATCCAAACTTATCAGCTCAAGATTGTACTGTGCACCAGTGTAAGCAGTTGCAACTCGGTTTTTAATCGTATACGTCCCCTGTTGTTCCACACGAACCTCATAGGTTGCGTAATCCCCAGCGTTTAAATAACCAAGCTCACTCCCGCCGCCAACGTCAGAGGTAGATGATACAGTCAAGCCCGATTGATTAGCGAAATCCTCAGCTTGAATGATTCCTGGAATGGATTTTCGATTTGTATCGTCTGTAAGGACAAAGTTAAGCCAGTTCAGGTTGAACTCACTGTCCAATGGTTTGAAAACAAGAGTGTACTTACCAGATTCCAATTCCCACTCTTTTGTAATGGTCTGCCAGTTTTGCCAATCGCCTGTGCTGTTAAATGACAGTATAGTATAACGTACCACTGTTTCATCATTTCGAAGCTCCAAACTAAATGAAGCATTGTCTCTTAATGTTGCAACCCTGCACTCGACCACATAATTTCCGCCTTCACGAACATCTACTTCATATTTAGTGAAATCTCCAGGGTGTAGCTCTTTGATATTTGATCCAAGTCCAATATCAGTGGTGTCTTCGATCCCTACACCATTTTGATCGTCAAAAAGCTCTGCTTCAATTTTTCCAGGGATAAGGTTGATGACTTCTAATAAATTATAGATTTCAAAATTTGAAAAACCTAGTACATTATCATTTGAAGTCGAAATCAAACTACCAGCACTTGCACTAACTGAAATTTGGTCATAAAATGACAGGAAGCTGCTTAAAGTCAGTACAAGCTCTCTTTCATTACTACCTATCTGCGCATCTGTAACTTGAACTTCTTCGTCGTTTACCAAAAGTGTGAATGCGTTCTTGTCTATGGAGGATAACAAAATAGGTTTGTTAAATGTAAGTCTGACTTGTTCATCATTCGAATCGCTAATCCCACCTATGATTTTAAATGCTGGAGGTTGGCCTGTTGATGGACTAAAAGAAAAAGATTCGAGATTAAACTCCTCCTCACCTAAAACATGAATTTTTAGTAGATGTTCGCCTGCATGAAGAAATGAAGTCTTGCTAGATTGCGTTGTAAAGTTTGAAAAACTCCCCGATGAATTGAATGATATAACAGGGGTGATTGCAGTATCATTCATTTCATATTGTAGTTTACCCCCAGACTCATTGGCCGCATAGGTCGTTTCTAAATCGTAATAGCCATCTTGCTGAACATGTACCGTATATTTTATCCATTCTCCTTGACGAACATACCCAATAGAGTATCCGTTTGAATTGCCTCCCCCTGAGTGATCAGAAGATATATCAACTCCATCATTACGAAAGACCCACCCTCTATTCCAAACGGTTGTGCCGCCAGAACTACCATAATTTCCGTATTCTGTATCGTAATACGCCAACCCTTGAGAACCCATATCATAGTGTGTAGCATGAATCAGTCCTGGAATTGTATGGTCAGTATAAGGTTTTAACTCCTCAGAGCTTGGCTGGCGTAACATCGCGTCAATAACATCTTTTCGGTACTGGCAATTTTCAATTTTTGAGGCCTCTGCAATTTCGAGCATCCCTTGATAGGCAGCTGATGCGCTTGGCGCACTCGTATTGCCTTTAAAATAATCAACAACTGCATTATAGTTGAGGTTAGATGTGATTGAAAATGACGATACAGTGGTTTCTATTCTTTTCCATGGCCACCATGCCCAACCAATATTATTATCCTCAAAAAGCGAGATTGCTTCTTTGAACCACACATTGGAGTTTTCACCACTTTCTCCCATCCACAAAGGAACATTATACTGGTCTCGCATATCCAATACCCATTGAATGGTGTTTTGCGTATTGACATTCCAGTATTTATGAAAGCTGTAAACCATATTATCATCCCAAGGAGGTGTGAGCCCAGTGTAATCATTTGCAAACCAGTTCCCCTCGATATAAATAATATGATTGGTATCATGAGAGCGAATTGCATTGGTGACTTGCACATAGAGGTTTTTGATTTCGGACCCACTCAAATTCCAGTTGGGTTCGTTCAAAATATCATAGCCTCCTATCCATTCCTCATTTTTGTAACGTTCAGCTAATTTGTCCCATAAAGCCACCATTTTTTGTTTGTTTGCATTACTCTCCCACAAGGATGGTTTGCTGGTGTCATAATCTGAAATCCCCTGGTCATATCCCTGACCACCGGGCGCAGCATGAAGATCAAGTATCAAATAAAGCTGATTTTCCTCACACCATTCTAATAAATTATCTACCATTTCAAACCCTTTGTCAAGCCAGGTATTCTGCCCAGCTTCTTCTTGTTCGATGGGAAGTGTGAACAAATTGTAATGCATGGGCAGTCGAACACTGTTAAACCCCCAGCTTGCTAGGGAATCAATATCTGTTTTTGTTACAAAATTGTCAAGCCATTTATTATAAAATTCTTGTGTATTTGTTTCTCCAATTAATGATTCTAACTTAGATCTAAACTGCTGCTGATTATCCGCTCCACCAACAAAATTCATCATGTAGGGCTCCTGTAACATCCAGCCCCCAAGACCAACCCCACGTAAGATTATTGGATCTCCATTTTTGTCTAAAATTTGCTTCCCAGAAGTTGTGAGAAATTGGGCATTAGCAAAAACCCCAAAAAGTAATATCAAAATTACAGACAGTTTGCGAATAACATTACACAAGTTTCTCATATAGAATGAATTAAATGCGACTTTCGTGCTTGACCCAATCCACTTCCATCACCCACTCTCCATCCATAGGAGAGTCTGTAATTTTCGCAAAATTTAAAATGGCAAACATTGGCTCAGGGTAATTGTCTCCTAATCCTTCATTGCGATAGACCTCTTTATCATTCAGACGGTAGACCAAGTCGCTGCCTTCCCATTCTACTGAATAGGTATTGAAGTCACTAAGTATCGTGTCAGCAGACGTGCGTAAACTCCACCAATCTCCTTTATCGCATTCTCCTAAGCTTTTAATTGCTCCAGTTGTGTAATGTCCACTACCATAATCTCCATGATGTTCAAATATGTCAATTTCACCAGAACCAGTAAGCGGCCAACAAATATTTTCATCGGGTTCTTGAACAGGCGGTTCGTTATTTTGAGCACCCAAAATCCACCAGGCAGGAAACATAGATGCTTGGCTTTGTCCCTGGATTCGCAGACGTGCTGTCCATTTCCCTTTGACAAATTCCTTACGGTTTTTAGATGCGATACGCCCTGCTATGTAAGAAGTCTCTGGATGTTGGTTGCCATGCTTGTCCATATTATCACATTCAATCTTTTTGCCAATATTAATGACCTTAATTTTTAAAGTACCTTCGCTGACTTCACGAGTTCCATATTGATTGTCTGGAACATAACACTGTTTTTCATTGTTCACCCAAATGCGTTGATCTTGCCAATTGTCGGGATTAAATGAATCAAAATCATCAAAAAAATCAATATCCCATTCTGAATTGCCTTTTACACCATTGTCAGTGCCAGAAGATTCCAAAACGGATATATCTGAAAACAAATAAACTGCAATGACTGTTAAACCGACTAGCAAAATGGATAATATTTTTCGTTTTTTCATCAGCAGTTTTTAAATGAGTTAAGGTAAGTGATCAAATACGATAGTCTGTATTGAATGTTTTGGAATATTTAATTGTGTTGATTTATCTCCTATTGTGAGAAAGTAGTCTATTGATTCATTTTCTTCGTTAAGTGCAACAACAATAAGACTTCCATCAATGTTCATAAACGCAGTTGTGCTTATTCTATTTGAAGTAGTACCAGAAGAAATTCGTTTTGCGCCTGGGCGTATGAACTTCGAAAAGTGACCGATATAGTAGTAGGAATTTGTAAACATAAGTTTACCGGTATTTGTGTCTCCATGAACTGGCGCAAAACAAAAATTACCTACATGATTAGGACCACCATATTCATTTAATAAAATATTCCAGTCTGTCCATGCAACCGTGCCATTATTAAAGTCATTGATCATCGCTTTAGCATATCTTTCTGCAAGTTTGGGATCCTCTATCCGATTGATATCATAACCTTCATTACAACCTTCGGTAAAAATCAGTTTTTTATCTGGAAATGCTGATGCAACTTTTCCCACGTTATTAAACATCGGCTTCCCATCTTTCCAATCCTCATACCAATGAAATCCAGTACCCCAAACGTATTTATTTGCTTCGGGGTCATTTAAAATAACACTTGCCCTATCAAAAAGTAAATCTCTGTTGTGATCCCAAACGATGATTTTTTTATCTTGTAATCCTTCACGTTCCAAAGTTGGTCCAAGATGATATTTTAGAAAATCACGCTCTTCTTCTGCAGTATAAATACACGACTCCCAACGCTGAACAGCCATGGGTTCATTTTGAATCGTTAGTCCCCATATAGGAATCCCTTCATTTTCAT
>JAKMFX010000047.1 GCA_022425195.1 Flavobacteriales bacterium | reverse complement strand
GGTTGTACATCCGATTGGGCAGACAATTACGATGCTCAGGCAACCCTTGATGACGGTTCATGTTCACGTTTGGGTTGTGTTTCCAGTTGGGCAGATAATTTTGATCCTTTAGCCACTGATGATGACAACTCCTGTATTCGAAATGGCTGTACTGATTCTACAGCTGATAACTATGACTCGTTAGCCACTGATCAAGATGGTTCTTGTTTGTACTCGGGCTGTACGATCAATACAGCTTGTAATTACAATACAACTGCAAATGTCGACGATGGATCTTGTGAATTTCCAGAGATCTATTACGACTGTAATGATCAATGTTTGAACGATACAGATTCTGACGGTGTTTGTAATGAATTAGAAGTGGTAGGTTGTCAACAAGTCAATGCTAACAATTACAACCCACTGGCGACTGATCCCGGTGCTTGTGTTTACTTCGGATGTATGGAAGTAGAGGCAGACAATTACAATCCAAATGCGAACACTTCAGACGGTTCTTGTTATTACCTAGGGTGTATGAGTCAAGATGCATTGAATTATGATGCCAGTGCCACCAAAAATGACGAATCGATCTGTGTATACAACGTAGCCAATTTCGGTTGTGACATCCCAGAACGCTATTCAGGACTGATCACCGGCTCCAATATGAACATTTTGTTTACCGCTGATTTTACTTCACAAATCAATATCAATTCAAACAATGCGTACCTGGTGGGTATGACTGATTCTGACCGAATTGTGGGTTCAACATCCATTCAACAAGGAGCTGTAGAATCGATTACCTTATGGGGAGATGATGTGCAAACGGATCCTATTGACGGAGCAGTGAGTTGGGAGGGCATTCGCCTGTTCTTGGTAGACGGTAATGATTTACATCGCATTACTTTAAATGACCCCCTGAATTATTCAGAAAACAAAACACTTATTTTACACGACTTTACGGAGTTAACCACGCTTTGCATGCAAGGGTATTACACTCAATTGCCAATATACGGCTGTACAGATCCTTTAGCTACGAATTACATTCAGCCCACAGGAGATGCCAGTGTAGATGTGAATACCGAAGATGGCACCTGTTTGTATGACGAGTCCAGCAATTGTGTTTTCCCTAGCGTTTACCCGGGTACCATTACTGGAAACAACATGAACATCTTGTTTACAGAAAACTTTATGGGTTCGCTACCGAATCTTCAAGAAGGTGCTTACATCGTTGCTGCCAATCAAGAGAATACTTCATTTGGTTCGGTAGCTGTATTTGGGACGTCCATCATTTCTTTGACGTTATGGGGTGATGATACGGGTACCCAAGAACTTGATGGTGCTACAGAAGGGGAATCTTATGATTTGTACTTGGTCAATGGAAGGAACCTTTATGATCTTAGCCCATACCAGGCCAACACCTACCAAAGTAATGGTATGTTGGTGTATAAAGATGCCGCTTCGGTAAAAAGTCTATGTGCAAATGGGAAAGTGGTTTATATGGAAGCTTGTACAGATGCCTTAGCCATTAACTATGTGCCCGCTGCAACAACCGACGATGGTTCCTGTATTTTCGAAGGCTGTACCTATGATGTGTTTTATGAATACACCGAAGAAGTAAGCGTAGATAATGGTGCTTGTGAAAATCTGATCGTTTACGGATGTACCGACAGCTTGTATGTGGAATACCATCCTTTGGCCACCGAAAAAGACAGCTCTTGTGTTTACTCCGTGGAACGAATATCGGATTTGGAAGCGACTGAAATTGCACACGAAGAATTACTGTTGGAGAACTCAGAAATGACACGTCGACTGAATCCGATTCCTTTGGATTTATACAAAGGCTGGAACATCATCGGATACAATCTGAACTACCCGCAAAATACAGCGGCATGTTTTGATGCCATCTCTCATCTTATTACCCTGGCTAAAGACAACAACGGAACCATGTATTGGCCTGAGTTTGGTTGGAATGGTATTGGAGATTTAGTACCAGGACAGGGTTATCAAGTATATATGCGAGGTGAGGTGGACGATTTTTCCTTTGTTGACCTGGGTGGTATGCGTATTGAGATGCAAGAAAAGGCACCACAATGGGCGCATGAAATAGCCCCTGTTCATCCAAATGATAAGCGAACTTTAGTTCGTGTGGTGAACATGCTAGGACAGGAGGTATCTATAGACAATCAGGAAACAGATACGCCATTGCTTTATTTATACAATGACGGATCTGTAGAAAAGAGACTATCGAAATAGATAAAATTGACAATCAATACGCACGTATGTCATCATTTCCTACAGGCATACGTGGGGGTGGGTGAAAAGCGGTCTCAGGACTGCTTTTCATTTTTTTACAATTCTAAATCGTAATTCGTTATGAGGTACTTTATTTTAGTTTTAACCATTCTCATGTTCACCATTTTTTCTGCGAACGCTCAGATTACGTTTGACTGATTCACTACTCCAGTGAATACAGGTGCAAATATGTTTTTTGGAATCATTATTTAACAAACCAATTCTAGTCATCAAATAATTATGAAAAACATACTTTTTGTCTTACTATTTTTTGTTCACTGCCTTTGCATTGCACAAGCTCAGTATGTCATTTCTGGATGTACATCAGCGTGGGCAGATAATTACAACGAATCGGCTACTGAAGATGATGGGTCTTGCTACAGAGGCGGATGTATGGCTTATTGGGCAGACAACTACGATGCACACGCAACTTTTTCAAGCTCAGAGCCATTTACCGAATATACAGGCTCAAACATGATTCTGTTGTTAACACAGTCATTCATTTCTTCATTACAGATATCAACGAGTAGCGCTTATGTTGTAGCGAAATCATCCAACGGTATGGTTGCGGGTAGTGCGGTAGTTGCAGGGGTAATTCAAACTTCTATTGCAGTTTGGGGAGATGATATTTTTACTGATGAAGTTGATGGGGCAATAGAAAATGAGTTGATTTCCTTTCAGTTGGTGGATGGCGAAACCTTGTATGATATTCAAATGCCTACTACAGTTTCTTATATAACGAATGGAATTATGTCTATCTCATCTGCAGCGAGTTTTACCCTTGCTTCTGGTGATGACGGTTCTTGCATAAGAAACGGATGTACTTCTGAGTGGGCAATCAACTACGATGCATTGGCTACCAATGATGATGGTTCTTGCTACAGGCGGGGATGTATGGCTGATTGGGCTGATAATTTCGATGCTCAGGCAACGGATGATAATGGTTATTGCTATAAATATGGTTGTAAGTCTGAATGGGCAGACAACTATCATCCTTATGCAACCCATTCAACTTACGATATTCCGGAGCCATTCTCAGTCAATACAGGAGCGAATATGGTGGTTTTTTTTACTCAGTCTTTTATTGAATCATTGAATGTTACTCATATGGGTGACTATATAGTAGCACTCGACCCCAATGGTTTGGTTGTGGGTAGTGAGGTGGTTGCAGGGGTCAGTCAAACTTCTATTGCAGTTTGGGGTGATGATTATGCTACGCCTGAAGTTGACGGAGCATTGGATGATGTGCCAATTTCATTTCAGTTGGTTAAGGGTGATCAATTGTATGATTTAGAAATGCCTACTCCAGTTTCTTACATTCTAAATAGTTTAGTTGTTCAGACTTCTGCAGCAAGTATAACACTTGTTGATGGTAATGAATGTTATAGATATGCATGTATGTCTGAATGGGCCGACAACTATGATGAATTGGCCACTATTGATAATTCTTCTTCTTGCGTGAAGTATGGATGTATGTCTAAGTGGGCCGACAATTTTGATGACATAGCCACAGATGATGATGGTTCATGTTTCAGATTGGGATGTATGCAGCTTGATTATTGTAACTACGACCCATTAGCAACCCTTGAAAACAATACCTGTATTGGTTTTTACGGTTGTATGGATGAGAACTATATAGAATACGATGCTAACTTCGGATGCAATGATCAATCTAAGTGTTCAGTCACTTGGAAGTCAGCGTATCAAGCCGTTCAATCTTTAGCCATTTTTGTTGACATTGAAGAAGGATGGAACATCCTGGGCTATACACATCATCTTGAAACTGACGCCGAAGAAGCAATGAGTACGATGCTGGATGACTTGATAATCATCAAAAACAACAACGCCAATTTTTATATGCCGGAATACAGTTTTAACGGTATAGGTAATTTAATACCCGGACAAGGCTACCAGCTAAAAGTATCACGAGCCTACCCGGCATTTACCTTTCTGCATGATTTTAACTTTGGTTGTCTCGATACAACAATGTTCAATTACAATCCCATTGCAAATATTGATGCAGGACTTTGCATTCCTTTCAGATATGGATGTATAGATTCTACAATGTACAATTATGATGATACGGCCAATACTGATGACGACTCCTGTGAGTCTTATATTTACGGCTGTATTGATTCTACAAGGATAAACTTTGATTATATGGCCAACACTGATGACGGTTCATGTATAGAATTCGTAAGCAGTAATATGTTCACGACACCTATCAATACAGGTGCAAACATGACCGTTGGTATATATGCCACTAAATTCGATCAATTCTATGGCGGAACTATCGGTGCTTTTTATGATTTAAATGGTGATGGTGTGCTAAAATGTGTAGGTTCTGAAGCTATTTTAACAGGATTTTTTGGTCTTTCCATTTGGGGTGATGACTCTTCTACTCCTGAAACAGATGGTCTTGCCTCTGGTGCTGTTCCACAATTTGCAATCCTCTACGATGAAGATGTAATTTTGATTGATCTAGTCCACACAAATTTAAACAATGGTAACTTAATTGAGCTCCCTCAGTTTACTGGATATGTTACCAATGGTATGGCTAACATTACTGATGCAAATCTATTTGGAGTTGAGGATGGATGCACTGACTCTTCCGCTTGTAACACTATGACCATGTATGCAGATGTTACCTATTTTGATGATGGTTCGTGTACGTTCGCTACTACAGGTTATGACTGTGATGGGGTTTGTTTGAATGATGTTGATGGTGATACTGTTTGTGATGAGTTTGAGGTTGCAGGTTGTCAAGATGCGTCTGCTTGTAACTATAACGTTTTGGCTACAGATTCTGATGGTTCATGTGATTACCCAGATATGTACTACAATTGTGCAGGTCAATGTATTAGTGATGTAGATGCTGATGGTGTATGTGATGAGCTTGAGGTTGAAGGATGTCAAGACGAAGTATACGATAACTATGATGCTTCTGCAACTGATGCAGGTACATGTTCAGGCCTTTTAGGTTGTACAGACTCTGGGTATGCTGAGTATTATGTTTCTTTCCCATCTTATGATGACTTACTATATGACAACAGAGCAGGTCATGAAGTTGATGACAACTCATGTACTACTAAAATTGTTACTGGATGTACCAATCCTGCAGCCTCTAATTTCAATCCTGATGCCAATGTGAACATCACTGTTGAATATCATCATGATTTTTGTATTTATTAATTATCTATGCTTTGTTTAGTAACATAGAAAGCTAAACACATGTGCTAAATAATTTTAATCTTCAAAAATTTATGCTAAATTTACCTAAATAGACAACCAAATCTTGCGACAGTGTCCAGGGGGTGTCTTAAGAAGATTGAATATTGTAAAGTATTGAAAATAGTAGGATAGGGCTGTGGTTATTGTTCCCTCTCTCTCCGCAAAGCGATTGAAAGCTCAACCGAAGGGTTGGGCTTTTTTTGTTCAATTGCTTCAGCTTGTATAGATTTCTCTAGCCTATATTTAGAAAGCTGAAACTCTCTAGAACACTAATTATGAATAAATTTCTATTTTAGCTTAAGTTTTTATAACAGGGTTTGATTTGTCTTTTTTGACAACCACTGTGTTGTTAGTGTTCTCAATTATGCCTCTTTTTAATACTCTAATTCCCCCCCAATGAAAAAGCGATTTAGCTTAGTTTTTATTCTGTTTTGTTATGTATGTGTTTCGATAGGCGCTCAAGCATCAGCGAATTCAAATGTGATAAATTACAATTCATTAGCTAATACAGACCATGAATATTTTTCCTCATTAAGTAATCTGGGTTGTACTGATAGTAAGGCCAATAATTACGATTCATCTGCGACCGAAGATGATGGTACATGTGTATTCCCGGGTTGTATGGATATCACTGCATGTAATTACAATGAAAGTGCAACAGAATCTGTTGATTATTGTTTTTATGCTGGGGATTGTCAAACCTGTTCGGGTGAACAAGACGGGACCGGAACGGTGGTGGAATCGATCCCAGACAATCAGGCCTCCACTCCCTGTGATGAAGTTTATACTGAAGCAGAACAGGAATCTTTTTCAGTGGGTTATACGATGAATTTCTCTACGGATGGGTCTGATGTTACCATCACATGTGAGCTTTTGGATGATGTAAACGGGGTTATTGCTTACTTGTGGACTCCTGATCCAAATTTTTCTGAGACTTCTATGACTAAAACTAGCGATAAACTATTCACTAGGACATTTACCAATCAAGCTATAGGTTCTACGATTACTTATGCGTGTAAATTTGCTTTTGCAGGGGGCATGGCTGTCACCAAATATTTCGACTATACCGTAGGAGATGTTTTTTGTGGTTCGGCTCCTCTTTGTGAAAATCAAACCGTTCCGGGTTGTAATGATGTTAATGCTTGTAATTACGATTCAGCATCCAATGCCAACGACGGTTCTTGTATTTTCGGAGGTCCTGTTAAAGATTGTTCAGGTGTTTGTTTGAATGATTTGGATGATGATGGTATTTGTGATGAAGATGAGATACTTGGATGTCAAGATTCGTCGGCATGTAACTTTAATAATGCTGCAACCGATCTAGGAGTGTGTATCTACTCAACCGATTCAAATACATGTGCTAGCTGTTCAGGTGAGCAAGATGGAACCGGAACGATTGTCGATAACGATTCTGATGATGATGGTGTTTGTGATGAAGATGAGATACTTGGTTGTCAAGATTCGTCGGCATGTAACTTTAGTAATGCTGCAACCGATCCAGATGTGTGTATCTACTCAACCGATTTAAATACATGTGCTAGCTGTTCAGGTGAGCAAGATGGTAGCGGAACGATTGTCGATAACGATTCTGATGTTGATGGTGTTTGTGATGCCAATGAAATTAGCGGTTGTACAGATGACTCAGCATGTAACTACGACAACTCATCAACAGTGAATACGGATAATACGCTTTGTACTTATTCTACAGATCTTGATGCTTGTGCAAGCTGTTCAGGTGAGCAAGATGGAACCGGAACGATTGTCGATAACGATTCTGATGATGATGGCTTATGTAACGAAGCAGATACCTTATCAGGTTGTACGGATTCTTTATCATGTAACTACGATGCCTCAACAACAGTCAATGCAGACAATACTTTGTGTGATATTCCAGAGATTTCTTTGTGTGAGACATGTGTAGGACAGAGTTCATTTGTTACTGATGATAGTGATGGTGATGGTATTTGTGATGCCAATGAAATTAGCGGTTGTAAAGATGAAGTAGCATGTAATTTCGATCAAAGACCCACAACTGATACAGACGATACAATATGCGAATATCCAATGGGATGTGAGACCTGTTCTGGTGAACAAGATGGAATAGGTGTCATTGTAGACAATGATGCAGATGATGATGGCTTATGTAACGAAGCAGATACCTTATCAGGTTGTACGGATCCTTTATCATGTAACTATGATGCCTCACCAACAGTGAATGCAGACAATACTTTGTGTGATATTCCAGATATTTCTTTGTGTGAGACATGTGTAGGACAGAGCTCATCTGTTACTGATGATAGTGATGGTGATGGTGTTTGTGATGCCAATGAAATTAGCGGTTGTACAGATGACACAGCATGTAATTTCGATCAAAGACCCACAACTGATACAGACGATACAATATGCGAATATCCAATGGGATGTGAGACCTGTTCTGGTGAACAAGATGGAATAGGTGTCATTGTAGATAACGATGCAGATGATGATGGCGTTTGTGATGTAGACGAAATCGTTGGCTGTCAAAATGAAACGGCTTGCAACTACAATGAAAGCGCTACAGATGTCGGAAACTGTACGTTTGCAGAGGATGGGTTCGATTGTGAAGCGAATAAACTTAATGCTTGCCCTGACTCTTTGTTTGTTGAATATTACAGCCCAGCCCTGAATTATGATGAGAGTCTATGTGTCACTCTTATCATTTTGGGTTGTACAGATTCTTCAGCAGATAATCATAATTCTGAAGCAAACACAGATGATGGCTCATGCATCTTTTACGGTTGTACCGATCAGTCAGCCGTGAATTTTGACGAGATGGCCAATTCAGATGATGGTAGCTGTTTGATTGAAGGCTGTATGAATGCCAAAGCAGAAAACTACAATTCTGATGCTGGAATCGATGATGGGACTTGTGTTATCCTCGGATGTACCGTCGAATCAGCATGTAATTTCAAGATGGACGCTACTGACGATGATCAATCGTGTCTAATTCCAAGTAAATGTGAAATATGTATTGGATACTTACACTATGATTCAGGAACAATTAAGTATGAACTCAAAGACGATGAAAGTGGATTCTGTTTAAACGTTACTGAAACTGAAGCTAAGGGTATATACATATATCCGAATCCTACTGACTCTTACTTTAGCATCTCTGATGTAAATTACCAGGAAATTGATATATACAGCTTAACTGGGCAGTTAATGGTGCATATAGACTCTTATCGTGAAGAAATTAATATCTCGCACCTGTCCAATGGTATATACACGCTTATGATTATGGATGTTGATGGCAACCTTTCATACGGTAAACTAATTAAAAAGTAATTAAACCCAAAAAGCTACATGATTAACACTGTGTAGTCTTATGTGCTCAATCATTCGTTCTCTCTGAAGTGATGATTTTGAAGTATCCCTCTTTTCCACAAAGCAATCTAAAGCTCAACCTTTCGGTTGCACTTTTTTTAGTGACTTTTAAATGAATTAGATTTCGTAATTTTAAGAAAAAGCCAAGTGTATATGAAATTATTTCCTCTTTCGATTTCTATTCTTATTTTGTTCTTCACATGTCTTTCTTCTTGTGATAGTGGGCATGCTGTACACAACATTTCACCGGCTTCTTTTCAAAAGATATTAGAAAAAGAGGTTGTCTTATTAGATGTAAGAACACATAATGAAATTTCTGAAGGTTTTATTAAAGATGCCAGTGCTCTCAATTATTATGATTCGGATTTTGCGAGAAAGCTAAGCCTTATTCAGAAAGATAAACCCGTATTGGTCTACTGTAAAAGCGGGGGAAGGAGTAGCGCAGCAGCAAAGTTGCTGGTGGATTTAGGGCATAATGATGTTTATAATTTGTCGGGTGGTTTTATGAGCTGGATGAAGCATGATTACCCCTTTGTTCGTTTAACTCACAATGAAGTTGAAAACGGATTGTCAATTTCTCCAGAAGATGTTGCTAAATCCATTGTGGACAATCAGCATGTATTACTATATTTCAAAACATTGTGGTGTGTTCCTTGTCGAAAATTAGAGCCGATCATTGAGCAAATGGAAAGGGATTTTAGTGATGAAGTTGAGATCATAAAAATAGATGTCGATATTAATATAGATGTATCTGAGCATTATAAAGTATCTAGCATTCCTACGCTTGTTTTTTTGAGCCAGTCAAAAGAATTATGGCGATCTGTAGGTTTTGTTGACGCTAATGATCTTCACAAGAAGTTGAACCTTTTAACAGAGTAAAACAATCTGTTGATGTTAAATGCCTATTAATGGTTTGGGGTGTTTTTGTAATACATATGATATGAAGAAATATTCAGTAACTTTTTATATTACTGATATAGAGTAGCTTAAATGAATTTGTGTTTTTATTGTAACCATTAATAAATTCTTTAATTTGGTAGTAACATTTAGTTGTTAACCCTACCCTAAATAAGGGCTTCTAAAAATATATGGTTTTGAAAAGATTTCTTTTAGCAATCCCCATCCTATTAGTTGTATTGTTTTCCAGTTTTAACTTTAGTTCAGAGCGCTGTGGAATTACCTCTGGAGATACTCAGCCCAAAGTGTCAAAAATGTCTATCGGCATGGAGGCACATGGTGGTGTTGTCTTCCATCTTGACAAGTCTCGAACCCATGGTCTAGTTGTGGCTACAGAAAATGTTGGGTATCGCTCTAGTAAATATCAGTGGGGATGCGCAGGCACCAAAGTCCTAGGTGCCAATGGGTCGAAAGTCGGGACAGGACTGTCTAACACTACTTCGATAGCAGGATCATGCAAAGATCAAATGAATGCCGCTCAGGCTTGCCTCGATTATAAGAAGGACGGTTATGAAGATTGGTATTTACCTTCTTTAGAAGAGTTAGAGCTGATATCTAAACACTTAGGAGGTGGTTCGGAATTCTCTGAACTTGTGAATTTTGATAGAACTAATTATTTTTCTTCCTCTCAACTTAAAGATGAAAAATATCAAAGTAATTACGCGTGGACTTTTAATCTCATTGAAGATTATTCCACATTTAGTCTTAAATCATCAAACCATAAAGTAAGAGCGATTCGTTCCTTCTAGTCATTTTTTCATTTGACTTAAACTTAAACCCATTTCATGAAACCAATATATAACTTCGTTTTCCTTCTTATTTTATCACTAAACATGTTTGTTGCTCAATCAAGTGAGTTTCCGTCTTTAGATGAACAAATGTTAAATGAGAGCAACGATCCCAGTGCTTGTGATACATTATCAGGAGGGTTTGTCATTCCCAATGACAGTATTAATTTGGTCTTATCAAATCAATACGTATGTTTCGGAGATTCCATTCAAGTTGATTTTCCTGATGGAGATTTTTCTAGATATCAATCTTTCTCATGGTACCAAGGGGATCAAGTTTTGAGCTCAGACAGTTCTATAATCATTAATGAAGAAGACACCTTCCGTTTTGAATTGTATGGGTGCGACACCCTGTCAAAGACATTTGAATTGATTTATCATGTGTCTAATCAGGGAGACTCATTATTGCCTGACCTAAACATCTGTGAAGGCGATGTCGTAGAAGTAAAGTATCCAAAAGGATTGACTGGGGGTTACACCGCATATCGATGGTTTTATCAAGATTCCGTGTACATGAAAAGTTCCTTAGGGTCCATAGAGATATCCGAAGAAGGCACCTATTCCTTGGAATTATATGGATGTGATACAATTCGTGATTCATTTGTATTAACCACTACTGAGGTTAATACTACTCCTTATAGCTTTCCAGATACCATTATTTGTCCAGTAGAAGACAATTACATTGATTTTCCTGAGGGAGATTTCTCCTCCTACAAAGAATTTACCTGGGTATACAATGGGGAGTTTTATTCCACAGACAGTACAATACTCATTGATAGGGAAGGTGTTTACGGTTTGAGTTTTACGGGATGTTACGATAGGATTGAAACCTTTCAAGTATCCTTTCCATATACGCCTGTTCCAGAGTTTGATTTTTCGCCCCTTTGTCTTGGCGATTCTATATTTATTGATTTCACAGCTAAAACACATCAGTTATATCCAAGTATTTCTTGGTATCGCGATGGTATTTTGTTTTCTGAAGACAGTTCACTGTCGACAAATGAGGTGGGTTCTTATCAGATAGAATTTTATGGATGTGACACATTGATTAGAAATTTTGAGGTAAGTTACTCCGAATTTGATGGTTGTGATTGTCAAATTGAAATGCCGAATTTCTTTTCTCCAAATGGGGATAACAACAACGATGTTTTCAAACCGTTTTACATCCATAGTGATGCCGAAAATCAAGAGTTGTGTACCTCAACGGATTACAATCTCCAAATATTTAACCAGTGGGGTAAAAATATTTACTCCTCCAACACGAATGATGAGCTTCCTAACTGGGATGGCAAAAATGCTCGAGGTAAGAATCGTTTAGAAGGCCTCTATTATTATCATATTCAATATAAATTGAATACGTATCCGCCAGATGTGAAACACGATATTTCAGGTTACTTTCAAATTTACAGATAGAGTAATCAAACCTCTCCCTTATGAAGTACTTATTTGTTACATTTTTTTTCTTATTACCATTTTCAGCTTACGCGCAATGTGGGTTGGAAGTATCTTCTACTACAAATTTGTGTTTATCAAGTGAAGTCACTGCAAGTATAGGTTTGACCGCTCCTAGTGAAGCTGTTTGGGATATATCACCAAAAGAAGGGGTTGTGGAAGGAGTCGTAGAAGGATCGGCCGGTAAGGAATATTACGCAACCTTTGAAAACGCTGGAGATTACCAAATCACCAGTATTTCAGAGGCATGTTCAGAGGTGTACAATTTTACCGTTTATCCAAAAACTGATATAACCACGAACATCAAATCTGATTATTATCTCTGTGATGGGATTCTAGAACTAGATTTTCAAATCCTTAATGCCAATGACTTTATTTCAAGCACTTGGGAATTTGAAAACAATCTTTACAACACAACATCACTAAATTTATCCTTTACTGAGCCCGTTCAAAAAGATGTTTTACTCCGCGTTACAGATCAAAACGAATGTTTTGATAAAAAAACTTTTGCCTTTACAATTAATGATGGACCCGTTCTTGAAGATATTACCACAGAGCGAATTGACGCCCAAGAAGGTTGTGTGGCTTCAGGTCTTGATTATACCCTTCGATTTTCTCATGAATCCAGCTATTCAAACAGCTATTTAGACCCTGTAGAATTCCCTATTCAAACAAGTGTTAACGGCGATATTCTCAGCGAAAACTTTTCCATACCCTTGTCTATATCTTTTGACAACAGTGAATGTGTTATCAATACTCAATTGGATTATAGCCATGACATTGCACATAACGTTAGTTTCGATACGAATTATGATGGTGTTTTATGCTCCGACGAAAGTATTACCTTGACGAACAGCAGTGCTCACAAGTCGGATGCCTCTAATTTTAGTTGGTCGGGAATCCCAGCAGGGGAGGTGGTTTCATCCAGTTCCAATGCCATTACTTTTATACCAGCTACAGAAGGAGATTATACGGTTCAGCTTGATTACACGGGTATTTGTAGTTCCTCCTATTCAAGTCCTTTAAATGTGCGTCTTGATTACATAGATCCTGTCTTGACGGAGAACATCAATCGGTTCACATGCGATTTTTCTCTTCCGACAGAATTATCTGATATGACGGAACTTGCCAACCAAAGAAATGATTACAATTACTTGTGGAGCATAATCCCAGAAAATGGAGCTTGGGATGCTTCTGAAACCCTCACAAGTACAAACCCTGCCGCTTCACTTTTGCTAGCGTCTTCCGATGCGCAGAGCTACGATCTTACACTACTTATCGAAAATAGCTCAACCGGTTGTTCAGGAAGTAAAATATTTGCTGATTATTTCTCCATAGGAGGTCCTGTTGCGGAGATTAATTCATCTACGATAAAGTATTGCGGACTAAAGCAAATTAATACTGCTGATTTAACCCCAATGAATAAGGTGAATGACTTAGACTACAATTGGTCATTCAAACAAAACAATATTGAGCAAGCATCAAACGATTCCTTTTCCAGTTTGATTCAATTGGATGAATTTGGAGCCTACGATGTTTCATTGAATGTAAAATCACAAGATGGCTGCGAGTCCTCAGATTCTGTGGACGATATGATTGTCTTTAATGAATATACAACCACAATCAACACACCTCCCAATAACATTTGTTTTAATGGTAACCCATCCGTAATTTATGAATTTACGGCAATGACTGTCCCTGCCTCGACAGCTTATGCATATGTGGCTGGTTCTGAGTCATGGGAGTTGACTTTACCAGACGGCAGTAAGGAACAACTTGTTTCAAGTACTCCCTTTGAATCTATCAATCCTTTAGAGTTCATAGAATCAAAGACTTCGTATGACTTTACCATTCCTGGTACCTACACCATTACGTATTTCATCACTTTTGATGGGGAAAATGAAATCTGTTCATACCAAGATTCCAAGACTTTTGATGTGGGCTTAAATGCTGAAATTACGGAACCATCGATTATTTGTGTGGGTAATGAATTTGACATCTTACTTAACACCGACAATCCTTCAAACGTATATCAATACGATTGGACGGCAAGTTCAGGATTAACGATAGACAATGCATCATCTGCTTTGCCTAAAGTGTCTGCCGGGATCCAACCCGAGCAAAGCACACAGCAGATTTCTTTGAGATTAACAAATTCTAATGGTTGCTGGACGGAGGTGTCCAAAAGTATAGAGGTATACGATGTGGTCGCCGATTTTAATGTATCCAAATCCATTCTATATTGTACAGATCAAAATGTAGAAATTTCCAGTTTAAATAACGATAGAATTGCCAGTTGGATTTGGACCATCGAAGAGACAAATTCAACAACAAATCAAATAAAATCTGACCCAAACTTCACCCATAGATTTACAGATGCTGGTCAATCTACAGTGAGTTTAAAGCTCATCTCAGAAGAAGGCTGTGAAAACACGAAGAGCATTGAAAATGCCGTTTTAACGAATACTTTTACCACCAATTTAGAGCCTGTGCCTGACAATATTTGTTTTGATGGAGCTCAAAGTGTAAGTCAAGAATTTATAGCCAATACAGTCATAGATTTAGATAAATACAGTTTTAATGCACTCGGAGATACTTGGGAGTTGGTATTGCCTGATGGCAGTGTCGAAACTCCCCTCACAATCGCACAAACCTATACGCCATTCATAAAATCGACTTCATCTTACGACTTTACGGTTACTGGAGAATATACCATCAGATACATATTTACTTATACGTCGGGTAATGACTTCTGCAGGTATCAAGATTCGCAGAATTTCTTTATTGGCTTGAATACTGAAATTATTTCCCCTGAAGCGGTTTGTGATGGTGAAGATTTCGAGGTTTCTATTCGTCAAAATACTCCTGTAGATGAAGCCAACAACTACCAATGGAGTGTTGGTGAGGGCTTGTCCCTAAGTGATCCTTTTTCTGCAAACCCAAAGGTTAGTATAGATGAATTCTATGCTGGGGATTCTCAAATCAATTTGATGTTAAGCAATCCAAACGGATGTACTGCAAATCTCACAAAAACAGTAGAGATATACGATGTATCAGCAGATTTTACTGCTTCTGATACAATTCTTTATTGTAATGGAGAGGAGGTGGCATTTGAGAGCTTGAATAACAACCGTATCAATACTTGGGAATGGACTTTTCAGGAACCCAATCTTAGCCCAGTCAATACTGATGGAGATTCATTGATAACCCGTCCGTTTACAGAAATGGGTTTTTCTGATGTTGGCTTAAAAGTCACTTCATTTGAGGGATGTTCCGACTTCAAGCTCTACGAAGAGATGATTTTGTTAAACAATTACATCATATCCATTGATCCCATTCCAGAAAACATATGTTTTAATGGCGAAGAACGAGTCAGCCAAAATTTTATAGCTAGGACGATTCCGGAGTTTGATGGTTATGATTATATTCCACTAGATGAATCATGGGAGTTGACACTCCCGGATGGAACGAAAAAACTACTTGGCTCAAACAGTAATTTAGTTTCTGGTGAAGCCTTGTCAGAAGCTTTGGTGTCAAACTCCTCTTATGAATTTGAGCTTTCTGGATTGTACACTCTAAATTATAGGGTAAGCATAGATGGATTGTTTGACATTTGCCTTTTCGAAGATTCTAAAACATTTCGTGTAGGTATCGAAGCAGAGATTGAGAGTCCTATAGCGGTATGTTTAGGAGAAGCTTTTGAAGTTTCCGTAAGTAAAGATGATTTTTCAGATTCTTACGACTACATGTGGACTCTAGGTCCAGGGTTAATCGTTGACGATTCTTCCAAGCAATCACCATTATTTAATACAATGCCCACTTCTTTAGAAGGTTCAAATATGAGCCTAAAACTCACAAATGCTGAGGGATGCTGGATTATTGATACTGTTGATGTAGAAGTTAAACAAGTGATAGCTGACTTTGTCGGATCAGACTCTTTGCTTCTTTGCAGTGGCCAGGATTTTAAACTTACGAGCTTAAATAATGACAATATTGAGTCTTGGGATTGGCAACTTTTTGTTCATGATAATGATGCCGTTATTCCAGATAATAGTTCTACTAACACCAATCCACAATTTTCTCTTGAACCTTTGACGGCCTATGGTGTCTCCTTGAAGACAACCAATAATATAGGTTGTACAGATCTGATCTATCGCGATTCTGTAGTTGTTGTTGATGATTTAGAGATGACGATTCAAGATGTCGATGGTGTAGTTTGTTTTGATAACAAGTCAACCATTGATAAGCATTACCAGATCAATTATCAATCTGTACTAAATACCCCACTAAATGTTACAGATTTCAACTGGTCGATTGAGCCCAACATCCCTCTCATTGAAGATCAAGGAAATATTCGGTTTGTAGTTGACGAGCCCAAAGTTTATGAGCTTACATGTGAATTGATTGTCGATAATGGTGATGAAGCCCCATGTGTTTATCAAACATCTAAAAAAATACAATTCGGTGTTAAAGCAGATTTGAACCTTCCAGAAATTGTCTGTGTTGGAGAGGATTTTCCTATCAGTGCCGATTTATCTGTTGGTATTGGTGAAGCTACTTTTTTTAGTTGGATTTCTAATGATGAATTTATTATTGAAGACCCACAAGCCACAGGGACTTACATTAAAGCTACGGACTCATCCGCTATTAATCAAACGGTTTTTTACCCGCTTAGCATGAGTGTTACGAATGATTTGGGTTGTAGCCTACAAAAGGATACAACGATTGAGGTTTATAGACTTTTTGCTGATTTCGAAGCTTCCAACACAGGGGATATCTGCGCTTTTAAACCTGTAAATTTGAATAGTCTCAATAACGATTTCGTTTCATCATTTTCTTGGTCGTCAACGGGTAAAGATTACCAAGGAGGAAATCTACCAGATCCGATATCTTCCAACGAGACTTCGGAAGTTGATTTTTTCTATACTGAAATGGGGATTTATGATGTGACACTTGAGGTAAACTCGGTTCATGGATGTGCAGACCAGATGACAAAAAATAGTCTCTATGAGGTTAAAAGGCCCTATCCAAAGTTTACTTTTGAAAGTGATTATGGTTGTGACGGAACGATTGTTAAAATTATTGATGAGTCTGAGTTTTCCTCGGATATAAAATTTCAATTTCTTTCATATGACCCTGTCACGGATGTACTTGCAACGAAAGTGTACGATTCTGTTAATTATGTTTTGAATGAAACCAATGAAATTGAATTTTCTTTTCCCTATTCAAAAACTCAGGATTTGTATATGGAATACCCTATTGCCCTAAATGCATTGTTGGGTCAGTGCGCTGCAAGTTTTAAAGATACCCTTACGATCTATCCAAATCCAATCATTGATATTGTTATTACGGATTCCATTGGATGCCCTCCATTTGAGGTTGGTTTCGAAAATAACAGTTCATTTTTTGATTTAGAATTATCTTCCTTCGTATGGGATATAGGTAATGCTGTTGTAAATGAAAATTTCCAAAATACAAACCTTTATGATACAGCAGGTGAGTATGATGTTTATCACAGCATCACATCTGAAAATGGGTGTTTCTCAGATACCCTAATTCCTGAAAAGATTAAGGTGTTTGATAATCCAGTTGCTTCCTTCGATTATGCAACTTCTGATTTATGTTTTAATGCTCCTGTTGTGAGTTTTAACAACAATTCATCATATGAAACAGATTCAATTTCATCTCTGTGGACATTCAATTCAGTTTCCAAGTTATTAGATGACAATTCGTCTTATACTCAAGAGTTTGATTCTTCTGGAGTTTACGACATAGAACTTTTTGTAACCGATATGCGAGGATGTACCGATGAGAGTATTCAATCAGTAGATATTGTCATTTTAAACGATATAGTAACAAAACCTGAAATTGCTTATGTCAGCGTTGAAGATACTGGGATTGAGTTGTATTGGTCAGGTTTTTCAATAGACAGTAATTTTAAATCCTTAGAAATTTACCACCGTACTCTTTCTAGACCATGGGAGGAAATATCGTTACTTGATGATTTGAATAATTTATACCTCCATGATTCTGTCAACAAATATGAATTAAACCAGTACAGTATTCTACAATTTGACAGTTGCGGATTTTCATCCGATACATCTTTAGTTCATTCCACTATATTTTTGGAAACTCAGAGCACAGACTATCAGACGATGGACTTAAGTTGGACTCCTTATGTTGGTTGGGAAGAAGTTTTACGTTATGATATTTTCAGGTCTGATGATGGGTTAAAATATAAACTGGTAGATACAGTAGCTGGCGATGTATCATTTTACACAGACACGAATTTGTGTAATACAAGTTATACTCACTATGTACTAGCTCATCATCCTAACGGCGTTTATAAATCAAATTCGAACGTAAGTAAATCAAAAGAACCTTTATTCATTGATTTTACACAACCCTTGAATTTGGTGAGAACAACAGTTGTCAATGATCAATATTTAACCACGGAATGGGATGAGTTTTACACGCACGAAATGACCTATTACAACATTCATCGTTGGGATGAATATTTTGGGTGGATCTCTGATTACTCTGCTGCTAGAGATTCATTATTCGTAGATGTAACCGCTAACCCTAAAGGAAGGAGGTATAAGTATAGAGCTTCATACGCTGATGAGTGTGGAAATGAAGGACCTAATAGTGGAATTGGTGCTAATATATTACTTAAAGGGGTGCAATTCCCAGAACACTATTACCTGCACTGGAATCCCTATGAAGATTGGGAGGAAGGGGTAAGGCACTACACTCTCCAATATTACAATAGTGATGACAGTTCTTATGTCAACCTGAAAACTTTATCAAATTCTACGTTTGAATACACAGATCAAGACTTGGTAAAGAATGGAATTGATACCAGTTACTGTTATAGAGTCGTAGCTCAGAGCATGTCAAATAATTATAGCATCTCGAACGATTTTTGTTTTGTTCCGTCTCCAAAGAAGTATTTCCCGAATGCATTTACCCCTGATGGAGATGGTGTCAATGACCATTATTCTTATTCAGGTCTTTTTGGTAAGGCCATTGAAGTAAATATTTACGATCGTTGGGGGAGCCTTGTCTTTACGAGTAATGATATAGATTTTGTTTGGGATGGCACCTATAACAATTCAGGTAAATATTGCCCTATGGGTACATACATTATGGAGTTTGAGCTTGTAGGCTTCGATGGCACAGTCATCAGAGATCAAACAAGCATTGTTTTATATCGATAATTCAAAACTATTAGTAATTCTAGTTGATTGATGTTTTATGAGAAAGGAATACAAAGTAGAAGTGATTAAAGAAAATGCTTTAAGTTCACTATTCTTGGGAGCAAGTAAAATGCCTGTTGAGAAAATGGAAGAAGTCATGAATCGATATGGGCGTGAAGGATGGGATGTTTGTTTTCAGGTAATTGAACAACATCGATTGCTTTTCTTTTGGACCAGAGAAGCTGCGGTAATCACCTTTTCTAGAGAACTATAAAAATAAAAGCAAGCCCTAGGGCTTGCTTTTATTGAAACTTTATACGGTTTCTATAGACTAAATGTGTTCTGGCTTTTTCGATGAGATTCTCTACAATCAAAACAATAATAGTAGGGCTCAGACCAAGTGGTTTCTTCTTCTTTACCACAATTATTACAAGATCTCAATTGTGCTCTAGAGTCGTTTTCACGGCATTCTGAGCAATAAAAATCAGCACCATGCCAATTCGTCATTTCCTCGTTATCACAGCTCATACATTGTCTAAAATGCTCGTGACGATCTAGTTTTAATGTTTCAAGGTGATCGTCTAAATACAAGACAGGATAATCCAATAATGCCGTACGTGTTCGCAAACGGGTGTCAGGGGTGTTTTTGATTCCTATGAGAAGAATTCGCTTACCTAGCATTCGAGCCCGTTTAATCATTGATATGTAATCTGGGTCACCTAAAGCGATGGCTGCAATGTCGTAAGAGGTGTTCAACCCGGCATTGTAAAGCAATGATGAGGCTAGGGCAATAGGTAAGGAGTTGTTCTGTGGTTTCGACAACTCATCCTCTTGGTAATCAACTTCAAAGACATCCGTTACGAAATAACACTCTTCTTTAAGGTATTTGTAAAAAGCTTTTTGTTTGGTGGGGGCAAATCCCGGCTTATTGACCGGCATGGTTCCGTAAAAATAGGTGCGGACAATATCTACATCTATGGTTAAATTGTTGAGGAGATGTTCTTGTATAATCAGTGATATTTTCTTGTAATCTATATCGTAATCCTCCTCGCCATAGGCTTCTATTAAATATTTTTTATTGTGGAACATCCACGATCCATCGATGTAAACGTGTGTTTTTACAGACATATAATGTGGGGCGTTTTGGGTTTATATAAATTATTGAACTCTAATCATTAATTACATGCGAATTTAACACTATTTTCAGTCTGAAAAAAATTAAACACTAAATAAATAAGTAAGATATATTAGTATGTATTTTTATGTGAATTTATGAATTTGAATATAAATACAGTAATTAATGATATTGGTTAAGTTGACGAATTCATAGGAATGTCAGTGATTGATATGGAACGATTGCAAAAAAATAAAACTATTTTTGTGCTATGAAGAAAGTCGTTTTTTTAGATCGCGATGGTATCATCAATCGAGAAATGGGTACTTATGTTTTTTCTATGAATGAGTTCATTTTGAATGACGGTCTGGAGAAAGCTCTGACACATTGGAAACGATTGGGCTATTCTTTTGCCATTGTTACCAATCAAGGTGGAATTTCAAAACAAACCTATGGGCACAAGGACGTGGCTATCATTAATGACTATCTGTTAAATTGGTTCAATTCTCATGACTTAAACCTTCTTACGATAGCCTACTGTCCTCACCATGACGCATTAGAGTCCTGTATCTGTAGAAAACCTGATTCACTGATGCTTGAAAAAATCATAGCTCGTTTCAATGTATCTATAAAAGATTCTTTTTTGTTAGGAGACAGTCAAAGAGATGTAGATGCAGCCAATAAGGTTGGTCTTCAGGGCTTTCTGGTAAAAGCAAATTCAAATTTAAATGACCTAAATCTTCCGTATGGTTAATTACAACGGCACACTCACCCCTGATGATCAGCATTTGTTTAAGCCCGGCAACAGAGCCTTCCTCTATGCAGACCGTATCTTCGAAACCATTCGTTATCAAAATGGGCGCCTGTTGTTTTGGGAAGATCATTATTTCAGAATGATGGGAGGGGCTTGCATTCTCAGAATGGACATTCCCAATCACTTAAATATGGATTTCTTAGAAGCAGAAATTTTAAAAACTCTTGAAGCGTCTGATCTTAAATCTTCATCTGCTCGAGTTCGTTTGAGTATTCATAGAGTTGACGGAGGCCTTTATTTGCCTACCAACAATACCTTTAAATTTCTAGTAGAAGTTACAGAAGCCGACACTCACGCTTACGAATTGAATGCAAAGGGCTTGGTTCTAGATGTTTTTTATGATCATTTAAAGCCCAAACAAGCCCTTTCAAATTTTAAAGGGGGTAATTCTATGATAAGTGTATTATCCTCGATCTATGCTAAAGAAAATGACTTAAACGAATCAATTATTTTGAATTCGGAATCCAATTTATGTGAAACAACTGCATCAAATCTATTTGTTGTCTCTGAAAAGACGATATATACTCCCCCTATAGATTCAGGATGTGTAGACGGAGTTATTCGGAAAAACATTTTAGAAAATGGGAGCTCTTGGGGCTACTCTTTGGTAGAAAAAGACATGAAACCTTTCGAGCTTATTACGGCAGATGAAGTATTCATCACCAATTCAGTTAAGGGGATTCAATGGGTTTCTAATTATAAAAATAAGGCATACGGAAGTAAAATCATTGAAGATCTATTCAGTAAATTTTTAGCGCAAACAAAAGCTTAATTAAGTCGAATATCTTTAGGTGCATCTTTCCATATTTCGAAATCCGATTCTTTTTTGGATATGCACTTTTTCCATAAATCAGGGGTTTCCCAATGAAATAGTGAACCCTCTAATTCGTCAATGATCCATGCATTGGAACTAATCTCTTCGTCGAGTTGATTTAATCCCCAACCTGAATAACCCAGAAAAAAACGAATGTCATCTGACATCAATTCTCCTTTTAAAATGAGTGATTTCACCTGGTCGAAATCTCCCCCCCAATACAAGTCATTAACGATAGGAATACTACCTTCAATTTTTTCGGGAACCCGATGAATGAAGTATAAATTATCAGGGGCAACTGGACCTCCGTAATAAACTTTTGAATCGAATTCAGGAAAGTCAGCAATTAGATCACAAAGATTTAACTTTGAGGGCTTGTTGATGATAAAGCCCACAACCTCCTCATGATAATCTGTTAGCAGCACTACTGATTTATGAAAATAATCATCGTTAAGGAGGGGTCTAGAAATTAATACATTTCCTTTTTTTAAGCTCGACTTATTAGAAATTCCCATGTATTTTAATGGACTGGTGAATTATAAATCTAGGCTTTATGATCGCTTTATCCAAATTCTATGAGTATTTTTGTAGTAAACAGATTAATATGAAAAGAAATATAGCGGATCTTAGGAAAGATTATGTCAAAGATGTTTTGATGAAAAGTGATTTGGCCTCGAACCCTATAGATCAATTTAATGAATGGTTTGGGCAAGCCATAGATTCTGAGGTAAAAGAGCCCAATGCTTTAATACTTTCAACAGTTTCCCATGATGGATTTCCAAGCGCCAGAGTTGTCTTACTAAAAGGCGTAGATGCACTTGGGTTTAGGTTTTTCACAAATTACAACAGCTCAAAGGGAAAAGAATTGATGCAAAACCCGAATGCATCCATGACTTTTTTCTGGCCTGAACTGGAACAGCAAATTCGCATCAATGGATGTGTTGAGAAATTAGACCCAAAGGCTTCAGATGACTATTTTGATTCTAGACCTCAAGGAAGTAAAATATCAGCCATAGCCTCCAATCAAAGTTCGAAAGTAAATCGCAGAGAAGAACTTACAGAGGAAGTAGATCGCTTGAACAAGCTCTATGAAAATAACACCATAGTAAGGCCTGAACATTGGGGAGGGTATTTGCTGGTGCCCCATAAAATAGAGTTTTGGCAGGGTAGGTCTTCTCGTTTACACGATCGTTTCTTATACGAGAAAGTAAATGATACTTGGGAAATTAATCGTTTGGCACCTTAGCCATTGTTTTTTAGGTCTCTCTTTAGGAATTTTTCTAAATCTTCTGAATTCACATTTTCACTCAGTCGACCTTGCTTTAGATAAGAAATTTTACCCGTTTCTTCAGATACAGTAATGGCTAAGGCATCAGTCATTTCGGTCAGACTAGCGGCTGCTCGGTGTCTCAAGCCCATGTGTACGGGTAGAGAGACCAGTTCGGACACGGGAAGGACACACCGAGCTGCAGTGATGCTATTTTTACTTAATATAACTGCGCCATCATGTAGGGGGCTGTTCTTGAAGAATATGCTCTCTAATAAGGATTTACTTAACTGAGCATTCATCCTTTCTCCAGTTCGCTCATAGGAACCCAGTTCGGTATTTCTCGTGATGATGATTAAGGCTCCTGTTTTTGTGTCTGACATACTTAAGCATGCAAGTATCAAATCTTTAATATTCAGGCTAAGTTTATTTTCAGGTTTCAATAAGTGCTTTAGGAAGTTTTTACGATTTTGGAAACTTGTCGTACCAATCATCAGTAAGAACTTGCGGACTTCTTGTTGGAAAACAATGATGATCGCAAGGACCCCCACACCAATGAATTGTCCCAAAATTTCACTGAGTAGATCCATTTGTAGGGCTCCAACCAATTTCCAAAACAAATAGGTGAAAGCCAATCCAAGGAAAATTTTAATGGCCACCGTACCTTTTACCAATTTATACAACTGGAATAAAAGTGCTGTAACCAGCAAAATGTCTAAAAAATCAAAAATATCTAAGTCAAGAAAACCCACTGTTTTATTTTTTCAACAAGTTAGTAATTTTTACTGCTTCTACAGCTTCTTTGACATCGTGGACCCTTAAAATGGATGCACCTCCGAGTAAGCTTGCTGTGTGAACCACTGTTGATCCATTTAAAGCTTCATCTGGAGCACATTCTAATACTTTGTAAATCATTGATTTCCGTGACGCTCCAATAAGGATGGGGTGGCCTAGGATTTCAAAAGATTTTAATTTCTTGATGATCTCATAATTCTGCTTTGTATCCTTGGCAAAGCCAAGGCCAGGGTCTACAATAATATCGTTTACGCCTTTTTTTTCAAGTCGATTGATTTTTAACTGAAGTTCATCGGTGATGTCAAGAATCAGATCCTTATAATTGTTAAGCGAATTCATGGTCTGCGGTGTTCCCCTTTTGTGCATCATGATGTAAGGTACTTGTTGTTCTGCAATCACATCGAACATACCTGCATCCATATCTCCAGCAGAAATGTCGTTAATGATTGCAGCACCCATGTCGATTGCCGAGGACGCTACTTTTGACCTAAAGGTGTCCACAGAAATGAGCACATCTGGAAACTCATTAAGAACAAGCTTAAGGACAGGGAATAATCGACTTTGCTCTTCGTATTCAGTAACAAAAGGAGCTCCCGGTCTCGAGGAGTAGGCGCCTATATCAATAAATGCTGCTCCATCACTGAGCATAGACGCTACTTTATTAAGCATCTTTTCATCTGATGCAACTCGACTTTTATTAAAAAAAGAGTCGGGTGTTACATTTAAGATGCCCATGACTTTGGGCGTCCTTAGATCTATGAGTTTGCCTTTACAATTGATTGTTCTTTTCAAAGAATATTTTTTTTAAAACAAGAAACCATTACTTTAGCATCAAAAGTAAAAATAATTCTCCTACAGATTCCTTTACAATGGGTAAAACCTCCGAACAATACGATCAAATTTTAAAAAGAAGTACTTCTCTTTTTGAGAAAAAAATGAAGGATTATGGAAGTGCATGGCGCATTTTGCGTCTGACTTCTTTAACAGATCAAATCTTTATAAAAGCGCAGCGCATAAGGAGTATTGAGAATAAGGGGGTACAGAAGATTGATGAGGGGATTGCTTCTGAGTTCATCGGTATCCTTAACTATTCTATCATGGCCCTGATTCAATTGGATAGGGGGGTGGTAGATCAAGCAGATTTAAACGTCGAAGAAGCCATGCATGCCTATAACGATTTCGCCCAACGCTCTAAAGAATTGATGGAGGCGAAAAATCACGATTATGGAGAAGCATGGCGAGAGATGCGTGTAAGCTCTCTGACAGATCTTATCTTACAGAAATTACTTCGCGTCAAACAAATTGAAGATAACCAAGGAAAGACCCTTGTTAGCGAAGGAATTGACGCAAATTATTTTGACATGGTTAATTATGCGATCTTTGCATTAATCCATCTAGAATTAGAATAAAATGAATAAACTTAACGACTTTTCACGTACCATTGTTGGCGCACTATTTATAGTGTCGGGATTGATCAAAGCCAACGATGCTGTAGGCTTTTCATTCAAACTCAATGACTATTTTGCTGCTGATGTCCTGGACATTCCTTTTCTTCTGGACTACACCTATCCTTTAGCGGTATTTATATGTATTGCTGAAATCATGTTGGGTTTATCTGTTCTTGTGGGGGCGAAGATGCGACTTACTGTATGGTCCTTATTACTAATGATTCTATTTTTTGATGCCCTGACTTTTTACTCAGCCTACTTTAACAAAGTAACTGATTGTGGATGTTTTGGTGACGCCATCAAACTAACACCATGGGAATCCTTCGCCAAAGATGTGGTTTTGAGTATTTTGATTTTCATCATTTTCGCTTTTCGGAATAAGGTGAATTATCAATCCAATAAAGAAAATTGGAGAATTTTACCGGTGGCTTTACTGATGGTAGGTTTATTTTCCTATTTCATGTTAGATTGGTTGTTTCCTGTTTATTTCACCTTGGTTCTCTTTTTACTGGTCAGATTGGTCAATCGATTCCTTCTGCCTGAACGAAGAGAATGGTCCCTAGCGACATTAACCTTCATCACCTGCTTTGCATTTACTTACCATACTTATTCTCATCTCCCTGTAAAAGACTACAGGCCTTATGCATTGGGCAAAAGCATTCCTGAAGGGATGACGCTTCCTGAAGGCGCTCAAGCTGATGTTTATGAAGATGTGTGGAAATACGAAGTTAATGGCGTGGTTAACGACTATGCGACCTCTGACAAACCTTGGGAAATTGCAGGCGCTAAATTTGTAGATCGCGAAACCAAACTTGTGATCGAAGGAGACTACCCACCCATACATGACTTTTCAATAGAATCAGACCTTATAGGTGATATAACGGATAGTGTACTGTCATCAGCGAATGCGGTTTTATTTGTCACTTATGACTTGACGAAATCGAATCAAGCCGCTCTTGAAAAGGTCAATGTACTTGCTCGTGCTTTGTCGGTTGAAAATGTTACCATTGCCGGATTGTCAGCAACGACAGAAGCACAAATGCAAGCGGTAAAAGACGATTTAGACTTATCCGTACCTTTTTACTTTACAGATGAAACGACTTTAAAGACCATCATTCGTTCTAATCCCGGAATGCTTTGGCTTAAAGAAGGTACTATCGTAGGTAAGTTTCATTACAATGACTTTCCGTCTGCAGAAGATTTAGTGCAACTTTATTTACCATAAATTGCTTAGATCTGTAGCATATAAATTTGCCTACAGCCTACTTGTGTTGTGGGGAGTAGCAAGTTTAGTGTTCTGCCTGTTCTCTATATTACCTGGTGACCCTTCTCGCATGATGCTCGGGCAGAGAGATGATGAACAGCTTCGCTTGAACATTCAGAAAAAATATGGATTTGATAAACCCCTATCAGATCAATATGTTCTTTATCTGAATGATTTATCTCCATTATCATTCCACTCTAGGGGAGAAAAGGATTTTTCAAATACCAAGCATCACGATTATCACATATACACCTCATTAAATTTCTCGGAATTCCAGCTTGTTTTGAAGCAACCCTATCTCAGAACATCATTTGTTAGGAAGGGGACTTCTGTATCAGAAATTATTTCTGACGCCTTACCCAATACATTTATCCTAGCATTAAGCGCCATCACCTTGGCACTTTTCTTAGGAATCATTCTCGGTATGTATAGCGCGCTCTACAAACACAAATTTATCGACCATTTTTTATCCAGCATATCCGTGTTAGGTATGGCTTTACCTTCATTTTTCTCAGCGATTATTATCGCCTGGTTATTTGGTTTTGAATGGCAAAAATACACGGGTTTATCCATGACAGGTAGCCTTTATGAAGTAGACGATTATGGTCGTGGAGATTACATCGCCTGGAGAAATTTGATTCTACCAGCGATCACCCTTGGCATTAGGCCTTTGGCTGTGATTACGCAATTGACGCGTAATTCACTTTTGGATACTTTAAATGAGGACTATATCATAACTGCTAAAGCCAAAGGGCTGTCTTCTTTACGAATCTTATTCATTCACGCGCTGCCCAATGCGCTTAACCCCGTGATCACATCACTGTCAGGATGGTTGGCTTCCATGTTGGCTGGAGCTGTGTTTGTGGAATATATTTTTGGATGGAACGGCTTGGGTAAGGAAATCGTTCATGCACTTAACTATCTTGACCTACCTCTTGTAATGGGAGCTGTGTTGACCCTTTCTGTTTGCTTTGTCATCATCACCATCATCACGGATATGATATACTACCTCCTAGACCCAAGACTGAGAGCTTAGCTTCAATATCATCTTTTTTATGGTTTGATTATTAGGGTCTTATGATATATTCAAACTTTGCTGGCCCAATTCCTCAAGCATTTATTTGATTCAGGGTATTTTATGCTAAATTTGTGATTCACTGATAAACAAAGTACATTTATGTCTGACGATAAGAAGATCATCTTTGGAATGCACAAAGTTTCCAAAGTCATTCCGAGTGGAAAACAGATCATCAAAAATATAAACCTCTCCTTTTTTTATGGCGCAAAGATTGGAATCATTGGATTGAACGGTTCAGGGAAGTCAACCTTATTGAAGATTATTGCTGGATTAGATACGGATTTCAAAGGGGAAGTATATTCTGATAGTGAGTTTAGTGTAGGTCTCTTAGAGCAAGAGCCTCAATTGGACGAGTCAAAAACAGTGATAGAGATTGTACGTGAAGGTGTAAAGGATATTGTAGATGTTTTGGATGAATTTAATGCTATCAATGACAAGTTTGCTGATCCAAATGTGATGGATGACCCTGAGGGTTTCCAAAAACTCATTGATCGCCAAGGTGAACTACAAGATGTAATCGATGCAAAAGGTGCTTGGGAGTTGGATAGCAAGCTAGAACGAGCAATGGATGCTTTGAGAACTCCTGACGGTGACACCCCAGTAAAAAACCTGTCTGGTGGGGAACGAAGGCGTGTTGCTCTATGTCGCCTATTGCTTAAAGCGCCTGATGTGCTTCTACTCGATGAGCCTACTAACCATTTAGATGCCGAATCCGTTCAATGGCTAGAACAACATTTACAACAGTACAAAGGAACCGTGATAGCCATTACTCACGACCGATATTTCTTGGATAATGTGGCGGGGTGGATTCTCGAGTTGGATCGAGGGGAAGGAATCCCTTGGAAAGGAAATTATTCTTCATGGCTTGATCAAAAATCAAAGCGCTTGGCTCAGGAGGATAAAGATGCCTCTAAAAGACAGAAAACCTTAGAGCGCGAACTTGAATGGGTTCGTATGGCACCCAAAGCACGTCAAACGAAAAGTAAAGCTCGTTTGAACAGTTACAAGCAACTATTGGCTCAGGAGACTAAAGATAAGGAACAGAAATTGGAAATATTTATTCCTTCGGGCCCACGCCTAGGGACCAATGTCATAGAGGCGAAAAATGTAAGCAAAGGCTTTGGAGATAAATTACTTTATGGAGATTTGAATTTCAATCTTCCTCCAGCAGGAATTGTTGGGATTATAGGGCCCAACGGAGCAGGTAAAACAACCATGTTCCGAATGATTATGGGACTTGACAAACCCGATTCTGGCTCTTTTGAAGTCGGGGAGACCGTTAAAGTCTCTTATGTAGATCAACAGCATGATTCTATAGATGCTGAAAAAACCGTTTGGGAGAATATTGCCGATGGATTAGAGAATATAGAAATGGGAGGGGTGAAACTCAACTCTAGAGCTTATGTCTCCAGATTTAATTTTGGAGGGCAGGATCAAAATAAAAAGGTGAAAGTACTTTCTGGTGGTGAGCGAAACCGCCTGCATTTGGCCATGGCCTTAAAACAAGAAGGAAATGTTTTATTATTGGATGAGCCAACGAATGATTTAGATGTCAATACACTTAGAGCACTTGAAGAAGGGCTTGAGAATTTTGCGGGCTGTGCGGTGATCATTTCTCACGACAGATGGTTTCTAGATCGTGTATGTACCCATATACTTGCTTTTGAGGGAGATTCTGAAGTGTATTACTTTGAAGGGTCTTATTCAGATTATGAAGAGAATAAATTAAAGCGTCTGGGTGTTACCGAACCGAAAAGAATTCGTTACAAAAAACTAATGAATGACTAATAAAGTTGACATACTGGCCATTGGTGTTCATCCTGATGATGTTGAGTTGGGATGTGGTGGTACAATCATAAAACATATTGATTTAGGCTTTAGCGTTGGCGTTATAGATTTAACTCAAGGCGAGTTAGGTACTCGAGGCTCCGCAGAAATAAGAGCCAAGGAAGCAGCCAATTCAGCAAAAATCATGAAAGTGAAATTTCGGGAAAATTTAGGTTTTGAGGATGGTTTCGTAACGCCAAATAATAAAGACTATCAAATTGAAATCGTAAAGCGCATACGAAAATATCGGCCCGACATGGTGTTGTGCAATGCCATAGATGACCGCCACCCAGATCATCCTCGTGCTGCTGAATTGGTTTCTACAGCGTGCTTTCTATCAGGATTAAAAAAGATTGAAACTCAGTTTGAAGGAAATACTCAAGCTTCTTTTAGACCTAAGCAGGTTCTTCACTACATACAATGGAAGCCTGTGAACCCTGACTTTGTCATTGACATCACTGGGTATATAAGCGCAAAGATGGATGTTGTAATGGCTTACAGCTCTCAGTTTTTTGACCCAAACTCCAAAGAAGCTGAAACTCCAATTTCCTCGAAGCAGTTTATAGATTCGGTTACCTATCGAGCTCAAGACCTAGGAAGAATTATAGGAGTTGACTATGCTGAAGGCTTTACCAGTGATAAATGTATAGGATTAGATCGATTGGATCAGTTGTTGTAAATCCAACATCATGATAGGTGCTTCATTTCTTTTGTCCTTGTTGCATTTTCCTTTTCAATTCTTGTAGTTAGCTTATCTATTCGGTTTTCAGTTAATTTGTAGAACAAGTAAATTGTTTCTGTCTGAATGAAACCACTATTTCTGTTTATATTTTTGTTCACCTTTGTGGGTCTAACTACAGCTCAAGTAGAGTGGAGTAGAGCTGACTTCATTGAAGAAATTCGTGAAGACATTAAAGATAATGATGATAAAAATCACAGGCGAACTGGGAAACAATTTATACGTTATTTTGAAAAGGCGAGCTATGACGATGCTCAAGAAGAACGTCTTTATTTATTGGTAAACAAACTAAGGAAAAAAAGATTTAACGATGCTGAGGATTTTTATCCCTTATTTCGTCTTTTAAATCATTATGGTGAGGGTGCTCTTAAAGACGAAAACCTAGATAACTTCCTAACCTCATCGATAAGTCATGTTCCAAAATTAAAACACAAATCGGCAAAGTCATACCTAAAAAAATGTTCAAGCTTATTGGTAGATAGCGTTTTGCACAGTACTAAAACTTTTGAATGGAAGTTTACTGCCGGAGATTTTGTTTTCACCAACGACTCAACGCCTATCCTTACTGGAACGGATTTAGAGCTAAGCTGTATTTCTAGGCAAGATACCATTAAGCTCATGCACACGAGTGGTTATTTAGACCTGTTCAGTCATAGTTGGCATGGAGATGGAGGTCAGTCTGACTGGACAAAGCATGGGATTTCAAAGGACTCGATAAGCGTAATCGTTGATGATTATTTCATTGACCTAAGAAAACCTTATTTTGATGTTGAAGGGGCACAATTGATAGGAAACTTACCACATGATGAAGGTAAATTATTGGGAGTATTTAGCAATGGTTTAAGCTCAAATTCAAGTGGAGAAGGAGCCGTTTACCCCAATTTTATTTCTGATAAAGTCGGGGTAAACTTTAAAAACATATTCAAGGATGTAGAAGTTAAAGGTCGACTTGAAATACGTGGAAAACGAATGTTTTTATTTGGCAAAGACAACAAAACAACTCAATTGATGTTCTTTCACAACGATGTGCCATTCATCAAAGCCTTAGCAAAAAGGTATAGATTACAAGATGCTAGAATATATGCTGAAGATGTCAGTATTAATCTCATGTGGAATAACGATTCTATAGTACATCCACAATTGAATTTATATTATGACGACAGTACTAAAGTGACAAGCTTTGAACGTTCGAAAAAAAACATGGGGATGAGTCCAATACGTTCTTCTTTTCATCAATTGGATTGTTATTTCGATCGAATGAGCTGGAATAGAGATTCAACAGCATTATTTTTTAGTAATGATGATAATCCATTTCGAAACCCAGCCCTTGTTGAGTCTTATGATTATTACAAGGAGTCACGATATGAAGATGTTTCCACTATGGATAAACGTCACCCAGCGTTTATACTTAAAACATTAAGCAACAACTCAGGGAATAAAAGAGGTTTTCTGTTGAGCGATATTGCTGACGCTTATAATTGTTCGTTGAAAGATGCAGACGTGCTAATGACTAATTTTGCCGTACTTGGATTTGTTGATTATCATACTACCAAAGAGGTGATCGTTATCAAAGATAGATTGTATCATTTCTTGGATTTTAGATTGGGGAATCGCGATTATGATGGTTTGAGAATGGTTTCAAGAAGTGACCGTCAACCCTATGCGAAAATGGACTTATCATCTGGAGATTTAGCTGTCCAAGGAGTGAATATGGTAGAAATCTCCGATTCTAATGATGTGGCTATTTTCCCTTATGAAAGTGATGTGGTGGTTCATCAAAATCGAGACTTTACTTTTGATGGCATCATTCAAACAGGGAATTTTGCACTTTATGGAAAGGAAATGAAATTTAGATATGATCTCTTTGAGCTTGATTTAAATAAGATCGACTCCTTACAATATGAAGTGTCTAATGGAGCAATCAGTCAAGGCCTTGAGGAATTTACCGAAACGGTTAAAACTGTTATTTGTGACATCACCGGAACCCTTTATGTAGATGATCCAAGCAATAAGTCAGGTCTCGATTCACTATCGGAGTTTCCAAAACTATACAGTCGTGAGAAGGCCCATATTTATTACGATAAGATTAAAAATGGTGTTTATAAACGTGAGTTGTTTTCATTTCAAACCGATCCTTTTCAATGGGATTCATTATTGAGTATAAATACAGAAAACATTGAATTTACAGGGCGTTTGAATGCACCTACCATCTTTCCGTCATTTAAAGATACAATGCGTCTGAATGACAATTTAGAACTGAGTCTTTCGCACAAAATCCCGAGTCGGTATCCTGCTTATGATGGAAGAGGAGCTTTTACCAATGACCTATATTTAGACAACAATGGCTTGAAGGGGAAAGGGGCTGTCTATTATTTGAACTCAATGACTGTCACTGATTCCATATACTTTTACCCTTACCATGCTTTGGCATTTGCAAAATCACAACAGATCTATGAGCAAGAATCACCCACAAGCTGTCCAGAAGCTTACGTGGAAAATGCAAGCATAGATTGGCAGGCTTTTAAGGATAAAATGATCTCTAAGAATAGAGATACTTTCTTCAGCCTATATCGAGAGAAATATCTTTTTGAGGGGGCAGTGACTCTAAGTCCAAAGGCCCTTGAAGCTTCTGGAGAATTATACTTCGATAATGCTTTATCAGTATCTGATCATTTTATACTTCAAAGCAATGATTTTACGGCACATCATTCTCAATTTAACTTATTTGATGAAATAGATGATCAGAAAATAATTTCAGGTAAAGAACTCTATACAGCAGTGAGCTTCGAAGATGATTTTGCTTCATTTGAGACCTTATCCGATTCGGCAAATTTTGAATTGAGACCTAATAAATATCACCTGTACTTTGATCTTATGGAATGGGATATGGTTGATTTTAGGATGAACTTCTCACAATTTAGTCAAGACAAAGGATGGTTGCTGTCTGTCGACAACACCCAAGATTCATTATCGTTTCATGGAACAAAGGCCAATTACGATTTGTCGACTTACGAATTGGATGTAGCGGGTGTTCGTGAGATTTTGATGCCACCTGCCACCATTCTTCCCGATTCCTCCAGAGTTCAAATTCTTTCTACTGGAAAAATGAAATCATTGAACAACACTGAAGTCCTTATAGCGTCGAATACTAAGACAGCATATAGCTTTTACCAAACGAAACTAGATATTTTAAATGGGGCTGAATTTGTTGGTTCGGGGTGGTTTGACTATTACAGCACTGAGGGTGAAGTGCAGCCTATTTATTTTTCACAATTAAAAAAACAAGGAGCGAATGTCTATGGTCGGGCATATCTTAAAGAGGAAGACGATTTTCACTTAGATCAGCATTTTGATTACAGAGGTAAGGTAAATTTAGACAGCTCTAAGGATTTTTTGAACTTTAACGGAGATACGCGAATTCATGAAGTATGTAGTGCCCTGAATCGAGCTTGGATTCCGTTTATTGACGATGTTGACCCCGATGACGTATTCATCAATTTAAACCCAGAGATTCGACTTACTGACAGGCAGCAATGGCATGCAGGGCTAATGCTCAGTCAAAAACCTACCGTTTGTTATCCCGCTTTCTTAAGCAGCCCAAAACGCGTGAATGATTATGAAATTATGGGGGTAAATGGATTTGTTCATTTTGACGATTTAAGTCGTCATTATGTGATTGGATCACAACAGAAAATTGAAGACCCTTATCACCCTGGCAACCAGGCCATATACAATCCTGATTCTTGTAGTTTGTATTCCGAGGGAAATATAAATCTTGGGGAGAATGCAGGGCTTGTCAGAATAACTGGTGAGGGGTGGTTGATGTCTTCTATAGATCAAGAGGAGATTGATGGAGTAGTCGATTTAGGACTTGATTTTTTAATCCATAAAAAAGCCACAAAACTCATTTATAAATCTTTGAAAAAAGCTTCGTTTAACAAATTAGTAGATCAATCTAATGAGCTTCATCAGAGGATGTTAGGTCATAAAATAGGAGAGAAGCAACTCAAGAAGTACAATCGTAAAAAACAAAAAGGGAAACGGTTTTTGCCGGATGAACTAAAGCATACCTTTTATTTTCCACAACTCGATTTGTATTGGGACCGTAAAACAACATCATTTGTTTCAAATTTTGAAATCCCATTAAACAACATCATTGGGCGTAAAATTGATCGTATGGTACCCGGTATTATTGAGGTAATACCGCGTGGATTAGGAGATGAGGTTCACATTTACCTTCATCTCTCTGATGAAGAATACTACTATTTCAATTATCGGAGAGGGGTAATGAATGTCATTAGCTCGAATCAAGAATTCAACCAGCTTATTACAAACTCACCAAAACGTTTGTCTTATCGAAAGGGAACAACTGAAACAGGTTCATTTAGATACCAATTGGGGAATGTAAAACAAATCCAAAAATTCTTAAAAAGAATGCATTGGGATGCTGACAAAACCCGTACTGATAACTTCTAGCAAATTCACACTAACCTCATGCTTTTCTTTCATCGAGCATTTCATCAAGGGTCAAAGCCATGGACTTGGGGAATGAATTCATGACTTCATAAAAATGCTTTACTTTAATTGGATCAAGTCCTTCTAGCATAGCGTCATTCATGCGATACACAGATTTCAAGCAAATATTTCTGGCTTCTTGCCCTTTATTTGTGAGCTTAACCATTACCCTACGTTTATCAATGGTGTCTTTTGCACGCACTACAAAAGCATCTTTTTCCATAGTTTTAAGAATTCTGGAAAGGCTATTCGGTTCCATACCCATGCGAGGTGCTATTTTTGTTACCGGAGTTCCTTCTTCTTCGTAAATTGACATTAGCGTTAGCCCAACTGGTAGCGATATATTATAAATTGAACCGATGCTGTTGAAGATTCGAGACATTTCAAACCATGCCGATCGAATTTTGTGAACAATAATCAATTCTGCATTTTTTTTAAATTCATCCATAAATAAAAGTAACCATTAAGTAACTAAGTAAAAATTAATTTCTGCTGTATTTTTGATTTCATATCTAAATAATCTCATTTAATATTAACAATTAATCCTAACAATCCAAACTTGATGTCAATGAATTCGTTTATTGAAATATTAATAACTATATTTAATAAATTATAAAAATCTGATTTTTAGTATTTTAAAATGCAAGCATCCTAATTTATTAATTTGAATTTAATTGTTTATGGATTGTTTAAGATCTTTAATTGTTGATGACGACAGGCTTAGTAGAGACCTTGTTGAGGTGCTGATTGAAAAATTCTGTCCCGAGTTATCAGTCATAGCAAAATGCGATTCTATACAACAAGCAAAGGTGGAATTAGAATACAATAAGATTGATCTTTTGTTTTTAGATGTAGAAATGTCCAACCAAACAGGGTTTGATTTATTAAAGTACTTTCCAGAAAGAAATTTTCAAGTAATTTTCATCACAGCTTATGACGAATATGCATTTAGAGCATTCAAGGTTAATGCTATAGATTATTTGTTAAAGCCCTTGAGCAAGGATAAATTCATTGCTTCTGTCCAAAAAGCGGTTGACATTCGTGGACATAACATCAAGGATTCTATGGAAAATCCCAACCTAGAATTAGAAAACAATTTTAATGCTTTAGATGCTTTTTTACTTTCTGGACACAGAGGTGCGGTAAAATTAAAATATGAAAACATATGTTATCTAGAAGCTTCTAATAATTACTCCATCATATACATGAAAGATGGTAGTGAATTCGTTGCCTCTAAAACCTTAAAAGATTTTGAGTCATTACTAAATCATGAATTTCTAAGAGTTCACAAATCTTACCTCGTCAACAAACAGTGTATCGTAAGCTACCATCGGTCAAATGGAATTCAGATACAATTAGACATTGGTGCATTTGTTCCTGTATCTAGAAGGAAACAAGGATTCTTTCTTAACCAATACATGTCTCATTGATGATTGTTTGTAGAAGAGTTAGATGTATTGTTTTAAGTTTGTTATCGCTGACCTTATTTACCAATAGCTCCTCTATTACCGAGTCTTTTTTCATTGAGAATAAGAAATCATCAGAACCGATTTATATTGATGAAACCCCAAACCTTTATCATGTATATATTGCTAATGTACATACAGATAAAAGAAATCTATGTTTAAATGGAGATACATTATCCTATAACGATTGCTTGATATTGGATTGCATTATTTCTAATTCAAAAGAAAGCAATAAGGTTTCTTCAGAATATCGTTTGATCGGTGATAACAACGAATGGAAAGAAACAGATTCAAAACACTTTGAATTTAAGAACCTGATTCCAGGTAAATATTACTTTGAATACAGAGTTAAATCTCAATTAAGCTTCTGGAGCAATCCGGCAGTATATTCATTTGTCATAGAGACACCCTATTGGACCAAGCCAACATATACCATCATTTTTACCAGCATAGCTTTATTTTTCACCCTTCTTGCTTCTTTTAAATACTTTAGAGTCTTAAATACTAGAAAGCTGATTTACAAGAACCATAAATACGAAATGGGCATCATTGAAAGCAGGATGCTTCACTCTTTGATGAGTCCACATTTCATATTTAATATTTTAAACTCCATTCAGTTTCATTTGTTTACGAACCGACAAGTTGAAGCAGAAAGGAGTTTGTGTCTTTTCTCAAATTTGATTCGAAAAAATTTAGAAATCAGTAAAGAGAATTTCGTTAGTATTGATGATGAAGTATCATTTTTAAAC
>JAKMFX010000041.1 GCA_022425195.1 Flavobacteriales bacterium | reverse complement strand
CAATATCTTCATTTTCTTTACCAATCAGTGCTTTTGCTAAAGGCGAGCTGATTGAAATTTTCTTTTCCTTAATATCTGCTTCATCATCTCCAACAATTTGGTATTCAGCCTCATCCTCAGAATCAAGATCCTGAATTACAACAGTTGTTCCAAACACACATCGACCGTCTTTTTGAAGTTCTGCCGGGTCAATAATGATGCAGTTAGATAGTTTTGCTTCAATATCAGCGATTCTTCCCTCAATAAACCCTTGCTTTTCTTTGGCAGCATCGTACTCAGCATTTTCAGAGAGATCTCCTTGTGCCCTGGCTTCAGCGATGGCTGCAATAACCTCAGGTCTTTCAACACTTTTTAAGATCTTCAGCTCTTCTTTAAGCTTTTCTGAGCCATTGATTGTAATGGGTGTTTTATCCAAAATTTTTCCTAATTATTTTATTTTATTGAAAGCGTTGTATGAATTGAGTGTATTTTAAGAGACGTTTTTATGCAAGTTCTGAAGTGATGAAACCGTAATTTCATCTGAATAGTTCATTCCAACGCAGGCAGCCTTTGCTCCAGCAAAAGTAGTGTAGTAGGTCACCTTATTCTGTAAAGCATTTCTTCTAATTTCATAAGAGTCTTTAATGGCCTGTTTATCTTCAGTAATATTCACAATAAAATCAATTTCATCATTTTTTATCATATCAACAATATGTGGCCTCCCCTCAGCAACTTTATTCACATACTGAACTTCGAGATTGTTTTCAGTTAAAACTTTTGCGGTACCTTTAGTTGCAGCTAGAGAAAAACCTAGTTTTTTTAGTGCCTGAGCAACTTCAACTATCTTTTCATGATCCTCTTTTCTGACGCTGATAAATGCTTTTCCCTTTGTCGGAAGATTCATGGATGCTCCCATTTGAGACTTGATAAACGCCTCTGCAAATGATGATCCTACTCCCATCACCTCTCCTGTAGATTTCATTTCTGGCCCAAGAATTACATCGACCCCAGGAAATTTAATAAATGGAAATACAGCCTCTTTCACAGAGAAAAATTTTGGCTTAACTTCAGTAGTCAATTTCTGAGAAGCTAATGATTCACCCGCCATACATCTAGCAGCAATTTTTGCTAACGGTTTTCCAATTGCTTTTGAAACAAATGGGACTGTTCTTGATGCTCTTGGGTTTACCTCTAATACATAAATGTCATCTCCCTGAAGAGCAAATTGAACATTCATTAATCCCAAAACATTGAGTTTCGATGCCATTTTTTTCGTTTGAGATATCAATTCATTCTGTTTTTTTTCATCAATGCTGTATGGAGGAAGTGAACATGCTGAATCTCCTGAATGTACTCCAGCTTGTTCTATATGCTCCATGATTCCGCCAATTACTACAGACTTTCCGTCAGAAATAGCATCAATATCAACTTCAATTGCATCATTTAAAAAACGATCTAAAAGCACAGGAGAATCATGGGACACTTTTACAGCTTCCCTCATATATCGCTCTAAGTCCTCTTGCTCATGAACAATTTCCATAGCCCTTCCCCCAAGAACATAACTTGGACGAACGACTAAAGGGTATCCAATTTCTTGAGCAAGCTTTATTGCCTCCTCAGGTGTTCTGGCAGTTCTGTTGGGGGGTTGTTTTAAATTTAAATCTTTTAGAATTTTTTGGAATCTTTCTCTATCCTCGGCAGCATCAATATCTTCAGGCAGTGTGCCGATTATGGGTACTCCTGCATCAGCCAATGCTTTGGAAAGTTTGAGTGGTGTTTGTCCCCCATACTGAACAATCACACCAAAAGGATTTTCTTTGTAAACAATCTCTAAAACATCTTCTAAGGTGACTGATTCAAAATATAACCTATCAGAAATATCATAATCTGTTGAAACTGTTTCAGGATTGCAATTAACCATGATGGTTTCAAAGCCTGCTTCTTTTAATGCTAGAGAAGCATGTACACAACAGTAATCAAATTCTATGCCTTGTCCAATCCTATTCGGACCTCCACCTAATATCATTATTTTTTT
>JAKMFX010000026.1 GCA_022425195.1 Flavobacteriales bacterium | reverse complement strand
TAACTTACACTCGTTACTTAAGTATTTTAAAGGAAGGAGAATTGTATATCGTCCAAGTTAAGTGGATCGTCAAAAGAAGAAATTGAGCTGCAACTTCTGTCAATAGGGGGAGCAACTTATAATGATTTAACCGTTATACTATTATAGTGTAGCGGTTTTTTATTTTTGTACCATGAAAATATTATTAGCCCTTTCTTTAACTCTGTTGTTCGTTTCATGTAACAAATTCCGTAACTCATCATCGATTGAGGTTGTTGGTCAGATGCGCGATGTGATGTGGAAAGGGGATTTATCAGGTAAAATTTCAACGGATTCTTTGAATCGTCCCAATGTCTATGGATTAGGGCCGATTGAATACTTAAAGGGTGAGGTTTTATTATTTGAAGGTCAAACATTCATTTCGAAAGTCATCGATAGCGTTGCCCACCAAGTGAGTCAGGTTAATTCAATAAAAGCTCCATTTTTTGTCTATTCAAATGAAAGTGATTTAAATTCCATTTTGGTAAGTCCTTTAGAACTTTCTTTAAAATCCACAGAAGAATTAATTGACTCCCTCTATTTTGATTATGACAAGCCATTGTTGATTAGGATTGATGGAGTATTTAAAAATATTACGGTCCACAGTGTTAATTTACCCGAAGGCAGCTCTGTTTCTTCGCCTGATCAGGCACATGAGGGCCTGACACAATACAGTTATAAAAATCTAAGCGGATCAATTGTTGGATTCTTCTCACGAAAACATAAGGCGATTTTTACCCATCACGATAGTTTTCTTCACGCGCACTTCATCTCTGATGACCGCAACGTAATGGGTCATATTGATTCCGTTTTATTTAATTCAGATAATACTACTTTCAAGGTTTCGAAATAACCCTTTGTGCTGCATCTTTGAGTAAAGATGCAGTTAAAATTAAAATACCTAAATTTAGAAATGAGATTCATTCTTTTCTTTATCATTTTTTCGGTTTTTAATTTTTCAAGCGCCCAGCAAACTTCAATTATTCAGATTTTGGGCTCAACAGTCAATGATAAGGACTGGAATGAAAACGTTGGAGGAGGTCATCTCCGAGCAGATCTATCTCAACTGAACAACCGAGATACAACTAAAGGCATAAGCTACCAGTGGTATGCCGATGATGTTGCGGTCAGTGGCGCAACATCTCGCGACTTCATATTTGAGGAGCACAGCGTCACTACTGAGACTATTCATCTGATTGCAAACTATACCACACTTTCAGGCCAACAACAGACTGCAATATCCCCAACCCTCAATCAACTCGACTGGCGCACCTTCAGTGGTGGTGATGAACCAAGCTACAGCGGTGACTACCCGTATGTTGGAATAATGGAGAGTAACCTTGTTGGTGATAACCCGACTCCTTTTATGGCGACTTACTCGTTTAGTTCCAGTAGCAGTACACACGGTGGAGGTGGTTGGTATGAAGATGGATATCGGGCTAGCAATACGCACTCTATCACAAGCGTAAATGCCAGTGATCAAGGAATATCTGCACAAGAAGGAACAAATATTCTCAAATTTGCAGCGACTTCAGATAGTAAGCGGGTGGAATGGGGAAATCGTAATTATAATACGCGTGTTCAGGAAAATCAAGATGTTTATGTATCCCAAAAAATCTATTTACCGTCGGATGAGTGGGATCCAATCACGCAATATTCAACAATTATTTTCCAACACAAACAATATCCTGGATCAGATCCGAATTTCGAAATTCGTCTCAGTAATCTTGGCGACTACAAACTTTACGTTCGAAGCCCTTACAGCCACTATGGTTACACGGGCCAGAAAGTTACCGACTACCCCATTGCAACACTTAGTCCAGATACTTGGCACGATCTAAAAATTCATCTCACACCATCCCAAGACAGCAGTAAAGGTCAGATGACGATTTACCTGGACGGAAACGTTATTTTCTCAGAGCAAGGAACAAACCTTAATGATGAAGACAATACAAATGACAGCTTCCTGAAGCTTGGGATGTACACCCAGATTCTGGATGATCGACATTATTTTGTAGATGCAGTGGAGATGGCAACTTTCCTGCCATCCACTGTCAGCAATTGGGTCATGAGTACGGATTCAAAGAAGCAAAATAATGAGTTGATTTATCCAAATCCATTTAAAAACCAAGTATTCATCAAATCTGATTCTCATGTAACTGATGTTACTGTCTTTGACCTAACAGGTAAAGCTATTTTAAGAATTAGTGATAAAATACAAATAGATACTTCATCACTATCATCTGGCGTGTTTATTTTTAAGATTGATACAATTGACGGTGTTTCTTATCATAAATTAGTTAAGTAAAGGTTCATAATCCTGTCAATAAAAGTGTTGTTTCTATAAATTATAGTTTATCAACTTTATTCACGAACGAATACATTTACTTGTGCTGCATCTTTGAATAACAAGGGGAGCAATTTATAATGATATAACCGTTATACTTTTATAGTGTAGCGGTTTTTTTATTTGATGATCATTTTCATAATCCATTCCAACGGACCATAATGTTTAAATTTTAACCAAAGGTTTGCGAACACAATACATAACAGACTAAATATTAAGGCATAACCAACCGAAAATTCAATACTATAGGTTCCCATCTTAAAGGGACTTATCGCCTCAATAACACCCATTCCAAGTACTACATGGGCAACATAAAAGGTTAAGGATAATTGGCCTGTATTCTTTAACGCAACAACCACTTTATTCGTCGCATATCTCTTTCCGATTAGTATACATAATGAGATCACTAGAATCGCAATTGCTATGCCGTTAATCATATAAATCGGTAAAGGAGGCATTGGATTTGTACCGATAATTTCTGATAAATCAGATTGGGTCTCTTCATTACCATTAGAAAGAAAACGTATGGAGAAAAATGACAAAAATTGAACTCCTATAAAAACTAAGGAACTAACCCAGATTACTTTCTTTAAAAACTGATCGCTTTTTAAATCCTGCTTGCCGTACCAAAATCCAACAAGCATAAACGACACCCATGGCAGTACAGGGTGAAATCCGT
>JAKMFX010000017.1 GCA_022425195.1 Flavobacteriales bacterium | reverse complement strand
TCATCACAAAGTGGACTAAAAAAAAACGCTCTAAGTCATTCATCATAGCGCATACTTCATCGAACAGAACCCAAACAAAAAATGAGGCTCAAACACGTTCGATCAAAGAGCAAATCAATCAATCACACACACAAAGCCCCGGATCTACGAAGGCTGAAAAAGCTCAAAAGGCCAAACTTAAAAAAGCAAGCCCAGCGATTTTAAATAAAATTAAAACAGGGGGGCTCAGTGGCTTATCTATCAATCAATTTCTCAACAAGAAAGATGGTGAGGAAGACGACCAAGAGATCAAAGTAGCTACAGGTGAGTCTCGGTCTGATTTCCGCCAAGATCAACTCAACCCTTTATGGCAAGACTACGCGAAAATAATCGAGAAAAAAGGGAAAATTTCTCTCTTTAGATTATTCTCTCAACAATTTCCTAAAATCGACAACAACTACCTTCTTCATTTCCCTGTGGAGAGTCAAGCTTTGGCTGAGGACTTACAGGCGGAAAAACCAGAGTTGCTCACCTTCTTAAGAAAGTCACTAAACAACTACGGCATAAATATAGATTTCCCTGTGATTGCCGCTGAAGAAACGAAAACACTCTACACTCCTCAGGACAAGTTCAAGCACATGGTCGAAAAACATCCAAAGCTGCTGTATCTGAAAAAACTTTTAGATTTAGACTTAAATTAAACCTTAAGGTACTTTTTGTCTACATAAAAAGTTCCGAAAGGGATTATAGCTGCTAATAAGACCACAACTAAAGTCCTCACAGACCAATCTCTACTTTGCATAAAGTAAAATGCAAACCCCACATAAGCCACAAACAACAAGCCATGGGGCATACCTAATATTTTTACATAACTAGGATCGTCATAAAAATATTTAAAGGGTGTCGCAAAGAACAGTAAAAGCAAGTAAGAAACCCCCTCTAAAAAAGCAATGAGTCGAAATAATTTCATAATTAAAAATTTTTACAAATTTACCAATGCTATCGAAAACAATCATAAGTCAAGCTTAAAAAATGAAATTAAAAACATCGATTTTATTCCAAAAAAATAGGGCCCTGAAAAATAAATCTATAATGTATACACCAAAGTATCACCCAGAGAATTTAGATAGCATAGGAGCTCTTTAGGCAAAATTGAAGTATATTTGTAAAGAATTCAAAGGCTATGATCGCAGAAGAAAAAACACACATTTATTTACATTCTGACCTAGATTCCAAACTCAAAGCTATTGCTCAAAAAGTACACGTGGGTGATAGAATCACTGTTGATGAAGGCATCTATTTATTCGAAAATGGAACCTTGGGTTTTTTAGGCAGTTTGGCAAATTATATTCGCACCAAAAAGCACGGTGATTACACTTATTTTAACAGAAACTTTCACGTAGAGCCTACAAATATTTGTGTGTTCGATTGTAAATTTTGTTCCTACTCAAGGCTGTTAAAACACCGGCAAGAAGGCTGGGAATTGAATGCTGATGACATTTTTAATAAGGTCAAAGAATACGATGACCAACCTGTAACAGAAGTTCACATTGTAGGAGGTGTTCACCCAAAAATGGGTCTTCATTATTTTGCAGATCTCATCAAAAGAATAAAAACCCACAGACCTGAACTCCATATTAAGGCGTTTACAGCTGTTGAACTTGAGTACATGTGCCGAAAGGCTAAAGTTACATTCAAAGAAGGTCTATCAATTCTTAAAGAACACGGTCAAGATTCCCTTCCTGGTGGAGGTGCTGAAATCTTTGACGAAGAAATACGATCTCGTATTTGTGAGGATAAATGCACATCTGATCAATGGATAGAAATTCATGAAACGGCTCACAAATTAGGGATGCCTTCGAATGCTACTTTACTATATGGTCATTACGAGAATTATACCCATCGCATTGACCATATGAACAGACTGAGAGATTTACAAGATCAAACGGCAGGATTTAACACCTTCATTCCTCTAAAATTCAGAAACGGAAACAACCAAATGTCTGAGGTCCCAGAAGTCTCTGTCATTGAGGATTTAAAAATGTATGCGGTTTCTAGGATCTTCCTTGACAACTTCAACCACATCAAAGCCTATTGGCCCATGATAGGAAGGAATACCGCTCAAATGTCTCTTAACTTTGGAGTTAATGATATCGACGGAACGATTGATGACTCAACCAAAATATATGCCATGGCGGGAGCTGAGGAACAGAGCCCAAACCTCAGCACTGAACAACTTTGTAAGTTAATTGAAGATGTGGGACGCCACCCTATTGAAAGAGGTACATTGTACGATGTTATCAATGACTATAAAGACCATGATTGGTCTTCTGAAAGTAAATAAAAAAAAGGCGTCTTAAAGTGATTTAAGACGCCTTTTTTGGTCTATTAATAACTAGCTCAAATAGTCTAGAATATTTTTTTCTACTCTACTCAACACATCAGACACATCTGCTTTAACGAATGTATCACCTGTAATGTTTTCATAAAGCTCTATGTATCTTTCGGATACTGAATCTGTAAAGGCTTCATCCATATCTGGAATTTCTTGACCGTCTTTACCTTGAAAACCATTGGTAATTAACCACTGACGAACAAATTCTTTAGACAATTGCTTTTGCGGTTCGTTAGCATCTTGTCGATCTGAATATCCCTCAATATAAAAATAACGAGAGGAATCTGGAGTGTGAATTTCATCGATTAGAGTGATGTTACCATCTTTGTCTTTACCAAATTCATATTTGGTATCTACAAGAATTAAACCCATGTCTGCAGCGATTTCTGTTCCTCTTTGGAAAATTTCTCGCGTGTACTTTTCCAATAGCAGGTAGTCCTCTTCTGAAACCAGACCTTGCTTTAAAATTTCTTCTCTTGAGATGTCTTCATCGTGACCTACATCTGCCTTCGTTGTTGGTGTTAGTAGTGGCTCCGGAAACTTATCATTTTCCTTCATCCCATCAGGCATCTCAACGCCACAAATAAGTCGCTTTCCAGATCGATACTCTCTCCATGCATGGCCAGAAAGATATCCACGAATCACCATTTCTACTTTAAAAGGTTCGCAGAACTTACCTACCGTTACCATTGGATCTGGTGTAGCGATCTTCCAGTTTGGAACAATATCAGTGGTCGCATCTAAAAATTTAGCTGCAATTTGATTTAACACCTGACCTTTAAAAGGAATTCCTTTAGGCATCACAACATCAAATGCTGAGATACGGTCAGAAACAATCATGACCAATTTGTCGTTGTTAATCGTGTAGACTTCACGTACTTTTCCGTGGTAAACGTTTGTCTGTCCCGGAAAATTAAAATCAGTTTTTAGAATCGTGTTTCCCAATTTGTTTTTGTTTTATTTGTTGTTGTTCTAGTTTGTAAGCCTCAATAATTTTCATCACTAATTTGTGACGAATCACATCTTTCTCATCCAAGTAGACCAGACCTATACCTTTCACCTTAGATAATAATTCTATAGCATGCCTTAAACCCGACTTTTGTCGGTTAGGTAAGTCGACCTGAGTCATATCTCCAGTAACCACAAATTTGGCAGAACGCCCCATACGAGTCAGGAACATTTTCATTTGCTGAACTGTAGTATTCTGAGATTCGTCTAATATAACAAAAGCATTGTCAAGAGTTCTACCTCTCATGAATGCCAATGGGGCTATTTGTATGACTCTTTCTTCTATGAAAGCTTTGAGCTTCTCAGCAGGAATCATATCATTTAGCGCATCATAAAGGGGCTGCATATAAG
>JAKMFX010000004.1 GCA_022425195.1 Flavobacteriales bacterium | reverse complement strand
AAAAAAGCAAGATTTTTGAATTAATTGATGATAAAATCAACACCCAAATAGAACGAACTCGCGCAGAAGAAACTAGTCCCAGAAGTACAGCACTCTACTTTAACTTTCTGATACGGACAAAAGAACTTATTACACACAAGTTCGAGTTAATCGACAAATACTATACTGTAGTAAGGAAATTGTAAGGCTATTCCTCCACTTCTTTGGATGCCAAAACTTCTGACTTATCCCATTGTATCGCTTGTTGAACGGTATTGTCTTTATAGGTGACCTCTATTAAAATTGATTCGTTCCAGAAGAACCAAGCGTCAACTTTTTTTCCATTTTCAAAAGTCCCTTCAGACTTTTTTGTTCCATCCTGATTAAAACTAGTCCAGAGTCCGTGATTCCTCCCGTTAAGAAAGAAACCTGTTTGGGCAATTTGACCATTCTTATAAAACTCCGTGTACTTTATTTGATCTCCTTGTTGAACATATGTTTTAGATAATCCATCTTCTTGAGCAATAAGTGGCATTGCCATGAAGAAAAGAATGAAGATGAAACTTTTAATTTGTACTAGTGTTTTCATAAGTCCTATAGTTTAGGTTTAATACAAAGTTAACAATAAAAACATATCTGCATAACATTTTGATAACATTTTGATAACATTAGGATTTAAATTGCTGTTTTACAGTGGGTTATACAAACAATAAAGCCCTTTATGAAAGGGCTTTTTTATGAAATTAAATAAATTTCTTTAGGATCCGCACATCAGACAATCGTCATCTTCATTGTCTTTCGCCTGTGCGAGCATCTGCTTGAGTTCCTGCGGACTTAAAGGTTCTACAGGTACAGATGAAGGAGCCGAACCTGCTGTAGTTACTGCAGCAGCAGTTGTAGCATTTGCTACTTCTTCAACCTTTGGAGTTTCTGCTTTAGCCTTGTTTTCCAAGGTAAACTTGATTGCATCTACCGCAGATTTGGTTCTGAGATAATACATTCCAGTTTTTAGTCCAGATTTCCATCCATAAAAATGCATGGAGGTCAACTTTGCCATAGTAGCACCCTCCATAAAGAGATTTAAAGACTGTGATTGGTCGATAAAGTATCCGCGTTGGCGTGACATATCAATAATGTCTTTCATACTCATCTCCCACACAGTACGGTAAAGTTCTTTTAAGTCTTCAGGAATACCCTCGATATTTTGAACAGATCCATTATTACGCATCAATTCTTGCTTCATATCCTCATTCCATAACCCACGATCTACTAGATCTTCAAGCAAGTGCTTGTTGACTACGATAAATTCACCAGAGAGTACTCTTCGGGTGTAGATATTCGAAGTGTAGGGTTCAAAACATTCGTTGTTTCCAAGAATTTGAGAGGTACTTGCTGTAGGCATTGGAGCCACTAGTAAAGAATTTCGTACTCCTTGCTTTTTGACTGTTTTACGCAACTTTGCCCAATCCCAACGTCCACTGAGTTCTTCGTCTTTGATTCCCCAAAGATTGTGTTGGAATTCTCCTTTTGACATTGGAGACCCTTTATACGTTTCGTAGGGACCTTCATTTTTAGCCTCTTCAGAAGAAGCAGTTACCGCAGCAAAGTATAGCGTTTCGAAAATTTCTTGATTTAGCTTTTTCGCTTCCTCAGAAGTAAATGGCAAACGCAACATGATGAAGGCATCTGCCAAACCTTGAACCCCAAGACCCACAGGACGATGTCTAAAATTGGAGTTTTGCGCCTCAATTACAGGATAGTAATTTCGGTCAATCACACGGTTTAAATTTTTGGTTACCCTTACGGTTACATCGTAAAGTGCTTGATGATCAAAAGCACCATCTTTCACAAACATGGGTAAAGCAATAGAAGCTAGATTACATACCGCCACCTCATCAGGTGCAGTATATTCCATGATCTCAGTACATAAGTTGGAAGAACGAATGGTACCTAAATTTTTCTGATTAGATTTTCTATTGGCGGCATCCTTGTAAAGCATGTAAGGTGTCCCTGTTTCGATTTGAGATTCTAAAATCTTCTCCCAAAGTTCTCTTGCTTTGATGGTTCTTCTACCACGTCCCTCTGATTCATACTTAAGGTACATTGCGTCAAATTCATCTCCATGTACATTGTATAAGTCTGGACATTCGTTTGGACACATGAGCGTCCAATCTGCATTCTCCTCTACACGTTTCATGAATAAATCAGGAGTCCACATAGCATAAAATAGATCTCGTGCACGCATTTCTTCTTTCCCGTGATTCTTCTTCAATTCAAGGAAATCAAAAATATCTGCATGCCAAGGCTCAACATAAATAGCAAAAGACCCTTTGCGTTTTCCTCCACCTTGATCTACATAACGTGCTGTATCGTTAAAAACACGTAGCATGGGCACTATTCCATTTGAAGTTCCATTGGTACCTGCTATATAAGAACCAGTGGCTCTTACATTGTGAATAGAAAGTCCTATTCCACCAGCCGATTGTGAAATTTTTGCTGTTTGTTTTAAGGTATCGTATATCCCATCAATACTGTCATCCTTCATGGTCAACAAGAAACAAGACGACATTTGAGGTTTTGGGGTTCCAGAATTAAATAAGGTGGGAGTAGCGTGAGTAAAATAACGCTTAGACATCAATTCATAGGTTTCAAGCGCTGCCTCAATGTCTTCAAGGTGAATTCCAATTGAAACACGCATCAACATATGCTGAGGGCGTTCAACAATCACACCATTTAACTTCAACAGGTAGGAA
>JAKMFX010000002.1 GCA_022425195.1 Flavobacteriales bacterium | reverse complement strand
TATCGATAGTCAAGCACATCATTGAAGCTCACAATCAGGTAATTAACGTTCGAAGTACTGAAGGGCAGGGCTGTACCTTTTCATTTACCTTAAAAAAGGCGTAGTGGACGAAAAGGAGTCATTATCGACTCAAATGCATTTCATTTTCAACCACTTTTTTAAGCGCCTCGTAATTTTGCTGGGTTTGGTTTTGCATGCTGCTTTTCAGTGCGTAAAACATGGCTCGGTAAAAGATAGACGATCCTTTTACTGTTGTATAAGATTTGAGGGTACTATTTTGGTCATTTCCCATAAAGTAAACTTCATTCACACCTGTAAATAGCTCTGTTTCTAGGGTGAAAACAATTTTTTCTCCTTCGTGGACTTCTGTCAGTTCTTCAATAATTTCAAAGGTTTGCTCTTCTTGTTTGAATGTTAATAGTTTTCGATGACCCGACTGAGAAGCAGTACCCGCTAGAGTTTCACTCCCGTAGTACCCCGAAAGCCATTTCGATTTAAGCTCGTCATTTGTGAATATTCGATAAACGTTTTCGGCAGAAGCGTTGATGTCGAGCTCATTCTCGTATTTGAACTCCGCATGAAAAAATCCCAAGCTTAAAAATGCAAGTGTAATGGATATAAGGCCTACAAGGGTGAATTTAACAAATCGCATATGAATAGTGATGGTTTGCGCAAATATAGAAAAAGGATTCCTGAATGAATTTGTATTTTTGAGGCGTAAAAGATAAGCGTGTGGGAAAGAATAAACTTAGAAAGTTCGCAGAGACGAAAACTTTCGAAAATATGATTCAAGAGCCAAGGCCTGATTTGTTGGAAGACGACTTGCCTATGAAAGGAAAATGGCACAAATCGTTTTTTAAAAATGATCATCCCATAGTACTTGAGTTAGGCTGTGGTAAAGGGGAGTACACCATCGGTTTGGCGGAGAAGTTCCCCCATAAGAATTTCATTGGGGTCGATATAAAAGGGGCGCGAATGTGGCGAGGAGCAAAAACAGCTACAGTCAATCGTATGAGCAATGTAGGTTTCTTAAGGACACAGATAGAGCTGATTGATCATTGTTTTTCTCAAGGAGAGGTGAGTGAAATCTGGATTACTTTTCCAGATCCTCAAATTAAATACCGACGGCGCAAAAAAAGACTTACAGCTCCAGACATGCTTGCCATTTACCGAAAGGTTTTGACGGATGATGCGCTCTTGCATCTAAAGACGGATTCTCAGTTTTTACACGGTTATACCCTAGGGATGCTTGAGGGAAACTCTCACAAGATATTGGAGACCAGTTATGATATTGATCGCCAGAAGCCCAATGATGATTTGTTGGGGATTCGCACCAATTACGAGGGGATATTCAGGCGTCAGGGTGTACCTATTACCTATATAAAGTTTCAATTGAGTGAGCAAATCTAATAGACCCTCTGAAAATTCTTTTTTTGAGCGCTGTTATCGAGTTGTTCAAAAGATTCCGTACGGAAAAGTAACGACCTATGGAGCGATTGCTAGACATCTTGGTGCAGGAAAATCGGCAAGAGTCGTCGGCTGGGCGATGAATAACAGTCATGACAGAGATATTCCCGCCCATAGAGTCGTCAATAGGGTAGGCGTTCTCTCTGGAAAGCATCATTTTGGAGGTGTTCAAATTATGAAGCAATTGTTAGAAAGCGAATCGCATCAATTTGACGGAGATCAAATATTGAATTTCAAAAATGTATTTTGGGATCCAGCAGATGAATAAGCGTTGATTTTTGTAACTTTACAGCGCAAATAAAGCACATGAACATACAGAAGAAGCAAGTAGAGCAAGCACTGAATAGTGTAAAGGTGAAAGGTGATGAGAAGTCGTTGATCGAGAACGGCTTGGTGACCAATATTGTTGTTTTTGGTGACGAAGTTAATATTGACGTGACGATACACAATCCAACACTTCATGCGAAGAAGCAGGTAGAGGTTGATATTCTTAAAGCCATTCATAAAGAAGTTCATCCCAAAGCAAAAATTACGACACGTATTACAGTAGAAGCTAAGCAAGAAGAAGCGGTGAACTTGATTCGTGGAGCGGAGATTGAAGGGGTTAAAAACATCATTGCTGTGGCCTCTGGAAAAGGTGGCGTTGGTAAATCTACAGTCACTGCGAATTTAGCCATTGCCCTTCAGCAAAAAGGCTATAAAGTGGGTGTGGTAGATGCCGACATTTACGGCCCTTCGCAACACATTATGTTTGATGTTGAAAAATCCAGGCCTCAAGCCAGCAATGTTAATGGAAAACCCGTGATGCTTCCCGTGGAAAGTTATGGCGTAAAATTGCTGTCCATTGGTTTTTTTGCGCCCGGTTCTCAGGCCGTCGTTTGGCGAGGCCCTATGGCTACCAAAGCCCTGAATCAATTGATTAAAGATTCTTACTGGGGAGAGATTGATTACCTTCTTATAGACTTACCTCCTGGAACTGGAGACATTCACTTGTCTCTTGTACAAGCCGTTCCTGTTACTGGTGCTGTGATTGTAAGTACCCCTCAAACCATTGCTTTAGCAGATGCAAAGAAAGGGGTGGGAATGTTTCAACTAGATACCATTCAGGTACCTGTTTTGGGTCTGGTAGAAAATATGGCTTATTTTACGCCGGAAGAGCTGCCAGAAAATAAATATTATATCTTTGGAAAGGACGGCACCAAAAATCTAGCTGACGATTTAAATTTACCTCTTTTGGCTGAAATACCATTGGTTCAGGGTGTGCGCGAAGCTGCTGATATCGGAAGACCTGTCGCCCTTCAGGAAGATACTGACTCGGCAAAGGCTTTTGTAAAGTTGGCAGATAATTTGATAGATCAAGTTACATCTCGAAATGAAAAGTTAGACCCAACAGAAGCCGTAAAAATTACTAATATGGATGGTTGTTCATCCTAAACACTTTGATATGTCAGTAAAGACCGATTCCGAACTCATTGAAAGGATTGAAATAGCCTTGGCAGAGATCAGACCTTATCTAGAGTCCGATGGAGGAGATATTTCTCTGATCGATATAACACCTGAAATGGTGGTTAGGGTTAAACTACATGGTGCTTGCCAAAGTTGTAGTGTTAATCAAATGACATTGACATCAGGGGTTGAGCAAACCATTAAAAAATATGCTCCAGAAGTTCAGTCGGTTCAAAACATTGACGATTAACATCAATTTACCAACGTATTTGTTCTCGAACTCAGGATTCAATCTGCCTTCTTAAATCAACAGATTTTATTTTTTAATTCTTGCTTACACTCCCTCCTCAAAGGGAGTTTTTCTTTTTTTGAGTGTTTTATACATCCCAGATTTTTTCATTTGATTTCTATATTTTGTAATTTATACCCATAAAACTATTTAATAGATAATGAATAATAATCATGAAGATCAAGAATTATCTCCTTTAAATTCTGAAATATTAGATCAGTTGGTCGCCCAAATCACTTCTGTGGCCGCTTTAGATTTTACGAAAAAAATCACCAATATTAAAGGCGATGGTTCGGCACTTGACACGATAGCATTGGGTTTAAATATGCTTTGTGAAGAGCTGGAAGACAGTGTAGTAAGTAGAGATAAGCTCGAAGAGAAAAATGCGGAGCTGGAACGAGTCATCTCTAAGATGAATCAATTCCAATATGCTTTAAATTCTTCTTCTATTGTGGTAACTACAGATTTAAAGGGGAACATCACTTACCTCAATGATAAGTTCTGTGAAATTTCAAAATACAGCAGAGATGAACTGCTGGGCCAGACCTACAACGTCGTAGACTCAGGCCACCATAGTATTGATTCTTGGAAGGAAATGTGGCAAACGATAGGTCGTGGTGAGATCTGGTCAAATGAGGTCAAAGAACGTGCAAAAGACGGTTCTTATTATTGGGTAAACATGACCATTGTTCCCTTTTTAGATCTGGATCAAAAACCCTATCAATATATGGTGGTCAGTAGAGATATCACAGCCATAAAGGAATTAGATCAACGCATATTAAACTCCATTATTTTGGCACAGGAAAAGGATAGAGAACTTTTTGCTGAAGATTTGCATGAAGGTGTCGCCCAATCTCTTGCCGCTCTGATGTTACAAATAGGAATTATTGAGCTGAAAATTAAAGAGCTTGCCGATGCCGATTTAAAGAAATCCGTGGCTTCCATCAAAAGTTATATACAAGAGAGTATAGAAAGTACAAGGTCTATGGCTACCGAATTGATGCCGAGAACCATGATGAAATACGGGATAGAACCCTCTTTGAAACTTTTTGTAACCAGATTACAACAACACCTTGGCGGTGAAGTGGAGTTTGTTTGTTCCATAAACAATCCCAAACAGATTGAAAAGGATATTGAGATTACGGTTTATCGTACCGTTGTAGCTATTTTAAACACCATGTATAAGACAGAACCCGCTAAGATGTCTATTGATATGAAATCGGAACGAAAGTTTACGACCCTACTAGAAATCACTTATGAGAAAAAATCCAAGGCAGTATCTCTGTTAAATTTCGAGGAGCAGATTAAAAGAATTCAATTGCAAGGAGGATTTATGTCGGTAAGTAACAACTACTTGGATAAGGTTTTGGTAACGATTGAGTTCGCCACACTAGGGTCCTTCAAGCCATAGTGGCGCTATGATTAAGGTTTGTGGGGCCTATTTTAGATTCTCAGGAATCATACATACCGGAATGGCATCCATTTTATGTCGGTTGGCCAGATGTAAGTCGGTAAAAATTTTAAATACTTCTTTTTGACGGCCTTCGTAGCGATTTTGAGAATCCTCCGCATAAGCTTTCATTGCCCATTCGAGCTC